>JBCBSD010000009.1:0-111842 GCA_039819365.1 Pseudomonadota bacterium
CCGATGAGTATCGTGAAGGGCAGGAAGGGCGAGGTGCATATCGATGCGCTCAACGCCGATCAGTTCGCCGCAGCACCGCAGCTGGCAACGCCGGGCCAGATCACCCGCTACGAGGAAGAGCGCGTCGCGGCCTATTTCGGCGGCGGCTATCTCTATGCATCGCGTGAGCGTCAGGAGCCGCTGGTATGAGCGAATATGACCATGAACCCATCAGGGGCCTGCCCGGCCACCTGCCCGAGGGAGAAGAGATACTCTGGCAGGGCGCGCCTGAGTGGCGGACTTTCGCCCGCACGGCGTTCCACACAAGGCTGATCGGCGTCTATTTCCTGCTGCTCGTCGCGCTTGCCGTCGCCAGCGGCAGCATCGGCGGGGCGATCGCGACGGGCATTGCCGGGCTGTTCGGCATCGGCCTGCTCATGCTGTTCTCCTGGGCGGTCGCGCGGACGACAGTTTACACATTGACCAACCGGCGCGTGGTGCTGCGTATCGGCGTCGCGCTCAACAAATGCATCAACCTGCCGCTCAAGCAGATCGGCGCCGCCGATCTCAATCTGCGCGGCAACGGCCATGGCGATATCGCGCTCATGCTGACCGGGCCGCACCGGATCGGTTATGCGATGCTTTGGCCCCATGCCCGTCCCTGGAAATTCTCCCGGGTGCAGCCGATGCTTCGTGCCGTGCCCGACGCCGAGGCCGTCGCAGCGAAACTGGCCCGGGCGACGGCATCGGTGGTCGATATCGACCGCAGCCTGGTCAGCAATCCCAGTCCGGCCCAATCCGTCGGCATGAAGGAGGCGGTCGCGTGAGCCTCGCCCACGAAGATCCTACCGTCCCCAAGGGCGCGCTCGTCATGGCCGCGGTGCTGATCGCCATGGCGCTGGCCCTGACGGCGGCGACCCGGCTCGGCTGGATCCCGCATGCCGCTTCGCCTGTCGCCGAACGCGCGGCTGCCGATGTCGCGCCCGTTGCGGAACGCACTCTGCACTTCAGCGACACTGCGGACGGCTCGGTGCGGGTCGCCGATGCCGAAACAGGGCAGGAGGTTGCGGTCTATGGCGAAGAAGGCAGCGGCTTCATCCGCGGCGTCATGCGCGGGCTGGCCCGCGAGCGCCGGATGAACGGCATCGGGCAGCAACAGCCCTTCGCGCTGACGCTCTGGGAAGACGGATCGCTTTCGCTGCGCGACAGCGCGACCGGCCGGGTGGTCGAGCTCGGCGCGTTCGGCCCCGACAATCGCGCGGTCTTCCTGCAATTTCTGGAAAATGGAGACGCTTGATGGGCCTGTTGCGCAATGAGTCTTTCGACACCGGCTGCCGGATCGAGGTCGAGCAGAGCGAGGAACATTTCCACGCGCATGTCGAGCTGGACGGCGATGTGTCGATCGGGCCGGGCGACAGGGTGCGGGTGCATGGCGCGCCGATCTCGATTCCCTTCGGTAGCAGTGCAACATATGAACGCACCGCGACGGTGGAGCGTGCCGGACCGCTGGTCCGCGCCTGGATCAAGATTGCCGCCTATTTCGATTTTGCCGAACTTTACGAAGTCAGTTTTACGCCGAGGAGGTTACGATGAACGCCCATAGCAAGGTCGAAGCCACGCCTGACGTTATGGAACTCGCGCAGCAGGACACGGTCCTCAGCCCGCGCTTCTACACGACGGATTTCGACGCGCTCGACAAGATCGACGTGTCGTTGGTCCGCGAGGAGTGGGACGCGCTGATCGCAGAGATGGTCAGCGATCCGAACAAGCGCCATTTCCAGCGCACGGAAGAATTTGACGGAATTATCGAGAATCTCGATCCGGCGCTCCGCGCGGAGTTTATCGATTTCCTCGTGAGTTCGCTGACGTCCGAATTCTCCGGCTGCATCCTTTATGCCGAGATCGCCAAGCGCACAAAGAATCCGGATGTGAAACAGCTGTTCAAGCTGCTCGCGCGGGACGAGAGCCGCCATGCCGGCTTTATCAACGATACGCTCAAGGATGCCGGAATCGGCGTCGATCTGAGCTTCCTGACCAAGGCGAAGAAATACACCTATTTCAAACCGAAATTCATCTTCTACGCCGTCTATCTGTCGGAGAAGATCGGCTATGCGCGCTATATCACCATCTACCGGCAGCTCGCGAAGCATCCGGAGCTGCGCTTCCACCCGATCTTCAACTGGTTCGAACAATGGTGCAATGACGAGTTCCGCCATGGCGAGGCGTTCGCCATGCTGCTCCGCTCCGATCCGAAACTGTTGAAGGGCGCGAACAAGCTCTGGATCAAATTCTTCCTGCTCTCGGTCTATGCGACCATGTATGTCCGCGATCATGGCCGCCCGGTCTTCCACGATGCGCTGGGCGTCGATCCGACCGAGTATGACTATGAAGTCTTCGACAAATGCACGGCGATCAGTCGGCAGGTCTTCCCGGTCGAGCTGAACACGGACGATCCCCGCTTCCGCCGCAGCATGGAGAAGTTGCTGAAAGCTTCGGACGGCATCCAGGCGGCCAAGGCGCAGGGCGGCGTCATGGGTTCGATCAAGCGGATCGGCCACACCATGGCCGCCGGCGCCGCCTTCGCCCGCATGTATTTCCTGCCCGGCAAGCGCAACGCTCTGCCCGCAACCGTGAGGCTCCAGCCCGCATGGTAAGCCTGTACGGCCATATCCTGCCGCTGCTCGCGACGCTTGTGATCTGGTTCGTGAGCACCGGGCTGATCGCCTGGCTCGACAACCGGCCGCGCAAGACATTCTCGCGCAGCCTGGCCTGGGCCGCGATCGCCGGGATAGCCGGGCTCGTGATGGTCGTCATCAGCGCCCGATATGCGACGATCGGGGCCGCCTATGCGGCGATGGCCGGCGCGCTGATGATATGGGCCTGGCACGAGATGAGCTTCCTGATGGGCGCCGTGGCCGGTCCGCGGCGCGAGGCATGCCCCGAAGGCGCGAAAGGTTGGCGGCGTTTCTTCCAGGCGGCGAGCGTCCTCATCTATCACGAGATCGCTTTGGTCGCGACGGCGCTGATCCTGATCGCGCTGAGCTGGGGTGCGCCCAATCCGACCGGGGCCATGGTCTTTTGTGTGCTGCTGGTCATGCGGCTCAGCACCAAGCTCAACATCTTTGTCGGCGTGCCGAATATGAGCGACGAAATCCTGCCCGCGCATCTCGGCTATCTGAAAAGCTATTTCGGGCCGCGGCGGCTCGGGCTCTGGCTGATACTCGCGCTGTGCGCGGCGGGCGCACTGTCAGTCTGGCTTGGCCTCAGGGCCTTTGCCGCGCCGGCCGACAGTTTCGCTGCAGTCAGCGCAAGCCTGGTCTTCGGGCTCGCGGTGCTCGGCACGCTCGAACATCTGTTTTTGGCCCTGCCGTTTCGCGACGGGGCATTATGGGGTTGGGCGCTGCCCGGCCGTGGCAAGCGAATGAAGGTTTAAGGGGAGGGTCTGCGATGGACTATGAGAAGTATTTTACCGATGAGCTGGAGAGCGTGCGGGACGAGGGCCGCTATCGTATCTTCACCGAAATCGAGCGTCATGCCGGCGCCTTTCCGCATGCAACGCGCTATGTCGACGAGGAAACGACCGATGTGACCGTCTGGTGCTCGAACGATTATCTCGGCATGGGGCAGCATCCCATGGTGATAGATGCGATGCATCAAACGCTCGATCAATGCGGCGCCGGGGCAGGGGGCACGCGCAACATTTCGGGCACCAACCATCATCATGTGCTGCTGGAACGGGAGCTGGCGGACCTCCATAACAAGGAATCCGCGCTGCTCTTCACATCGGGCTATGTCTCGAACTGGGCCGCGCTCGGCACGCTCGCCGCGAAGCTGCCCGGATGCGCGGTCTTTTCCGACGCGGGCAATCACGCCTCGATGATCGAGGGCATCCGCCACAGCAAGGCCGAAAAACATATTTGGGAGCATAATTCGCCCGAGGATCTGGACCGGCAGCTCAGCCGTGTCGATCCGTCACGGCCCAAGCTCGTCGCGTTCGAGAGCGTCTATTCGATGGACGGCGATATCGCGCCGATCGCCGAAATTCTCGATGTGTGCGAGGCGCATGGAGCGTTGAGCTATATCGACGAAGTCCATGCCGTCGGCCTTTATGGCCCGCGCGGCGGCGGCATCGCCGAGCGCGAAGGGCTGATGGACCGGATTACCGTGATCGAAGGCACGCTCGGCAAGGCCTTCGGCGTGATGGGCGGCTATATCGCGGCGTCCGCCGCGCTATGCGATTTCGTGCGGAGCTTCGCGAGCGGCTTCATCTTCACAACCGCACTGCCGCCCGCGCTGGCCGCCGGCGCCTGTGCGAGCATCAAGCATCTGAAGGCGAGCCAGGCCGAGCGCGAACGGCATCAGGAGCGCGTCGCCAAGGTGCGCCACAAACTCAACTGTCTCGGCATCCCCCATCTCGACAATCCGAGCCACATCATTCCGGTGATGGTCGGCGATCCGCACAAATGTAAGCGGATCAGCGACTGGTTGATGGACAATCACGGCATCTATGTGCAGCCGATCAACTATCCGACCGTGCCCAAGGGCACCGAGCGGCTGCGGATCACGCCGTCGCCCGTGCATAGCGACGCGGATATCGACAAGCTGATCGATGCGTTGACCGAAATCTGGTCGGAGTGCGAACTGGCGCGGCGCGCGGTCGCCGCCTGAATTGCGCGCTCCGGATGCAAAAAGGGCGGCCCGTGGGCCGCCCTTTTCATTACGGTATCGGCGTTCGCCTATTCCGAATGCGTCTCGAGGAAAGCGATCAGATCCGCACGATCCTGCGCCTCGGGCAGGCCGGCAAAGGCCATGCGCGTGCCCGGGATAATCCGTGACGGGTTTTCCAGATACTGGAAGAGCTTCTCCGGCGTCCAGACGATGCCGCTATTCGCGTTCGCGTCCGTATAGTTGAAGCCCTCGACCTGCCCCGCTTCGCGACCGACGATATTATGCAGCGACGGTCCCGTCCGGTTCACGCCCGGATCGACGACATGGCAGGTGCGGCATTGCGCGAACACGGCTTCGCCGGCCGTCGCATCGCCGGTGAAATCGGCGTAGATCGTGCCGTCGATCGTATCGGTGGAATCCGCGGTCGGCGCTTCGGCCGTGTCCGCTTCTGCGGCCGGCGCCTCGGCCTCGGCGTCTTCGCCTTCAGCTGCCGGCGGTCCGTCGCTGCCACCGCCACAGGCGGCCGTGGTCATCAGGCCCAATGCGGCGACTGCGCCGAGCAGATTGTGCATTTTCCTCATATTGCTTCCTTTTCTTCCGAAGACGTCGGGTCACGCTGTATAAAAATTTTGGACCAAGCTCAACGCTTCTCGGTCATTCCTTTTCCGCGCCGGCTTTTCCCTCCGGGCTCTTTTCGTCCGTCTCGAGAATTTTCACGCGCTGATAGCGAACGAAGAAATAGATGGCGGCTATGACCGGGAAGACGGCCAGCCCGACGATGGCGTCCGCGCCGAAGCCGCCGTCCAGCGCGTCGCCGCCCTTCACGAGATAGGCGATCAGGCCGACGGCATAATAGGTGGCCGCGATCACCGACAGGCCCTCGATCAGCGACTGAAGCCGCAACTGGATGCCGAGGCTGCCCTCCATCGACGAGAGCAGATCGCGGTTCTGCGCTTTGATCCGGGTGTCGATCCGCGTGTTGAGCAATGCGATGACGCCGCCTGCCCGTTCCGACAGTTCGTTCAGGCGGGTTTCGAAAGACTCGCAGGTCCGTATGGCCGGCAGCAAACGGCGTTCGGTAAAATCGGTCAGGCTGGGGAAGCCGTTAATCGGCCGAATGTCGAGCTTTTCGAGGCGATTGGCGGCGATCTCCGCATAGGCTCGTGTCGCCCCGAGCCGGTATCCCGTTTCGACCCGGATGAGCGCGAGCTCCGAGGACAGGCCGGTCAGTTCACCCAATAGAGTTTCGTCGTCGCTCTTGGGATCATATTCCAGCATCTGCGCATAGTCCGCCAGTTTCCGCTCGAGCCGGCCAAGCCGGGGCGCCTTCTCCTGGACGAGCGGAAAGCCGAGCAGCGCCATGTTACGATAGTTGCCGAGCTCTTGGACGCGCTGCACGATCCGGCCCAGGTCGCGGGGCGACGCATCGTTTGCCGCGAGCAGCGTTCGTCCATAGCCTTGGTGAATGCAGAAATCCGACCAGAGCCGCACGCCACCGCTGAGGTGACACGACACCAGATCGGCGGCGTCGAATTCCATTTCGTCGAGCCGCTTTTCGGCATCGCTTTCGGTTTTTTCGATCGTGAGCTGGGTCGCGCGGACGACGGCGCCCGGCCAGTTTTCCATCCAGTCGACGAGTTTCTGCTTGCCCGCACGGGCATTGGGCGGGACGATCGCGGTGATAGTCGATGCTTCGGTATGCTGTTCCCAGATGAATGTCGCACCGGACCGTGTGGACGATGTAACGTGCCGCGCCTCGGCGTCGATATCGAAATCCATCCCGTCCGGCGCCGATTGCAGCATGCGCGATTCCTGTTCGCGCTGCGGTTCTTCGATGACCCAGACCATCTGGACGATCTCGCAGGGCACCGGCACTTGCGGGAACCGCCGCATATGCATTTCGCGGACGAGGCCGCGGCGCAGCGGATGTTCGGTAAATACCATTCCCGGCCCGTAGCACAGCTTAAAACGCCGTACAGCAAATTCGCCGATGGGGCGGTAGCTGGCGCCGATGGTTTCATCCCAGCCGAAGCCGGTGCGTCGATTTCCTCCGCTATGCGTTCGGCAAAGTCTTTGTCAGCGTAAATTCGATAGCGATCCGCCCTTCGATCGTCCGGGCTTGTGCGGCCGATTGCGCTCATGCGTCAGCCTATTTCGCAGACCCCGCCATCAGGGCGCTTGATCCATAGGCGTGAATAGCTCGTCTTCTGGCTGCGACGGTATCAGTTGCGCTCGTGGCGCATATAGGATCCGTTCGGTCAGCCCGTCTTGCATTCAACCTTGCGTTGGTGGGGTCGGCTAATCCGAAGGTCTGAATGCCCTTGTGCCGATCGTCGTGCTACTGGGCGTGCGGGAGCATCGTCGATGGAAATTGCGGAAATAGCAACCTTTCTCTCGCGGCACGAACCGTTCGCCGCGCTGTCAGACCCGCTCCGCGACGTGCTGAGCCGGGCGATCGAGATTCGCTATTTCCCAAGGGGTTCGGACATTATCGAAGCCGGCGCGCCGAACGCGCATCTCGGCATCGTGCGCTCGGGCGCCGTCGAGCTGAGGCTCGGCGGTACGGAGTTGAGCGCGCGGCTCGGCGAAGGGCAATGTTTCGGCTATCCGTCGCTCTTGCGCGACGGTGTCGCGCGCAACGCTGTCGTCGCGCTTGAGGATACATTGCTGTACCGGCTTCCGGCCGAGAATTTCCACGCGTTGAACGGGGAGAGCGAGGCGTTTCGCAGCTTCTTCATCGCCGACGAGAACAGCCGGCTCAGACGGGCGGTGAAGCGGCTCGAGACGAGGCGTGACGGCGGCGATTCCGGTCCCGTACAGGCGCAGGTCGGCGATCTCCTGCGCCGCCGGGACGTGGTTTCGGCCCATCCCGAAACCCCGATCCGCGACGCGGCGCGGCTGATGACCGAGGCCGATGTGTCGACGCTGCCATTGATCGCCGACGATCGGCTGGTCGGCATCGTGACCGACAAGGATTTGCGGCGGCGGGTGCTGGGTGCGGGCCGTTCGCCGGACGCGCCGGTCGAAACGATCATGACCGCCGATCCGATCACCGTGAGCGCCGATGACGATATGCTGTCCGCGATGCTGACGATGAGCGAGCGCGACATTCACCATCTGCCGGTGACCGGCGCGAACGATGCGTTGATCGGCGTGCTCGGGGCCAGCGATCTGCTCAACCGCTTCGGGACCAGCGCCGTCCATGTCGTGTCCCGCGTGCGCGGCGCTGCGGATGCAGAGGCGGTGGCCGAGGCGGCGGCGCAGTTGCCGCAGGCGCTGATCCATCTTGTCGATTCCGGAGTCGATGCCGAGCATGTCTCGCGCTTCGTCTCCGCGATCGGCGAAGCGGCGCATCAGCGGCTGCTGACGCTGGCACAGGATGCGCTCGGCCCGGCGCCGTTGCCGTTCGCGCTCGCGATCTTCGGTTCGCTCGCGCGGCAGGAGCAGGCGCTCGGCTCCGATCAGGACAATGGCTTCATTTTCGGCGAAGGTTACGATCCGGCCGCGCATGATGCCTATTTCTCCGAACTGGCGGCGGGGCTGAGCGATGGACTCAATGCAGCGGGCTATATCTACTGCCCGGGCGATATCATGGCGACCAACCCGCGATATCGGAAGGGAACCGCCGGCTGGATGGCCGATTACGAGAACTGGATCACCGCGCCCGATCCCGACGCGATCCTCAACGCGACGATCTTTTTCGATCTGCGCGGTATTGCCGGCGACACTGGTCTCGTCGATGCATTGCGCGACGATATCTACGCAAAAGCGCGCGACAACGGGATCTTCCTGTCCTTTATCGCGCGAGCCGCCGCCAAGAACCGCGTCCCGCTCGGTTTCTTCCGGACCTTTGTGCTCGATCATGACGAACGGGAAGGCGATGTCCTCGATCTCAAGCACCAGGCGATCGCGCCGATCGTCGATATCGCGCGTGTCTATGCGCTGGCGGGCGGGATTGTCGCGGCAAACAGCAAGGCCCGGCTGGCCGCGGCGGCAAGCGAGGGCGTGATCGGCAAAGAGGCGGCGGCCGATCTGGCCGATTGTTTCGATTTCGTGCGCGGCGTGCGTTTCCGCCATCAGGCCGACCAGATCCGCAACGGCGATCCGCCGACCAACAAGCTCGCTCCGGCCAGCCTGTCGCGGTTCGAGCGCGAACATCTGAAGGATGCGTTCAAGGTGATCCGCGAGCAGCTCGATGCCGTCAGCCGCACCTTTGCCGGCGGCATTACATGATCTTCAGCCGACGCGGGCGGTTTGAACGCCGGCGCGCCCGTGCCGCCGCGAGCGCCAAGGGCACGCCGCTCGAAGATTTCTATGCAGTCGAGCCGCCGGATTTCGGAACTCAAGCCGATGCCATGGCGATGATCGCAATCGATCTCGAAACCGACGGGCTGGACGCCGCGCAGGATGCGATCCTCGAGGCCGGCTGGGTCGGCCTGACGCCCCGCGCGATCAGCGCAGCGAGCGCAGGCCGCCTGCGCTTCAGGCCCGGGCAGAAGTTGAGCGAGCAAAGCGTCGTGATCCACCGGATCATGGACGACGAAGCGGCTAAGGGGCTCACCGAGGCCGAAGCGCTGGCAGAGCTGTTGTCCGCGTTGGCGGGCAAACCGCTGGTCGCGCATTTTTGCGAGATCGAGCGCGGCTTTCTCGACGCCGCCTGCCGCCGCTGTTTCGGTGCGCCGTTCGTCGCGCCGTTCATCTGCACCATGCAGCTCGAGCAACGCTGGTATCCGGCGACGCGGGCGGCGGACGGCTTGCGGCTCGGCAAGCTTCGCGCGCGCCATGGCCTCCCCGCCTATCGCGCGCATGACGGGCTGACCGACGCCTTGGCGTGCGCCGAGCTGTTCCTCGCCCAGCGCGCGAAACGCGGCGATGCGCCGGTGCAGCTCGGCGAGCTTCTCGCCCGCTAGGCCGGATAAATTCCCATTAGACCAAAGTCGCGCTGTCAAATCCTGCGGTATCGACTAGCCTTCGAGACTGAGGATGGAATCCCGGGGTCCGTCTCCCGGATTCGGTAATAACAGAAGGGGTAGACGATGTCAGACGATAGCAGCCAGAATTCCGGCGAAGACGATCACGTCACAAGCGATAGCGAGCAGGCCTATTGGAAGGCGAATATCCGATTGCTCGTCACCCTGATGAGCATCTGGTTCATCGTGTCGTTCGGCGCCGGCATCCTGTTTCGGCCGTTTCTCGACCAGTTCTCGCTCGGCGGTTATCCGCTCGGTTTCTGGTTCGCGCAGCAGGGTTCGATCTACGTCTTCATCGTACTGATCTTCTTCTACACAATCCGCATGAAGCAGATCGAACGCACCTTCGATCTCGACGACTAGGGGGCAGGACGATGGCTACGCAAACCTTGATCTACCTGTTCGTCGGCGTCTCCTTCGCGATGTATATCGGTATCGCGATCTGGTCGCGCGCGGGATCGACAAAAGAATTCTACGTCGCGGGCGGCGGGGTGAACCCGGTCGTCAACGGCATGGCGACAGCGGCCGACTGGATGAGCGCGGCCAGCTTCATCTCGATGGCCGGGCTTATCGCCTTTCTCGGCTATGACGGCTCGGTCTATTTGATGGGCTGGACGGGCGGCTATGTGATGCTCGCGCTGTTGCTGGCGCCCTATCTGCGCAAATTCGGCCAGTTCACGGTGCCCGATTTCATCGGCACGCGTTATTATTCCAAGGCCGCGCGCGTCGTCGCGGTGATCTGCCTGATCTTTATCAGCTTCACCTATATCGCCGGGCAGATGCGCGGTGTGGGAATCGTCTTTTCGCGGTTCCTCGACGTGCCGATCAACCTCGGCGTGATCATCGGCATGGGCATCGTCTTCGTCTATGCCGTGCTCGGCGGGATGAAGGGCATCACCTATACGCAGGTCGCGCAATATTGCGTGTTGATCTTCGCCTATATGGTGCCGGCCTTCTTCATCAGCTTCCTCGTCACCGGCAACCCGATCCCGCAGTTGGGCCTGGGGTCCACGGTCAATGACGGATCGGGCATGTATGTGCTCGAGCGATTGGACATGGTGCTGCAGGACTTGGGTTTCGGACCTTATACCGAAGGCTCCAAGTCGATGATCGACGTCTTCTGCATCACCGCCGCGCTGATGGTCGGTACGGCGGGTCTGCCGCACGTCATCGTGCGCTTCTTCACAGTGCCGAAAGCATCAGACGCCCGCAAATCGGCAGGCTGGGCGCTGGTCTTCATCGCTTTGCTTTACACCACCGCCCCGGCGGTCGGCGCTTTCGCCCGGATCAACTTCATCGATACGGTCAACGAACAAAGCTATGCGGACGCTCCCGAATGGTTCAGCAACTGGGAGGCCAACGACCTCATCGCCTTTTCGGACAAGAATGGCGACGGCGTGATGCAGTATCGCAGCGGCGAGGCCTTTGCCGGATCGCCGAACTTCACCGGCGAAACCGGGCCTTCGGGCGAGCGGCTTGTCGACAATGCGCCCAATGCCGACAGCGCCAACGAAGTCTATGTCGACCGCGACATCATGGTGCTCGCCAATCCGGAGATCGCCAACCTGCCCGGCTGGGTGATCGCGCTGGTCGCGGCCGGCGGGCTCGCCGCGGCACTGTCGACGGCGGCGGGGTTGTTGCTCGTGATATCCGCATCGATCAGCCATGACCTGCTCAAGCGGACATTCAAGCCCAACATCAGCGAGCGCGGCGAGCTGATGGCGGCCAGGATCGCGGCGACGGCGGCGATCTTCGTCGCCGGTTATCTGGGCATCTATCCGCCCGGCTGGGTCGCGCAGGTGGTCGCCTTCGCCTTCGGGCTGGCCGCGGCCTCGCTGTTCCCGGCGATCTTCATGGGCATCTTTTCCAAGCGCATGAACAAGGAGGGCGCGATTGCGGGCATGGTCACGGGGCTTGCCTTCACCTTCCTCTACATCGCCTATTTCAAGCTCTGGAACCCGGATGCGAATGTCGCGGCCAACTGGTTCCTGGGCATTTCGCCGGAGGGCATCGGCGTGATTGGCATGCTGCTCAATTTCGCGGTGGCGATCATCGTCTCGCGGATGACGGCGAGCCCGCCGATCGAGGTTCGGCGGCTGATCGATTCGATCCGTGTGCCGCGCGGCGCGGGAACGGCGTCGACACATTGAACGCCCCCGTGCCGAAACAGGAAGAGGTGGCCGGCAACGGCCGCCCCTTTCGCTTGGGATTTCGGGGGTTTGGCGATAAGGCTGCATGCGATCCGCCGGCCAGCGAAGCCGGCGGACGGAGAGGCTGAGATATGGCGATCCGGATCGCGCCGGCGACGACCATCCGGCTTCCCCAGCCGCGGCCCCGCCCTATTCGAGATCGCGGACGATGCGAAAGCCGATATGGCTGCCGGAGAAATCGCTTTCCTGGGGCTGGCGCGAGGCGGGCCGATAACGGCGGCAATAATTCTCCGCGCACAGATGCGAGCCGCCTTTGATGGTGTGGCGTCCGGGCCCGAATGGCGTGTCGGTCCATTCCCAGACATTGCCGATCATGTCGTATAGCCCGGTCTCGCTCTGCGGAAAGCAGCCCGCCGCTGCGGTCGTCCCGAAGCCGTCCGCCTCCAGATCCTGGTACGGGAACATGCCCTGCCAGGTGTTGGCGATCGGCTGGCCTTCGTCGTCGACGGCGCCGGAAAAGGGGTTGCCGGGATCGCGCAACCCTTGCGCCGCCGCATATTCCCACTCGACTTCGCTCGGCAGGCGTCCGCCCGCCCAGTCCGCATAGGCCTGCGCGTCGGCGTGGCTGACATGGACGACAGGGTGGGTGCCGCGCCCCTCGATCGTCGATCCGGCTCCTTCCGGCGTCCGCCAACTCGCGTCTTCGGCCAGCCGCCAGCTGCTATTCTCGAACAGCGCCGATCCGGCGCGTTCGGCATCGGTGACATAGCCGGTTGCCGCGACGAACGCCGCGAACTGATCGTTGGTGACTTCATGGACCTGGACGGCGAAACCATCGACGGCGAGCCGGGTCGGCACGCCTTCCTCCGGATAGAGCGCGTCACGGCCTTTCTCGAACGAGCCGCCGGCGATCTCCACAAATCTGCCGCGATCGGTTTCGGACAAGCCGCAACTCGCATCTGCAACCTCTTCGGCCGGCTCCTCGGCGCAGGCGGCAGCCATCGCGAGAGCGGCGGCGAGAGCGGCTGATCGCAATGTCATGGTCGATCCCATACTCCTGTGTCGACGTCGCGCTATCATGGCGGTTTCGGTGACAGGCACAAGCCCGGGCGGCCATCGGCGGTTGGGCTACAGATGAGCTCGGCTGTCAGAAGGCCGCTATCGTCGGAAGATCCGCCGACACCGATCCGGTATCGGCCGCTCTCGTGCCGCCAGCGTCGCCGGCCTTCGTCCCAATAGCGCAACTGCGCCCTGTCGACGGTCAGCGCGATCGTGCGCGCCTCACCCGGTTCGAGCGCAACACGATCGAACGCCATAAGCTGCTTGCCCGGGCGATAATTTCGGGCATTCGCGTCCGTAACGCCCTAAAGGGACGGAGCAAGGAATCTGTTGTGGGAGACGGGGACCGACAGCCTAGGTATCGGGCTGTTCCACTGCCATGTCGGGAAGATCGATGATGCATGCCTGAACGCTGCGGGAAATGAACTGCCCGGCAGCGAAGGCCTGTTCATCGTCGAGTTCCGCGCGCAAACGCTGGGCTTCCTCTTCGTCTTCGGCGATCTTTGCAATCACGAAGGCATGCGTTTCGGGCGAGAGTTGTTGCGCTTGTTCGTCAAGGCATGCGCAAAGCTCGGCTGACAGATTGCCGTTCGCATTGCAGGCGGCCGCGAAATCTCCAGGTGCCGGTTCGCTGCTGCCACAGGCGGAAACTCCGGCCATGCCACACAGCAATAGGGCCAGGCGGCTATGAGCTATTGGGGAATTGGGCATGACGGTCCTCCATTTGATTCGGATCGGATCATGCCCATCGGAGAGGGGATTATCATATGCGTAACTCCCCTGATCCCGGCGGGCTCGGCGCAACTGAGCCGCTCGCGACCTTGTCTCTCGATCAAACACTGACATTCCATAGGGATCGCAACAACCAACCGGTGCCGAAGGCCAGCGTTGCCGCGGCGCTCCCGATGAAGAGCGTTTCGAGTCCCGATCGCCACCAAGCGGTCAGTGCCCAGCGACTCTTGAGCGCTCCGATGGCGAAAAAGACGATTCCGGTCATGATGATCGAAACGGTTAGCGGGTCCCCGCTGACAAGAAGGAACGGCGCCAATGGCACGGCGCCGCAGATGGCGAACGCCGTAAAGGTCGCAAGTCCGGCACGCAGCGGAGATGGATTGATTGCGGCAAGGCCATATTCCTCGGTCACCATGAAATCGATCCACCGTTGCCGATCGGCGGTGATCGACCGGGCGGCGCGATCGAGCGTCGATCCGGACAGCCCGGTCTTGGCAAGGATTTGCCGGACTTCCTCGCGCTCGCCATCAGGGTCGACCCGGATATGCCGGGCTTCGGTCTCCCGGATCCGCTCTGTATTGTCGATGACGGTCTTGGTTCCGCTATAATTGCTCGCCGCCATCGAGAAGCCGTCCGCCAGCAGGTTGGCGAGGCCGAGTATCAGGATGATGTTGGAGGATAGAGCTGCGCCGACGACTCCGGCGACGATCGCGAACGTCGTGATGGCCCCGTCGATACCGCCATATACGAAGTCGCGGACATAGGAGGGCTTCGATCCCTTGGCCAAACGCGCCGAGATTGCCGCCGGATCATGACTGTGTTCGAGTTTCATGCGCGCCTCCCGAGCATCCTTATATCAGACCGCGCGGTGCACAGGGATCGGCATCGATCGATGTTACGTCGGCGTCACCGTTACGCCGAGCCAATTCGGTAAAGGCGCGATCCTGCGACAGGAATATCTCGCCGGTCAGCATGTCGAGAAAATGCGAAGTCTTGAGCCGGTCCATCACCGGGCCCTTCACTTCGGACAGATGGAATTCGACATCGGCGTCGGCCAATCGGCGGTTGATCGCCTCCAAACTCTCCAGCGCCGAAGCATCGATCTCGTTCACTGCCGAACACATGAGCACGAAATGATTGAGCTCGGGACGATCGGCTACATGACCGAGAACATAATCCTCGAGCCAGCGCGCATTGAGATAGGTGAGACTGCCATCGATCCGGATCATCAGCACATGCGGCAGGGTGATGACCTTGTGGCGTTTGATGTTGCGGAAATGCTCGGTGTTCGGCACGCGCCCGATAATCGCGGCATGCGGGCGGGAAGAACGCCACAGGAATAGCGCGAGGCTGAGCGCGACCCCGGCGATAACGCCGGTCTCGACGCCCAGTAGCAAGGTGCCCGCGATGGTAATCGCCATCGCCGAGAAATCGGCCTTGGAATAGCGCCAGGTCATGATCGGCATTCTGAGATCGACAAGGCTCAGAACCGCGACGATGATCGTGGCGGCAAGTGTGGCAACCGGAAGGGCCTCAAGCAGCGGTGTCAGCACCAGCGCGGCAACTGCTATGCCGATGGCTGTATACGCCCCGGCCGCGGGCGTTTCCGCGCCGGCATCGAAATTGACGACCGAACGCGCAAGCCCGCCGGTCACCGGATAGCCGCCCGAAAAACCGGCGGCGATATTGGCGGCGCCGAGGCCGACAAGCTCTTGGTTGGGCGATATCCGTTGGCGGCGCTTGGCGGCCAGCGTCTGCGCGATCGAAACGGATTCGACGAAACCGATAATGCTGATCAACAGCGCCGGTATGGCCAGGGCAAGCCAGAGATCGGGATCGAACAGCGGCACGCCGATCGGCGGCAGCCCGGTTGGGATAACCCCGACCGTATCGACCCCCCGGCCTTCCAAATCGAACAGAAGGACCGTTACGATCGTCGCGATGACAGCGAAGACCGGCCCGGCCTTGGCGATCAGGTCGGCCGGGCGGGGCGGCAGCCCGATGCCTATGAGCACGGGTTTCAGCCCCTGCCTGACCCAGAACAGAAAAAGCAGCGATGCTATCCCGATCGCCACCGTCGGGCCGTTGATATCGCCGACATTGACCCACAGACTCAAAAGCAGCTCCGGCATCGCATGCCCGCTCGCTTCGATCCCGAATATATGTTTGAGCTGGCTGGTCGCGATGATGATACCGCTCGCGGTGATGAAGCCCGATACCACCGGGTGCGACAAAAGGTTCGCCAGAAAACCCATCCGCATCAGGCCCATCGCCAGCAAGAAGAGCCCCGATAGCGTCGCGAGGATCAGCGCTGCGGCGATATAGTCGGCCGATCCTGCCACCGCGACGGTTCCGGCGGCTGCTCCGGTCATCAGCGAAACGACGGCGACCGGGCCGACGGCCAGCGTCCGGCTTGTCCCGAACAGCGCATAGGCGATGAGCGGCAGGATCGATGCGTAAAGCCCGACCACCGGCGGCAGTCCGGCCAGCATCGCATAGGCCAGGCTCTGCGGAATCAGCATCACGGTGACGATGATCGCGGCGACCAGGTCGCTGGTCAGCGTGGCGCCGGTATATCGCCGGCCCCAATCGAGGATCGGAAAATAGCGGGACAATGGCATGTTCAAGACCGGCCCGGCGCTACGAAGATGGCGCGACGAAGCGGTTCAGGCCTCGGTGAACCGCCATCCCGACGACCATCGCCACAACGAAAATCAGCGCTGCCGACGGCCGGAGCGCCAGACCAGCAATGGCGGGTCCCGGACACAAGCCAGCGACGCCCCAACCGACGCCGAACAGCAGCGATCCGTTGACCAGCTTGCCGTCGATCTTGGTTGTCGAAGGAACGCTGAACTCCGATGAGACGAGCGGCGCGGCGCGCCGGCGCTGAATCTGCCAGGCTATGGCCATCGGCAGGATCGCGCCGGCCATGACGAAAGCGAGGGTGGGGTCCCAGCGGCCGAACAGGTCGAGAAAATCGCGCACGCGTGTCGGGTCGGCCATGCCCGATATTGCGAGCCCCGCGCCGAACAGCGTGCCCGATGCGAGCGCCAGGATTGCCGTGCGGATCACCAGTTCAACCCCACCGCATTCATCGCGGCGACCGTCCCAAAGCCCGCAGCCATGAAACACAGCGTCGCGACGATCGATCGTTTCGAGAGGCGGGACAGGCCGCACACGCCGTGGCCGCTCGTGCACCCGCTGCCCAGGCGCGTGCCGAAACCGACGACGAGACCGCCGACGATCAGGATGAGAGACGATTCCGGGAACCGGGTTTCGACGGGGCCGGCGAGCATCGAAACGATGAACGCGCCGAGCGGCAGACCGACGATAAACAGCCCTGCCAACATCCATGGCGCGCCGCTATCCGAGATCCGCATCGTGCGCGCCAGCAGCCCGCTGACACCGGCTATGCGTCCCAGCGCCAGCAGCATGACCGCAGCCGCAACGCCGATCATCAGACCGCCGATCAGGCCCTGCATCGGCATGGCATGGTCGGGGATCATCGTCAGATCGCGTCTACCGGGATTTTGAGATAGCGGGTTCCGTTGTCCTCGGGTTCGGGAAAATGCCCGCCGCGCATATTCACCTGTATCGACGGCAGGATCAGTGTCGGCATGGCGAGCGTCGCGTCCCGCGCGGTGCGCATGGCGACGAAATCCTGTTCCGTCACGCCGTCATGAACATGGATATTATGATCGCGCTGGTCTCGTACGGTCGTCTCCCACACGAATTCGTCGCGGTCCGGCGCCTTATAATCGTGGCAGAGAAACAAGCGGGTTTCGGCGGGGAGCGACAGGAGCCGCCGGATCGAACGGTAGAGCGTATGTGCGTCGCCGCCGGGGAAATCGGCGCGCGCCGTGCCATAGTCGGGCATGAACAATGTGTCGCCGATAAAGGCGGTATCGCCAAACACATAGGCAAGGTCGGCAGGGGTGTGACCCGGCACATGCATCGCGATGCCGTCGATTTCGCCAAGTGCGATGCGATCGCCATCGTCGAAAAGCCGGTCGAATTGCGATCCGTCTCGCGCAAAACCGGGTCCGGTGTTGAACACCGTGCCGAACGTCTGCTGGACGGTGACGATATCCCGGCCGATCGCCAGGGCGCCGCCCAGCCGCTCCTGCAGATAGGGCGCGGCGGACACATGGTCGGCATGGGCATGGGTTTCGAGCAGCCATTCGATCTTGAGGTCCTGATCCCGCACATAGGCGATGATCGCGTCGGCCGACGCATGCGACGTCCGGCCCGAAGGCGCGTCATAGTCGAGCACAGAATCTATGATGGCGGCCTTCAAGGTCTTCGGATCATGGACGACATAGCTTGCCGTGAAGGTCGGTTCGTCGAAGAAGCAGCGGACTGACGGGCGCGCGGCGCTGTTGCCCGCGGCCCTCGTTATGATTGACCGGGCCTTGTCGACCACGGTGTCGATATTCTGTTTACCGGTCGTCGCGCTGGTCACTGTTCGATCTCTCCTGCTGGCACCGCCACAGTGCCGGTCTGCATCGCGTCTGTAGTTGATCGGTATCAAAGCCTTGGGGAAAAGGGGAGGCGGCAGCCGCGTGCGCGTCCGGGTCGCGAGAGGAACGCAATCATCGGCCACCGCCTCCTATGGAGCCAATGTCATGCAAAAGGGGCATGACAGGCTCCAATCGGGTTATTTGATTTCTACCTTGCGCGAATCCGGTTCGGCGTCCGCGCTTTTCGGCAATGTCACGGTGAGTATGCCGTCCGCGAATTGCGCATCGACCCGGTCCGGATCGACCGGCGCCGGCAATCGCATCGAACGCTGGAAGGTCCCGAAACGCCGCTCGATCAGCTGATAGTCGTCGTCCTTTTCCTCGCGCTCGCTTTTCTTTTCGGCTCTGAGGCTGATGCTATCCTCGGTCACGCGAAGATCGACATCCTGCTTGCCGACGCCGGGCAGCTCGGCCGTCATCTCGAATGCTGCCTCGGTATCCTTGAGATCGATTTTCGGTTTCATCGCGAGATCGTCCGATGCAATCGAAAAGCCTCCGAAATCGTCGAACAGCCGATCGATCTGGTCCTGCAGTCTGCGAAAGGGGTGCAATTGGAAACCATGGCGGCCTCGCAATGCCGGAACGGGCGATACATCGTTCATTCTGGTTCTCCTTCTGAAAGAGCGCCGATCCGAACGGCGAGATTCGCCGCGCGGCCGACAGGGCCATTGTCTTCGATCTTGCAATTCGCCAATTGATCCGGGTCAACCCGAAACGTGCCGAATTGGCCGACCGATGTTCGGGGGTATCGCTTGCATGGCCGCTCCCGGACATGCGATGTGCGATAACTCGGGAGTCACCGATGAAAGCGCCACAGGAACCGGAAACAGAGCTTGCCCGGCGGGATTTGCTGCTGGATGCGCTGCTGTCGATGTCCCCCGACATGATCGTCACCATCGATCGTCGCGGTATCATTCAGGCGATCGGCTCGGCCGCCACCAAGATGTTTGGTTACGCGAACAGCGAACTGGTTGGTCAGAATGTGAATGTGATGATGCCCAGCCCGCACAGCGCCAAGCATGACAGCTATATCGCCCGTTATGTCGAAACCCATGAGGCGCATATCATCGGTGTCGGCCGCAAGCTCGAAGCCCGGCGCAAGGATGGCTCGCTTTTTCCGGTATTTCTGCGCGTTGCCGAAGTCTGGGATGGCGGAGAACCCTTGTTCGTGGGCCTGCTCCATGACCTGACCGACGAGGAGCGGGCGAAGGCGCGCGAGGAGGAAATGCGGACGGCGATGCAGCATATGGCGCGCGTCGCCTCGATGGGCGAACTGGCGACCGGGCTGGCGCACGAAATCAACCAGCCGCTTGCCGCCATCAACCAGTATCTCAGCGCCGCCGCTCACCAGCTTTCCGAGGATGATCCCGATATCCAATCCGCGCAGGAATTCATCGAAAAGGCGAACCGGCAAACCGAACGCACCGGCGATATAATCCGTTCGCTTCGGCGGTTCGTGCGCTTCACCGGGGGCGAGAAGACCAGCTGCGCGCTCGAACCGTTGATCCGCGAAGCCATCGACCTATCGCTGCTGGAAAGCGAGAAGCAGCGCATCACCGTCGAGCTGGATATCCCGGATGCCCTGCCCGACGTGCGCGTCGAACCCGTGCAAATTCAGCAAGTTCTGCACAATCTCCTGCGTAACTCTGTGGAAGCGGTGAGCGATACCGAAAGGCCGCATATCCGGATTTTCGCCAAGCCGCACCGGGACACGCACGTCCAGATTTGCGTCGAAGACAATGGCGCCGGCATCGATCCCAAGCTGCGCGAAAGCCTGTTCGACCGGTTCGTGAGCGGCAACAGCAACGGGCTGGGCATCGGTCTTGCGATCTGCCGTTCGGTGGTTACGGCCCATGGCGGCACGATCTGGGCGGAGGATGGCCAGGCGGGCGGCGCCCGCCTCTGTTTCGCGATTCCTGCGGCGACGGACGGCTAGAGATGGCCGCGATCATTCTTGTCGACGACGATCCGGCGATCCTCGATTCCCTCGGCAGCCGGCTGACGCTTGCTGGCCATGCGGTCGAAACCCATGACGACGCCCAGCAATTTCTCGCAGAAACCGATCTGCAAAACGCGGACTGCGTGATGCTCGATATCCGGATGCCCAAAAGCGACGGGATGGACGTGTTGGAACAGCTTCAGCGCCGCGATCCAAGCTTGCCGGTCATCATGATGACCGGGCATGGCGATGTGGATATAGCCGTTTCGGCGATCCAGAAAGGCGCGGTCGATTTTCTGGAAAAGCCGTTCGCCGATTCCCGGCTGATGGACGCGATCGACAAGGCCGTCGCCCAGCGGAACACGGTACGGGAGCAATCGGCCGAGCGCGCGGAACTGGCGACCCGCATGGACAGTCTGACACCGCGTGAGCTGGATGTGTTTCGCGAACTCGTAACGGGCCAGCCGAACAAGGTGATCGCCTACAATCTGGGATGCAGCCCGCGCACTGTCGAAATCCATCGTGCCCGCGTGATGACGAAGATGAAGGCGAAGAACCTCGCCGATATCGTCCGTATGGCGATGCGGCTCGAAATCCAGAACAACGCATAGCGTCTTGCCCTTACTCCCGGCGGCGCTCGCGGTCCGCCAATAGGTATAAATCACGACTCCCCGGCTGGCGCGTAGGGCCGCACATTGGTGTGGCTCAGCTTGGACAACGGGGAATAGGTCATGGGACTGGAATTCGCGGAAAATGTCGTTCCACTTCGGCCGGAACCCGGCGGGCACACAGCGCTCTCGGTGCATATCTCGCCCGGTCAGGCCCTGTTCTGGGAAGGGGACGAGGCGCGGCAGCTGTTTCGGATCGAGTCCGGCGTAATACGCGGCGTGAATTTCTCTACCGAAGGCGAACGACAGGTCACCGGCTTTTTCTTTCCCGGAGACGTTATCGGCGTGCCGCAGGGCGGTTGTTGCCGGTATACGGCTGAAGCGGTCACCGATGTTCGCTATTCGACCAAGGCCGTCGAATGCTGGACCGAAGAATTGCGCTGCACCGCGAACCCCGGCGAAACGGTATTCGGTACAATCGGTCCCGAACTGGAGGCGAGCTATATGCGCAGCCTGCTGATCGGGCGGCAGGGGGCGCTGGCGCGCATATCCTCGTTCCTCGTCTATGTCTGCGCGCAACTCGATGCGTGCGACGAGGCTGTCCTGCCGATGCCGCAAACCGACATCGCAGCCTATCTCGCGCTAACCCCCGAAACCGTCTGCCGCGCCTTCCGGACACTCAAGGAAATCGGTGCCGTGCGTATCGAAAAGCATGATTGCATCCGCATCGTCGATCTCGGCCGGATAGACGGTCTCGCCACTCATTAGGGTTGACCCTAGGGCGTAACGGCGATCTTCAGCACGCCATCGCGCTGATGCGAGAACAGGTCGTAGGCCGCCTCGATATCTTCGAGGTCGAACCGGTGGGTGACCAGGGATTTGAGATCGACCCGGCCCGATGCGACGACCTCGATCAACCGCCGCATCCGCTCCTTGCCGCCCGGGCATAATGTCGTGACGATATGGTGATCGCCCAGCCCGGCCGCGAATGCGTCGACGGGCAGGGACAGTTTCCCGGAGTATACGCCAAGGCTGGATACGGTGCCGCCCGGTTTCGCAACGCGCAGACAGGCTTCGAAGGTCGCTTGCCTACCCAAGGCCTCGATCGCGACATCGACGCCGCGCCCCTCGGTCAGTTCCATGATCCGCTCGACAGGATCTTCGGCGTTGAAATCGATTACGATATCGGCGCCCATCGCCCTGGACATGGCGATCCGTTCGGGAACGGTTTCCACCGTGATGATCCGCGTTGCGCCGCACAGTTTCGCGCCGGCGGTCGCGCACAGGCCGATCGGCCCCTGGGCGAAGATCGCAACCGTATCGCCGATCCGTATTCCCCCGCTTTCGGCGCCGGAAAAACCGGTGGACATGATGTCCGGGCACATCAGCACCTGTTCGTCGCTCAGATGCTCGGGAACGCGCGTCAGGTTGGCGGCGGCATCGGGAACGCGCAGATATTCGGCTTGCGCACCGTCGATCGTATTGCCGAACCGCCACCCGCCGATCGCTTCGCCCCGGCATTGGGCGAGGTGCCCGTCGAGGCAGGAAAAACACTGGCCGCAAGGCGTGATCGCACCGGCGATAACGCGTTCGCCCTCGCGAAATCCCGTAACTGCCGAGCCCAAAGCCGCGATGATGCCCACCGGCTCATGCCCGACCGTCAGGCCGGTTTCGACCGGATATTCGCCCTTCAGGATGTGAACGTCCGTACCGCAGATCGCCGTCGTGGTTATTTTGATCAATGCCTCTGTTGGGCCGATATCCGGCACCGGTTTGTCGTCGATCACGATACGGTTCGGTTCGACAAATATGGCGGCTTTCATCATGCTCATTGCGTCTGTCGTCCCCCCGCCAATCATGCTTCGAACGGCCTAATTCTCCATCGAGCCTATTCTGCTGAATTCGGCGCGCGTCGAAATTGCGTGAGATCAATTATTCGAAAATTTTTGCCGGTGCGCAGAGTTTGATCGCAGATGCACTTGATCCAGCGCAATCCGGTTGGCCCGGATCGCTGGCACTATCGGTTCATGACGATCGCATCGAGACACACGCTGCTCAAAGCCTTGCTCCTGATAGCGATGGCGCTTGCGTTATTGGGGTGCACGCCGGGTATATCCTGTGACGTCTATCGCCTGCACCGGCTGCCGCCGCCGACGGGCGAGACCGTTGCGATCGTGGCTAGCGATGCGGACATCCAGCGGAGTCTTGAATTCGAGAGCTATCGCAGCCTGTTCGAGGAGCAGCTGAGCCGTGCCGGTTACAGGCCGGTCACAGATCCTGGAGACGCGTCGCTGATCGCCGAAATCGATTACAGGATCCGCGAGGGCCAGCCGCGCGTCATATCCTCCTGGCCGCAATGCTCCTATCGCTATTTTTATCGCCGCGGCGAGCCCTTCAGTCCGCAATGGTATGGATATCGCTGCTGGGAACCGCCGATTGTCTCGACCGTCGCGCAATATGTCCGCGAATTGCGATTGGACATTCGCCCAGCCGCTGATCCGGATGGCCAGCCGCTGTTCGAAGGCCGCGCTGTCAGCATCGGACTTAACCGCCATTTGAACGAAATCATGCCATTTCTCGCGGCCGCCATCTTCGATAATTTCCCCGGCGAGAGCGGGCAATGGAAGACGATCTTCATCGAGGAGGATGCACTCGGCATGCCTCCCGAAGTCGGCGCGGCGCAACCGCGAGGCGCCTGTCCGGTCGGGGTTTGAGAGATGCGGGTGCGATCGGATCGGAAAAGCGAAGGAGATCAGTCATGAGCGCGTTGGGATTGCGAATATTCGACAAGGCCATAAAGGACGCCAATATCTGGCTCGATGAACTCATGGATTTGCTCGACTGGGACGACAAGCAGCGTGCCTACAGGCTGTTGCGATCGACGCTGCATGTGCTGCGAGACCGGCTGCAGGTCAACGAAGCGGTTCATTTCGCCGCCGAACTCCCGACATTCATCCGCGGAATCTACTATGAAGGCTGGCAACCGGCCCGTCCGCGTTCGAAATACAAGCGGGCGGACGAGTTCGCAGAGGCGGTGGAAGCAGCATTCGACACCGATCCGAATGCCGATCCAGTAGCCACAGTGCGCGCGGTCTTCTCCGTTATCAGCGCCCATATCTCGGCAGGTGAAATCGGCGATATCAAGAGCGGTCTTACCGAAGATATCCGGCGGCTCTGGCCGGCCGAAGCGACAGCCGAACAGTAAATTTTCGGCCAGGCTTGATCGGAATCAACCGCGCCGTCAGCCGAATCGCCATAGTCGGAACTGCCTGATGACGAGTCGAAGGCTACCCCGTTCCTCCAAGCGCAAGTTTGGCGGAATGATGCCAATCGACGATGACTTGTCAGGTGGGGGCCTGCGGGCGCCAGATCGACATTCCTCCGCGGAACGAGATCCGGCCAAACCGCAGGCCCTTCCTGTTTCAGGATCAACATTGCTGGCTGGATTCGGCCGGATACCGATCGATCAGGTTAGTCGCCGACGCTCGCCCGTCCCGTCCGTAAATGTCTTCGAAATAGCGAATCTCGCCATCGCTGCCGGGTTCGGCCGTGAAATAGCCGATATAGACGGGCACCGGTTCGGGTAAGTCGACGCGCGTGGTTTGGCCGGATTCGACGATTTCGTCGGTGCGCGCCCGGTTCCAGTCGGGCAGGGCGGCCAGCAGCTCGGTCGCGAAACCCAGCGCATCGCCCACGCGGACACAACCATGGCTGAGCGCTCGCACATCGCGTTCGAACAGCGTCCGGTTCGACGTATCATGAAGAAACACGCTATAGGGATTGGGCATCACCAGTTTCATCAGCCCCATCGCATTGCCGGGCCCCGGCCGCTGCCGATAGCGGCCATTTTGATAGATATAACCGCGTTGTCGGGCCGCGGCAGGCCGATTGCGAACCATGGACGCGATGCCTTCTGCTGCGATGCTCGCCGGAATTTCCCACCAGGGATTGAAGATTACGCCCGAAACCTCGGCCTGAAACATCGGTGTCGGGGTGCGCGGCGTGCCGACGATCACGCGCCAGCGTCCCATTTCGCGCCGGCCTTCCCATAAAGTCACTTCGAAAGCCGCCGCGTTGACGAGCAGGTAGCGCTCGCCGAGCGCGGCCGGCATCTGCCGCCAGCGCTCCAGATTGGCGGCCAGCGTGGCGCGCCGTCCCGGGTCTGTTTCGCGAATATGGGCCTCGCGCAACGCGTCGTGATAGGGATGACCAGCGAGCGCCGTCGATTCCTCGGGCTCCTGCGTAATCCCGTCTTGTGCCCAACCGGGCGCGGCAAGGCCAACCAGCAGGCCGGTTACGACTGCGAATAGCTTTCTCATACGGCAGTGTCTCCGCGGTTAGTTCGATCGCACAAATACGGGCTTATACTTATAGGCGGCCGCGCGACGGATACAGATATTCCCGGTTTCGCCCTGTTAGAGTGAGTATTTTCGATGGCCGGTTTTTCCCGCAGACAGTTTATCGCGGCAAGCGGCGCGATGGCAGCTAGTATCCCGGCAGCGGCTATCGCCCCGCCGCCCTCCACGTCGGCTAGAGCTTTGCCGTCCGACAGCCTGATGGGGCGCGCCCGCGCCGCGATGGAGCGGCATCGCGATGCAATCGTCCATCGCGATGTGATCGGCATTGCCGATTTCAGCGAGCATTCGCGCGAGCCGCGCTTTTCGATCGTCGATCTGGAAAGCGGACGCGCTCAGCGGCTTCTGGTGGCGCATGGACGCGGGTCCGATCCCGCCCATAGCGGCTGGGTTCAGCATTTCTCCAATGTTCCGGGATCGAACGCGACGTCCTCGGGCGCGTATCTGACGCGTCAGGCCTATTCGGGCAGCCATGGGCCGTCGCGCAGGCTGGCTGGGCTCGACTCCGAAAACAGCAACGCCGAAGCGCGGGCGATCGTCATCCACTCCGCTTGGTACGCCAATCCCGACGTGATCCGCGAACAGGGCAAGCTCGGCCGCAGCGAGGGGTGTTTCACCTTCTCCCAAGCCGATATCGCGCTCGTACTGGATCGGCTCGGGCCGGGCCGGCTGATCTACGCCGACAAGGTATAAGCATGGCGCTTTACGGCGTCGGGCAGTGAAGGCGGAAGCCGATTGCAGCGCTCAGCGCGTCGTGAAAAAGATCAGATAGACGTTCAATATGTAGACGGAAAACAGCGCGATGCTCGTCCAGCCGACCATTTTGAACAGGCGCGTTTTCGGGCGGTAGAGCAAACCGGCGATCACGACGCCGCACATGATGACCGCCGCCATCGCGGTTACGGCATGGATATTGGACGCTGCGCCCAATAGCGGGCCGCCGGTATAGACGGCATCTTCGATCGCGAGGATGAGGATGTTGAACAGGTTGCTGCCGAGCAGATTGGCGATCGCCATGTTCACCGATCCGAGCCGCAGCGCGGCGAGCGATATCGATAATTCGGGCAGAGATGTCGCCGCGGCGATGAAGATCGTGCCCATGATACTGCGATCGAGGAAGGTCTGGTCCGCGATTGCCGCGCCCACGACCGGAAGCCAGAGGCCGCCCAGGATGATCGCGAGCGCAGCGAGAGCGAACATGAGCTGAGCCCTGCCGAGCGGCTCGGTTGGCGTCTTCCTGACGGCTTCGCCGGCGCGTTCGCGAATCTTGGCCTCGTAATTGTGGATGGCACGCGTGGCGACGACATAGACGATCACGATGACGAGCGACGTTGCCCCTATATGGCCGATGGCGAGCGTTAGCCCGAGATCGCGGACCATCAGGGTGAGCCCGGCGATGCCGATCAGCATCGTCCCGAAACCGGCCGAGAGGATGTGGGCCTGTCGCGCCTGCCGGTAGACCGATTCCCCGCGCACCGCGAAATCGAGGACCACCAGCATGGCGAGGTTGAAGACGCAGCTCCCGAAGACAGCGCCGACCGCGATATCGGGTGCGTCAGCCGCGCTGACCGACGAAATCCCGGCTGCGAGTTCGGGCAGCGACGTCACCGATGCGAGCAATATAAGCCCGATCCAGTTGTCGGAGATGTTGCGCCGCGCCGCGATAATTTCCGCGTTGCGGGTCAGCCGCGGCGCGGCAAACAGGATCAGCAGGGCGGCGGCAAGGAACTGCGCCCACAATATCTCGAGGCTCACAGCGGTCGTCTCCCGATGATCGCGCGCGGCGGCGGAAGGTGCGAGGCTAGCCTCCCGGAAAAGCGCGCGGCTTGATGCCCGTCAATATCTCTATCGCGCGGCGGGCCGATACTGTCCGCGAACGCAGAATGAGAGCCGAAACCATGAGATTTTGGAAGCGCGCGCATTTCAGGAACCGCAAGGACGCCGGGCAGCAGCTCGCGTTGCGCCTGATCGGTATGCGCCCGAAGAAACCGGTTGTGGTCGGGTTGGTTCGTGGCGGAATTCCGGTGGCTTGTGAGGTTTCCCATCTGCTGGACGCGCCGCTTTACCCCGCCATCATCGAGCCGATCAGTGCGCCGGCGCAGACGGACCTGCCCTTGGGCGCAATCGTCCACGCCGATGCGCCCGAGATCGTCTGGCACGAGGACGTCGTCCATGCCTATTGCGCGAGCGATGCCTGCCTCAAGGACGCTCTCGAAAAAGCTGAAGCGAGAGTTCAACGACTCCGCACGCTTTTTGGCGAGAGTGAGTTACACTCTGTCGGCGGCCGACATGTCATCATGGTCGATGACGGGGCGGCGCAAGCCGCGGCGGTGCGCGCCGTCCTGCAGGTCCTTCGCAAGCACCGGCCGAAGGACATCACGCTGGCAGTCCCGGTATGTGTCGGCAACACGCTCAGCGAGGCGGAAGGGCTGGCCGACGAGTTCGTCTGCCTTCACCGCAGCGACGACATCGAGTCCGTCGATGAAGCGTATCGCGACTTCGACGCCGTCAGCGATACCGAATTGTGCGAAGCGATCCGGCAAGCGTCCCGGGAGCAGGCGGCGTGAACCGACGACGGCTGCGCTGGTTCGGCCGTTTGCCGAGATCGGGCCGTCCGACGATCCCGCCTTCGCCGCCTGGCTCGTCGACCAGGGTATCGACAGCATCAGCGTGACGCCGGACAGCGTGCTCGCCGTGCTGCGCCAGTTCGAGCAGCGATAAGCGGTACGAACGGCGATCCGCCTTGATACGCATCAACGTGACGGAGGCACGATGACGGTACCGTGATGCACGGTCACAGCTACGGAGCCAGAATATGAAAACCATCCTGTTGCATGTCGACGATGATGCCGGACTGGACAGCCGGCTCGAGGCGGCGCTGACAATCGTGCGGTTGCTGGATGGCCATCTGACCTGTTCCCAGCCGTCCACTGTCGCGAACCTGGTCGGCGAGCGCTATCCGGTTGCGAGTTGGGACGATGGTGGGGTGGTCGGCGATATCGTCCATGCGGCAGCGCAGCAGGCCGATGCGCTGCAGGACCGGATCGAAGCGCGGCTGCGCGATGCGGACATATCCTGGTCGTGGCGGCGCAGCGCGCTCGGCGCGGTCCAGGCGCTTGTCGAGGAATCGGTGCTCGCCGATCTGATCGTGGTGAGCGCGCCGGATGCGGGCCATCACCCGGAAATCGCGCGCGCCTTTGTCGGTGAGGTGGCGCTCTCGGCCGGTGCGCCGGTCTTCACCGTGCCGTTTAGCTTCGACAATTTCGATCCGGCCGGTCCCGTCATGGTCGCCTGGGACGGATCGATCGAAGTGACGCGGACGATCCGGAGCAGTATCGCGCTGCTCAAACGGGCCGGCGCGGTTCATCTTGTGAGCGTCGGGAAATCGATGCGAAGAGGCTTCGACGCGGCCGAATCGAAGGCCTATTTCGACCTGCTGGGGCTCGACGTCGACGTCGCCGAAATCGAGAAGCGGGGACGCACGACGGACAGCCTGCTAGCAAAGGCGGAGGCGCTCGGCGCCGCCTATATCGTGATGGGCGCCTATGGCCATTCCCGGCTGCGCGAGGCGGTGTTCGGCGGCGTGACGCGCGCCATGCTCGGCCAGGACCGCTTCCCGCTATTGATGCATCACTAGAGCGAACGCGATCGGAGCAGGGGCAATCCTGTTCGAAGGCGCGCCTACGCAAATGCTCTCGGACGAAAAAGTTCACACCATGTATCTCGGGCGCGATTTTTCGTGCTCGCATGGCCGCCATCCATGATTCCGAATATAATCTTGCCCGGACTCGGCGACCAAAATCCACCCGATCGTTTGAAGAACGTTCATCGGCTATGACAAGATATTGGCGAATATCGCGCCACTCCAGATACTGTCGTGAACTCGACGGATTCCATGGGCTCATTGATAGCCAAGCTTCAGGATCGGCGCTTCCACGGCACCATCTCGGTCTTCGTCGTGGCCGATAATGACAAGCTGGTGGACCATCCCAATGCGGTAGATCATGATTGTCGGGCCGCGCTCGACGGCCCTGGCGTCGCCCCGCGTTCATGATGATCGCATGCGCGGCTTATCAGACCGGTTAAATTGTGGCAGGTGAATATGATGGCGTTTCGTACTGTCACCGGATTATTGTTCATCGCCATGATTGCGACGGCCTCTCCGGTCAACGCCCAGGAATTGCTCACCCAAAATGCACCGGAGACCGACGTTCCGTCCGCACAGCCGATTGAAACGTCACCGACCGGTCCGACCGATGCCGAGATCGCGAGCCGTATCCAGGATATTTTCAGCGAGATTGAATCGCTTTCGGACGTGGCCGTCGATTCCTCGGCGGGCGTCGTTTCGCTGAGAGGATCGGTTCCGACTTCCGAAGACATAGATCGCGCGGAAGCCATTGCCGCCCGCGTTGCCGGTGTCGTGACGGTGGAAAACGGGATCGAACGCGATCTCGATCTGGATACCAATGTTACTCCCGCTCTCGTCGCGTTCCGGGAAGATATTCGCGGCCTTTTTAACGCGTTGCCTCTGCTCGCCGTTGCGATCGGCATTGCGATCCTCATCGGCCTGTTCGGCTACTGGATCGCTGCGCGCAAACGATTGTGGGAGTGGATCGCGCCGAACAATTTCATGGCGGAACTCGTGGCGACATCTATCCGCTTTATCGCCATCGTCTTTGCCATCGCCGTTCTCTTGCAGATCCTGGGCGCCACTGCTCTTCTGGGCGCGGTGCTGGGCGGTGCCGGGGTAATCGGATTGGCGATAGGCTTTGCGGTTCGCGATACGGTCGACAATTACGTGTCCAGCCTGATGCTTAGCTTGCGTCAGCCGTTCCGCGCGAACGACCATATCGTTGTAGATGGCAATGAAGGGCGGGTAATCCGCCTGACGTCGCGCGCCACGATCCTGATGACGCTGGACGGCAATCATCTGCGGGTCCCAAACTCCGTCGTCTTCAAATCCGTGATCCTCAACTACACTCGAAATCCCGAACGGCGTTTCGAGTTTGAGCTCGGCATCGATGCCGAAGATGACGCCGCCGAAGGAATTGCCGTCGGGCTGGCCGCGCTCAACGAGTTGCCCTTCGTTCTCGCCACCCCCGAGGCAACCGGCGTCGTTCAAAAGGTCGGTGACTCCAATATCATCCTGTCTTTCTTCGGTTGGGTCGACCAATCGCAAACCGATTTTCTCAGAGGGCGGAGCCGCGCGATCCAGGCCGCAAAAGATGCTTTGGAAGAAAACGGCTTTGCCCTTCCCGAACCGATTTATAGACTGCGTTTCGACGATATGGCGCCGCTGCCGATCAAACAGGCATTGGCGGAAGGCGGGCGGGCGGAAGGCAAACGCCCCATGAAATCGAAAATCGCCGACGGCCAGGATACGTCTGCAGACACCGATATCGAACGGCTGGTGGAAGAGGAGCGAGCTGAAGCAGCCGAGGAGGACTTGTTGGACGATCACCGGCCGATCGAATAGCTGGCCATCTTCACGTCGCCCCCTTTCCCTGTCCTACACGCGCCCGCCCGTGTTAAGATGTTCTCTGCGTTGCTTTGCACCCAAGGCTCTTTGACACCCGCTTGCGCGAATGCAGGCCCCGCCGATCCCGCCTGAACGGCTGCGTCCTGTTGGACACAACCCATCCTTTACGAGCCGGAGGGCGTTTCCGCTTTATGTCCTGTGACTATCGTGACTTTTGAACGATAGCTGCGCGACTGCCCCCGCCGCCTGTCGACCAGTGTCAAACGGAGTGCGCCCCAGTCCTTCAAAACGCCCCGCCCGTCCCCGAGGCTTTAGCCCCCTCTCTGCCCCGGCAATCTGAGCGGCGAGACGATCCGCGATTACAGTTCGGGCAGCCTGGTGACCACGGCGCTGACCAACAGCTATGCCGATGCGCAGGGGTGCTATACGGACGGGGCGCTGGTTTCTTTGGTGGTGCCCGGGGACAGAATCGAACTGCCGACACTGCGATTTTCAGTCGCATGCTCTACCAACTGAGCTACCCGGGCATCGCCGCAAGATCGTGCGGGAACAGCGCCTATAGGCCGGGTCAACCGTCGCTGTCCAGCCCGTTTGTGTGGGTCGCGACGGCCTCCGGATCGGCGGGCGGACCGGGTACGCGATAGCCGTCGCCCAGCCATTGCAGGAGATCGCGATTGCGGCAGCCATCGCTGCAAAAAGGCTTGTGATCGGCGCTGGGCGCCTTGCCGCATACGGGGCAGTTTTTGGAGCGAGCGGGACGGGTCATGGTCAGGTCGATATGGGATTGGCGGGCCGGCTGGCAAGGCGTGGGATTGGGATTTGTCGGAGCTTAGGCATTCGTCTCAGCCTCTTTTGTCAGACTCGACCTGTCGGTCGAGCGCCGCACCAGCCCGCTCCCCCTCCCGACCTCCCAAACAGGGTACACTAATGGGAGGTCGGGAGGGGGAGCGGGCTGGTGCCGCGACATCGCGCAAACAATGTTCTGACAAATACCCCCCGATCAAAACGATCCGAGGCTATCCAGATCCAATATCTGCTGCGCCGGGCGTTCGGCCATCACTGCGAACATCTCGTCGCCGCGTTCGGTGCGTTCGACATTCATCGAGGCGAAGATGGCCATGACGAAGCCGGAAAAGGCGCCGCGGCGATAGGCAGTCCGGCAGTCTTCGTCGGTAACCTTGACGCCCTGCGCCCGGAGCTGTTCGGCATAATCGTCGAGCAGCCGGAATTCTTCGGCTGCCCGCACTGCCGGGTCGGCGATGCTGGTGCCGATCAGATAGGCGATATCGGTTGGCCCGGAGCCGAGGCCGACGGTCTGCCAGTCGACCACCGTCACCGCGCCGGTTTCAGAGTGGAAAAGCAGGTTGTCGATGCGGAAGTCGCCATGGACGATGGTTGGCGCTGTCAGCGGCTGGTCGAGATAATCGTTGATCCGTGCGATAAAATCGTCGCCCATCGCGAAAATATCCGCGCCGAGCCGTGCGCGATACCGCTCCTTGAACCCCTGATAGAGGCCCGGGAGCAGCGCGCGGACCAGTTCCTTGTTCGCGGCGCCAAAGCCGAGCCAGGCATAGTCGGCATGCCGGGCCGAACCCCATAGGGGCGCATGGAGCTTGGCTGCTTCCGCAATCGCCGCCTCGATCATCGGGATATCCGCGCCCTTGAGCTGGTCGCCTTGCCGGGCCGGGCTCATATCGCCGAGCAGGAGCGCGAAATCGATCTCATCCCCGGCGATCTCGGCATGATAACAGGGCGGGCAGGCGACCGGGATTTCATGCGCCAGGTCGCGATACCAGCTGATCTCGAGCACATAGTTGCGCAACGTCTTGGCGATATGCCGGCTTTCGGCATTGGTGCTCGGGCATTTGGCGACGATATGGGCCGGGCCGTCATAGCCGTCCCAGTCGAGCGCGAGCCGGAAACTGTCGCACATCTGGCCGGTGCCGATCGTCTCGTAGCTGAAATCCATCAGCGATCCCGGCGGGGCTTCCAGTTTCTCCGCGAGCCAATCGGTGCTGAACTGTTCGGGCCGGGTCGGGATGGCGCTCATATCAGGCCGCGGGATCCAGCAGGCCGGTGAAGCCGCTCGGCGCATGCGGGCCGATCAGCAACTGCTCCAGAATGCCATGGCCGCGATGCTCGGTACCGTCGAGGGTCAGCGTGGCGCGGACAAAGGCCTGGATGTGCCAATGGAGCTGTTCGTGCGGGTCGGCCGAGCCCGCATCGATCGTGTCATAGGCGGTTTCCAGCTCGCCATGGTCCATCCCATGACCCCAGACCGGATGGGTGTATCCAAGCCCCGACATATGGAAATCGGGCCCTGTCGGTTCGATCAGGAGCCGCGCCTCGCCGTCCGGGTCCAGTGCGACATCGAGCGACGCGACGCGGCGCGCACCGTCCGCATAGCGCACGTCATATTCCGTGCGATCATAATCGACGGGGTCGCCATCGAGTGGATCGACGACCGCACGGCGGTTCCAGCCCGCGCCCTCCGCATCGTCATTGGTGTGGAAGAAAGTCGCATGGTCCGGGAAGTTCAGCGGCGCCCAGAGCCAGTAGAATTGCGGCAGGCTGCCGCTGGGCGGTGGCTGGGATTCAGGCGCGCCAATCGGGCGGATGCCCCAGCTCCGGTCCCGCGTCCCGAAATGGGTGTCGCCGGCGAGCGCATGATCCTGCCCCTCATGGGTAATCGTGCCCGCCCAGCTGCCGCTCTGCGTCATGCGCGTATAGTCCATGAACATGCGCGGTCCGTTGCGGCGCGTGAAGCGCGGTTCCTCGATCGGCGCATGACGCGCGGTGAAGGTGATATCGGCGGTGACCGGGCTGTCATTGTCGGCAACCGTCAGGCGCAATTGTTCGAGTGCTTCGACGATCTCGACGCGAACGGGCCCGACGGTCAGTTCGAGCCGCTCCGAGCCCATCCGCCGAGAAGCACGGATATTGTGCTGCACGCCGTCGATCAGCAGGCAGAAGCTTGCGTCCATGATATCGAGCTGCGGATAGACGCCCAGCGCGGCGGCGAAGAACAGGCTGCCGTCTGCGCTATAGCCGTTGAAGAAATAGCGGTCGTAGAAATTCCGGTCGGTGCCCGAAACGGCCATCGGTTCCGGCGTCTGGTGCAGTGGGAAATCGTCGCCCTTGGTCAGCATGCTTGTCTCTCCCTTGTCCCTCTCTCCGGGCGATGGTGGCACATTATCGGCGGCCCGCAAATATCAGCCGGGATGCGCGGCGCTGGCATGGCCGCCCCACAGGCCGAGCGCGGGATCGGGTTTGACGGCAACCGGTGCCGCGACGCGCCGTTCGAGTTTGGCGAGCCAGTCGGGATGCGCATCGAACTGGGCGATAATGGCGGGGTGGGCGGTCAGCGTCACCTCGCCCGATCCGCCAGCGCGTTCCGCCCGGCGGAGTAGGGCGCGCGCCGCCGTGGCCGAGCCCTCATATTGCGCATATTCGAGCAGGGACGGGCGGAGCCGCTTGCGGACGATCTGCAACAGGCCGAACCCGTTGACCGATGTCCGCTCGAACGGCTGGGGCAACGCGCTATCGAACGCTTCGGCCGCGGCCTGGCGATCCGCCTTGGCGGACAGGCTCGGCAGGTCGATGACCGTCGATCCGCCGATATCGAGACGCCGGATCGCTTCGCCCGCCGCCCGTGCGCCCGCGCGCGTCAGTTCGGCGGGCGGCAATGCGCCGTCGACATCGATGACTGTCATCGCGGGCGTGAGCGCGATCCGCAGCGCGCCGCCTGCGAACGCGACCGCGCCGGTGGCCGCCTGTTCGAGCAGTTCGGACCAACCGGCCGCCTCCAACGCGTCCGGCTCATGGGCGGCGAGCGTGCGCACCGGATGATCGGTCGCCTGCAAGCGATCGAGCAGGCCCATCGCGGGCGATGCGCTTCTGCCTTTCGCGGCGGGCCGCGCGCGCGCCGATTTGCGTTTGCCGGGTTCGGGGATCGCGCCGCGCACAATCTCGACGAGCAGGGTTTCGCCCTCGGTCGGGCCGGGCGGCAGGGGTTCGATCAGCGCGGGTTCGCCGCCGTGCAGTTCCAGCCGTCCCGCCCGCCTATTAGGCAGAATTTCGACTAGCCGGGCCTCGCAGATCGCGCCGGGTTTCGCGCCGTCGCCATCGGGCTCAATACACGCTTCGAGAATGCCGCTATCCTCGACAAGCGCCGCGCGCGCCTCGCCGATGCCGTCCTCATAGAGCCACTCAGCCAATCCGGTATCCTGCGCTTTCGAGCAAGGTGCGGGTTTCGTAAAGCGGCAGGCCGACAACGCCGGAATGGCTGCCCGACAGGAACCGCACCCAGGCCTCGGCAAAGCCCTGGATCGCATAGCCGCCCGCCTTGCCGTGCCATTCGCCGCGCGCCAGATAGGCGGTGATCTCCGCTTCGGAGAGCCGTTTGAAGGTGACAATGGTTGTCGAGAGCTTGTGGCGCGCTTCGCCGTCCGCATCGACCAACGTGACGGCCGACAGCACGCGGTGCCGCCGTCCACTCAGCAGCGACAGGCAATCGCGCGCCTCCGTCTCGCTTTCGGTCTTCGGCAGGATGCGCCGCCCGGCTGCGACAACGGTATCAGCCGCCAGCACCAGCGATCCGGCATGGCGCGGCGCGACGGCCGCCGCCTTTTCTGCAGCCATGCGCATTGCATAGTCGCGCGGCAGCTCGCCGTTATGCGCGGTTTCGTCGATATCGCCGGGGTCTACGCAATCGGGCTCGACGCCGATCCGGGCCAGCAATTCCTTGCGGCGCGGGCTGGCGGAGGCGAGAATCAGGCGCACCGGCGCGCGGCCTGCTTATTTGAAGCGATAGGTGATACGGCCCTTGGTCAGGTCGTATGGCGTCAGCTCGACGAGCACTTCATCGCCGACGAGCACGCGGATGCGGTTCTTGCGCATCTTGCCGGCCGTGTGACCGAGTATTTCATGATCGTTTTCGAGTTTGACGCGGAACATTGCATTGGGAAGCAATTCCATCACGTGGCCGCGCATCTCGAGCAGTTCTTCTTTAGCCATAACCGTCCATATAGTGCCGAAAATTCGCGCCGCCATAGCCGGAAGCCGCGGGAAAGGGAAGGGATCGGCTGGATTGTCGCTATCGCCGCGGTTCGGGCGAAGAAATCTACGACTGGCCGGTCAATGTCCGCCGGGCCTTGTCGATCGTCCGCCAGGCCAGCGACTTGGCGTGGTTCTGGTGCGGGAAACGTTTGGGCGAGGCCGGGTTGAGGCCGAAGCGGCGGAGCGTGGCATTGAGCGAACGCGCATATTTCTCGCGATATACCCATTCGGACCGCCAGGTGATCGACAGCGACAGCGAGGCTTCGGGCCCGTTCTTCACCCAGTGCGGGGCCTTGACCGGCACATAGATCGCCTTGCCCGCCGGCAGTTCGAACGCCGTGCCGCGCGCCGCGAAATCGTCGTGCCATTGAAGGTTGCGATGGCCGCCCTCGTGAAAGGCCTCATGGGCCTGGCCGGGCGCCAGCTCTTCATCGTCGGCGGGAAACACCGTCATCGTCTTGCGGCCCCTGATCTGCAGCAGGATATTGTGTTCGGGATCCATATGGAACGGCGTCACGGCGTCCGGCGAGGAGAGGAAAATAAAACCTTCGAGCTTGATCATGTCGCCCGTGATCTCGCGCACGACGGGTTCGATCTCGGCCAGCGTCTCTTGTAGAAAATCCCTATAGGCCGGCACCTGTTCGATGAACTTCAACACCATCCAGCTGCCATTGGTTTCGATATTTTCCAGCGTTTCCATGATGCCCAGCCCGTTGTCGGGTACATCGGCGGGATCGATGCCGACGGGCAGGTCGCCGCGGTTATATTCCACGTCCTCGGGCCGCATCGTGCGGGCAAGATCGGCCAGCGCCGCATTGCTCAACAACGGATGTTCGCTCAATCGATGATCGAGCAGCACTGGTTCTTCGGGATAGGCCGCGCGCAGAGTCGTCCGCGCACCGTCGGTGAAGATCGCGTCAGTCTCCGCCATTGTCAGGGCTCCTGATCTTTTCGGCGATTCCGCGCAGCCGCGAGGCCATGTTCTCGGCCGATCGGCAGGCCCGGAAAACCGCTCGCTGTCCGCGCCCACCCAGCGGTACGGATACGCGGACGATATCGCGGCGTTCGGCCCATAGGCTATCGATCATCGAATGGCCTGGCTGCGCGCAGCTATCGAGCCATTCGATATCGCGCCGCTCCAATATTCTGAGGTTATAGCGCTCGATCAATATGCCGGGGGAATAGCGGGCATAGCTTTCGTCGAACGCGATCTTGTACGAAAAGCCGCCCGGAGCAGTCAGGAAATTGACCAGCATGGCGATCGGCTTGCCGTCGAGATCGATCCGGTGGAAATCGAGCTTGCCCGCCGCGTGCGCGCCGGTGGCGATGATCTCGAAGAATTTGGCCAATTTGGGTTCGCAAGACAGCGCCGAGCCCGCCGTCCCTTTCCAGCCTTCGCTTTCAAGGTCGAGAAACGCATCGATCCAGGGCGCGACATCGTCTTCGGCGCCAAGCGTGGCGTAGGACACTTCGCCCAGCTCCGAGAGCCGGTTTGCAAGGCGGTTGATCTCCTTGCGCTTCTTCTTGCGGACGATGCTCGTCCAGTAATCATCGGGGGTCTTGTCGCTGCGAAGCACGGCGCGCCGCGTGCGGTGAACGATATCGCACGGCCGGTCGAGTGCAGCGCTGGCCTGTTCCAGTCCGCGCACGATGCGCCCGCCCGCCGGCAGGCCGCGAAAATGCAGCAGGCCCGTCGCCCAGTCCGTATCGTCGAGCGCTTCGAGCAGGGTCTGCCAGAATCGACCCTCCATGCCGCGGCGGACGAGGGGAGCGTCGAGAAAGCTGTGGTGATGCGTCCAGTTCTGAACGTAGCGGATCGGGATGCGGCCATAATCCGTTTCGATCGTCAGCGGAATGAGGCCGACAAGCAGTCCGCTCGTCGATGTGACGACGGCGAGTTTAACCTCGCCGGGCTCGGCGAGCATGGCCAGCGAGGGCTGGAGGAACCAGCGTTCGGCGAAGCAGTTCGGCTCGGCCGCCTGGTCGGCCAGCACGGGCCATTGGGCCGTAATGTTCGCGGAGAGCGATTCCGGCGCCTCGAACGCGCAGGCAAGCTTTAAATCGTCGGTCGCGCTTATCGGCCGAGTCGGCGCGCCTAACAGGCTGCGCCGCGAAGCGAGGGTCGTTTCCGACGGTATCGATATGGATTGACCCGCGTACATGTGTATCGCTCTCCGGCTTCTGATGTGCCGGTGTCTAGGCGGGTGAGGTTAAATCTTTTTTGAAGAGCGGGGTTAGCGGAGACAGTTAACCGGTAAACCAAATTGCCCGCAGGACCAAAGAAAAAGCCCCGCCGGACGAATCCGGCAGGGCCAAGGTTCAGGAAACGGGTAGGTGCAACATTTCTGACGCAATTGCAAGAATTGCATGTGGTTCGGAGTTGACGGCTGGAGAGTCGATCACGGCAAAAGAAAAAGCCCGCCCGGAGCGATCCGGACGGGCTTTTCTTTCGGATTGGCGATGCGCTTAATGCACACCACCCGCAAGAGCCGCGAGCAGCAGCAGGGCTACGATGTTCGTGATCTTGATCATCGGGTTCACTGCCGGGCCGGCCGTATCCTTGTAGGGATCGCCGACCGTATCGCCGGTCACGGCCGCCTTGTGAGCTTCCGAGCCCTTGCCGCCATGATTGCCGTCTTCGATATACTTCTTGGCGTTATCCCATGCGCCGCCGCCGGCGGTCATCGAGAGCGCGACGAAGATGCCTGAGACGATCACGCCGAGGAGCAGTGCGCCCAGCGCGGCAAAGCCGTTCTCCTGGCCGCCGACCGCCGTGATCACGAAATAGACCACGATCGGCGCGAAGACCGGGAGCAGGCTCGGGACGATCATTTCCTTGATCGCCGCCTTGGTGACGAGATCGACGGTGCGGGCGTAATCGGGACGGCTGGTGCCTTCCATGATGCCCGGATTGTCGCGGAACTGCGCGCGCACTTCTTCGACCACCGCGCCGCCGGCCCGGCCCACGGCCATCATGCCCATCGCACCGAACAGGTACGGCAGCAGCGCGCCGAGGAAGAGGCCGACGATCACATACGGATTGCTCAGCGAGAAATCGACGGTGAGTTCGGGGAAGAAGAGATCGAGGTCGGTCGTATAGGCGCCGAACAGCACGAGCGCGGCAAGACCGGCCGAACCAATGGCATAGCCTTTGGTCACGGCCTTGGTCGTATTGCCGACCGCGTCGAGCGCATCGGTGCGGTTGCGCACCTCGTCGTCGAGCTCGGCCATTTCGGCGATGCCGCCGGCATTATCGGTCACCGGGCCGTACGCGTCGAGCGCGACGACCATGCCGGCGAGCGCCAGCATCGAGGTCGCGGCAAAGGCAATACCGATGATGCCCGCGAGCTGATAGGCGACGATGATGCCGATGCAGATCACGATCGTCGGCAGCGCGGTCGCTTCGAGGCTGACCGCGAGGCCCTGGATCACGTTCGTGCCATGGCCCGTTTCCGACGCCTTGGCGATCGATCTCACCGGGCGATAGTTGGTGCCCGTATAATATTCGGTGATCCAGATGATCACGCCGGTGATGGCGAGGCCGAGCAGCATGCACCAGAACAGGTTCATGCCGGTGATCGCCGTGCCGGCTACCGTGCCGAGCGTCGCCGACATGTCGCCGAGCGTCATCTGCGTCGCGAAGAAGAGCGCGATGGCCGACAGCACGGCCGTGACGATGAAGCCCTTGTAAAGCGCGCCCATGATGCTCTGGGACGAGCCGAGACGGACGAAATAGGTGCCGATGATCGAGGTGATCACGCAGACACCGCCGATTACGAGCGGCAGCGCCATCAGCGGGAGCAGGCTTGCACCCGCTCCGACGAGCAGCGCGATCAGGACCATCGTGGCACCCACGGTGACGACGTACGTCTCGAACAGGTCGGCCGCCATGCCGGCGCAATCGCCGACATTGTCGCCGACATTATCGGCGATCGTGGCCGGGTTGCGGGGATCGTCTTCCGGAATGCCGGCTTCGACCTTGCCGACCAGATCGGCGCCGACGTCCGCGCCCTTCGTGAAAATGCCGCCGCCGAGACGCGCGAAGATCGAGATCAGCGATGCGCCAAAGGCCAACGCGACGAGCGCATCGATTACGATGCGGCTGTTCGCCGCTTCGCCGACCGCAACGACAAGCACGTAGAAGAATACGGAGATCGCGAGCAGCGCGAGACCGGCAACGAGAAGACCCGTCACCGCACCGGCGCGGAAGGCTACCGTCAGGCCTTCCTGCAGGCCTTTCGATGCCGCCTGCGTCGTGCGCACATTGGCGCGGACCGAGATGTTCATCCCGATATAACCGGCGACGCCCGACAGCACTGCGCCGAGCACGAAACCGGCCGCAGACAAGCCGCCGAGGAAGAAATAGACGAGCGCGGCCACAACGACGCCGACAATGGCGATCGTGCGATACTGCCGGCCGAGATAGGCTTTTGCGCCTTCCTGGATGGCGCCGGAAATTTCCTGCATGCGTTCATTGCCGGCCGATGCTGCGAGCACCTGGCGGCTGGTCACGAAGCCATAGATGACGGCAAGAAGGCCGCACGCAATGGCTGCGATAACGAGTGTCATCGGATCAATAGGCATTTTGGGTCAGAACCCCCCTGTAAGTTGGTTGCCCGCATAGAAATACACGCCCGGAATCGGGCGCGTTGCGGAGTTGCGGGCGCTATAGAGGCAGAGGCGGGGTGTGTGCAAGCCGAATGATCGTCGCCGCGACGCCAATACCGCTATCCGCTAATGCTCCCATCCGAGCGTGTCGGGCAGCGCGACCGGGCGTCCGCCCTCCTGCAGCGTAATACCCGCGCCTTCCTCCACGATCCCGACACAATGAATCTCCGCGCCGATCTCCTCGGCCGCCATTTCGACATGCTTGCGCGAGCGCGGAGAGGCGGCAAACAGCAGCTGGTAATCGTCGCCCATAGTTGCCGCTTGGACGGATGTTTCGCGGGTATCGCCGCGCGCTTCCACAAAGGCCGGCGACAGCGGCACGTCGATGGTTTCGATGGCGATCGCAACGCCGCTAGCTGCGGCCATCCGCCGGGCGTCGACCAGCAGGCCGTCCGACAGGTCCATCATCGCGGAGACCAGCGGCGCGAGTTTCCGGCCGAGTTCCAGTTGCGGGACGGGCCGGCGATAGGCCTCGAGCAAGCTGTCCGCGCCATCAAGCTCGCCCTTCGCGATTGCCAGCCCCAGCCCGGCATCGCCGAGCGTGCCGCTGACCCACAGATCGTCACCGGGCGACGCGCCGCCGCGGGACGGCACGATGTCCGCCTCGCCGATCGCCGTCATGCCGAAATGCCGGGCCGAACCGGCCGGGCCGCGCACGGTGTCGCCGCCGATCAGCGGGCAGCCGAACCGCCCGAGCGCCGCGCCCAGGCCGTCGATGAAGCGGGTGTCCCACTCCGGATCGCCGGACAGGTCGTAGGACATCAGCGCGCCGACCGGTTTCGCGCCCTTGGCGGCGAGGTCCGACAGGTTCGCCGCAACCAGCTTCCAGCCGATGGTATCGGGCGGGTCGGTGGGGAGGAAATGCACATGCTCGACGATCGCATCATGCGTGAGGACCAATGTGCGCCCGGCATGGATCAGCGTTGCCGCATCGTCGTCCAGGCCCCGCGCGCCCGGATGGGTGGCAAGCGCCCGCAATTGGTCGATAAAGTCCGATTCCCCGCTCATCGGTTTTCTGGCTAGCAGAAAATGCGCTGCGATATCCGCCCCAATGCGGGGCGGCTGGGGAAATCTAGCCGCGCACATCCTTGGCAATGGCGTCGAGCAGCCCGTTGACGAAGCCTTTTTCGCGCTTTTCGTAAAAGGCATCCGCGACGTCGACATATTCGCCGATGATCGCCGCGACCGGCACATCCTTGCGCGCGAGCAGCTCGTAAGTCCCTGCGCGCAATATCTGTTTTTGCGGACGGTCCAACCGGTCCAGCGACCAGCCCTTGGCCAATTTTCCCGCGATCAGCGCATCGATTTCCGCGCGGCGCGCATTGATGCCCGACACGACATCGTCGAAGAAATCGACCTCGGCTTCGGCGAATTCCACATCTTCGACAATCGCGCCGAGGCGATGATCGTGAAACTCCTTGAGCAGCCGCGCGAGCGGCATGCCCTCCATCTCCTGCTGGTACAGGGCCTGGACGGCGGCGAGGCGGGCGGCGGAGCGGGATTGGGCGCGCTGGTTCATCCGCCCGTCTTGATCCGCACCTGGCCGAGAAAATCGCGCTTGCCGATCTGGACACCTTCCGCGCGCAGAATGTCGTATGCGGTCGCCGCGTGAAAATAGAAGTTGGGTTGGGCGAAGGAGAGCAGGAAATTCTCGGCGGTGAACGGCATGACCATTTCGCCGAAGGAGAATTGCATGTCGTTGCCGACAAAACCGTCGATTTCGGCCGGGTCGAGCGCTTCGAGCATCGCGGCGGCTTCGGCGAGCTTGGCTTTCAGCGCCTCGAAGCTCTCCGGCGGCGCGCCAGTGTCGGGCGAATAATTGCCTGCCCGCACGCTTTCGATCGCGACGCGCGAATGTTCGGCGACCGCTTTCACCTGATAGGCGAAGGGCAGCATGTCCTCGATGAGTTTCGCGTTGATCAGCTCGCTTTCCGGGCGGTCATTGTCGGCGCAAAAGGCTGCGGCCTTGTCGACCAGCCCCGATACCGATCCGATAATCTGCAGATTGCCGGGAATGATGGCGTCGTAGAGGGAAATGCCCATGATCGTCTCCTGATATCCGTGTTATTGCCGCGACAGCCGCATCGCGATCGATTTCGCATGGGCAGGCAGCCCTTCGGCTTCGGCCAGCCGCACTGCTGCCGGTCCGATTTCGGCTAGCCCCGCCGCCTCGCACTGCAAAAAGCTCGTGCGCTTCATGAAATCGAGCACGGAAAGCCCCGAGGAAAAACGTGCCCGCCGGCCCGTCGGCAGCACATGATTGGGCCCGCCGACATAATCGCCGACGGCTTCGGGCGTCATCCGTCCGAGAAACACCGATCCGGCATGGCGGATGCGGTCGAACAGCCGTTCGGGATCGGCCACCGCGAGTTCGAGATGTTCGGGCGCCAGCCGGTCGCAGAGCGGGATCGCATCGTCGAGGCTTTCGACACGGATAATCGCGCCATTGGCCTCCCAGCTCGCGCGCGCCGTTTCGGCCGTGGCGAGTTCGGCGATTTGCCGGTCGACGGCAACCGCGACCGCATCCGCGAGATCGGCATCGTCGGTGAACAGGATCGACTGGCTCGTCGGATCATGCTCGGCCTGGGACAGAAGATCGGCGGCGATCCATTCGGGGTCGTTCTCGCCATCGGCAACGATCACGATCTCGGAAGGGCCGGCGACCATGTCGATGCCGACGGTGCCGAACAACTGCCGCTTGGCCTCGGCGACCCAGGCATTGCCCGGTCCGACGATCACATCGACGCGCGGTATCGTGTCGGTGCCATGGGCGAGCGCGGCGACGGCCTGCGCGCCGCCGATCCGGAAAATGCGCCCGATACCCGCGATTTCCGCGGCTGCGAGGATCAGCGGGTTGATCTCGCCGCCCGGCGTCGGCGTCACCATGACGATGGTCTCGACGCCCGCGACAAGCGCGGGAATCGCGTTCATCAGCAGCGACGAGGGATAGGCGGCGCGCCCGCCGGGCACGTAAAGCCCGGCCGTTTCCACCGGCGACCAGCGCGATCCCATCCGCACGCCCGCATCGTCGGTCGTGTCGCTGTCCGCCGGTTTCTGTTTTTCGTGAAAGGCGCGGATACGCGATGCCGCCAGCGCCAGCGCGCCGCGCAGATCGGCATCGAGGCCGTCGAGCGCCATGCAGCATTGTTCCTTGGCGATTTCCAGATCGAGCGAAGCCGGATCGAAGCCGTCGAATTTCTGCGTATAGTCTGCCACCGCCGCGTCGCCGCGTTCGCGGACATCGGCGATAATGGCCGCGACATCTCGCGCGATTTCGGGATCGGACCCGCGCCGCGCCTCGACCAGCGCGTCGAACCGCGCCGCAAAATCGCTATCGGTCGCCGAAAGCCTAAGCATCGCTTGTGCCGCCCGCGATCTCGCGGAATCGCTCGACCAGCGCCAGGATTTCGGGCCGGGTCTTGAATGCCGCGCGGTTGACGATCAGTCGCGACGTCACCTCGCACAGCGTATCGACTTCGACGAGATTGTTGGCCTTGAGAGTCCCGCCGGTCGACACCAGGTCGACGATGCGCCGGGTCAGCCCGAGCGCGGGCGCGATCTCCATCGCCCCGTTCAGCTTCACGCATTCGGCCTGCACGCCCTTCGCCTCGAAATGGCGGCGCGTGAAATTGGGATATTTGGTTGCGATGCGGACATGGCTCCAGTCGCGCGGATCGTCCGTGGCGGCCAGATCTTTCGGCGCGGCGACCGAAAGGCGGCAATGGCCGATATCGAGATCGACCGGTGCATAGATTTCCGAATAGCGGAACTCTTCGAGCACATCGGAGCCGACAATGCCGAGCTGGGCCGCGCCGTGCGCGACGAAAGTTGCGACATCGAAGGCGCGCACGCGGATGATATCGATATCGGGGCTGCTCGTCCCGAACCGCAGGGCGCGCGAATTCTTGTCGTGGAAATCCTCGTTGGGCACGATTCCGGCCTGGGCGAGGATCGGCAAGGCCTCGTCCAGTATCCGTCCCTTGGGGATTGCAAAGATGACATCTGCGCTCATGGGATGCGCGCTTTACTTGGGGGCGAAGCCGCGGGCAAGCTAGAGGCATGTCCGACAAAGAGTCCGAAATTCGTGCCGCGTTTCGCGATCAGGCCCGTTTCTGCCGCGGGCTCGGATCGGTTTTGACCGCCGATATCCTCGACACAGTGGCCGAAACGCTCGACCGGAGCAGCGAGACCGGTCGGCGCGTTCTCGATTGGGATGGCGATCCGCGTAGCAATGCCGATAATGTGATGCTGAGGCTGACCGGGGGTCTGCATGCCCTGGCGCGCACCGGCAAAGACGAAGCGCTGGCCGCTGCCTATCGCGGCGAGGCGTCGGTCGATTCGGCGATTCAAGCCGCCTTGGCCGAGCATGACGCCGAACTCGTGCAATGGCTCGAGCTGCCGCCGCAAACCAACGAAGTCGGCCGGGCGGCGGCCGTCATGCCCGGGCTGATGATCGCGGCGGATCGCTACGCGCTGCCGATCGATATATTGGAGCTCGGCGCGAGCGCAGGCCTCGTCCTCAATCTCAACCGCTATCGCTACGATCTGGGTGGGGTGGAAACGGGCGAGCCCACATCGCCCCTGCTGCTCGCGCCCGAATGGAAAGGCAATCCGCCGCCCGCAGCGCCGGTCGATATCATCACGCAGAGCGGGGTCGATCGCAGCCCCATCTATCTTTCGACGCCCGAAGCCGCCGAGCGGCTCGTCGCCTATATCTGGCCGGACCAGCCCGAGCGGATCGAGCGCGCGGAAACGGCGATCCGGCTCGCCCGCGCCTTCACGCCCCCCGTCGTCGTAGGGGAAGCGGCGGACTGGACAGAAAAGCGGCTGGCGACCCGGCAGGCCGATGGCGTGATGCGCATCCTCTACCACACCATCGCCTTCCAATATTTCCCGGACGAGCAGAAGCGGCGGATTCGGGACGCGATCGATCAGTCTGCAAGCGAGGCGACCGAAGACCGGCCCTTCGGTTGGCTGTCTCTGGAGATGAACGAGGAGACCGGCGCGATCGAATTGCGCCTGAAGCTATGGCCTTCGGGCGAAGATATGCATCTCGCCAACACGCATCCGCATGTCAGCTGGATCGACTGGCTGCTTTAGGCGACAGGCCTTGTCGGCAACCAGTCCCTGATCGCGGCGGTCACGGCATCCGGCGCGACCCAGGGGACGAAATGGTCGGCGTCGATCTCCACGAGCGTGAGATCGTCAACGATCTCGTCCAGGCCTTCGATCTGTCCGGGCAGCAGGGCATGGTCCTGCATGCCCCAGGTGACGAGCACGGGCATTGCGAGCCGCGGGAAAGGCGCATCGAGAAAGGCCGGCGGTTCGACCTCTTCGTCCGCTTCCGGCACGACCATGGGAGAGCCGCGATACCAGTTGAGCATCGCGACAGCGGCGCCCGGCCGCGCCCAGTCTTCGAGCATGATATCGCGTTCGGCATCCTCGAGCGCGGGTGAGCGCTTCCAGTTCATCGTCTTGAGCAGGAAGGCGGCGAGGCCGTTTTCCTCTACAAAGGCGTTATTCTCCGGCTTGCGGAATTCGCGTATATAGGCCGAGGCGATCCGCTGGTCGCGATCCTCGATCAGCGCCTTTTGAAACAGCAGCGGATGCGGCGCATTGGCGATGATCAGGCGTTTGACGCGATCGGGATGGCCGAGCGCCGTACCCCAGGCGATGGCCCCGCCCCAGTCATGTCCGGCCAGCGTGAACGTGTCGATGCCGAACGCATCGGCCAGTGCCAGGACATCCGCGATCATCTTTTGCGGCGCATAGTTTTCGACGCCCTCGGGCTTGTCGGACTTCGCAAAGCCGCGCTGGTCGGGGGCCAAGCAATGATGCGTCGTCGATAGCGCATCGAACTGATACCGCCATGTGCGATGGGATTCGGGAAAGCCGTGGAGAAAGATGATCGGATCGCCGTCTTTCGGGCCGGCGCTGGCAACGTTCAGCGTCACACCGGTGGAGAGGGCAATTCGGGACTGCGGAAAAACGTTCATGGGCCGGTCAATCGGCAATGACAGGCGGGAATGCAAGGGAGGAACATATGGCCGAGGCAAGCCATGTCGGGATCGTGCTGCACAGCGCGGAAGGCGCGCTGCTCTGCTATCGCACGGCGGTGTTCGAGGGCATCGCCAAGCTCGGCCCGCACAACCACCCGACGATCACCATGTCCGGTCGTGCAATGCATCATTCGCTCGATCTGTGGGATCGACTGGACCTGCCGGCGCTGCGAACCATCTTCGCCGAGGATGCTGCGGCGGTGGCCGCCGCGGGGGCCGATTTCTTCATCCTGCCCGACAATACCGCGCATATTGCGCTGGAATCGCCGGGCCCGGATTTCGCAATACCCTGTCTCCACATTGCCGAAGCGGTGGGAGATGCCGCGCGGGATCGGGGATTTCGGAAAGTCGGCGTGCTCGGGACCAACTGGACGATGGAAGGCCCGGTTTACCAGGGCGCTCTCGCGCGCCGCTCCATCGATCGGGCGATACCCGAAAAGGCGGCCCGTGCGGTCATTCACGACACCATCATGGACGAATATTGCATGGGCGTCTTCGAACCGGCGAAGACGGCCTTCCTGCAGCGGGAAATCGAAAAGCTGGCCGATTCGGGCTGCGATGCTGTCGCCCTTGCCTGCACCGAATTGCCGATTGTGCTGAACGACGAAAATTCGGCGCTGCCGGTAATCGATTCCACCCGGTTGCTGGCCAAGGCGGCCGTGGAAGTCGCGATCGGCGAGCGTCCGATGCCCGAATGGCGGGGCGGCCCTGTCGACGATTGAGCGTCAGGCGTTGCTGTCGGTCTTCGGCGCCCCGGGCATCGGAATGCGTTCCTCGCTGTCACCGGGCACGAGCGGAAAGCGCTCGGCTCTCCAGTCCTCGACGGCTGCGCTGATCCGCTCCTTGCTCGACGATACGAAATTCCAATAGACATGGCGTTTCGTGGCGAAGGCTTCGCCGCCGCACAGCATGACCTGCGCGCCTGTTTCCGAACGCAGCGTCGCGGCAATGCCGGGTTTCAACACGTAAAGCGTCTGGCAATCGAGCCGGATTCCGTCGAGCGTTGCCGCGCCGGACGTCATGTAAAGCGCGCGTTCGTCCGCATCCGAATCGATCGGAATGCTGCCGCCGGGATCGAGCCGGATATCGGCGTTGATCGTCTCGGCATAGGTCGTCACGGGCGCTGTCGCGCCCCATAGCGCGCCCATGATGACCCGCGCCGTCGCACCATCGCCGTCGATCACCGGCAAATCCGCCTTGGCGACATGTTCGAAGGCGGGGTCGATTTCCTCCCGGCCGTCGGGCAGCGCCAGCCAGGTCTGGATCAGCTTCAGCCGCGTTTCGATGTTCCGGTCGCCCTCCACGGTTCGCTCGGAATGCACGATGCCGTTGCCCGCGGTCATCAGGTTGACCGCACCCGGTTCGATCAGCTGTTCCGTACCGAGCGAATCGCGGTGCATGATCCGCCCTTCGAGCAGATAGGAGACGGTGGTGAGGCCGATATGCGGATGCGGGCGCACATCGATGCCATCGCCCGGCCCGAACGTCGCCGGACCCGCATCGTCGTAAAACACGAACGGGCCGACCATGGTGCGGCCTTTGGAGGGCAGCGCGCGATGCACCTTGAAGCCGCCCAGATCGTGGCTCGTAGGGGTAATGGTTTCGAGGATAGGGCCGTTCATTCACTTCTTCCTCCCCTCCCTTTCAAGGGAGGGGTGTGGGGGCGGGTGCGAGGCGGAAGCCTCGCTCGGCTTGAAAAGCCGACAAGGGTATCGAACCCTTGCCGTCTTACCCCACCCTTATATCCCTCCCCTGAAGGGGAGGGATACTTTATTCACTCCGGCAGTTCGCTCGGTGCCTTCGCGCGGATCTGCATCGCATGGACGCGCTCTTTCATCAGGTCGCCCAGCGCCTCGTTGACCGCGCGTTGCCGCTCGATCCGGCTCATATCCTCGAACTGCAGCGCCACGATCTCGACCGTGAAGTGCGATTCGCCGCTGCCATCGTCGCCGGCATGGCCGCGATGCTGGACGCTGTCGTTGATCACGCGCAGATGGGTCGGCCCGAGCTCGTCGGTCAGCCGTTTTTCTATCTCGGCCGCAACCGGCCCTTTCGATTCTTTGTTCATCGCACCTATATAGACAGGCTGGACGAAAGGAGCACCCTTGGCCTCGCGCGCGCGACATGAAAAATTCCATGGCCGGATCGATGACGGCGAACGGATGTGCGATCATCCGGGCTGCGCGGAGCCGGGCCAATTCCGCGCGCCCAGAACCGGCCATCGCCGCGGCGGGTTTGACGGGCCGGGCGATTATTACCTGCTCTGCCTCGACCATGTCCGCGCCTTCAATGCGGGCTATGATTATTTCGACGGGATGAGCGAAGAAGAGATTCACAGCCGGCAGCGGCCCTGGTCCGGCTGGGAGCGCGAGACCCGCGCGTTTGCGGCCAATGGCGCGAGCGCCACGCCGCGCTGGCAGGATTTCACCGACCCGCTCGATGCGATCGGCGCGCGTTTCCGCACGGGCGTTCGCGCGCCGCGCCGCGACGGCAAACCGCTGACTGACCGTGATCGGGAAAATTTACAGATCCTCGGCCTCGATGCGAACAGCGACCGCCGGACGCTACGGCGCCGCTATGCCGCGCTGGTCCGGCAATATCATCCGGACAAGAATGGCGGAGACCGGAGCCGCGAGAAGATGTTGCAGCGCGTCATCGAGGCCTATACGCAACTCAAGGACTCGCCCGCATTTTCCTGATGCCGGCCGAATGACAGGACGTAGAATGAACACCATCGCCAATACGCAGCCCGATAGCCGCACCGAACCGATCATGGCCGAGCCCGATCTGATGGTGAATGTCCGCGAGGTGTTCGGCATCGATTCCGATATGGAAGTGCCCGCGTTCAGCGAGGCCGACGAGCGCGTGCCCGATCGCGACGAAAGCTATGTCTTCGATCCGGATACGACGCTCGCGATCGCCGCGGGCTTTGCGCACAACCGCCGCGTGATGATCCAGGGCTATCACGGCACGGGCAAATCGACGCATATCGAGCAGGTAGCCTCGCGCCTCAACTGGCCGTGCATCCGGATCAATCTCGATTCGCATATCAGCCGCATCGACCTGGTCGGCCGCGACGCTATCGTCCTGCGCGACGGCCAGCAGGTCACGGAGTTCCGCGAGGGCCTGCTCCCCTGGGCGCTGCAGACGCCGACCGCGCTGGTATTCGACGAATATGATGCAGGCCGGCCGGACGTGATGTTCGTGATCCAGCGCGTGCTCGAAACCGACGGCAAGCTGACCCTGCTCGATCAGAACCGCGTGATTCGCCCCAATCCCTGGTTCCGCCTGTTCGCGACGTCGAACACGGTGGGTCTCGGCGATACGACGGGTCTCTATCACGGCACGCAGCAGATCAACCAGGGCCAGATGGACCGCTGGAACATCGTCGTCACGCTCAATTATCTGCCGGCCGCGACCGAGGCCAAGATCGTGCTGGCCAAGAACGAGCAATATGACGACGAGACGGGCCGCAAGACGGTCGAGGATATGGTCAAGGTCGCCGAGCTGACGCGCCAGGGCTTCATGGCCGGCGATATCTCGACCGTGATGAGCCCGCGCACGGTGATCACCTGGGCGCAGAATGCGACGATCTTCGGCGATATCGGCTTCGCCTTCCGCCTGAGCTTCCTCAACAAATGCGACGAAGCTGAGCGCCCGCTGGTCGCCGAATATTACCAGCGCGTGTTCAATACGGACCTGCCGGAAAGCGTGGTGGGGGAGGCGCAATAAAGTGATGCAGGCCCCCTTCTATCCCTCTCCCCTTGTGGGAGAGGGTTGTGCAGACTTAGCGGCTTCGCCGCATAGTCGGAGCTGGGTGAGGGGTAGCGGTCGTAAGACGACCGCGCGGAGCATCGCTCCGCTCACCCTCATCCAACTGCGCCTAGACGACTGCGTCGCCAAGGCTGCGTATCCTTCTCCCATCAAGGGAGAAGGCAGGTAGGGCGATGGCCGATCCCAACCCTCTCGACGATCTGAAGGCCGCACTGGCCGGGTGTGCGCGGGCCATGGCCGAGGATCCGGAGGTCGAGCTCGCCTTTACCGCCGATATCCCGATCTCGAACGGGCGGCATATCAAGGTGCCGATGCCGTCACGCACGCTGCCGGCCGATCAGGTTGCCGAGGCGCGCGGCTTTGCCGACGCGGCAGCGCTGATGCTGCGCTATCATGACGACGATGTGCACGCGTCGGGGCGGCCGACCGAGGCGATTGCGCGTTCGGCCTTCGATGCCATCGAAAAGGCGCGGGTCGAGGCGCTGGGTGCGCGGCGCTATGCGGGCGTGCGGGAGAATCTGGCCGAGGCGCTCGATCATCGGCTGAAATCCGATCCGATTTCCAAGGCCCGCAATCGCGACGAGGTACCGCTCGCCTCCGCCATCGCGCTGATGGTCCGCGAACGGCTGACCGGCCAGCCCGTGCCCGAGCGCGCACAGGCGGGAATCGATCTCGTGCGCGACTGGATCGAGGAGAAAGGCGGGGCCGATCTCGATGCGCTCGAGATGCTGCTCGACGACCAGCGCGGTTTTGCCGAGCTGACGACGCGGCTGCTCGAAGATCTCGAGCTGATCGACGGCGATATGCAGCCCGACGATGCGGACGAGGGCGGCGACGAAGATGAAGGCGAAGACGAGGACGAAGGCGATACGGACGAGTCCGACGAGGGCGATGCCGGCGCCGAATCCCAGGCCGATGCGCGCGCCGAGACCTCCGAAGAGGATGGCGAGGACGGCGACGGCGAATCGCTCGACGACGATTTCGGCGATATGGACGGCGATCCGATGGACGAGGGCGAGGAGGGCATGCTCCCCGTGCGCCCGAACCGCCCGTTCAGCGAGCTGACGCCCGAATTCAACTACCACGCCTACACGACCCAATATGACGAGATGATCGCGGCGACCGAGCTGTGCGACGAGGAAGAGCTGACCCGCCTGCGCGCCTATCTCGATCAGCAGCTCGTGCATCTGCAGGGCGCGGTGACGAAGCTCGCCAACCGGCTGCAACGGCGGCTGATGGCCCAGCAGCTCAGGTCATGGGATTTCGACCAGGAAGAGGGCCTGCTCGATGCCGCGCGGCTCTCGCGCGTCGTCGTCAATCCGGCCCATTCGCTCTCCTACAAGATCGAAACCGATACCGAGTTTCGCGATACGGTCGTGACGCTGCTGATCGATAATTCGGGGTCGATGCGCGGCAGGCCCATCTCCATCGCGGCGATCTCGGCCGATATCATGGCGCGGACGCTGGAGCGGGTCGGCGTGAAGACCGAGATTCTCGGCTTTACGACCCGCGCCTGGAAGGGCGGGCAGGCGCGCGAACAATGGCTGGCCGATGGCCGCCCCGCGCATCCCGGCCGGCTCAACGATTTGCGGCACATCATCTACAAACAGGCCGACGAGCCGTGGCGGCGTGCGCGCAAGAGCCTCGGCCTGATGATGCGCGAAGGGCTGCTCAAGGAAAATATCGACGGCGAGGCGCTGTTATGGGCGCATCAGCGCCTGATCGCGCGGCCCGAGGAGCGCCGTATCCTGATGGTGATCTCGGACGGCGCGCCGGTCGACGATTCGACGCTCTCGGTGAACAGCGGCAGCTATCTCGAAAAGCATCTGCGCCAGGTGATCTCCTGGATCGAAAACCGCTCGCCGGTCGAGCTTGTCGCCATCGGCATCGGCCATGATGTGACGCGCTATTACGACCGCGCGGTGACGATCATGGACGCTGAGCAGTTGGGCGGGACGATGGTCGAACAATTGGCCAGCCTGTTCGACGAGGCCAAGGCCTGAGGGCTCTTTCCGGCAACTGCTTGCAATGTTGGAAAAAATGCGATCAGGTCGGTTGCCGGATCATCGTTGGTACACCGACCTCAAGGGACGAATATCCAACCGACAAAAGGCCGGCTGCGTGTCCACTATGTCAACTTATCCCGGTGGCGTTGCACAGCGCCCAGATGTTTCGGGCCGCAAATGTTTCGGGGGCCGGCGCAGATACGCGCGCCGGCCCCCTCATCCTCGATACGCTACGCGAGGATTAGTCTGGATGTCGGAAATTCGGGCCTAGCAGTCCCGGTCGATGGCGCGGCCTGTGAGTCCGCCGACGACGCCGCCGATGATCGCGCCGGCCGTGCCGTCGCCGCGCCGTCCGTAGCGTCCGCGGCGTTCGCCCCGGGCGATTTCACGGCCGAGCAGCGCCCCGGCGATGCCGCCGATGATCGTCCCGCCCGTGCCATTGTCGCGGCAGCGGCCCCGGTAATGGCGCCGGTCGCGATGGCCACGGCCGCCATAATAGTCGCCGCGCCGATAACGCCGGCCGTCATAATAATCGCCGCGCCGATAGTCGCGCCGGTCATAGCGCCGGTCGCGCCGATCGTAGCGACGGTCGTAGCGGTCGTCGTACCCGCTCTCATAATAGCCGTCGTCATAATATCCGTCACCGGCATGCGCCGCAGCGGGCATCAGAATCGCGCCAAAGGCGGCGGTTGCGGCGAGGGTAATGTTTTTCAGAGCCATTTCGAAATCTCCCAACGTCTTCCCAAGCAGTTGCATTCGGCGTGGCGGATCGAATTTGCGTTCATCCAGCGCCGGTCGACAGATGGCCTTATGACAATGGTTAGCGGAACCTTGTCTGAACGGGGCTGTTGTCCAGCGTTCAGATAGCCGGCCCTTTCCGCTGTGCGGATCGGACTGCCGATGATAAAAGACGGCCATGATCCGCCGCATCGCTGCCGCCTTCGCCATTTTTTTCATCGCCGGTTCGGTGCTTGTGATTGGGCAGGGGCAAGGCGAAGCGACGGGCGGGCCGTTTGCGATTTACGCCGAACCGGTACCACTGAGGTCCGGCGATCCCGATAACCGCGCGGTCGGCGAACTGCGCTATCTGGGCGGCTGGGTGCTGACCAGCGAAGATCCCGATTTCGGCGGCATATCCGCGATGGTGCGGGACGGGGACGGCTTCGTCGCGATCGGCGATGCCGGCGGGCTGTTTCGCTTTGCGCTGGACGAAGCGGGGGCGATCAGCCGCGCCGATATCGCCGCGCTGCCGGCCGGGCCGATCCCGGAGGGCGGCGGCGAGGTGCAGAAGCGCGATCGCGATGCCGAGGCCATGGCCTTCGATCCCGAAACCGGCCGCTATTGGGTCGCGTTCGAGCGGGCGAACGGTTTTTGGCGGTACGATCGCGATTTTGCCGGGTCCGATGCCGACTATGCGCCCGATGCGATGGGCGACTGGCCGAACAATGGCGGGGCGGAGGCGATGATCCGCCTCGAAGACGGACGGTTTCTGGTTTTCTCCGAGGCCGGGGACGGCCCGGGCAACTCGCGCGAGGTGCTGCTGTTTGCCGATGATCCGAGTGTCCCGGGCGAAGCGCCGGTCCGGCTCGGCTATCGGCCGCCCGAGGAGTATCGGATCACGGATGCGGCCCAGTTGCCGGACGGACGCCTGCTCGTCCTGAACCGCTTCTTCAGCGTGCTCGAAGGCGTATCCGTCATTCTGTCGGTGATCGAACTGGGCGATCTCCAGGAAGACGCCATCCTTGCCGGCACACCGATTGCGCAGCTCGATCCGCCGATGACGGTCGACAATATGGAAGCGCTGGTTGTCGAAGAAGGGGACGGTCAAACCATTATCTGGATGGCGTCCGACGATAATTTCAACCCGCTGCAGCGGACATTGCTGCTGCGATTCGAGTTGCATGAGGAATGAACGCGAATCGAAGCGGCTGAGCCGCGGTTAGATTGCGGCGGAAAATCTGGTGGGCAGGGTAGGGTTCATACCTACATCTAACCGTAATCTGCGGTTCGCTCTGATTGAGCTACCCGCCCGAGCCAATAGCTTCCTTCTATCTCGAAGATAAAGCAATACTATTATTCGGGTTTGAAAACACTGTCCCGCTGCGAGACAGACCAGTCACGTTTGCCAGAGTCGGATATCGTAGAAATAACCGGCATTTAGCGCGAAAAAGCGGCGGCAGCCCGCCAAGGCTGCGCCGCTCGAATGCCACATTTTCTGATCGCCGTGCCCTGCATAGACGCGGAGTGAGGGACGTTTGGAGCGCTACGCCGCCTGTTTGCCGGCTATCTCGCGCTTGACCTTGCGGGCGTTGGCGCTGAGCTTATCGTCCGACGTTTTCAACAGCCAATTGTCCAGGCCGCCGACATGCTCGACCGAGCGCAGACCGCTGGTCGACACGCGGAATTTGAAGCTCCGTTCGAGCGATTCGGACATCAGCGTAACGTTCTGCAGGTTGGGCAGAAACGTCTTCTTGGTTCTGTTGTTCGCGTGGGACACATTCATTCCCACCAGCCGACCCTTGCCGGTCAGTTCGCAAATACGCGACATAGTCTCAATCCTGAAATCTCGGGGTTTCCCGGAAAGCGGCGCAGATAGCTACATATCGCCATTTCGTCAAGCCAGAGGCTTCCGTTCGGGAACCTTTACAGCCAAGCATTGTTGGTTCACCGGTTCCATAAAGGAGAATTACAATGCGTATCGCTTTTGCACTCGCCGTTCTGGCGGCCCCGCTCGCGGCCTGCGACGTCGAACAGACCGAAGAGGGCGAAATGCCCGAAATCGAAGTCGAGGAAGGCAATATGCCCGAATTCGACGTCGACACGGCTGACGTCGACGTCGGAACGACCGAAGAAACGGTCAGCGTACCCGATATCGATGTGTCTACAGAAGAAGAACAGGTGCAGGTGCCGACGATCGACATCGAGCCCGCCGACGCTGGCGACGAGCAATAATCGCCCCGATCTGACGGACGCGAAAAACGAGACGGCGGCCGGGCTTTTGCCGGGCCGCCGTTTCTCGTAACAGGCGGCGTCATGCCGTTTCCTCTACCCAAAGCCATGCGCCGCGCGCTCGAGCTCGCAGAAATTGCGGCAAAGCGAGGCGAAGTTCCGGTCGGCGCGGTGGTGATGTATGGCGACGAGATTGTGGCGGAAGCCGCCAATGCGATGCGCGCCAGCGGCGACCCGACCGACCATGCCGAAATGCGCGCGATCCGCGCGGCGCTTGAGGCGCGCGGCACAGGGCGGCTCGATGGGTGCGATCTGTGGGTCACATTAGAACCGTGCGCGATGTGCGCCGGCGCGATCGCCCATACCCGTATAAGTCGACTCTATTACGCGGCATCCGACCCCAAAGGCGGTGCGGTCGAGCATGGTCCGCGCTTTTTTGGGCAGCCGACCTGCCATCACCGCCCTGAGATTTTTTCGGGCATCGGTGAGGACAGGGCGTCCGAGCTGCTGACCGATTTTTTCCGATCCAGGCGGAGATAGTTTGTCAGAAACTTTCTGACGAAAGTTCGCGGCACCGGCCCGCTCCCCCTCCCGGCCTCCCAATAAGTATACCCTGTGGGAGGCCGGGAGGGGGAGCGGGCCGGTGCCGCGACATTGCGCGAGCAATGTTCTGACAAATAGGGCCCGGTGCAGCGCTCGACCGAAAGGTCAATCTGACAGATTTAGTCCCCGACCGCGTTCACATCCTGTTCGGTGATCGGCACGATGCGGATTTCGACGCGGCGATTCTGCTGTTTGCCCGCCGCCGTCGCGTTGCTGGCGATAGGCTGGCTCTCGCCGAACCCTTCGGTCGCGATGCGGGCGCGGTTGACGCCGCGGCTCGTCAGATAGCTCGCCACGGACTGGGCGCGCCGGTTCGACAGGTCGAGATTATAGGCGTCCGATCCGTCCGAATCGGTATGGCCGTAAATATCGATATAGGTTTCCGGATAGCTGGCGAGCGTCTGCGATATCTCGTCCAGCGTTGTCCGGAATTGCGGGCGAATCTGGCTCGAGTCGACATCGAATTCGGCAACCGAACCCGGCATCTGCAGATAGAGATTGTCGCCCTCGCGAATCACATTGGTGCCGGTGCCCGCCGTCGCTTCCTCCAGCTCGCGCTGTTGCCGGTCCATATAAGTGCCGATCGCGATGCCCGCGACCGCGCCCAGGCCCGCGCCGACGATCCGTTCCGTGCGATCGCGCCGTCCGCCGACCAGATCGCCGATCAGATACCCGCCGACCGCGCCGGCTACGCCGCCGATCGCCGCGCGCGAGATACGCTGTTCGCCGGTCTGCGGATTGGTCGTACATGCCGTGGTGGCGCCCATAACGGCGATTGCCGCCGTGCCGGCCATTAGCCCCTTGGAAAGTCTCATTATCGTCCTCCTCGTTACGAACTCGATATGGGAGTCAAACCCTTCAATATCGCGCTTGTTCCCTGCCGATCGTGAACACAGGCTGATCATATGCTTGTCCCGCCTGCCAAAAGCGGGCAAATGGGCGGGACCGGTCCCATCATGCCACCCGACCTAACCCCCTTTCCCTGGTTCGACCTGTGCATCATCCTTGCGCTGGTGTTCCTGAACGGCGTCTTCGCGATGTCCGAACTCGCGATCGTCTCGTCGCGCCGGGCGCGGCTGCAGGCGATGGCGAAGGATGGGCGGCCCGGCGCGCAGACGGCTATCGATCTACAATCCGAACCCGGCCGTTTCCTGTCGACGGTCCAGATCGGTATCACGCTGATCGGCATTCTCGCCGGCGCCTATTCGGGCGCCAGCCTGGGCGGGCCGGTGGGCGAACGGCTGGCGCTGATCGGGGTTGAACCCGGGCTGTCCCAAACGCTGGGCTTCGCGCTGGTCATCATCCTGACGACCTATGCCTCGCTGGTGATCGGCGAACTGGTGCCCAAACAGCTCGCGCTGCGCAATCCCGAGCGTGTCGCGGTTGTCATCGCTTTGCCGATGCGCTGGATCGCGACGTTCACGGCACCGTTGGTGTGGCTGCTCGATCGCACGAGCGCGCTGATCTTCCATCTGCTCCGGATGAGCCGCAAATCGCAGTCCCGCGTGACAGCCGAGGAACTGCACATGCTGGTCGCGGAGGCGACCAAGTCGGGCGTTATCGAGGAAAGCGAGCGGGCGATCATTTCCGGTGTCGTGCGGCTGGCCGACCGGCCGGTGCGCGAGGTGATGACGCCGCGGACCGAAGTCGACTGGATCGAGGCGTCATCCAGTCCCAACGAGATTCGCGAGGCGCTGCTCGCGACGCCGCACACCCGGTTGCCTGTCGCCGAAGGATCGATCGACGAGATTATCGGCGTGGTGCAGGCGCGCGATATCGTCTCCGCGCTGTTCGAGGGCCGGTCGCTGGACCTGCGCGAGCTGATGCGCCGGGCGCCGATCATTCCCGATCAGGTCGATGCGATGGATGCGCTCGAGGCATTGCGCGAGTCCGATGTGCCGATGGCGCTGGTCCATGACGAATATGGGCATTTCGAGGGGATCATGACGCCGCTCGACCTGCTGATCGCGATCGCCGGCGAATTCGTATCCGACCAGGAGGTCGGCACCGATCCCGCCTATGTCGAGCGCGCGGACGGCAGCTGGCTGTTCTCCGGGTCGCTGTCGGCCGACAATATGGCCGAGAAGCTGGATATCGACCTGCCCGAAGACCGCGACTATGCGACCGTCGCCGGATTCGCGCTCTCGGTGCTCAAGCGCCTGCCGACGACGGGCGAAATCTTCGAAACGGCCGGCTGGCGCTTCGAGGTCGTCGATATGGACGGTCGCAAGATCGACAAGCTGTTGGCCCAGAGCGTCGATACCGGATCCGATCGCCAATCTTGAAACCCGCGCCCCAATGTATTATGTCGATAATACAGTAACGGGAGAAAAAACGTGTTGCGGATGATCCTCTCCGTTGTCGCGGCGATCATATTGCTGCTCATTGCGGTGAACGTCGTCAAATCGATGTTCGCCCTGGTCTTTTACGGTCTGGCGCTGGCCCTGGTCGGCTATGTGGTCTGGTATTTTCTCAGCGGATCCAAGCGCTCCGGCTAGGTCCGGACGCGCGTCGCAGGTCCGTCAGGCGGCGCGGTTGGCGAGCTTTTTTTGCCGCCGCCGCTCGACGGAAGAGCCGATGCCCATGGCCTCGCGATATTTGGCGACCGTGCGCCGCGCGATGTCGAAACCCTGATCCTTGAGCAGCGCGACAAGCTTGTCGTCGGACAGGATTTTTTCCTCATTCTCGATCAGCGTCCGGATATGGCTTTTGACCGCTTCCGATGACGCCGCTTCGCCGTCTTCGCCGGTGCTGATCCCGCTGGTGAAGAAATATTTGAGCTCGAATATCCCGCGGTCGCAGGAGAGATATTTGTTGGACGTCGCCCGGCTGACGGTCGATTCGTGCATGTCGATCGCCTCGGCGATCTCGCGCAGCGTCAGCGGCTTGAGATGGGTCACGCCCTTGCGGAAGAAATCCGCCTGGCGTTTCACGAGCTCGCCGGCGACCTTGACGATGGTGCGCGCGCGCTGATCCAGCGCCTTGGTCAGCCAGTTCGCATTGGCCAGGCATTCGTTGAGCCAGGCCCGGCTTTCCGCATCGTCGCCGGCATCCGACATTTCATGATAATAGCTGCGATTGACGATCAGCTTGGGCAGCGTCGCATTGTTGAGTTCGATCGCCCAGCCGTCTTTTTTCTCCGCCACGAAAATGTCCGGAACGACTGCCTGGACCGGCTCGCCGCCGAACTGGCTCCCGGGCTTCGGATCATAGTCTCGCAGTTCGGCGATCATGTCCGCCATATCCTCGTCGTCGACGCGGCACATGCGCTTCAGGCGCCCCAGTTCGCCGCGCGCCACAAGATCGAGATTGTCGATCAGCTTCGCCATGCACGGATCGTATCGGTCGGCCTCGCGGGCCTGGATCGCCAGACATTCGGACAGGTCGCGCGCGCCGACTCCCGTGGGTTCGAAGGTCTGGATCGTCGCCAGGACGCCTTCCAGCATCGCCATCGGCACGCCGAGCTGATGCGACAGGCGAAGCAGGTCGGCGCGCAAATATCCGGCTTCGTCGATCCGCTCGATGAGCTGCTGGGCGATCAGGCGCTCCTGTCCCGACAGGGCGCTTCCGGCCTGGGCCAGCAGGTGATCGTGCAGCGAAATATCGTCGGCGGCGAGCAGGTCGAGATCGGGTCCGCTCTCGCCGCCGGCGGACGTCGTGAGGCCCGACATGCCGAGCGCGCCGTCCATGCCGGCATCGGACCCGGTATCGTCGGACAGTGCGCTCGCCTCGATATCGAGCCGCGCCTCGTCCTCCGCCCCGCCATTCTGGACCAGCGTATCGGCCGTGGTCGGCTCGGGCGCGTCTTCGAAACCGTCGCCTTCGCTGGGTGCGGCCGCCTCGCGGCTCTCGTCACTGGCGGTTTCGAGCAGCGGATTCTTCTCCAGCTCCTCGGCGATAAAGCCTTCGATTTCGAGATTGGACAGCGCCAGCAGTTTGATCGCCTGCTGGAGCTGCGGCGTCATCACCAGAGACTGGCTCTGCCTGAGATCGAGGCGCGGGCCTATGGCCATCGCGCGATCCTAGCGCTGGAACCCTTCGCCGAGGTAAAGCCGCCTTACCTCGTCATTGGCCACCAGATCGTCGGGCGAGCCAGAGAACAGCACCTTGCCGTCATAGATAATGCAGGCCTGATCGACGATGCCCAGCGTTTCGCGGACATTATGGTCGGTGATCAGCACGCCGATATTCCGGTTTTTGAGATCGGCGACCAGATCGCGAATGTCGGCGATCGAGATCGGGTCGATGCCCGCGAACGGCTCGTCGAGCAGCATGATCGACGGGTTCGCGGCCAGCGCGCGGGCGATTTCGCAGCGCCGCCGTTCGCCGCCCGACAATGACATCGCCGCGGAGTCCCGCAAATGGCCGATCGAAAACTCGTCGAGCAATTGTTCGAGCCGTTCGGCGCGGGCCGCGGCATCGGGTTCGCTCATCTCGAGCACGGCCGAGATATTCTTTTCGACGCTCAGTCCGCGAAAGATCGATGTTTCCTGTGGCAGGTAGCCGAGGCCGAGAATGGCGCGGCGATACATGGGCAGGCCGGTGATATCGGCGCCGTCGAGCATGATCCGCCCGGAATCGGGGCGGACGAGACCCATGATCGAATAGAAACAGGTCGTCTTGCCCGCGCCGTTCGGACCCAGCAGGCCGAGTACATGCCCGCGGCCTATATGGAGCGAAACGTCGGACAGAACCTGCTTCTTGTCATAGGATTTGGCGATCGAAATGACGGACAGGCCTTCGGTCTCGGCATCGAGTCCTTCCGGCGCTGCGGGCGGTTCTATGATCTCCGCTTTGTTCATCGTTTCGCTATCTGGCATTATCCATGCATGTTGGAAAGCGGGGAGGCTGTTTCAATGGGGTGTATCGGCGGAAATCCGGTGCGGCCGCCGCATCACGTCAATTGCCGCGCTGGGGAACCGTAAACCGTCCGGTGACGCGCCCTGTCGGCGTTCCCTGCGTCACAAGGCCGTTGCTGCCCTGCGACCGTCCGTCGATGACGGCACGCCCGCTATCGAGATCGATCACGAGCCGGCCGCCACGGATGATATTGCCGCCCTGGTTGAGCTCGACCCCGCCGACCAGCGTGATCAGCCGGCGATTGAGGTCGTATACGCCGAACTGGCCGCGCGCGGTCTCGCTCGGGCTGCGGACGAATACGCCGCCGCTCGCATCGAGCCGCTGTACCTCCACCCCGCCGGTGACGCTGCCCGTATAGGCGACGGTGATCCGCGCGGCATCAAGCGCCAGATCGCCCTGCCGGACCTGGACGTTGCCGGAAAAGATCGCGCGGTCGGCCCGGTCCTGCACCTCGATCCGGTCCGCCGCGACATCGACCGGCGCGTTCGTGTTCATGCCGCCCAGCGCCGACTGGCTGGATGCCGGCACGGCGGCGAGCATCGCCAATGCGAATCCGGTGACGAGCGGGGCGAGGAAGTTCTTGGCCATGGCTGCTATCTGCCTGCACCTTGGACGATCCGCAAGCGCGCGCGCCCGTCGAGAAACACGGTTCGCGTCGGCATATCCACGCGCATGCGGTCCGCGCTGAATGCGCCGAGCGGGATTTCGCCGTCGACCTCGCCCGCGCTGCGCATTTCGCGTTCGTCGAGCTGGACCAGCACGTTGCTGGTGCGCAGCCGGTATCCGTCGGCCGCGCGGAATTCCAGCGGCCCGTCGATCGTGACGATTTCGTCCTCGAGATCATAGAGGCCGCGATTGGCCACGATGAAGGCAAGGCCGTCCTCCAGTTCAAGCTGGGCGGACATATCGTCCAGCTCGACGATCGGCGTCGCCGAACTGCGCTGCAGCGCCGAGGCCGCGTTGAGTTCGAACGGCCGGCCCACCCCGTCTATGCCGCTATAGCGTGCGGCTTCCACGCGCAGTCTTTCCGAGGCGACTTCGACATTATCGCGCGACAGGAGGAAGCTCAGTTCGTTGCTCTTCTGGAGCGGTGCCATGGCGAGAAAAGCGGCGAGAACCCCGACCGCGCTCGGCAATATATACTGCAGATATTTGACGATCCGGTCATGCCGTCCGCCCGGCGCGGCCCAGTGTTGCCGCTGGTCGAGCTGTTTCCGGGCTGCCTCAGACATGGGCGAAAATATCGATTTCGGGCCAGCCGGCGAGATCGAGCCGCGCGCGATGCGGCAGGAAATCGAAACAGGCCTGGGCGAGATGCATGCGCCCTTCGCGCTCCAGCCGCGTATCGAGTTCGGCCTTCAACCGGTGGAGGAAGCGGACATCGGATGCCGCATAGTCTTTCTGTGCATCGCTGAGGTCGGGCGCGCCCCAGTCCGAAGACTGTTGCTGCTTGGAAATATCCGCGCCCAGCAGTTCGCGGCACAATTCCTTGAGCCCGTGGCGATCCGTATAGGTCCGCACCAGCCGCGAGGCGATCTTCGTGCAATAGACAGGCGCAGCCACGACATCGAGATAATGCTCGATCGCCGCGAGGTCGAACCGTGCGAAATGATACAGTTTTAGCCGGTCGGGATCGCCCAGCAGCGCCTTGAGATTGGGCGCCGCATAGCCGCTGCCCGGCGCGAAGCGCACCAGATGCTCGTCGCCGCCGCCGTCGGACAGCTGGACGACGCACAGCCGGTCGCGCGGGGTCTGCAGGCCCATCGTCTCGGTATCGACGGCGATGGCGCCGGGGCCGAGCGCGTCGGCGGGCAGGTCTTCTTCATGGAAATATACGGTCATGCCTGCGCACATAGGCGCAAAGCGGCGGGCGCTCAATGGTTCGGCCGGATTGCCTTGGCGGCGACGAGCGGGCACAGTCAGGCCGGACTTTGGCGCAAGACGGGTGACGACGATGAACGACGATCGCGAGCGGGGCAGCAAGCTGGAAGTCGATCCGCCCAATACGTCGCGACCGCCGCGCGAGGAGCGCGAGACGGTTCGGCCGCAATCGCACGAAGCACGGGAGAGCGATCTTCCCCCGAGAACGGAACCGCGTCGCGGATCTGCGCCCGCCAATGCCGGTTCCGACACGAACCGGCCGGTTATCCTGTCGATATTGTATATGACCAGCGTGCTGGTCGGCCTGACCGGGCTCGTTGCTGTCATTCTGGCGCTGGTGTGGAAATCGGAACCGGGCGAAGCGTGGGAAGTTTCGCATTATGACTATCATATCATGACCTTCCTGCTCTGGGCCGGGACGACCGTGTTGGCCGTCATCCTGATTTTCACGATTATCGGGGCTTTGCTCGGGTTTCCGTTACTGCTCCTCGCGCTTGTATGGGTGCTGATCCGGTCGATCATGTCGCTGATCCGGGCATTGAACCGGGAGCCGATGCCCAATCCGGGGACGTGGTTGGCGTAAATCGCTCGCGAAAGAGGCCAATTTCCGCTATACCGAATCACGGTGCGGGAGAATCGCACCATGAAGTTGACGCGCACCGCCCGGCGCGAACTCCTTCGGTTTAGAGCTTTGGGCGAACGGGAAGATTACAGGACAGATGAGTTTCGACAGGGACCGGCGGGGACGCCGGCGGGATAAGCGCGACAGTTTCGGCGACGAAAACTACCAGGGCTATAATGAACAACCGGGCGGATTTGGCGGACAGCGCGAATCCGGCGGCTATGAAGATCGTGGCGGCGGCGGTGGCTATCGCGGCGGCGGCGGTGGCGGCGGCGATCGCATGCCCGCCCAGGTCGTCGGCGAAGGCAAAGGCGTCGTCAAATTCTTCAATGCGCAAAAGGGTTTCGGCTTCATCGTCCGCGACGATGGCGGCGAAGACGTGTTCGTGCATATCAGCGCAGTCGAGCGCGCGGGGCTGACCGGCCTTGCCGAAGGCCAGCCGCTGAGCTTCAATTTGGTCGATCGCAACGGCAAGGTGTCGGCCAGCGATCTGGTAATCGACGGCGAGCCGCTGCCGGTTCCCGATCGGCAGGAGCGCGGCCCGCAGCGCGAGCTAACCGGCGAGAAGGCCAGCGGCACGGTCAAATTCTTCAATTCGATGAAGGGTTTCGGCTTCATTCAGCGGGACGATGGCCAGCCCGACGCGTTCGTGCATATCAGCGCGGTAGAACGCGCAGGGATGCCGACGCTCAACGAAGGCGACCGGCTCGATTTCGAACTCGAGGTCGACCGGCGCGGCAAGCATGCGGCGGTCAATCTGGTGCCGAAGCACGATTAGCCGATAATCGATACCGCGGTGTCGACGCCGCGGATCGCGGATAGAAAAAGGGCCCCGGCAGACATCCTGCCGGGGCCCCTTTTTTTGGCTGACGCCTTCCCTAGAAGCGGAAGGTCGCCGTTGCGCGATAGGTCTGGTTGCGCACATCGTTACGCCAGATCGTGCTGTCCACGGCGACATCGATATCGATGTTATCGGTCACGAACTGCAGACCGCCGCTGACTTCCACCCAGTTGCTATCCTGCGCCACGCCGAGGGCGAACGGAGCGAAGGCCCCGCCGCTGCCGCCGACGAAATTGGCGAGGAAGACTGCCGGTGTATCGGCGAAGTCATGGACATAGGTCGCGTTGAAGCGCGGCCGGATCGTGCCGGTGCCGGCCGTCACGTCGACGCCCAGACGGCCCTGCAGGCTGTCCAGCGTTGCGCCGCGACGGAACTGCATCGCCGGCCCGCCACCGGTCTCCGAAGAATTGCCGAAGCCCAGATAGCCGTAGCGCAGTGCCGCGTTCGGCGTAAACTGGACCGATCCGGTTCCGAACTGCTTGCCGAGCATCACTTCGGCCGCAACCGCCAGCGCATCTTCGTTGAGCTGCAGGTTGAACGTGTTCGGCCCGACCGCAACGGTGCGCCGCGTCTCGTTGTCGAACACACCGGCGCTCGCCTGGCCCGAAAGGACGAGCCCGTTGTGCATCTCCCAGGAGCCGTACAGCGTACCCTGCCACAGCTTGCCTTCGGCCGTCTGACCCGCCGACGCATCGGCATCCAGATCCGAGAAGGAGAGCGAATAGCCGATCAACAGATTGTGGCTGGCCATATGCTCGATACCGGCGGCCAGGAAATAGCCGTCGAAATTATCGCGGCCCGCCGCCAACGCCGCGGGCATGGCCCGCGAGCTGCCGTCGATAAAGCCGCCGGCGAGGTAGATCGCCATCGTTTCGTCGATACCGCCATGTTCGGCCATCGTACCGCCGCCATGGGCGTCCATCGCGATCTGGTTTTGCCATGGCGCGCCGACATTGCCGGCTGCCGCAACCTGGATCGGCTGACCGATCGAGGCGATCGTGCCGCCCTGGAATCCGCCCGAGCGCGCGGCCCGGATACGATCCCGATAGAAGCGCGACATATTCTCGGTCGCCGCCATGCCGAGCGCCGTCCGCGTCGTTTCCGTCAGCGGAGCGAGGCCTTCGAGCGTCGACTGGATCGTTGCGGCGTCGGCGAAATCGAGGAACCCGTAGATGTCCGGGAACCCGCCTGCACGGCTGCGATTGCCGTCCAGGATCGACGCATAGGAGGTCTGCACGGCCGATGATGGATCCACGATGGCGGCGTAGGTGCCGATATCGATCGTCACTTGGACGTCGTTCGCATTATAGGTGAACACCGGCTGCAGGATCGCGCTGAGCGTTCCGTCGTTGAACGTCCCCGTGACACCGCCAGCCGCCGTCAGGAAGGTGTAGGTGCTGTCATCGGTGAATATTGTTCCGGGGACGGCCGCGAAGGCGACATTGCCGCCAACATTGGCGGCCCCGGTTACAGCGACGACATCCGAAGCCGGTGCCGCTCCGAGGTCGATCATCAAGACCGAACCCGATGCAAGGATCAGATTGCCGTCGACCGTCAACGTGCCGATCGTGCCCATCGTGCCCGGTGCGATACCGCCCGCGACGCTTGTCAGGAACGGCGTCTGAACCGTGCCGGTACCTGAGAGGATGCCCGTTACCATGAGGAAATCGCCAAGCGTGTTCAGCGATCCGTCGACATTGATCATACCGCCGGTCTGCGTGATGTCGATCAGCGACGTCAGGTCGCCGCCGGTCGCGACATTAAGGCCGGCGCTGCCCGTTACCGTCAGGCGGTCGATCGTCACAGCGCTGCTGAGCGTCGTCGTGCCGGCCTGGCTCAATGTCACGTCGAAATAGCGGCCATTCACTCCGGCTACCGCGTCGGCATTGATATTGTCCGGAACGAAACCGGTCGCGCCCGGAAGGCCGTTATCGAGCGTCGGTGCCGGGTTTGGCGTGTCCGCGAATTCCGGTCCGCCGCCATTGATGCCCTGCGGTTGCTCTTCTGCGGTTTCGGCGCCATCATCATGCGGCGCATTCTCGACGAGTTCGACACCGTTATGCGGCGCTTCGATGGCAAATTCGACACCGTTTTGCGACTGATGCTCTGCGCCCATGATCATGCCGGCCCGTGTGCCGGGAGCCGTTGCCGATGCTTCCGCGCCTGCTGCGGCGGTTGCATTGGAAGCGACCGCTTCGCCGCCATCGGCTTCGGCCGCCGCGTCCGGGTTGGCGTTCGGGTTCAATAGATCGTCGATATTGGCCGTGCCAATACCGGAAACTAACGTCCCGCCGGTTTCGCGTGCCGGCGGCGTGGCGTCGCCGGTTTCGAGATCCTGACAGCCATCGCCGGGGTTGGCGCCCTCGGGGTCGAAGCAGACTTCACCGAAATCGGGCGAGCCGCCTTCCGGCCCAAGGCCCGGCGTGGTCGGCAGGCCGTTTACGACCGCACCGCTGTCGTCGATGACCCGGTAGATGGGGTCGAGTTCGGTGACCCAGTGATCGGCGTCTTCCCAATTACCGTCGCCGGCAACTGCGCTGACATAGCGGTACGGGTTGGTCGCGACGATATAATCCCAGTAGAGATAGAGCGGCTGGTAGAAGCTTTCCGTGCCGTAGCTCGAGAACACCTGCGGTCCGAAGAACCGGCTGCCGCCCGAAAGCACACCGATCTGCAGGTCTTCGTCGGACAGATCGTTATTGGCGGCATCGAGGATCAGCGGGCCGCCCGAGTCGCCGCCGGCCGTCGTCGCTTCGCGCTCGCGCGGCTCGTCCTTGTACAGGTTGAAGTCGAACGGGTTGGTCTTGTTCGGATCGTCGAAATCGAGGCGATAGAGGCTCGACGGCAGATCGCCGAACGGATTGCCGAACAGGAACTGGTTGCGCTCGTCGAACGATGTGAGCGCGCCGAGCATGTTTTCGGCTGCACGGCGGCGCCAGTCGATGCCCTGCGATGCCCCGGTCGTGCCGCTGCCCGAGCGGCCATAGCCGGTGATGTTGACATGATAGCCGGTGCCGTCGACCGGATCGATGCTGTCCGGCGCAGGAAGCGGCGAGAAGAGCAGCGCCCAGGTCGGAATGATGGGCTGCAATGTCTGGGTTGCCGGATCGAGTTCGCTGCCCACGGGCGTCGACAGGCTGGCGATGGCGATATCGCCTTCGAGGAAACCGAAGGCGTTAGGATCGTCTAGCGAGCGCGGATCGTAGAAGATCTGCGCGATGTCGTATACGCCAAGCTCCTGGCTCGACCGGAAACCGTTGTTAATCCAGTCGAGGAAACCCGGCAGCGCATCGTCGCCGAACGAAAAGGCGGCCTGGATCGTGGCGGCCGTACCGTAGTCGCTTTCGGGGCGATCGTTGACGCAGTGCGCGGCGAACAGAACGGTGCGCGGATTGAGCAACGTGCCCGAGCAGACGAAGCCGTCGTTACGGAAGAACATGCCGACGCCGTTGAAACCGGTCTCGTCGATAATGTCGGCCGGCGTGAAATTGTCGTTCGGAACGATGGCCTGCGCAGGCGCCGCCAGTGCGAGCGCCATTGCGCCGCAGGCGGTGGTCGTCGCGAGCGAGAGAAAACGATTGGATTTTACCGACATTGTCGATGCCCCTTATTGGAAGTCACGGAATAGTAAACTCTGCCTGCTTTTCTGACGATCAGACGAAGATTCAGCAAGCATTTTCCATTGACCTCCAGAAGCCTCTGGAATCAGACGTTTTCGCTGTTAGGACGTTGGTTGGATGCCTGCAAACTGATGCATTTTTGCATCAGTTATCGGACGCCCAAGCATCTGCAAACAAAAGAAAAGCCCGGCTGCCGATACGCGGCGCCGGGCTCTTCCGATTAGGAATAGTTAACCCTATTCCACGGTGAGCGAATAGGTGCCGGTCGCGCCGCCGCCGAGCGTCGTCGCCCGGATCATCAGCCTTCCGGATTGCTGGAAGGTGACGGTAAGCCGCGAATCCAGCCCGAGCGACTCTTCGCCGTCGCCCGCTGCCCCGTCATCGTTGCTTTCCGACACCGCGAAGCCGAGCGGCGTCATCCCGCCGACTTCGAGAAACGCGTCGAAATCGCCCGACCGCAGCGTGATGGTGCGCGTATCGCCTTCGCGGCCGCGCAATTCGTAGAGTGCATAATGCCGGCCCTCCACACCATAGCTGTCCGAGATATAGGTCGGGCTGTCCATGGTGAACTCGCCGTCGGCCGTGCTGCCGCGCCGGATCCGGATCGGGTCAGGCGGCGGCGGCGGCGGCGGCAGTTCGGTGACCTGGATCGTGTAACTGCCCGTCGAATCCGGGCCGAAGGTCCGGGCGCGCACGATATAGGTGCCGCTTTGCGGGAAGGTGAAAACGAGGCGCGAGTTCAGACCTTCTCCGCCATCGTCGTCGACGAACATCTGCAGAAACTGATCGCTCTCCATCTCGCCAATCTCGAGCAGTGTATCGAAATCGTCGGACTGCATGGCGATCGCGATCCGGTCGCCGGCCTCGCCGGTGACGGTATAGCTGTCGAGATAATAGTCGTTGGTCGTTACGCGTTCGCTTTCGCGCGTCAGCTCGCCCTCGGCCGCGGCGCCGGCCGCAAGCGGCGATTGCGCATTGGCGCCGGCCGGCAGCGCGAGAACGAGCGCGGCGGCAAGAGCCAATCTGGATAGCTGGGTCGTCATTGAAATTCTCCCTGTACGATGGAGCCGCGTGGCTCCGCTTCACCTGCGCGACCAATTGCCCATATCGATGAACCGTTCTGTATCGACGATGAACGGTTTACAGAAAAATCAGCATCGCGCCGATCATGATCGCCATTATGACGGCGATCCGACTGATAGTCACTCGCTCGCCGAGCAGTGTGATCGAGATCATGATTCCGGCGATCGTGATGCTTCCCGACGTCGTGGAATCGCTCATCGTCATCTAGGCGATCATCGCCCGCAACGTGGCAATCGTATCGGCTTCGTGCGCCGGTTTGTCCCGGCGCAATCGGGAAATGCGCGGGAAGCGCATGGCGAGGCCCGATTTGTGTCGTTTCGATTCATGGATCGAGTCGAAGGCGACCTCGACGACGAGCGACTTTTCGACCTCCCGGACCGGCCCGAAGCGGTTGAGCGTGTTGGTGCGTACGAACCGGTCGAGCCATTTGAGTTCCGTGTCGGAAAAGCCCGAATAGGCCTTGCCCACGGGATGGAGTTCCCCGTCCGCCGTCCAGCAGCCGAACGTATAGTCGGAATAGAAGCTCGATCGCTTGCCCGATCCGCGCTGCGCATACATGATCACGCAATCGGCGATCAGCGGATCGCGCTTCCACTTGTACCAGAGCCCGGTTTTGCGGCCGGCCAGATAGGCGCTGTCGCGGCGCTTGAGCATCACGCCCTCGATCGCGGCATCGCGCGCGCCCTCGCGCAGCTCTGCCAGCGCCTCGAAATCGCGCGCGTCGATGGTTGCCGACAGATCGAACCGGTCATCGGGCAGGCGGGGCATGAAGGCTTCGAGGCGCTCGCGGCGTTCGGTCCAGGGGAGAGTTCGGAGATCCTCGCCGCCATCGAACAGAATATCGTAGAGCCGGACAAAGGCCGGATAATCCGCCTGCATCTTGGCCGAGACCTTTTTTCGCCCGAGCCGCTGTTGGAGGGCGTTGAAACTCGCCGCTCCGCCTTCGGCTCCGCCCTGCGCCTCGCCGCGCACGAGCAGCTCGCCATCGAGCGCGCCGGTCTCGCGAAACGCCTCGGCGATATCGGGAAAGCTGTGCGAAATATCGTCGCCGGTGCGGCTGAACAGCCGCGTCTCGCCCGCGACATGGACGAGCTGGATGCGGATGCCGTCCCATTTCCACTCCGCCGCGAACTCGTCCATCGATACCGTCGCCTCTCCCAGCGGATGGGCGAGCATGAAGGGCCGGAAGACGGGGATATCCTCGATCGACGGCTGGTCCCCGCCCTCCGCCCAGGCGAACAGTTCGGGATAGGGCGGTTTCAGCCCGTGCCAAACCTCTTCCACCGCTTCGACGTCGAGATCGAAGGCCTGGGCGAAGGCGGTCTTGGCGAGCCGCGCGGATACGCCGACCCGCAAGCCGCCCATCGCCAGCTTTAACAGCGCGTAGCGGCCCGGCGGATCGAGCCGGTCCAGCATGTCCGCGAGCGCGGCCGGCGCATCGGCGCGGCCCAGTTGCAAGAGCCGTTCGATCACCGCCGACAGGCGGAGATCCGCATCATCGCCCTCCGGTGGTTCGCGCGCGGGCCAGATCAGCGAAACCGTTTCGGCCGTGTCGCCGACATAGTCGCGGCTCATCTTGAACAGCACGGGATCGACCCGCTCGCTGACGATCGCATTGACCGCCGCGCGCTTGACGCCCGGAATATCGACCGCGCCGGTCAGCGCGGCGAGCGCCCAGCCCCGATCCGGATCGGGGGTGACGCGCAGATAATCGCCGATCAACCGCAATTTCGCATTGCGCGAACGGGTATAGACGAGCCGGTCGAGAAGCTGGGCAAAGCGGCGCATTGTCAGCCATATAGGAGCGGCTGGCCGCAAAGCGCCAGAGGCGCGGGCTCTACTGGTCGATCCGTGTCAGCGTGAAGGTTTCCACACGGATGTCGTCGCCGCTTTGCAGCCGCAGATAGATATTCAGACCATCCTCGCCCGCGCGTTCATAGGTGAGGCCCGAAAAATAGGCGGTATCGCCTTCGATGGCGACCAGCGGAAATTCGACCGCCGACTCCGCGCTATTGTCCTCCCAGCCGGACAGGTCCCGGTTGAAGTGCTTCAGCCGCAGCACGAGCGAACCGTCGCGCTCCACGAACTGGAGAATCTCGTAGAATTGCAGTTCGCCGTCGCTGCTCTGGTGAAAGACGCCCGCCATCTGCCCGCCCACCGGCGGGAGCCAGGCTTCGTGGCTCTCGCCGCCCAGGCCTGTGCCCTGCCATCGCCCTTCGAGCCAGGCAATCTGATCGAGCGTCGCCGGCGGCGATACACCATCCCCGAGCGACCGCACATTTTCGGCCATCAGCTGCGACGGCAACAGCAACGCCACGAGCAACAAGAATATTCGCATTGTCCGATCTCCCCAACGGTCTTGTTTTTATACCATGAAAAGCGGGCGGGCAATGAAAAAGGGGCCGGCCCCGCAGGACCAGCCCCATAAATAGTCGATTGTTCGGCAGGTTATGCGGCGCGGCCTGCCTCGAAGAGGAACCAGGCGCGCTCTTCGGCCTGGTCCGTCCAGTCGTCGAGCAGGCCGTCGGTCGCATTGTCGCCGGCGGCTTCGGCGGCTTCCTTGGCGTCGCGCAGCGATTCGACCAGCTTCAGATTGTCTTCGCGCAGCTCGCTCAGCATATCGGACGGGCTGACATAATCCTCGTCATTGTCCTGGATCGTCTGGTGACGCGCGATATCGCCGATCGAACGCAGCGTGGTGCCGCCCGTCTTGCGCACGCGCTCGGCAATGTCGTCGGTCGTCGCGAGAATCGCCGTCGCCTGTTCGTCGAGCATCAGGTGATAGTCGCGGAAATGCGGGCCGGAGACGTGCCAGTGGAAATTCTTCGTCTTCAGATACAGCGCGTAACTGTCGGCGAGAATGCCGTTCAATGCCTGGGCAACGTCTTTCAGCTTGTTGTCGTTTAGATCGGTCGGTGTGGCGAGATTGGCTTCACCCATGATATTTGCCTCCTGTGATGCGTTTTCGGTACATGTTATCTTCAACGCCCATATAGGCATTTTTCTCCGAAAAAACCGTGTTCTTAGGGGCAAAATCTCTCTGTCGCTGTGATCGACTACCTAGATCAGCGAAAGCGCGTTGATCGCCAGAATCGATGAAAGAAAGAAGAATGCCGCGCCGATGATCCGCCGGATCAATGTCAGCGGCAGCTGATCGCGCAGCGCCGTGCCGATCAGGATCGCCGGCGCGATACCGATCATCACGCCCAGCGTCGCGCCGGTTGCCGTAAACGGCCAGCTGGGCGAGGTCGCGCCGAAACCTGCCGTAATGAACTGCGTCTTGTCGCCGAACTCGATAGCGAGAAAGGCGAAGAAGCTCGTAAGGACCGCGCCGATGTTCCAATTGCCGTCGACATCGGGATCGGAGAAGGGGAGGAAGGCGGAAACCCCGGCGAAGAGAAAGCCGAGCGCGAGAAACAGCTGGATCGCGTCCGGCGTGATGATGGCGGTCAGCAGCGATCCGCCGAAGGCCGCCAGGCTCATATGAAGCACCGTGGCCGCACCGATGCCGATGAACACCAGGACGGGCCGCGGGAAACGCGCCGCCAGCAGCATCGCCAGAATCTGGGTCTTGTCTCCCCATTCGGCGAGCGCCGCAGCCAGCAGGGGGAGGAAAACGCTGTCCATCGCGGGCCGGACTAACCGGTCAGCCGCACCGATATCGCGGCGAGCATGGCATCGCGCGCTTTGTCGCTATCCGCCTCGATACATCCCGTGGCGAGCTTGAGCTGGTCGAAATAGAGGCTGAAGGCCGTGGCGCCGCGATTGCGCGCGATAGAGCGTTCGAAAGCATGCGCGATGCCTTCCAGCGCGACCAGGCCATGGGCTGTGGCCTTGGCGCGGATTTCGTCGATGGCTTCATGCAGCGCAGGCAAGGTCATCGACCGGCAATTCTGTTCGAGCTGCTCGATCTGCGTGAAAAGGTCCGCGCCGACCGGCATTTTTGCGTCCTTGTGAAGCTGCATGACTATCGCTCCTTGCTCTCTCGATACGGATTGTGCGCCTTTATGGTTAGCAAAGCGTTAATGGCCGCACGGCAGCGGCGGCGGGTTGACAATCGCGGCATGGGAAGGCACATGCCCGCGCTTCGGGCAGATGATGACGACCGTGTCGTCCGCGCCCCGCAAAGCATTTAGTCGAAAAGGTTAGGGTCATGGCCAAAGCGGCGACCGTGAAGATCAAACTCGTCAGCTCCGAAGGTACGGGCTTCTTTTACGTAACGAAGAAGAATCCCCGCAACCTGACGGAAAAGATGGTCATGCGGAAATATGATCCGATCGCGCGCAAGCATGTCGAGTTCAAGGAAGCCAAAATCAAATAGGCTTTCGCTACCGTTTGCTCAGGCGCGCGCTCAGACCAGCGTCTTCACTTCCTCGATAAATTTGACGACTGATATCGGCTTCGAGACGTAGCTCTCGGCGCCCGCATCCCGGATGCGCTCCTCATCGCCTTTTGCCGCATAGGCGGTGACGGCCATGATCGGGATCGTCTTCAGGCCCGCATCGCCCTTCAGAGCGCCGATCAGATCCAGCCCGCTGACATGCGGCATCTGGATATCCATGATGATAAGGTCCGGCGTTTTCGCTTTCGCCGTCGCCAGCGCTTCGCGTCCGTCGCTCAGCGGCTCCGGCTCGAAATCGTGCGCGCGCAGCAAATCGCAGAAAAGTTTGCGGTTGAGGTCGTTATCCTCGACAACGAGCACCTTTTTCGCCACGTCCCACCCCGATTAGCAATCTGCGGGAATCTCTAGGCGATGATAGCGGACGATACAAACGGCAAGAGCGAAGCGGATGCCGCCGCGCTGGCGCTCCGCGCACTGGCCTGGACGTTAAGCGAGGAAGACAGGGCGCAGCGGCTGCTCGCGCTGACCGGACTGTCCGCCGATCATTTGCGGACCGCGCTGGACGAGCCGGCGACATTGGCGGCGATCCTGCGCTTCCTCGAAGCCCATGAGCCCGATCTCGTCGCTTGCGCCGAGGCCATCGGATCGCCACCTGAAGCACTGGTATCGGCCCGAAGGGAATTGGAAGCATGAACCGTCCGCTCGTCATCTGCGATTGCGACGAGGTGTTGCTGCACATGGTCAGTCATTTCGGCGACTGGCTGGACGAGGCGCACGATCTCGATTTCGTGCTCGAAGGCGGTAACTTCATCGATGCGGTGCGCCCGCGCGACGGCAGCCCGCCCTTGCAGGGCGAAGAGATCTGGCCGCTGCTCAACGGCTTTTTCGATACCGAGATGCATCGGCAGACGATTGTGCCGGGCGCCAGCGAAGCGCTGGTCTCGATCTCCGAACATGCCGAAATCGTGATCCTCACCAACCTGCAGGACGAATTTCGCGATGCGCGGGCGAAACAGCTGAGCCGGTTCGGGATCGAATTCCCGGTACATACGAACCAGGGCGGCAAGGGCGACAAGGTGGAACAGCTGCTCGCCGAACATGCGCCGCCGCTCGCGCTGTTCGTCGACGATCTGGGCGTGCATCATGAATCGGTCGCGCGCACCGCTCCAGGCGTCTGGCGGCTGCACATGATCGCCGAACCCTCGCTCGCGCCCAACGTGCCGCCCGCCGATCACGCCCATGCGCGGATCGACGACTGGCACGAGGCCCGGCACTGGATTATCGATCGGATCACGGAAGGAGAATCGGCATGAGCGGAACAATCGAGTCGCGGCTCGCCGAGATCGGGCTGACCCTGCCCGAACCCGCAGCGCCCGTCGCCGCCTATGTTCCGGCGGTCGAGCAGAACGGATTTCTCCATATTTCCGGCCAGCTTCCCTTCGACGACAATGGCGCGTTGATGCTGGGCCGGCTCGGCGAGGATCGCGATATCGCCTATGGCCAGAAAGCCGCGCGCGCCTGCGCCACGATGCTGGTCGCGCAGATGAAGGCGGCGCTCGGCGATCTCGATCGGGTCGAGCGGGTCGTGAAACTCGGCGTGTTCGTGAACTCGGATGGCCGTTTCACCGATCAGGCCAAGGTCGCCAATGGCGCGTCGGAGCTGATGCAGGAGATATTCGGCGAGCCGGGCCGACATGCGCGCAGCGCGGTCGGCGTGCCGGTGCTGCCGCTCGGCGTTGCCGTCGAAATCGATGCGATCGTTGCGGTGTCCGATGGCTGATCTCGGCTTTCTGACGCGCGCGCCCTACGCCCATCGCGGGCTGCACGGGCCCGATATCGTGGAGAATAGCCGGGCCGCTTTCGAGGCCGCGATCGCCGCCGGTCATGGCGTCGAGACCGATGTACAGGTCAGCAAGGACGGCGTCGCAATGGTGTTCCACGATTATGAGCTGGATCGCCTGACCCGCAAATCGGGTCCCGTCATCGAGCGCAAGGCCGCGAAACTCGAAAAGTTCAAATTCAAGGATAGCGATGAGACGGTGCCGCGCCTGACCGAGATGCTGGCGCTGATCGACGGCCGCGCGCCGGTGCTGATCGAATTGAAGGCGAAGAGCCGCAAGGTGAAGAAACTGTGCCGCTCGGTCGCGGATGCCTTAGCCGCCTATGAAGGCGAGGCGGCGGTCATGTCGTTCAACCCGGAGGTCGGCCGCTGGTTCGCCCGCAACGCGCCCGATATCGTGCGCGGGCTGGTCATCACGGAGCATGACGAGGTGACGCTCGCCGCCCGGCTGAAAGGCGCGATGCAGCGCTCGCTTTCGGTGTTTCGCGCCGAGCCCGATTTCCTCGCTTACGATATCCGCGACCTGCCTTCCGCCTTTGCCGATTCGCTGCGCGAAAAGGGTGTGCCGGTCGTGACCTGGACGGTGCGGACCGAGGGTGAGCGGGCCTGCGCCGCTAAGGGCGCGGACCAGATTATCTACGAGACTCCATGAGCGAGGGCGATCCCAAGCCGGTGGTTGCGCGGATCGCGGACGGCGTCCGCTCGCTCGACGCGGCGCAATGGGATGCCTGTGCGGGTGACGACAACCCGTTTCTCAGCCATGCCTTTCTCTCGATGCTCGAAGAATCGGGCAGCGTCGCGCCGGGAACGGGTTGGCAATCGCTGCCGGTCTCGATTGCGGGCGATGACGGAACGCTCGAGGCTGTCGCGCCGGCCTACGCGAAGGGCCATAGCCAGGGCGAATATGTGTTCGATCATAACTGGGCCGATGCCTGGGAGCGGGCCGGCGGGCGCTATTATCCGAAGCTCCAGGTCGCGGTGCCGTTCACGCCCGTACCCGGGCGGCGTTTGCTGGCGAAAGACACGGGCCGCATCCCGGCGCTTATCGCAGCGCTGGAAACGATCGCACGCGATAACGGCATGTCGTCGGCCCATGCGACCTTCATCGCCGAGGACGAGATTGTCTGGTTCGAAAATGCCGGCTGGCTGATCCGCGAAGGCACGCAGTTCCATTGGGAGAATGACGGCTATGCCGATTTCGACGCGTTTCTCGAGGCGCTCTCCTCGCGCAAGCGCAAGACGATCCGCAGGGAGCGGCGGCGGGCCGTAGAGGGCCTCGAGATCGAGCATGTCACCGGCGCCGATCTCACCGAAGATCATTGGGATATATTCTGGGATTTTTACCAAGACACGGGCATGCGCAAATGGGGCCAGCCCTATCTGACGCGCGAGTTTTTCTCGATGCTCGGCGAGCGGATGGGCGACCGTACGTTGTTGATTATCGCCCGGCGCGACGGCGCGCCTGTTGCCGGAGCGCTCAACCTGATCGGCGCGGATACGCTGTATGGCCGCTACTGGGGCTGCCTCGCCGATGTGCCCTTCCTCCATTTCGAACTCTGCTATTACCAAGCAATCGACATCGCGATCGCGCGCGGGCTCAAGCGTGTCGAAGCCGGGGCGCAGGGCGGGCACAAGCTCGCGCGCGGCTATCGGCCCGTCAAAACCTGGTCCGCCCATTATTTCCCGGATGCCGGGTTCCGGAACGCCGTCGCCGATTTCCTCGCCGCCGAACGCCATGCCGTGGAACGCGAGATCGAATTTCTCGGCGAGATGACACCGTTCAAAAAGTCGGGCTGAACCGAGCTTAAACCTATCCGGCAGCGCGGGATGGCCGACAGCGCGCGGATATGCTTATCTGCCCTGCTAACTGCGCAGGGGACAATAATGATCAAGCGACTGTATACGGCTTTTCTGTTGATCTTCGCCGCTCCGGCACTGGCGATGCAGGCGACGGGGCCGGAACGGGTGTTCACTGGCGCGGATCTCTTCTCGCTCGAAATTGCGGCCGATCCGCAGATCAGCCCGGACGGGCGCTGGGTCGCCTATGTCCGCCGCTCGGGCGACATCATGACGGACCGGTTCCGGCCGACGATCTGGATGGTCGATACGCGCTCGGGCGAGCAGATGCCGATCGCCGCGGGCCCCGGTTCCCACAGCAGCCCGCGCTGGTCCCCGGACGGCAACCGGCTGGCCTATATCTCCTCGGCCGAGGGCGGCGCCTCGCAGCTCTTCGTGCGCTGGATGGAAAGCGGCGAGGCTGTGCGGTTGACAGGTCTCGCCAACGCGCCCGGCAGCATCGCCTGGTCGCCCGACGGGAGCCGGATCGCCTATGACATGCTCGTCCCCGGCGCGTCGGAGCAGTTGGGATCGACGCCCGATGTCCCGGACGGCGCGGAATGGGCGGACCCGCTCGATATAACCAGCGCCATCCGCTACCGGGCCGACGGCGCGGGCTATCTGCAGCCCGGCTACAGCCAGATTTTCGTCATCCCGGCGGACGGCGGCGCGGCGCGGCAGTTGAGTTATGGCGATTTTCACCATGGCGGCCCGCTCTCCTGGACGGCGGACGGCGGGACGATCCTGTTCAGCGGCAACCGCTCGGCGGACTGGGAGCTCGATCCGATAGAGAGCGAAGTCTATGCGCTCGACGTCGCGACGAGCACGATCAGCGCACTCACGGATCGCGACGGACCCGATTTCAACCCCATCGTTTCGCCCGATGGCCGCTACATTGCCTGGCTCGGCTTCGACGATCAGCGGCTCGGCTATCACAACACGCTCCTGCACGTCATGAACCGCGACGGATCGAACCGGCGCGTGCTGACCGGATCGCTCGACCGCAGCGTCGATGCGGCGACCTGGTCCGCCGACAGCCGATCCATCTATATCGCCTATGACGATCTCGGCGGAACCAAGGTCGCCCGCGTATCTTTGTCAGGCGGCATCCGCACGGTCGCCGAGGGGCTGACCGGCGCAACGCTCGACCGGCCCTATTCGGGCGGCGCGTTCAGCGTCTCGGATAATGGCACGCTGGCGATTACCGGTGGCCCGGCGATCCGCCCGGCCGATGTGATGCTCGTGCGTGGCGGCAATAGCCGGCAATTGACACGCCTCAACGCGCATCTGCTTGAAGCGAAGACGATGGGCGAGGTCCGCCGCGTCGAAACCGTTTCTTCGGTGGACGGTCGGATGATCGAATCATGGCTGACCCTGCCGCCCAATCATGTCGAGGGCCAGCGCCACCCGCTGATACTCGAAATTCATGGCGGCCCGTTCGCCGCCTATGGGCCCCATTTCTCGACCGACAACCAGCTCTATGCGGCCGCCGGCTATGCCGTGCTCTCGGTCAATCCGCGCGGCTCTACCTCCTATGGCGCGGAATTCGCGAACCTTATTCACCATGCCTATCCGGGCGACGATTATCACGACCTGATGAGCGCCATGGATGGCGTGATCGCCGATGGCTATGTCGACCCGGATCAATTGTTCGTAACTGGCGGATCGGGCGGCGGGGTGCTGACCTCATGGATCGTCGGCAACACCGATCGTTTTCGCGCGGCCGCGACCCAGAAACCCGTGATCAACTGGACGACGCAGGCGCTGGTCTCCGACATTCCGGTCTTCGTCGCGCAGTACTGGTTCGGTGCGCTGCCCTGGGAGGACCAGCAATCCTATTGGTCGCGCTCGCCGCTATCGCTGGTCGGCAATGTCGAGACGCCGACGCTGGTGCTGGTCGGCGGCGAGGACGAGCGCACGCCCGTCAGCGAGGCCGAGCAATATTATATGGCGCTGCGCATGGAAGGCGTTCCGACGACGCTGATCCGCGTCCCCGGTGCCAGCCATGGCGGCCTCGCCGCCCGCCCGTCGCAAAGCGCGGCCAAGGCCTCGGCGATATTGGCGTGGTTCGAACGCTATCGGACGGGCGCAGCCGAATGAGCAAGTGAGGCGCGCCTAAACCTCCACCAGCGCCTGGGTGAAGTCGGCGATCAGGTCGTCGGCATCCTCCACGCCGATCGAGATGCGCACCAGATTGTCGGTGATGCCGAGCGCGGCCTTGCGTTCGTCGGGCACGGACAGATGCGTCATCGCGGCCGGGTGGCTGGCGAGCGTTTCGGTGCCGCCGAGGCTCACCGCGAGCTTGGCGATCTTCAGCGCGTCGAGGAAGCGGAAGCTTTCTTCTTCGCCGCCTTTGACGAATAACGAGAAGGTCGATCCCGCGCCCGTGCAATGGCGATCATAGATGTCGCGCTGGCTCGTGCCCTCTTCGAGAAAGCCGAGATAGCCGAGCCCCTCCACCTTGGGATGGTCGCGCAGAAAGGCGCAGACCTTTTCGGCATTTTCGCCCGCCCGCGTCATGCGCAGCTCGACGGTTTCGAGGCTGCGGAGCAGCATCCAGGCCGTGTTCGGATCTGTGATCGTCCCGATCGTGTTGCGCATCGCGCGGATCGGATCGAGATGCGCCTTTGAGCCCATCACACCGCCCGCGACGAGATCGCTATGTCCGCCGACATATTTGGTCAGCGAATAGATGGTGATGTCCGCGCCATGTTTGAGCGGCTGCTGCCAGAGCGGCCCGAGAAAGGTGTTGTCCATTGCGATGGGTGGCCCGTCTGCGCCGAACGCGGCGTCGCGCGCCTCCTTCACCATCTCGATATCGACCAGCGCATTGGTCGGGTTGGCCGGACTTTCGAGATAGACGATCGCGACCTTGCCCGATCCGGTGGCCATGGTCTTGGCCTTTTCGAGCACCGCATCGACATCCTCGCGGCTCGCGCCGGCGGGGAAATCCAAAAAGGTGATGCCGAACCGGCCGAGCACGCGATTGATCAGCGTTTCGGTCGCCGCGTAGAGCGGGCCGGAATGAACGACGACATCGCCCTGATGGACATTGGCGAGGAGCACGGTGGCGATGGCCGACATGCCGCTCGAGAATACGAGCGCTTCTTCGGCCTCTTCCCAGACCGATAGCCGGTCTTCGCAAATTTCCTGGTTCGGCCCATTGAAGCGCGAATAGACAAGGCCCTCCGCGCCGCCCGGCCGCTTGCCGGTGATCCCTTCGAAATGGCGCTTGCCGGCGGCGGCGTTTTCGAAAGCGAAGGTCGAGGTCAGGAAGATCGGCGGTTTCAGGGAGCCTTCGGACAGCGCCGGATCGAAGCCGTGCCCCATCATCAGCGTCGCGGGCTTCAGCTTGCGATTGCCGATCTTCTCGATTTCGGGTTTCGGTTTGCGGCGCGGGGTCGTGCCGGTGAGGTCGCGTGGATTGTCTTCGGTTCCGTCGGTCATAGCGGACGAGCCTTCCAGTTTACGCTCCTAGGAAGGCAGGAGCTCGATAAAGACGGCGAAGGCCCGGCGCTCCTACCTCCAAGGAGCGCATCTCCCTCAACCGGCCAAAGCCGCGACGCCCCATGTGACAAGGACGATCATCGGGATCCCGCAAATATCCAACAGGAAGCCGGATTTCAACATGCTCGGCAACGCGATGTGATTGGATGCCCAGGCGATGGCGTTCGGGCCGGTGCCCGAGGGCAGCATAAAGCCCCAGCTTGCGGCCATCGCGGCGGGCATGGCGAGCAGCATCGGGTCCGCGCCGGTCGCGACGATCAGCGCCGCGACGACCGGGATGACGGCGCTTGCAGTCGCGACATTGGAGGCAAATTCGGTGACGAGCACGACGAGCGCGGTCACCGCCAGCGCGATAATGATGACGTCCACGACCTGCAGCGGCTCCAGCGCCTCGCCCAGCCAGCCGCCGAGCCCGGACGCCATGATGCCCGAGGCCAGTGCGAGGCCGCCGCCGAACAGCATGATCACGTCCCATGGCGCGCGATTGGCTTCGGGCCAGTTGAGCATCGGACGCCCGCTGCCGTCGGGCAGGACGAAGAGCAGCAGTCCGCCAAGGATCGCGATGGTGCCGTCATGGATCGCGCCGTCGGGCAGATAGGTCTTGATGAAAGGCAGCGCGATCCAGCCCGCGACCACCAGCATGATGACCGGCATCAGACGCTTCTCCGCGCCCGACCATTCCCCCGGATCGCCGATGGCGGCTTCGGCGGCGGCCGTGTCGAAAGCGGTTCGGCTGACCCGCTGCATTCGCACGAGGATGAACAGGCAGAGCGGTATGCCGAGCGCAACGACCGGCAGGCCGAACATAGCCCATGTCAGGAAATCGATCTCCGTGCCGATGGTACGGTTCATCAGGCCCGCGGCGATGGCATTGGTCGGCGAACCGACAAGCGTGCCGATCCCGCCGATCGAGGCGGAAAAGGCGATGCCCATCAAGAGCGCGCCGGCGAACCCCTTGGTCTCGCCTTCCGCGACGCCGCCCGCCGCCAAGACCGCGATGGCGATCGGCACCATGATCAGTGTCGTCGATGTGTTGGAGACGATCATCGAGAGGATCGCGGTGGCGGCCATGAAAGCGAAGAGCAGGCCCCAGGCGGTCTTCCCGGCGCGCCCGATGATCGCCAGCGCGAGCCGCCGGTGCAGCCCGGTTCGCTCGATGGCGAGCGCCAGAAACGCGCCGCCCAATATCAGGAACAAGATCGGCGAATAATAGGCACTCGCCACCTCGCCGGTCGTCATCACGCCCGTGAAGGGCAGGGTGACGAACGGCAGCAGCGCGGTGGCCGTCAGCGGCAACGCTTCCGTCATCCACCAGCTCGCCATGAGGACCACCAGCGCCGTGACGCGCCACGCCTCGACCGGCATACCGCCGGGGGCGGGGAGCGTGAGAAGGATTGCGAACAGCGTCAGACCGCCGAAAAATCCCGCTTTCTTCGCTGTCATGAATCCCCCTTGGTCATTCCCGCGTAAGCGGGGAAGCAAAGCTGATCACAGATCAATCCTGCTTTTCGCCTTTCCATCACCGAAGCATGCGCTTGTAGGCGAGTAAAGGCAGCGGGATTCCAGCCTTCGCGGGAATGACGGCTCTCTTCAGAGCGCGATCGCCGATAGCTGGCGTCCATAGCCGGGTTCGCCGCGATGCGTGGCGCGGCGATAGCTGAAGAAACGGTCTTCGTCGGTATAGGTGTCGAGACCGAGCGTCTCGACCGTCTGCACGCCGGCAAAGGCGAGCCAGGCGGCGACATAGGCTTCGAGATCGAAATAATGATGGCCGGGCGCGCCGTCGCGGAAATATTGCTCGTTTTCGGGTTCGATCGCTTCGAACCGTTTGCGGAAATCGTCGTCCACCTCGTAAGAGCCGCGCCCGATGCACGGACCGATGGCTGCTACGATACGGTTGCGCTCCGCGCCCAGCTCTTCCATCGCATCGACCACGGATTTGGCGACGCCCGTCATCGCGCCTTTCCATCCGGCATGGGCCGCGCCGATGACGCCGGCATGCCGGTCCGCGAGCAGGATCGGCGCGCAATCGGCGGTCAATATGCCGAGCGCGAGGCCGGGCCTGTCGGTGACCATCGCATCGGCCTCGGGCCGGTCGTCGTCGGGAAAGGCGTGGGTTATCCGGATCGCGTCGGACGAATGCACCTGGTGCAGCGTCACGAGCGCCGCATCGGGCGCGACGGCTTCGACGGCCCGGCGCCGGTTCGTATCGACATCCGATTTGATATCGTCCGATCCCAGCCCGACGTTCAGGCTCTCATAGATGCCCGCGGACGCGCCGCCGGTGCGCGCGAGAAAGCCATGGGCGACATCGCCAAGCGCTTCGGCGCGAATAATCTCGAGTGTTGCGGCCATGAATCTCCTGCCCGCTCAGTATCGGGCCGGTCTTCTTAGCGGCGTTTCCCGCCGTTGCAACGCGGTGATTCAGAAAGCGGCAGGTACGGGCCAATCCGGACCGATCATGGCCAGCGCCTTGAAAAGCGTTCCCATTTCGTCAGTCCGGGTCAGGCGGTCGCGCGCGGCAACCAGTTCCGTTTGCCGATGCGGAGCGGCCTTGACCAGCGCCGCCGTCCGCGCGCCGATACCGAGCGATTCCAGCCACTGCCCCTGGTCGATCGGGCCGTGCACGGTCAGTCCTGCGCCCCGGCCTATCGTGTCCAGAACGGCGAAATTGACATGGGCGGTCAGGTCGCGTTCGCCCGGCTCGGCGAAGATGTCTGCATGCTCGTGGCGCGATACGGCCTGCAATGTGTCGCCGGTCGCCAGCCCCTCATAACCATAATCGACGATCAACGCCGCGCCGCCCTGTTTCGCAATACGCTCGGCGAGCGCGCGTGCCACGCTTTCGATAGCGGGCGAGGTTTCGATGACGCTGCCGACCGGTGCACCGCGCAGCGGCTCGGGCACCAGATCGTCCAATGCCGGCCCCGATGCGGTCGGGACGAAAGCCCCGTCGCGATGATCGACCATCACCTCGCGCCAGCCGCTATCGGTGCGCAGCACTTGCCGGATCGGCAGCGCATCGAAAAACTCGTTGGCGACGACCAGCAACGGGCCGGTATCGGGCAGGCTGTTGATATCGTCGTGCCAGCGGGCCGTGGGCAGGCGGGTCGCCTGGTTCTGGCGCAGCACCGGGCTGGTTTCGACGAGATGGATCGGCGGCTCGAAGCGCACCGCGCGCATCGCCCGGAGCGCATCTTCGGCCAGCGTGCCGCGCCCCGGGCCGAGCTCGACATAATGCGCGTCCTGCGGCGATCCGGCCCGCGTCCACAGATCGGTGAGCCACAGACCCGTCAGCTCGCCGAACATCTGGCTGATCTCGGGCGCAGTGACGAAATCGCCCTCGGAGCCGAAAGGGTCGCGGCTCGCATAATAATGCGCATTGGCCTCGGCCATATATTGCGCGAGCGAAATCGGGCCGGTGGCGGCGATCAGGCCGGCCAGACGCTCAGCGAGCGGCTTGGCCTCAGGCGGCATCTGCCGCTGGCGGAACGGGTTTGATGCTGTTCGCGCGGCCCTTGGCGGTCGCGATCAGCCAGGCGCCGAGGATCAGCATCGGTATCGTCAGCCATTGCCCCATGGAGAGGCCGAGGCTGAGCAGGCCGAGATGCTCGTCGGGCTGGCGGAAAAATTCGACCGTGAAGCGCGCGGCGCCAAGGCTCATCAGGAAAGCGCCGACCAGCATGCCGGGATAGCGGCGCGCGTCCGTTTTCCAGAACAGGAACCAGAGCAGCAGGAATATCCCGACGCCTTCGAGCCCCGCCTGATAGAGCTGGCTCGGATGTCGTGGCGGTCCCAATACCGCATTGCCGTTCTGCACCTCGACGAATCGCATCGCCCAGGACACCGTCGTTTCGCGGCCCCATAGCTCGCCATTCACGAAATTGGCCATGCGCCCGAAAAACATGCCGAACGGGATCGTGCAGGCGACATAATCGTGAATCCGCAACCAGCTCAGCTTGTTCTTCCAGGCCATGAACAGGATGGCGAGGCTGACCCCGATCACGCCGCCATGGAAGGACATGCCGCCGTCCCAGACCCGGATGATGTCGGCAGGATTTTCCAGATATTCGAGCGGCTTGTAGAAGATTACATAGCCGAGCCGCCCGCCGAGCAGGATGCCGAGCGTGGCGTAAAACACAAGATCGTCCGCATGGCGCCTGGCCATCGGCGCGCCGGGCTGGGCGATGAGCTTGAGCAGATACCACCAGCCGACGACGATACCGGCGATATAGGCGAGGCTGTACCATCTGAGCTGGAAGAAGCCGAGATCGAGCGCGATCGGCGAAAGGCCGAGATCTTCGAACCGCAGATAGTCTCCGGTTGTCGCCAATATTGGTGCCAGAAAGTCCAAGGCTTTCCCCTTCGCGTTTTTGCCCTCATAATGGTGGCAGACGAAAACGGAAAGCGCCGTCGGCAATCGGCGCGGGAGAGAGTGAAATGGCTACGCAAGCACCAGAAGCGGAAGCACAGACGAACGGGGGGGCGAAATCCTTTACACGGATGCAGGACGGCAAACCCGAACACTGGATGGTGATCGCGAAAGAGCATCAGGATCATTACAAGAGCGATGCGCCCAAGCGCATTCTCAAGCACCTCGAAGATCTCGGCGAACTGACGCTGGGCTTCGGATGCGACCAGCTCCAGCATTCGCTGATGACGGCGACGCTGGCCCGGCGTTCGGGCGCCAGCGACGAGGAAGTCGTCGCCGCGCTCTGTCACGATATCGGCAAGACGATGTCGGTGCCCAATCACGGGGCGATCGCGGCGGAAATCCTGAAGCCCTATGTCAGCGACGATCTCTACAACGTCATCAAATATCACCAGGATTTCCAAGGCGCCTATTATTACAACTATCTCGGCAAATCGACGACGATGCGCGAGGACCACAAGGACAAGAGCTGGTACCCGCTCGCCTGCAAACTCGTCGACGAGTGGGACGCGCCGGCCTTCGATCCGGATTTCGAGGTGGACAGCCTGGAGAGCTTCGAGCCCGAAATCATGCGGGTGTTCGGCACACCGAAAATGATGTGATCGCCATGCGGTCCGAAAAGAGTCAGTATATCGCCAAGGGCCTCTGAGATCGCATCTCACGCCCAGACCGTCGCGCCCGTGGCCCATCACGGCGAGGGCGGCGCATTGGGCAGGACCGGTTTCGCCTGGGCGATCTTCGAATGGGCGCGCAATCCCTATTACATCCTGATCGTCATCTATATTTTCGCGCCCTATTTTGCGCGCGATATCGTCGGCGCGGACATATTGGCGAGCGGCGAACTGACCGGGCTCGATGCCGAAACCGCGCAGCAGACGGCCAATGCGCGCGGCCAGGCGGCCATCGCCTCGGTGACGAAATGGGCCGGGCTGATTGCCGCGCTGACCGCGCCGTTCCTCGGCGCGGCGCTCGATCGCGGCGGCCGGCGCAAGCCGATCCTCGCCGTCATGCTCGGCACGATCGCGGTCATGTCCTGGCTGCTCTGGTATGCGATACCGGGCGAAGAGGGTTTGCCGACCGGCGCGGTGATGGCGATCCTCGTCGTGGCCTATGTCTGCTACACCTACTCCGAGGTCACCCATAATTCGATGCTGACCGCCGCCGGGCGGCCCGAAGCGTTGCCGATGATCAGCGGGCTCGGTCTGGGGCTCGGCAACCTTGCTGCAACACTGATGTTCGTAGCGCTCGTCGGGCTGTTCGCGCTGCCCGGATCGATCGGCTGGCCCTTCGCCGAACCGCAATTCGGGTTCGCGCTGGAACGCTATGAACATATGCGCATTGCCGGACCGCTTTGCGCGGTATGGCTTGCGCTCTTTGCGATCCCCTTTTTCCTTTATGCCAAGGACCCGGGCCGTCCCGGCGCGAGCTGGACGATGGCCGCGGTCGACGGCGCCAAAAGTGTCGTGCGGACGGTGCGCGAGGCGGCCAAATATGCGCAGCTCATGAAATTCCTGATCGCGCGCATGTTCTATGCCGATGCGATGGCGGCGCTGCTTGCGCTCGGCGCGGTCTATGTCTCGCTGTTCCTCGAATGGGGATTCCTCGAGATGACCGGCTATGCGATTTTCGCCTCGGCCTGGGCCTTTCTCGGCGGGCTCGTCGGCGGCTGGCTCGACAATCGGGTCGGGGTGAAGATGGCGCTGATTCTGGAAATACTCGGCATGGTCGCGGTGCTGGCGCTACAACTGTCGATCACTAACGAGACGCTGTTTTTCGGCCTGATCGACAATTATCAGGTCTGGGACGGGCTGGTATTCCAGGATCTGTCCGATCTCGCCTATCTTGGTTTGGCTGCCGCGCTCGCGGTGACCGCGACGGCGAGCATCTCCTCGAGCAGGACGATGCTCGTTACGCTCGCCCCGCCGGGCCGCAGCGGCGAATTTTTCGGCCTCTACGCGATTGCCGGTACGGTCACGGTATGGCTCGGCCCGTTGCTCGTCCAGGTCTTCACGACCGCCTTCAACAGCCAGCGGATCGGCATGGCGTCGATTGCGATTCTGTTCGCGATCGGTCTCGCATTTCTGGCTTTTGTGAAAGTCGAGACAGCGGAAAAGGCATAGTCCGGCGCGATGGCGGTCGTCGTCGGCATGTTCTTTTCCTCCCTGTTCTCGGGTGCGGCTAGCGTCACGGGGCGGCAGTCTCTACAGAGCCACGCATGTCGGAGAAGTCGCGCTTTGGAATCACGCGCCGCCGCGTCCTGATCGGGGGCGGGGTCGGTGCCGGTCTGGCTGTCGCCTGGGCGGTCTGGCCACGCCAATATGTGCATAATCTGATCGCCAATGAGGGCGAGACGATCTTCAACGCCTTTCTCAAGATCGGCGAGGACGGCAATGTCAGCGTCGTCGTGCCGCAGGCCGAAATGGGGCAGGGCGTCTGGACCGCCTTGCCGCAGGCGCTGGCCGACGAATTGGGCGCGGACTGGCGCACGGTCGGCGTCGAAACCGCGCCGATCAATCCGCTCTATGCCAATGATTTCCTCGTGACGGGCGAGGCAGAGAACGGCTTGTTCGGGTCGATCGGCCAATGGGCGGTGCGCGAATTCGCGGTCCGCAATGCGCTGATGATTACTGGCGGCTCGACATCGGTGCGCGGCTTCGAGCAGCGGTTCCGGGAGGCCGGCGCGGCAGCGCGCGCGGTTCTCTGCAAGGCGGCGGCCGCGCGCTGGAACGTTGACTGGGAAGCCTGCGAGACGGCCGACGGTTTCGTAACATATGGCGAGCAGCGGCTGCGGTTTGGAGAGCTGGCCGCCGAGGCCGCCGATTATTCCCCGCCGGACCCGCTCACTTTGCGCAGTTTGGCCGCACGTCCGATCACCGGTCAGCCCATGCCGCGTATCGACCTGCCCTCCAAGGTCGATGGATCGGCGCGTTATGCCGGCGATGTGCGCCTGCCGGAGATGGTCTTTGCCGCCGCGCGCCAGGCGCCCTCGCGCCGCCACCGGCTCGGCGCGGTCAATCGCGATGCGGCGAACAATGTGTTCGGCGTAACGGCGATCGTCGAAAATCCGCGTTTCGCGGCCTGTGTCGCGACCAACTGGTGGGCCGCCAATCGCGGTGTGGAGGCGCTCGCGGCCGAATGGGAAAGCGACGATGCAGGCGTTGTCGACGATGCCAGCATAAGCGAGGCGCTGCAGACGGCTCTCGATGGCGACAATGGACGCCGCTTCGTCAGCGAGGGCGATCTGGCGGCAGCGTTCGGGACATCAGGTGCGCATCGCGCAACCTATGATGTCGGTCTCGCCCCGCATGCGGCGATCGAGCCGTTGACCGCGACCGCGCGGGTTGAGAATGACCGGCTCGAAATCTGGGCGCCGACCCAGGCGCCGGGCCTGATGCGGGCGGCGGTCGCCAAGGCTATCGGCTATAGCGAAAATCAGGTGACGGTCTATCCCATGCTGCTTGGGGGCGCATTCGGGCGCAAGATCGAGCACGATGCGGCAGTGCAGGTCGCGATTATCGCCCGGCGGATGAACCGGCCGGTGCAGCTCACATGGTCGCGCGAGGAAGAGACGCGCAGCGATTATTACCGTCCAGCCGCACGCGGGCGGCTGACGGCCAAGCTCGCGCCGGACAACTCGATCGCCGCGTGGCACAGCCGCATCGCCGTGCCCTCGACCAACAACCAGATGTTCCAGCGGATCATGCCGAATATGCTGATCGGCGAGGTCGACGAGCCTGAAGCCGGAGCCGTCGAGGGTGCGCGCCCAGCATACGCAATTCCCAACATCGCGCTCGAACATATGCCGGTCGATATCGGTGTCGAAACCGGTATCTGGCGGTCAGTCGGGCACAGCTATACGGCATTCTTCACCGAATGCTTCATCGACGAACTGGCCCTGCAGGCGGGTATCGAGCCGCTGTCCTTCCGGATCGCTATGCTCGGTGACGCCCCCCGTCTCGCGCGCTGCCTCACCACCGCGGCCACTTTGGGCGGCTGGGACGGCGGCGAGCAGGGCGGCGGCATGGGGCTCGCCGCGCATAGCTGTTTCGGCAGCCATGTCGCACTGGTCGTCCGCGTCGGGATCGGCGACGATCAGCGGCCGGTTCTGCAGAACGTATCGGCGGCGGTCGATTGCGGCCGCATCATCAATCCCGAGATCGTCCGGCAACAGATCGAAGGCGGTATCATTTTCGGCATGTCGCAGGCGCTGGGCCGGGCGATCGGCTATGCGGAAGACGAGCCGACGGCCTATAATTTCACCGATATGGACCTGCCGATCCTGGCCGATGTGCCCGATATCGAGATCGAGCTGATCGACAGCGACGCGGAACCGGGCGGGGTCGGCGAGATCGCCGTACCGCCGGTCGCGCCGGCTATCGGCAACGCGATTTTTGCCGCGACAGGCCAGCGGCTGCGCTCTATTCCCTTCGTCGTGGGCGGAGTTGCATGACCGAGAAACCCGATTTTCACCCGGACATCGTGCCGCCCAAGGTCGGCGTGTTGCTGGTCAATCTCGGCACGCCGGACGAACCGACGGTGCCGGCGGTGCGGCGGTACCTGGCCGAGTTCCTCTCGGATAAACGGGTCATCGAGATCCCCGATATCATCTGGAAGCCGATCCTGTACGGCCTCGTGCTCAGCACGCGCCCGCGGCGGTCGGCCGCCGCCTATGCGAAGGTTTGGATGGAGGAAGGCTCGCCGCTCGCCGTCCATACGAAGCAACAGGTCGAAGGATTGCAGCAAAGCCTCGGCGATGAAGTGCATGTAAGCTATGCCATGCGCTATGGACGTCCGGGAATCGGGTTTCGCCTCGAACAGATGAAGGCGATGGGCTGCGAGAGGATACTGCTCGCGCCGCTCTACCCGCAATATTGCGGTGCGACGACGGCAACCGCGGTCGACGAGGCGGGTTCAGAAATTGCCGAGATGCGCTGGCAGCCGACGCTCAGGACCTTGCCGCCCTATCATGACGATCCGGCCTATATCGACGCGCTGGCGGCATCCATCCGCACCGGCCTGGCCGAACTCGATTTCCAGCCCGAAGCGCTGATCGCGAGTTTTCACGGCATGCCGCGCCGGACACTCGAACTCGGCGATCCCTATCATTGCCAGTGCCAGAAGACGGCCCGCTTGCTGAGTGAGAAACTGGGCCGGCCATTGTTCACGACTTTCCAGTCCCGCTTCGGCAATGCGAAATGGCTGGAACCGGCGACGGCCGATCTGCTTCAGGCCTTGCCGGAAAAGGATATTCGCAAGGTCGCGATTTTCGCGCCGGGTTTTTCGGTCGATTGCCTCGAAACGCTGGAAGAGCTGGCGATGGAAGGGCGCGACGATTTTCGCGCGGCGGGCGGTACCGATTTCGCCTATATTCCTTGCCTCAACGCGAGCGAACCCGGCATGAAGATGCTCGAAACGATCATCCGCCGCGAAATTGCCGGCTGGATCGACTAGCCGGACGCGGCGCGCAGCACGGAGGGTTTCGGCTTCTCCGCGGATTCGTTGAGGCGTTCCAGGTCGAAGTTGCGGGCGAATTCGATACCGATCCGTTCCTTGTCGGACCAGCGGACGGTGCTCTTGAACATCTGGCCCTCGATCACTTCGATCAGGATGTCCGTCCCGCCGTCGATTTCGCCGATACCCTCGATCATGGCGCCGGTGGCCGAGATGTTGCGGATCACGCCTTTGCGGCTGCCGCCATCGACGTCCAGATTGGTGGATCGTAGAATGCGCCGGCGGGGGCTGCGGCTGGCCCGATGGCCTTGCGCCATGGCAATGCCCTTGTTTTCTCCCAGCTGTTTGAGGACTTCCTCATGCGGCATGGGCTTGCCGTAAATATAGCCCTGGATATGTGAGCAGCCGAGCTGTTTGACCAATTCGATCTCGTCTTCCATCTCCACGCCCTCGGCCGTGGTTTCCATGTAGAGCGTCTCCGCGAGCGACACGATCGCCTTGATGATCGCGGCGTTGCGGTTGCCGACGACGGCGGCGCCGCGGATGAAGGACTGGTCGATCTTGATCTTGTCGAACGGCGCGGTCTTCAGATAGCCGAGCGCCGAATAGCCGGTCCCGAAATCGTCGAGCGCGAGACGCACGCCGATCCGTTTGAGCGTCTTGAACATGGTGACTGTATCGCTGCCCTCGTCGAGGAACACCGATTCCGTCAGTTCGAGCTCCAGTCTTTCGGGCGCGAGTTCGGCATTGGCCAGCGCGCTGGTCACGATCTTCGGAAAATTCGGATTGGCGAACTGGATCGGCGATACGTTGACGGCAACCCGTGCGTTACCGGGCCATTTGGCCGCATCCTCGCAGGATTTACGCAAAATCCATTCGCCGATCTGCTCGATCAGGCGGATATCCTCGGCGACCGGCACGAAGTCTTCGGGCGATATCGCGCCGCGGCTCGGATGATTCCAGCGCACCAGCGCTTCATAGCCGACGATCTTCTCGGTCGTCGTGCTGACCTGGGGCTGATAGGCGACATGCAATTCGTCCTTGGTCAGGGCGATGCGCAGATCGTCTTCGACCCGCTTGCGCTTCTTGGCGCCCGCATGCATTTCGCGCTCGTAGAAGCGATGCACGCCGCGGCCATCGGCCTTGGCGGCATAGAGCGCGAGATCGGCGTTGCGGACCAGCTCTTCGGATGTCTTTCCGCTTTCCGGCGCCGTGGCGATGCCGATCGAGCAGCCGATCGTCAGCGTTACGCCGTCGATCATATAGGGTTGCGACAATTCGCCGATGATCTGCCGGGCGAGCTCCGCCGCTTTTTTCGGATCGATGAACTCGGGCAGTACGACCTCGAATTCGTCACCGCCAAGCCGACCGACCATCCCGAGATTGCCGACGACGCGGAACAGGCGCGTGGATACTTGTTTCAACAGTTCATCGCCGACCGGATGGCCCATCGTGTCGTTGACGACTTTGAACCGATCGAGATCGAGCAGGAATAGCGCGACCTCCTCGACCTCGCCCTCATTCTCGCCCAGCGCTCGCTCCAGAGCGAGACGCATTTCCTGGCGATTGGCGAGACCGGTCAGCGCATCATACCGGGCGAGACGATTGACTTCCGCATCGGATCGCCGCTTTTCGGTCAGGTCGGTGCCGCTTCCGGCATAACCGCGAAACTGCCCGATCTGATCGATGATCGGGCGGCCCGATATGGACCACCATAATTCTTCTTCATGGAAATCGGCCTGAACCGTAACGTCGGTGAACGCGCTGCGGGTCGACAGATGGAAGCCCAAAGTCCGTTCGCCGTCCAGCGATCCGCCTTCGCTGCGGATCAGCGCGGTAAACGGTTTGCCGATCAGTTCGTGCGCGGGGCGATTGAGCGCGCTGACCAACCGCGGCGAAAGATAGACGAGAGTGCCGCTCCGATCCGTTTCCCAGAACCAGCCATTGCCATTCGCTTCGAATTCTTCGAGCAGCCGGTTCGCCCGAAGCGCACTTCGATCGCTTTTTTCGCGGATCTCGCTCTCATGGGCATCGAGCCGGGCATTGACCAGACTGGCGATCCAGAAACATGCAAATATGACTATTCCAACCACGGCAATCTGATAATTCCCGGCTTGAACAGCCCCGGTAATCACCGTCGAACCGAAAAAAAACAGGGCAGTCGCGTGCATGGGCATCAATGCGGTCAGCATCAGGATCGCGCTCAGGCTGACCGCGACGATGCACAGCCATCCGGTGACGCCGCCCATAAGCGGCGCGACCTGCCAACCAAGCAGTGTCAGGCTTGCGCCCAAAGCGACGGCTACAGGCAGCGAGAAAAGCGTCACAAGATGCGGCCTGGTGCGTTTGAAGGCCTCGCTCCGGCTCACCAGCAGCACGACCAGACTGACGCCCAGCAGAATTCCCGCGTACAGGCCGGCCTGCGCGGCCAGGTCGTGCGCACCGCCGGCAATGGTCAGCGTCAATATGATCGTGATGGCCGCCAGTTGGGCGTAGATTACCGGCGGCCACAGGGCGGTTGCCCGGTGCACCTTGCGCAACTGGTTTTCCGTCTCGAACGGACTGGTGGTCGGCGCGAGCCCCATCCTCACCGCCCAGTTGGGGCGGCGATCATCATCGGTTTCGCTGACGATCGTACGTAACTCCATGGGCTTACGATAGGCGATAATGGTGAGCGTTCGCTTGCCGCCTATGGTTAACCGGGGTCTAATAGCTCGAGGTGTCCGTTTCCCAAACATGCCGGTTAGCGCTTGCGCGGCGGCAAAGCTCTACCCTAAACATCGGACAAACCGATAAAACAGGAAGAGGATAGGATATGGAGCGCGTTGCGATTGTGACAGGCGGCACCCGGGGCATCGGCGAGGCGATCAGCGTAGCGCTGAAGGATCAGGGGATGACGGTCGTCGCCAATTATGGCGGGAATGACGAAAAGGCGCGAGAATTCACTGACCGGACCGGGATCGCCGCGCGTAAATGGGACGTCGGCGATTTCGATGCATCCCAGGAAGGATGCGCGAAGGTGGCCGAGGAAGTCGGCCCCGTCGATGTCCTCGTCAACAATGCGGGTATCACGCGGGACGGCACGCTCGCCAAGATGAGCTTCGAGGATTGGAACGAGGTGATGCGCGTCAATCTGGGCGGTTGCTTCAACATGGCCAAGGCCTGTTTCCCCGGCATGCGCGAACGCGGCTGGGGCCGGATCGTCAATATCGGTTCGATCAACGGGCAGGGCGGTCAGTATGGCCAGGTCAACTATGCGGCCGCGAAATCCGGCATTCACGGATTTACCAAGGCGCTGGCGCAGGAAGGCGCGAAGGCGGGGGTGACCGTCAACGCGCTCGCGCCCGGCTATATCGATACCGATATGGTGGCGGCCGTGCCCGAGCCTGTGCTGGAGAAGATCGTCGCGAAAATTCCCGTGGGCCGGCTCGGCCAGGCCGAGGAAATTGCGCGCGGCGTGGCGTTTCTGTGTTCCGAAGAAGCGGGTTTCGTCACCGGATCGACCATGTCGATCAATGGCGGACAGCACATGTACTGATGGCGCCGCGCGACGGCATGCCGGATGCGCACGACATGTATCGGCCGCCCGTCAAGCGCAGCATCACCATCGCCGGGCACCAGACGTCGATCACGCTCGAGCCGTTGTTCTGGGAAGGGCTCGAGCGGGCGGCCCGGCAAGCGCGGTTGCCGCTCAGTGCGCTGGTCGCGCGGATCGATGCCGATCGGCTGGAGGCCGAAGACCCACCCAATCTCGCCAGCGCGTTGAGAAGCTGGCTCTATGCCGAAGCTGGCCGGGCGAACTAGACGCTAGCTCTCGCGACCGAGCAGGATACGAGCCTGGGCGCCGATCTGCGCAAGCATCGCGGCGCTTGGCGCCGAGGCGAGCCGGGCGCGCGCGATGAGATCGGTAAACTGCTTGATCCGGGGTCGGTGCAACCGCAGCCAATTCTCGACGTCCGCCTCAGGATCGCCGGTGCTGGCGCGCAACAGGAAATCGAGGCGCAGCTGCTCGAAATCGCGACTCAGGCCGGCGGCCAGCACCCGCTCCCACGGATCGTGCGAACCGAAGCGCAAAGCGACGCCATTTGCCCAGTCAAGGCCGAGAGCTTCGCCTAGCCGCGTATAGGCACGCGCGACCTCAAGCTCGCCGACGTCAAGCTGCGCGGCAAGATCGGACGTCGTAACCGCGCCTTTGAGCTCCGCGATCCGAATGATCCGATCGACCAAGGCCGCGTCGACATCGATATCGGCGACCTGCTGGTGCATGGTCGCCGAAAGCGTTCGCGATTCATCCTTCAGCAGTTCGTCGAGCGCGGTATTGAGGCGCTCGACGCCCGGGCCGAGCCGCGCGGCGAGATCGCTCGGATTGGAGGTCTCCTGGCTGACTCGCAGAAGGTCGGCCATCGGCAGCCGCAGGTTGGCCTGTGCCATGTTGAACAACCGCAGCCTTTCGATTTCGCCGATATCCGCCGCTTCGATATCGGACCAAAGCGTTTCGAGATCGAACAGCGTATCCGCCGTGAAATATGTAACCGCGATATGGGCCAGGCCTGTGCCTTCTTCCTCGGACAGTTCGAACGGCATAACGAAACCGAGCCTGTTGATGACCCGGTTGGCGATCTTGGTCGAGATGATCTCGCGGCGCAGCCGGTGATTGTCGATCGCTTCTCCGAAACCCTCGCGCATGGCGGCCGGGAAAGAGTGGCGCAGCAGGGGATCGAACATCGGGTCCTGCGGCAGTCCGGTGCGTTCGACGGCGTCCTGCATCGCAAGCTTGCTGTGCGCCAGCAGGACCGAGAGTTCTGGCCGGGTTAGGCCGAGATTGTCGTTACCCCGTCGCAACAGCTCCTCATTCGTCCCCAGCCCTTCGACACCGCGATCGATCCGGTCGCCCGCCTCGAGGATCTCGATCACCCTGACCTGGCTCGGCAGGGATTCGAATCCGTCATGCTCGGCAAGCGACAGTGCGAGGGTTTGCAGGCGGTTGTCCTCGAGCACGAGCGCCGCGACCTCATCCGTCATCTCGGCAAGCAGCGCGTTGCGATCGTCGAATTCCAGTCCGCCTTCCAGCATCAACCGGTTGAGCGGAATCTTGATATTGACCTCGTTATCCGAGCAATCGACGCCCGCGCTGTTATCGATAAAGTCGGTGTTGATCCGCCCGCCATGCATGGCGAACTCGATCCGGCCCGCCTGGGTGAGACCGAGATTGGCGCCCTCGCCGATCGCCTTGGCGCGGACCTGTTTGCCGTTCACGCGCAGCTTGTCGTTGGCCGGATCGCCGACCTCGACATGCGCTTCGCTCGATGCCTTTATGTACGTGCCGATGCCGCCGAACCAGATCAGGTCGATCTCGGCTTTCAGGATCGCCGAGATCAACTCCGACGGGCGCATCACCTCCTCGGTCACGTCCAGCATCTCGCGCACTTCGGGCGAGAGTGGAATTTCCTTCATGCTCCGCGGAAAGATGGCGCCGCCTTTCGAGATCAGCTTTTCATCATACTCCTCCCAGCTCGACCGGGGCAGCTCGAAGATGCGCGCCCGCTCGGTCCAGCTCGCGGCCGGGTCGGGATCGGGATCGAGGAAAATATGACGATGATCGAAGGCCGCGACGAGCTTGATCGCCTTCGACAGCAACATGCCGTTGCCGAACACATCGCCTGACATATCGCCGCAACCGGCCACCCTGATCGGGTCGGTCTGCACATCGATGCCCAATTCGAGGAAATGCCGCTGGACGGACACCCAGGCGCCCTTGGCGGTGATGCCCATCGCCTTATGGTCATAGCCATGGCCGCCGCCGCTCGCGAACGCGTCGCCGAGCCAGAATTTGCGCTCCAGCGCAATTGCGTTGGCGACATCCGAGAAGCTCGCCGTGCCCTTGTCGGCGGCGACGACGAAATAGGGGTCTTCGCCATCGTGGATGACGACGCGGTCGGGATGGACGACGTCGCTTTCGACGAGATTGTCGGTCACCGAAAGCAGCGTGCGGATGAAGATGCGATAGCTCTCCGTACCTTCCGCGATCCAGGCGTCGCGATCTTCCGCCGGGTTCGGCAGCGCTTTGGCGAAGAAGCCGCCCTTGGCGCCGGTCGGCACGATAACGGCATTTTTGACGAGTTGCGCTTTCATCAGGCCGAGGATTTCCGTGCGGAAATCGTCGCGCCGGTCGGACCAGCGCAGCCCGCCGCGTGCGATCGGCCCACCGCGCAGATGGATGCCCTCGACGCGCGGGCTGTAGACCCAGATTTCGCGCCAGGGGATCGGCGCTGGAAGGCCGGGAATGCCCGCACTGTCGAGCTTGAAGGCCAGCGCTTCGTTGGCCGCCGAGGAAAAGGCGTTCGTTCTGAGGCACGCGGTTACGACGGACCGGATCGCGCGCAGGATCGTGTCGTCGTCGATCGCCGCGACCCTCGTCAGCGCGCTGTCGATCCGGCGGTTGATGGCCTCGGTCTCCGCCTCGCGGTCGCCCTCGAAATCCGGATTATGCAACGTGTCGAACAGATCGATTATCGAACGGCTGATATCGGGTTCGTCGCGCAACGTTTCGACGACCGTCGCCAGGCCGTAGCTGAGCCCGGTCTGGCGCAGATAGCGGAACCACGCGCGCAGCAAAGTCACATCGCGCGGGTTCAGCCCGACCGAGATGATGAGCTGGTTGAACTCGTCATTTTCCGCGCGGCCTTCCAAGACCGCTGAAAGCGCGCCTTCCTTGATCCCGGCATGGTCGATCAGATCGTCGAGATCGGGGGCGTCGTCGATCTCAAGCAGGAAATCGTGAATATAGCCCAGCCGCCCGCCATCGAGCGGAGTCGGTATTTCCTCGAGTACCCGAAAACCGAAATTTTCGAGCACCGGCACGGTGTCGGACAGCGGTATGGATGTACCGCGTCGATAGAGTTTGAGCCGAAGCTGGGAGCCCTTGTCCCCTTCCAGTCGGTACAGGCGGACGCCGCGTTGATGCTCGGTCAGGCCCCGGAGCCGGAGGATATCCTTGGCGGCTTCGGCTGCGCCATATTCGCCGCGATATCCGTTCGGAAAGGCATTGGCATAGGCGAGCGTCAGGCGCGCCGCGCGGGCCGAGGGCAGCCGCTCGTTGAGCTCGGCCTCGACCGCCGGCGACCAGCCCCGCACCATCTGCTCGATCTCCGCGTCGAGCGCTTCCGGATCCGCCTCGATCGGTTGCTCGCCGATATCGAGCGTGTAGCGGATAAAGGCGAGATCGCCGTCTCCGAGCTCGATCGACCAGCTCGACATCATCGCACCGGTTGCCTCTTCCAGCCGCCGGGAGATCGTTATGCGGCGTTTCGTCGACATCTCGTCGCGCGGCATCCAGACAAAGGCGAACAGGTGCCGGCCCATCGGCCCCTTCACCAGCAGCAGCTTCGGCCGCGGCCGGTCGGCCAACGACATCGCAGTCAGCGCCGCCTGTTTCATCGCCTCGGCATCGAACGCGATCAGGATATCGTGCGGTAGGCGCGACAGCGCATGTTCGAGCGCCTTGCCCGCATGGCTGTTGGGCTCGAACCCGAGATCCGTCTCCAGCGCCTCGAGCCGCTTGCGCAGGACGGGCACCTCGTCGGCCGGCGCATTGAGCGCGGCGCTGGTCCATAGACCGGCATGGACGGAGAGTTCCTTCAGCTCGCCCTTTTCGTAAATCGGCGCGATGGCGAGATCGAGCGGCACGCGGCGATGCACGGTCGAAATCCGGTCCGCCTTGGAAAGCAGAGGCGCCGCGCCGCCATTCTCGAAATAGCCGAAGGCGGCTTCGCGCGTGCGCGCATTCCAGCAGGATGGGCCGGGCTTACGAAAGATGCCGAGGCCCAGGCCGCGATTGCCGTCCCGGTCTTCGGTGTAATGGCCGATCTGCGTGAAATGATGATTGGCGAACCAGTCCAGCAGGGCTCGGCCTTCGTCATTATCGATGTCCGCGGCATCCGCCTTTATCCGCTCCTGCATGGCCGGCCAGTCGCGCACCGCAGCGCGGACGTCGAGCAGGACCTGGTGGATGTCGCTCAGAAGTTCGAGGCGCGTGCGCGCATCGGCGCGGTCGATTTCGAGATAGACGAAGGATTCGCGCACCGCTGCATCGTCTTCGGAGTTGAAGTCGATGATGTGATGCCGGTCGTCGCGCCGCACGGCGGCGATGGGGTGAAGCAGTCTGAGGATGGTTAGTCCGTGCGCGCCGACGGCGCCCGTGATCGAATCTACGATAAACGGCATGTCGTCGTTGACGATCGCCATGCGGATGAACCGCCGGCCCGTGTCGTCGGTGATCGATTCCAGGCTGACTTCGGCCATTCCGGGCGATCGCTCGGAGGCTGTGGCGGCGACAAAGCGCGCCGCTTCCATCGCTTCGGTATCGCTGAAATTGTCGGTTTCCCCGGGCAGCGCGCCACGCACAAGGGCGTCGGCTACGGCTGCGATATGGGCTTCGTTCTGCTCGCTGAGCGAGTCGTGCGGAACCTGGTTCATGGGGCGCATATGCGCCCCAAAACCAGGCTACTCAAGCTTTGAGTGGCGGCGCGTTTTCAATTGCAATCGACCGGGCCAACGGCCGGCAAATCTATCCTGCGATTTTGCGGATGGCCCGTTCGGTCAGCGGCGTATCGTGCGGGATTGCGCCGATTATGGCCAACCGCCCATCGGGCAGGCGGCGTGCCATCAACAGCGCGAATTCCTCGTCGCTATCGGTGTCGTCGTCCAGCTCGACATAGGCCTGGGCCGGCGCGTTGCGCAGCGCCTCGCGCGCCTCTTCCAGCCGATCGGGTTTGGAGGCGGGGCGTCGGGCCGCGCGTTCGGCCGCGACGACCGCCTTCAGGCCGCCTTTCTGCGCCTTCAGATAGTCGGCGAAGGTGCCGCGGGCGATATGTTCGCGTTTCGCGTGCGACAAGGCCGTGGCGAACTCGGTCAGCCGCGTCTTGTCGTAATCGATACCGAAAACGAGCTTCACGATCGGCGTCATCGGCGCGCGGTCCTGAACTGTAATGCCGGCATCGTCGAGAATGTCCTGATAGTCTTCAGGCTCGGCTTCGGTCGTCAGTGCAAAATCATAGGCGCGGCCAAGCGCGTCGTAGAGTGCGACGCGGCTCCGCTGATCGGCGGCCTTGGCCTGCTCGGCGCTTTCGCGCGCCGCGACGAGATGGTCCGCAAGGCTTTCGGGTTCGTCAGTCGCATCTTCGGCCACACGACCGGGTGCGACGAGGGCGCTGTCGGCCGGTTCGGCGACGGGTCCGGTATCCGGTTCGAAGCCGGGTGTCGGACCGTCCGCCCAAACCGGTGCCGCATCGTCCAGCGGCCGCAGGTTGGCGGTTAAAGCCTGACCGACCGCCTCGTGCAGATCGGCTTCGACATCGGCGGCGGCAACCTCTTTCCAGTTGATGACGCCATAGATGAAATCGATCGAATCATCGTCGGACGAGAAGGGCATGAGGATGCCGCGATATAGCGTGTTGGTGCCGCGATGATTTTCGAACTCGGCTTCGAAGCCGACCGGCGCCTGGTTGGCGATGATCTGCATATAATGGTCAGTCAGGCGCGACAGCAGCGAGCGCGGCGGGACATCCGCGATGCTCTCGATATCGTCATCGATATCGCATTCGGCGCGCAGCGCGCCGCCAAGCCAGGCGATAACGGGATTGCTGACGCCGCCGGTGAAATCGAGCAGCACGCTGTTCGGGCCGAAATCGCTGATCGTCGAGGGATCGAGATCTTCGATCGAGGGATAGGCGCGGTCGCGCAACAGGGACGCCCAGTGATTATAGGCGCGCACATGCATCCGCCGTTCGTCGGTTCCGATTTCCGGCGGCGCTTCAATCGCCGCATCGCTGTCCGGATCGGCGATACCCGCTTCGTCAGTATCGAAAGGCCGGGGATTTTCCATAGCGTTGTGCCCTTGCACGAATGGTTTACGGAAGCCTTATGCACCCGGATGGTTTATGAACGGTAAATATGGGTGGCATGAGAATGATGCCGCGGGCGCAAATCCGGCTTGTTTCGCCGCGCCGCACTTGGTAAGGGCCACGGCCCGTTCGGGTCATGGGCCGCTTTAGCTCAGCTGGTAGAGCATCGCATTCGTAATGCGGAGGTCGCGTGTTCGAGTCACGCAAGCGGCACCACCTCACTTATTCTTCGCGCCGCGCCCCGTAATCCATCCTTTGTTTACCATTCGCGCATAGCGTCGGCGGACAGGAAAGATGGCCGGTCCGCCCGGTCATCGCAAAGTGTTGCGCTTTGCTGTCTCAGGCGCCAGACTGGAGAGGTGGGGCGAATGTATCAATGGACAGACGGATGGCATGACGGGTCGCAATTCGTCGATGCCACGTTTGAGAATGCCGCGATCGGCATCGCACATGTCGGCCTCGATGGTTCATGGCTCAGAGTCAACGAACGGCTGCTCGAGATGGTCGGCTATTCGCGTGATGAACTCCTCGCCATTACGTTTCAGGACATTACCCATCCTGAAGACCTGGAATCCGATCTCGGCCAGCTCAAGGCGCTGATCGCCGGGGACATCCCCCATTACCAGATGGAGAAGCGCTATTTCCGCAAGGATGGCGAACTCATCTGGGTGAACCTGACGGTCGGCATCCAGCGCGGGCGGGACGGCAAGCCAGATTTCTGCATTTCGCTGATCGAAGACATTACGCGCCGCAAGGCCGACGAAGACCATCTGCGGATCATGATCGACGAGCTCAACCATCGCGTGAAGAATACGCTCGCGACCGTTCAGGCCGTCGCGCATATGTCGTTCCGCAAGGACGAACCGCTGGCGGACGCGAAGGCGGATTTCACCGGACGGCTTCAGGCCCTGTCCAGCGCGCACGATATTCTGACCGACGAGAAATGGACGGGCGCGGATATTCGACAGGTTGTCGAACGCGCGCTGCGCCCCTTCAGCACCGATAATTCCAGCAGCGTCACCTGCAAGGGGGCGCGGGTCAGGCTGACGGCGCGCCAGGCGCTGACCTTTGCGATGGCGATCAACGAGTTGATGACGAATGCCATTAAATATGGCGCATTGTCCGACGAAGGCGGTGCCGTGACGCTCGGGTGGCGGCGTGTTTCCGAAGGCAAAAAAAGATATGATCGTGCTCGAATGGATCGAACGGGGCGGCCCGGCATGCGCCCAGCCCGAACGCCAGGGCTTCGGCACCACATTGCTGACCAAGATCCTGCCCGGCGACTTTCACGGCAGCGCGGCTCTTTCATATCCGGTGGACGGTCTGGAGTATGCGATGACCGCGCCCTGGCCCGAAGAGGCCAAATAGTGCGCGCGTCCAGGGGTGAACAGGTGGCCGGCGGGATGCCGGAAAAGGTCCTGATCGTCGAGGACGAGTTCATGCTCGCCCATATGCTCGAGGAGATGATCCAGTCGCTCGGCGTGGCCGATGTCAGCCATGCTGCAACGCTCGCCGATGCGCAGGGGCTTGTCGACGCGCATGAGTTCGATTTCGCCTTTCTCGACATCAATCTGGGCGATGAGGATTCGATGCCGCTCGTGCGCGAGCTGCAGAAGCGCGATATCCGGTTCGTCTTCGCCTCGGGCTATGATTCGAAATATGATGGCGAAGGGATAAGCGCGCCGCTGTTGCGCAAACCGCTGGCCCTCGAAGAAATTCGCGCGGCATTGACCTTTGACAGGCCCGACGAGGCGAGCGAACGGATCGGCCGCATCGGTTGACCTTTGGCCGGCCGCATATCATGCGGCTGCCATGCGCTTTTTCTCCGACAATGCCGCCGCTGTCTGTCCACCCGTTCTCGACGCGCTGGCCGCCGCGAACAGCGTCGATACCGCCTATGACGAGGATGCGCTGAGCGGGCGGTTCGATGCGGCATTTTCGGACATTTTCGAGACCGACGTCACGGCGCTCTGGGTGTCGACCGGCACGGCTGCCAATGCCTTGGCGCTTGCCGCACTATGCCCGCCGCATGGCGCGGTCGTCTGCCACCGGGACGCGCATATCCAGAATGACGAATGCGGCGCGCCCGAATTCTACACCCATGGCGCCAAGCTGCTGCTCGGCACGGGTGAGGGGGCGAAGCTCGCGTCCGGGGAGGTCGAACGCATCGCCGCCTCGATCCGCGACGATGTCCATCAGATGCAGATCGGCGCGCTCTCCATCACCCAGGCCAGCGAATATGGGATGGTGTACCGGCCCGATGAGGTGGTGGCGCTTGGCGATCTGTGTCGCTCGCGCGGTTGGGGTCTCCATATGGACGGTGCGCGCTTCGCCAATGCGATCGCGCATCTGGATTGCGCGCCCGCCGATGTCACGTGGCGCGCGGGCGTCGATATTCTCAGCTTTGGTTGCGTGAAGAATGGCGGGATGTCGGCCGAAGCGATCGTGCTTTTCGGCGATGCGCGCGAGAGAGCGGCGGAGATCCGCTACCGGCGCAAGCGCGGCGGGCATCTGCTCTCCAAGGGTCGCTATCTCGCCGCGCAAATTCTCGCCATGCTCGAAGACGATCTGTGGCTCGCCAATGCGCGGGCCGCCAATGCGGGCGCAAGGCTGATCGCCGAAGCTGCGCCGGACCGGCTGGTCTATCCGGCCGAGGCCAACGAAGCGTTTATCCGGTTGAGCGCCGAGGAAGCCGCGTCGTTGCGCGCTGCCGGTTTCGATTTTTACGATTGGGGCATCGGCGAAGCGCGTTTCGTGACGAGCTGGGACCAGGGCGCCGAGGAAGTCCGGCCGCTGGCCGAAGCGATCGCTGCCTTATGAACCCGCCCGCCACGGCGGATTCGGACACGAATTTCTGGACCCCGCGGATCCTGCTCTCCTTCCTGCTGATCTCGCTGATCTGGGGTTCGACCTGGATTGTGATCAAGGACCAGCTGGCAACCGTCCCGCCCGTCTGGTCGGTCAGTTATCGCTTCCTCGCGGCGAGCGCGGCGATGTTCCTCGTCATCGCGCTGCGCCGGCAGCCGTTGATGCTCGACCGGCGCGGGCAGGCGTGGGCGATCCTGCTCGGCCTCAGCCAGTTCGCGCTCAATTTCAACTTCGTCTATGGGGCCGAGCTCTACATCACCTCGGGTCTGGTCGCGGTCATGTTCGCGCTGCTGATGGTGCCGAATGCGGTTCTCGGCCGGATTTTTTTGGGCCAACGGATCACCGCCGGTTTCGTTATCGGGTCGGCCATCGCGATTGCCGGTATCGGGCTGCTGTTCGTGCAGGAATATCGACAGACGCCGGTCGGCGGGAGCGCCGTCTTTATCGGTATCGGGCTGACGCTGGCGGCGATCATGTGCGCGTCGACGGCCAATATCCTGCAGGCGGCCGAAGGCGCGAAAGCGCACCCGATCCTCACACTGATCGCCTGGGCGATGCTGTGGGGCGCGCTGCTCGACGGGCTATTCGCGCTGGCAACGGTCGGCCCGCCGGTGATCGAGATGCGTCTCGGCTATCTCGCGGGTGTCCTCTATCTCGGCATTATCGGATCGGCCGTGACCTTCCCGATCTATTTCGGCCTGATCCGCGAAATCGGCGCGGCGCAGGCGGCCTATACAGGCGTGCTCGTGCCGATCGTCGCGATGCTCTTCTCGACCTTTCTCGAAGGCTATGTCTGGTCGCCGCTCGCGATTGCCGGGGCGGTACTGGCGGTTGCCGGTCTGCTCTACGCGACGCGCGCGCGGCGGCCGAAACGTCCGCGCATCCCGGCCTAGCCGGTCGCAATCGCTCTCAGCCCGGCCCGATAATCGGGATAGGCCGGCGTCCAGCCCAACAACCGCTTCGCCTTGCCGTTCGCGACCCGGCGGTTTTCCGAATAGAAGCCGCGCGCCATATCGCTGAGCCCGGCTTCGTCCATGGTCTGGAGCGGCGGCGGATCGATGCCCAGCAACCGGCAGCCATAGCTGACGACGTCGTTATGCGGCGCCGGCCGGTCGTCGGAGATATTGTAGACCCCGGCCGGCCCGTCGAACCCGGCAACTATGCCCGCGACGATATCGTCGGCATGAATCCGGCTGAACACCTGATCGGGCAGGTCGATCCGATGGGCCTTGCCCTGCCGGATACGATCGAGGATCGAGCGGCCGGGCCCGTATATGCCGGGCAGGCGGAACACGCGCACATCGTCGCGCAGCGCCTGCCAAGCCGCATCGGCCTCGGCGCGCGCCTTGCGCCGCCCGCTGCCGATCGGCGCGGTCTCGTCGACCCAGGCGCCGCCTGTATCGCCGTAAACGCCGGTCGAGGAGAGATAGCCGATCCAGTGCGCCCGCGCCTCTTCGAGCGCGTCGCCATAGCTATCGAGCACCGGGTCGCTGCCGCCTACGGGCGGCACGGAGGACAGGATATGACTGGCTTCCGCTATCGCCGCGCGCACGCCATCCCGGTCGTCGAATGCGATCACGTCCGGTCCCGCCTCGCGCCGCGTCGCGGAAACCGTCCAGCCTTCGCCGCGTAACCGCTCGGCGAGCAGCCCGGCCGTATAGCCAAGTCCGAAGATCAGCATATGGGGCATCAGTCAGCCTCGGCAGCCGGGTCGATCATTACCGGATCGTCGACATTTTCTGCTTTCCAGTCCATCGACATGCGGACCCGGGTCCGCCCCGAGGGATGATCGAAAAACAGGAATTCCTCAAGCGCGCCGGGCTCGATCTTGCGATATTGTGACAGCTTCATCGCAACCGCGGCAAAGCCGTCCGGTTGGCGCGCGGCATCGAGCCCGAAAGCGTCGGCCTGGCTCTCCACGGTACGGATGAGCGTATTCTGCACGGGCGTCATCGCAAGGAAATAGACGGTGAGGATGGCAACGAAGAGCGGAAACACGGCCGGATCATCGATACCGCGCACATGCCATTTTTGTCCGTACCGCGCCAAGAGACGCGGCGCGAGCTTCGCGGTCAGGAATAGTCCCAACGCAAAAATCAGCGAAATGACGACGATGAGCAGCAGCACATGGTTCAGGACGTAATGGCCGAGCTCATGACCCATCACAGCCTCCACCTCTTCGGGCGTACTGCGCTCGAGCAGATTGTCGTTGAGCGAGATCCGCATCGTGCCGAAAATCCCCGATACGTTGGCGGATATCCGGTCGTGTTGGCGGGACTGGTCGAACACATAGACATTGTCCGCAGGTACGTCATAGGCGTCGGCCATCGCGAGAATCCGATCGCGCAGCGGGCCGTCTTCCATCGGCGTATAGTCGTTGAACAGCGGACTGATGAAAACCGGTGCGATCGCGATTCCGATGATGATGAAGCCCGTGACGATGCCGGAACCCCAAAGCCACCAGCGTTTCGGCGAGCGGCGGATCACTGCGAACAGCGCCATCAGAAACAGCGCCATGCCGACCGCGGCAATTCCGAGGCCGACCGCCTGTTCGCCGAGCCATGCGCCGAAACCCAGGTTCATCAGGCCATATTGCCCCTCACGGACGAAATCCGTGTAAATCGTCCATGGCAGCACGATCAGCGTCGAAACGACGATATAGGGGACCGCGTATAGTGCCGGAACGAGCCAGCGGCGCTTGGTGATGCGTTCGCCGAGATCCCTGAAGTTTGCGGAAAGCCCCGTTCGCAGCAGGACCCACTCGGCCAGCACCGCGACGAGCGCGCCCCAGAGCAGGAGCCAGTAACCGCCTTCGAAATAATTGTCCGACTGGTCGCGCGCTGACCCTGAGAGCGTATCGAGATAGGCGTTGGTCGCGGCCTCCGGATCGAAACCCGCAGCCGCCATCAGCGGTATGGGTATGAAGATGGCTCCAGCCGCCCCCGCCATCGCCAGATATCGCATCATGCCTTTCATTTCCGCCCATCTCCTCCAAGCCCGATTGTGCCGCCGGGCTGAGAGGATTAGAGGGCAATGATGCTCGATATGCAATCCGCCACCGCCACTCCGCCCGTCACCCGTCGCGAGGATTATCGCCCGCCCGACTGGCTGGTTCCCGATATCGCGCTCGATTTCCAGCTCGATCCCGCGCGGACGCTGGTCCGCGCGCGTCTGTCGGTGATCCGAAATGGCGGTCATGATGCGCCGCTGCGTCTCGATGGCGAGGGGTTGCAGCTGCTCGAAGTGTGGCGCGATGGCGAGAAGCTGGACGAAGGCGACTGGCAGCTCGACGAGGAATCGCTAACCGTCCCGATCGACAGCGACGAAGCGGTCGTCGAAACCCTGGTCGAAATCGCGCCCGACAAGAACAGCCAGCTCATGGGGCTTTACGCGTCGAGCGGCATCCTGTGCACCCAATGCGAGGCCGAGGGCTTCCGCCGGATCACCTTCTTTCCCGACCGGCCCGATGTGCTGAGCCGTTACAGCGTGCGCATGGAAGCGGACAAGGCGCGCTTCCCGGTGCTGCTCGCCAATGGCGATTGCGTCGAGAGCGGCCCAAAGGAAGAAGACGGCGAGGAGGCGCGGCACTGGGCGCGCTGGGACGACCCCTGGCCCAAGCCCTGTTACCTGTTCGCGCTCGTCGCGGGCGATCTGTCTTCCAATCGCGAGAGCTTCGTCACGCGTTCGGGCAGGGAGGTTTCGCTCGCCATCTGGGTGCGCGAGGCGGATTTGCCCAAAACCGGCCATGCCATGCAGGCGCTCAAGGATTCCATGGCCTGGGACGAGGAGGTCTATGGCCGCGAATATGATCTCGACCAGTTCAACATCGTCGCCGTCTCCGATTTCAATTTCGGCGCGATGGAGAATAAATCGCTCAACATCTTCAACTCGCGCTATATCCTCGCCGATGCGGACACCGCGACGGATGCCGATTTCGACGCGATCGCGGGTGTCGTCGCGCATGAATATTTCCACAACTGGTCGGGCAATCGCGTCACCTGCCGGGACTGGTTCCAGCTGTCTCTCAAAGAAGGCTTCACGGTCTTTCGCGACCAGCAATTCTCGGCCGACCAAGGATCGGAGGCAGTGGCGCGGATCGGCGATGTGCGTGTGCTGCGCGCCGCGCAATTCCCCGAAGATGCCGGGCCGCTCGCCCATCCCGTGCGCCCGGAAAGCTATATCGAGATTTCGAACTTCTATACAGCGACCGTCTACAACAAGGGCGCCGAGCTGATCCGGATGCTGCATGCGATCCTGGGTGCGGACGATTTCCGCAAAGGCTCCGACCTTTATTTCGACCGGCATGACGGGACGGCGGCGACCTGCGAGGATTTCGTGACCGCAATGGAGGATGCGAGCGGTGCCGATCTGACGCAGTTCCGCCGCTGGTACGACCAGTCGGGCACGCCCAAGGTTAGCGCGCGGCTCGATTACGAGGCCGAGGCGGCTCGCGCGGTGCTGCGGCTGGCGCAGGACGTTCCGGCGACGCCCGGCCAGCTTGAGAAGGAGCCGATGGCGATCCCGCTCAAGACGGCCCTGCTCGGCACGGACAGCGGTACGCCGATCATGGACGAGCGGCTGGTGATGCTGACCGAGAAATCGCAGGAGATCATGTTCGACGGGCTGTCCGAACCACCCGTCCTGTCGCTCAATCGGGGCTTCACCGCCCCGGTCACGATCGACAGCGAGAAGGACCCCGAAACGCTCGCCTTCCTGTCGGCGCATGACGACGATCCCTTCGCTCGCTACGAAGCGATGCAGCAGCTGATGGTCGAAACGATCATCGATACGGTTTCCGGCCGCGATGCCGATCATGCGCCGGTGATCGAAGCGGTGCGCAAGACGCTGGCCGACGCCGATCTCGACAAGGCCTTCATCGCCGAAACGGTCCTGCTGCCGAGCGAGAGTTTTGTCGGGGACCAGATGCTCGTCGTCGATCCCGACGCCATTCACCGGGCGCGCGAAGCGCTCCGCGCCGATCTGGCAAGCTCGCTCGAAGCCGAGTGGCGCGCCGCCTATGCGGCCTCAAGCGGCAATGCCTATGAATATACGCCGTCCGCCAAGGCGCTGCGGCGGCTGCGCGGGGTCGCGCTCGGCTATATTGCGGTGAGCGGAGCGGATGACGCCGCGCACCTCGCCGCCGGCCAGTTCGACGGCGCGGACAATATGACCGACCGTCAGGCCGCGCTCGGCGTACTCGCCAATAGCGACTGGCCCGAGCGGGTTGCGGCGCTGGAGGATTTTTACGCGCGTTATCGCGAGGACACGCTCGTGCTCGACAAATGGTTCATGGTGCAGGCGTTATCGATCCGCGACGACACGCCTGCCGCCGTCGAGAAACTCGCCGCGCACCCGGATTTCAGCATCGAGAATCCGAACCGGTTCCGGTCGCTGGTCGGCGCGTTCGGTGCGAACCAGCGTGCCTTCCATGTCGCTTCAGGGCGTGGCTATCGCTTCCTCGCCGATTTCATTTTGAAATCCGACGCGATCAACCCGCAAACGGCTGCGCGCATGCTGCCGCCGCTCGGCAAATGGCGGCGGTTCGACGAGGATCGCGGCGCGCTCATGCGCGCCGAGCTGGAGCGCATTCTCGCCGCGCCGAACCTGTCTAAGGACGTGTTCGAACGGGCGTCGAAAAGCCTTGGCTGAGAATTTGCGGATCGAGCGCCGTGAGGCTCACGCTGCATGGCCGGAAGTCGAGGCGCTGAGCGAGATTGTCTATACGCCCGAGATGCTCGCCCATAGCGAGTTTCACGATGTCGACTGGTCACGCGCCGAACGCTGGATACTCGGCTATGCAGGCGATGTGCTGGTCGGATCGGCGGGCATCCACCGGCGGCAGGTCCATGTCGATGGCGCGACCATGACGATAGCCGGTATTGGCGGCGTGAAAACCCATCCCGACTATCAGAAGCGCGGTATCGCATCGGCGATGCTTGACGATGCGAAGGCCGTTATCGATGCAGATATCGCACCGGATTTCAGCCTAATCTTCGTCGAAAGCCATAACCGCGCCTTTTACGGGAAACGCGGCTGGCGGGTGTTCGAGGGCGCGGTCATGGTCGAGCAGCATGGCGAGCGGCTGGCGTTTCCCGAGGGCGGTGCGATGGTTCGCGACGGCGCGGAGCCGGCACCGCTTTCGGGGACGATCGATCTGAACGGCAAGCCTTGGTAGCCTAGCCGACGACCCAGTCGGAAAATTCGACAGCCATGCGATTGGCGGCGCGGTTCAACGCTTGGGCCACCGTCTGCGCGTCCTGAGCGAAGACCGGTTCGCGCTGCTCGAAGCGACGCGTCCGTACGCCGTTCGCATCGGTGATCGTCGCGTCATAAACGATGACCGTCTCGTTCGTGCGCGCGTCGAGGCCGAATTCGTGGAGCTGGCCGTTGATGATCGTTCCCGGATCGGCCGAATAGGTTGCCGGATCGAGTACGACGCGTCCGGTCCGTGCGGCCAGCGTTTCGCTGAGCAAGGCGCGGAACAGTTCGTTCGGCGTGTCGACCCATAGCGCGTCGGCGAGATAGGCGATCGTCGTCTCGCCGGTCTGGACGGGCAAGCGGTTGGTAATCAGCTTCTGCGGTACTTCGGGCCGTTGGACGGTGATCGCCTGCCCCATAGCCGCAGACCGGTTCGATCCGCTCGCGACTTGCTGGTCCGCACTCAATGCCATGAGGAAGGGCGGCGGCTCGGAACCGAAACTCACACAGCCGGTCAATGCGGCCAACGCAACCAATGGAAAAAGGCGTTTCATCATCGGCTCCTATTGCGGCTCATATTCGGGAAGTCGGGTGGTGCCGACCAGCGATCCGGCGCCTTCGCGGTTGATGCGTTCGGAGACCGCTGTCAGCGCTTCGGACATATCGCCCAGATCGCGGACAAGCTGGCCGATCTCGGGTATCGTTTGTTGCGAGAAGGCGTTGAGACCGGGTTCGGCCGCGGTGATCGTCCGGTCCAGTGCGTCCATGCTCGATTCCGCCGATGCCACAGCCGAGCGCAAGTCACGCATCAGCGCCTCGCCTTCGGTTCCGAGCAGGTTATCGGTCGTATCGGCGAGCTCGCCGATTTCGTTGAGCGCGATCCCCGCCTCGCGAATCGCGATCCGGCTTTCCGTCAATGTGGCGGTTATTTCGGGCCCCTGCGCCGCGAGCTCTTCGGTGAGGCGCTCGGTATTCTCCAAAATCGCGGCAATAGAATTCTGGTTGCGGTCGCCGAGCAGCTCGGTCAGCCGCTCGGTCAGCGTCGTCAGCCTTTCGAGCAGGCGCGGCGCGCTGTTCAGCAATTCGCCGAACGCGCCCGGCCGGGTCGGGATGACGGGTACGCCTTGCGGGCCTTCATCGTCGATCGGATCCGCGCCCTGCACGCCGCCGTCGAGCGAAATCTGCGATACCCCGGTAAATCCGATTCCCTCGATCGTTGCCGTCGTGCCTTCGAGCACCGGCACATCTTCGCTCACCCGGATACGTACGCGGACGAATTCGGGATTGTCGGGCACCAGCGAGATATCCTCGATCTGGCCGACCGGCACGCCCGAATAGGTGACGCTCGATCCGCGCGCGAGACCGTCCACCGACTGGGCGAAATAGATGTCATAGGCGTTGTCGCTGCCATCGCCGAGCCGGGCCAGCCAGACCGTGAAGACGACCACCAGCACGATGAGCCCGAGCACCACGCTGCCGACTAATATCTGGTTCGATCGGTTTTCCATCCGTCCCTCCCGGCCCTAGTCCGTTGACGCCAATGCGGCGCGTCCACGCGGACCGTTGAAATATTCCTGTATCCATGGGTGATCGAGAGCAAGCAATTCTTCGATCGGGGCGCAGGCAATTACCTTCCTGTCGGCGAGCACGGCGACCCGGTCGCAAATGGTGTGCAGCGTGTCGAGATCGTGCGTGATCAGGAAAATGGTGAGGCCCAGCGCTTCCTTGAGCTCGAGAATGAGCTCGTCGAACGCCGCGGCGCCGATCGGGTCCAGCCCGGCCGTCGGTTCGTCGAGAAACAGGAGGATCGGATCGAGCGCGAGCGAGCGTGCAAGGGCGGCGCGCTTGCGCATGCCGCCCGACAGCTCGGACGGGAATTTGGGTGCGTCCTCGGCCTTCAACCCGCTCATCACGATCTTGAAGGTCGCGATTTCGCAGAGCAGGTCCTCGTCGATATTCTTGTAGAATTCGCGCAGCGGCACCTGGACATTTTCCGCGACGGTCAGCGTCGAAAACAGCGCGCCATTCTGGAAAAGCACGCCCCAGCGGCGGCGCAAGTCGAGATTTTCCTCGGCGGTCGCGCAGTCGATCCGCTCGCCGAAAATGCTGATTTCGCCTTCGTCCGGCTCCTGCAGGCCGATGATCGAGCGCAGCAGCACCGACTTGCCGGTGCCCGACCCGCCGACCACGCCCAATATCTCGCCGGGGAGCACATCGATATCGAGATTTTCGTGCACGACATTGTCGCCAAAACTGTTGCGCAGGCCACGGACGGAAATGATCGGGTCGTCGCTCATCTCCGCCTCAACCCCAACCCACGGACGAAAAGAAGACAGCGAAGAAGGCGTCGAGCACAATGACGAGGAAGATCGCCTGGACGACGGCCGTGGTCGTGCGATTGCCGACTTCCTCGTTATTGCCGCGCACCTGCATGCCCTGATAGCAGCCGGCGAGACCGATGATCATGCCGAAGACCGGCGCCTTGATCAGCCCGACCCACAAATCGGTCATCGGCACGACTTCGCGCAGGCGCAGGATGAAGGTTTCGGGCGGGATACCGAGCGCGACCCAGCATAACAGTCCGCCGCCTATGATCATCAGGAAGGTCGAATAGAAGCCGAGCAGCGGCATCAGCAGGGTCGTCGCCAGTACGCGCGGCAGGACCAGCGCCTCCATCGGCGGTACGCCGATCGTGCGCATGGCGTCGACTTCCTCGGCGAGCTTCATCGAACCGATCTGCGCGGCAAAGGCGCTGCCCGAGCGGCCGGCGACCATGATCGCGGTCATCAATACGCCCAGTTCGCGGGTTGTGATCCGGCCCACGAGATTGATGGTGAATACCTCGGCGCTCGGCATCATCGGATTGATGAGCTTCCTGATCGGGATCGTCATCGCCCAGCAAGGCGCGGTGCAGCTCCGCCAGTTCGGCGCCGAGGTATTCACCATCAATCTCGTGGGCCGGATCACAACCCGCGAACTGGGC
>JBCBSD010000010.1:0-108947 GCA_039819365.1 Pseudomonadota bacterium
CCCTGTATTTCATGGTAAGAGCGCTGCATGCGCGCGCAACGCCCATGGATGCGGCCCCCCGTCTTGGCGGCCACCCTTTCGGCGCTCATGCTTAGCGCCTGCATTCCCGCACCGTCCGGCCCGCGAAGCGCGCCGCAACCGGCAGTCGCGCGTCCGGCACCGCCGCCGACGCAACTCACGACTTGGGGAGCGCAAACGGTTGCGGCCAATGCCGTCGAAATCGAGGGCACCACCTATATCGTGCAATCCGGCGACACGCTGAGCGAGATCGCCCGGCATACGGGCGCCAGCGTGGACGCCATCGCCAACGCAAACGATATAGCGCCGCCCTATGTAATCCGCCCCGGACAGCGCCTCGAAATTCCGGCGGGCCGCTATCACGAGGTCCAGCGCGGCGAGACCGGCATCGGTATTGCGCGCACCTATGGCGTGGACTGGTCGGAAGTCGCAACGCTCAACCGGCTCGAAGAACCGTTCATCCTGCGCGCCGGACAGAGAATTCTGCTCCCCGGCACGGCGGCAGTTTCAGGGATGACGCGCCAGCAGCGCGCCGCCGCTTTCGATCTCGACATCGATGATATCGTGACGGGCGGCGAGCCGGCCCTAGCAGAAAATGAGCGCCCAACGCCGCCGGTACAAACCGCCGAGCGCGTGTTACCGGCCGATGCCGCGGTGCGATCGCCCGCGAATTTCAGCGGCCGTTTCGGCTGGCCGCTGACGGGCGCCATTCTCGCCCCGTTCGGGCGTGGCGGCGAAGGCCAGGTCAATAACGGCATCGACATCGCGGCCCAGCGCGGCACGCCAGTGCTCGCCGCCGCCGATGGCGTCGTTCTCTATGCCGGAGACGAGATCCAGGTCCATGGCGGGCTCGTGTTGCTGAACCATGGCGATGGCTGGATCACCGCTTACGCCAATATGGACGATCTGCAGGTCGCCCGCGGCCAGCGCGTCGAGCGCGGGCAGATGATCGCCCGGGCCAGCGATACCGGCCAGGTCGAACAACCGCAGCTCCATTTCGAAATCCGCCGCAACCGCCAGCCGGTCGATCCGGCGCAACATCTGCCGGATCTGAGCTGATGGTCGGACGGATTCCCCAGGCGCCGGCCGACCGCACCGGCGAATTGCGGCGCAAGACCGGCCTCTCGCGCTGGGGCTCGCTCTGGCTGCGGATCAGCGCCGTTGTGGGCCTGATCGGCATCGCGGTGGCGGTGCACTGGTTCGACCGGGAGGGCCTGGTCGACTCGGTGGACGGCAATGTCAGCTTCAGCGACGTCGTCTATTTCACGATGATCAGTATCACCACGACGGGCTATGGCGATATCACGCCGGTGACAGACCGCGCACGCATGTTCGACGCGCTGATCGTGACCCCGCTGCGGATATTCGTGATTCTGATATTTGTCGGCACAGCCTATGATTTCGTGCTGAAGCGAACTTGGGAAAGGTGGCGCATGAGCATCATCCAGAAAAACCTTCACAACCATATCGTGGTCGCCGGTTTCGGGATCAGCGGATCGGAAGCCGTGGACGAACTGCTCGAGCGCGGTATCGACCCGTCCGAAATCGTTGTCATCGACCAGGATCATGGCCGTCTCGAAGCCGCGGAAAAGCGCGGGTGCAACGTCATGGAAGGCGATGCGTCGCGCGACAAAACCCTCAACCAGGTGCGCGTATCGCGCGCGCGCTCCATGATCGTCTCGGCGGGCCGGGACGATACCTCCATCCTCGTCGTGCTGACGGCGCGCGCACTCGCGCCCAAGCTCGCAATCAGCGTGCTCGTGCGCGCATCGGATAACGAACAGCTCGCCCGCCAGGCCGGCGCCAGCAACGTCATCAACCCGGTCAGCTTTGCCGGACTGCTGCTCGCCGGCTCCTGCCATGGCCCGCACATTTCGGACTATATGGCCGATCTCGCATCGGCGACCGGCCGCGTCGCGCTGCGCGAGCGCATGGCGACCCATATGGAGGAAGGCCTGCCGCTGGGCGCGATCCAGACCGGCCTCGGCGTCCGCATCTACCGCAACGGCAAGCCCCATGGTTTCTGGGAAGAAGAAGCCAAGCAGATCCTCGAAGGCGACCTCATCGTCGAAATCGTCGGCCAGCCCGACGAAGAGGAATAGTCGGACCGAGACTATCCGAGGGAAGCTCGCCCAGTCGGAATTTTTGTTTGTCGGAACATTGCCAATGCAATGTCGCGGCACCGGCCCGCACCCCCTCCCGGCCTCCCATTGAGTGTATCCTGTTGGGAGGTCGGGAGGGGGTGCGGGCCGGTGCCGCGCTCAACCGCCAGGTTGAGTCTGACAAACGGGATTCCTTACAGTAGCGCGTGGACGAGCCCCATCGCCGCGTAGAATAGTATCCAATAGGTCGCATCGATCAGGAACAAGGCTCTACTTTTCTGCGAAAACAGATAGTTGGTGCCGATCGCCGGCACGATAAAGCCTGCGGCCACGCCGACTGCAATCAGCAGAACCGTGCTCAGCCCCGCATCCGGAAAATAGGTCAGCAGATGCGCGAGCGTCGTCGAAGCGACGAGGCTCAACACGAAGGTCGTGCCGTAAATCAGCCCCATATTCCCGGACCGGACATCCTCTTCGGTCAGACCGACCGCGCCCATCCATTTCTTGCCCATGACCGGGCCGTACCAGATACCGCCGACGATAAAGCCCGCCGCTGCGGCCGCGATAATCGCGAGCCAGTTTTCTGCGTAAAATTCCATCAGTCCCCTCCCTGATAGTGAGCATCATACTCTAGCATAACGGGTCCGAAATGAAATGTCGCAGGTCGAAACGCTGCGTCTTCGCTCCAAAATCAGGGGCCAGCGTCAGCAATATGTGACAAACGGCCCGTCACGCACTATGTGGCGGCGCATCATGGCAACGCGTCTCCCCTCTCCGCCCAAGGTCGGCATGGTCTCGCTCGGCTGTCCCAAGGCCCTTGTGGACAGCGAACGGATCCTCACCAAGCTGCGATCCGACGGCTACGGCCTGTCGCCGGACTATGACGATGCGGACGTCGTGCTCGTCAACACCTGCGGCTTTCTCGACAGCGCCAAGGAGGAGAGCCTCGACGCCATCGGCGAGGCCATCGCCGAGAATGGCCGGGTGATCGTCACCGGCTGTATGGGCAACGAAGCCGATGTCATCCGCGAACGCTTTCCCGACGTGCTCGCCGTCTCAGGCCCGCAGCAATATGAGGAAGTCGTCGGCGCAGTGCATGAAGCCGCACCCATGCCGCCCTCGCCCTATGTCGATCTCGTGCCCGAAACCGGACTCAAGCTCACCCCGCGCCACTATAGCTATGTGAAAATTTCAGAAGGCTGCAATCATCGCTGCGCCTTCTGCATCATCCCCTCTATCCGCGGCGATCTGGTGAGCCGCCGCCCCGACGCGATCCTGCGCGAGGCGGAAAAGCTGGTGGCGGCCGGCACCAGGGAATTGCTGATCATCAGCCAGGATACATCGGCCTATGGCGTCGATATCCGCAAGGAAGAGCGCCAATGGAAGGGCCGCACGATCCAGCCGCATATGACCGACCTGGCGCGCGAGCTCGGCCAGCTGGGGGCCTGGGTGCGGCTCCACTATATCTATCCCTATCCGCATGTCGATCAGGTCATCCCGCTGATGGCCGATGGGTTGATCACGCCCTATCTCGATATCCCGTTCCAGCATGCCAGCCCGCGCATCCTTAAAGCCATGCGCCGCCCCGCGAATGAAGCGAAGGTGCTGGAGCGCATCGCCGCCTGGCGCGATATATGCCCCGAGATCACGATCCGCTCGACCTTCATCACCGGCTTTCCGGGCGAGACCGAGGAGGATTTCGAATATCTGCTCGACTGGCTGGACGAGGCCCAGCTCGACCGCGTCGGCGCGTTCCGCTTCGAACCGGTCCAAGGCGCGCGCGCCAATGCTCTCCCCGATCCGGTGCCTGAAGAGGTGAAGGAAGAGCGCTACGCCCGGCTGATGGACAAATGCGCGGCGATCTCGGCGGCGAAGCTACAGGCGAAGATCGGAACGACGCAGAAGGTGATCATCGATCTTGTCGACGAAGAGGGCGGCGCAACCGGTCGCTCGGAGGCGGACGCCCCGGAAATCGACGGCGAAGTCCATCTGCGCGACACGAACGGCCTCTCGCCGGGCGATATCGTGTCGGTGGAAATCGAAGACGCCGACGCGCACGATCTGTTCGGCGTGGTCAGCGGTTCCGCTTAGCTGATCCCCGCGCGCCCCTCATTCTTCCGGCGCGAGCGGCGCACGAGCCAGACGATAAGCACGATAATGCCGACAAAGATCACCAACGCGACAATGCCGGCCCACATGAATACGCTGCCCACGGTCTCCATTACCTCGAGATCGGCTGGCGGTTCGCTCGACCCGTCCACGTTCCATGAAACGATCACCGGATCGCCGCCCTGCTGAACCGTGGAAAAGCGGGTCGTCGTCCAGTGCTGCTCGTTGGTCGTGACGAGCGTGAATTCCTTTTCGGCACGCGCGCCTTCGCCCAATCCGTCGCTGTTCATGCTGTAGGCGATGATCCGCGTTTCGACCTCGCCGTCCGGAAATAGTCCGGCCGCCTGTTCGAACTGCTGGGCGCTGTTTCGCCACACCTCCGGATCGACCATCGGCTCGATACCCGCGCTGTCGCCGGTCCGGATATTGTCGACGAATTCCCTGGCCATCGCCCGATCCTCTTCCGAGGTCATCGTTTCGATCATGCTGTCCATGGAACAGGCGGTCAGCACGCCAAGCGCCATCACCGCCATAAGATATCGCACAATTGAAAGCCCCATCATTCCTCCCCCATGCAGATCAGCGGTCTTGGCCTTTGCCGCCACTTCTCGCTAAGGCCTGAAGTATGACCGATTATGACACGATGCTCCAGCCCGACAAAGGCCAGTCCGCCCATAGCCTCCACCCGATAGCCAAGGATGGCTTCGAAGACTGGCTCAAGAACCTGCCCGATCGCGAACGGCAATCGGTGAAGGCGCAGGGTTTTTCGGGCAAGGAAGGCGAAGTCGCCATCGTCACGGGCGAGGACGCCGATGACTGGTCGGTGGCGGTCGGCGTGGCCGATCCCGAAGAGCTGAAAAGCTGGTGCCTGGCCAAGGCGGCGGAGACGCTGCCCGCTTCGGGATACCGGTTGGCCGACGGCAGCCCCGGTCAGGCGGCGCTGGGCTGGCTGTGCGCCCAATACAGCTTCGACCGCTATAAGACGGACCCCAATGGTAATGGACCGAAAGTCCTGCTGACGGACAAACCGGGCGCCATCGAGGAAATGGTCGCGCTGGCCGAGGCAACCGATCTGGTGCGGACGCTGGTCAATATCCCGGCCGGCGATATGGGTCCGGCAGAGTTGCAGCAGGCCGCCGAAGAGCTGGCAACGCGCCACGGCGCGGAGGTCTCGATCACCCACGGCACCGAACTCGTCGAAGGCTATCCGATGATCGACGCCGTCGGGCGTGCGGCGACGACCGATCGCGCGCCACGGCTGATCGAGCTGGAATGGGGCGAGCCCGATCATCCGCGCGTCGCAATCGTCGGAAAAGGCGTGTGCTTCGATTCCGGCGGGCTCGATATCAAAGGCGCGAGCGGCATGCGTTGGATGAAGAAGGACATGGGAGGCGCGGCGCATGCACTCGCGCTCGCAGGCCTCGTCATGGGCCGCAAATTGCCGGTCCGACTGCATCTGCTGGTTCCGGCCGTCGAGAATGCCATAGCCGGCAACGCCTTCCGGCCGGGCGATATACTCGCCAGTCGCAAAGGGCTGAGCGTGGAGATCGGCAATACGGATGCGGAAGGCCGGCTGATACTCGGCGATGCGCTGTACCGGGCCTGCGAAGACGAGCCGGAGTTGATCATCGATTTCGCGACCCTGACGGGCGCAGCGCGGGTTGCCCTGGGCCCCGATCTGCCCGCGCTGTTCACGGACGATGAAGACCTGGCCGACGAGATCACCGAAGCGGGACTGGCTATTGACGATCCGGTCTGGCGGCTTCCCCTGTGGGACGGTTACGACGAATGGATGAAATCGCCCGTCGCCGATCTCAGCAATACCTCCTCGGTGCCGATGGCCGGCGCGACCACCGCGGCGCTGTTCCTGCGCAACTTTGTGAGCAACGACATTGCCTGGACCCATCTCGACACCTTCGCCTGGCGCAACCAGCCCAAGCCGGGCCGCCCGAAAGGCGGTGAAGCGCTTGGCGTCCGCGCCCATTGGGAAGTGCTGAAAAAGCGGTATTCCGGCGGCTAGACACCGATATCAGGCACCCAAGCCGATGATTTTCGAATGAAATCTTCAGCGTCTTGAAACCAAGCGACCGCGACATGCGTTGGTGAACGGAGATGGGCTGACTATGGCTCGCTGTTAGGGAGTTTAAAGATGCCGAGCGAGGCGCTTGGAAACTGGATGGACGCGCTTATCGGCTATGTGCAGTCGGGCGAGCCCGATCTCAGCAACCGACAGATGGCGCTGCTGCTCCTGATCTATGCGACGCCCGGCCCCCATACCGTTCGCGGCCTTGCCGAAAAACTCCAGGTTTCCAAGCCGGTTGTCACACGCGCCTTGAATACACTCTCCGCACTCGGCTATCTGCGACGCGAACGTGATGAAAGCGACCGCCGCAACATCTTCATCGCGCAAACATCGAATGGGGCGCGTTTTCTTGAACGGTTCGAAAAACTCATCGGCCAAAGACGGCCAACCGAAATCCACAGCCGAAACGACGGCCTCCAACGGGCCAATATGGGCTAGCGTAGAATTGGGGGAAACGGCCGCGGGCCTCGACCCGCGTATTCATGCGTTCCGGCACGAGATCGCCGACATCGCGCTCGCGGAGAAGATCGCCCTCCCCCATTATGTGAAGCCGGTTATGCGGACGATCGGCGCCGCGATCGCGGACCTGCGCGTCGATCCCTCCGATACGTCCGAGCTCGGCTCCCAGCTGCTTTACGGGGAAGAATTCGCGCTGCTCGATTTCGAAGACGGCTGGGCCTGGGGTTACGGCCTTCACGACCATTTCGTCGGCTTCGTCCGGCAGGAAGCACTCGCGCCCGGTGTCGACGCCACGCACATCGTTTCCGCGTTGAAAACGCAGATTGCCGATGCGGCGAACGGCGCCGAGCCGGTGACGCTGTATATGGGGAGCCGTGTTGCGGGACGTCCTGTCGACAAAAGCCTCGTCACAGATCGGGGATCGATCCCGATGGATGATGTCAGCCCGATCGACTCCATCGTCGACGATCCGGCGGCCGTCGCAGAGCGGCTGATCGGTGCGTCCTATCTCTTGGGCGGGCGCAGCGTCGAGGGCATCGATTGTTCGGGCCTGGTCCAGCTGGCTTTCGCTTTCGGCGGCCACTCATTCCAACGCGATTCCGATCTCCAGCTCGCCACTGTCGGCGTCGAGCTGGATGCCGCCGCTACGCTGCAACGCGGAGATCTCGTCTTTTTTCCCGATCATGTCGGCGTCATGGCCGACACCGAAACGCTGCTGCATGCCAGCGGCCATAACGGGGCGGTCTGCACCGAAGAGTTGGCCGATGTCGTCGCGCGCATATCGCAAGAGCATGACACGCCGATCCTCGGCCGCCGTCGGCTGGGCTGATGGCACTTTCCGTATTCATCGACGGCGGCCACGGTACAACCGGCCTGGAAATCCGTGACCGGCTTCGCGACCGGCCGGAAATCTCGCTCCTCGCGCTCGACGACCATCGCCGCAAAGACGACGCCGCCCGGGCGGAAGCCCTGCGCGGCGCCGATATTGCGATCCTGTGCCTGCCGGACGATGCGGCCCGCGCCGCAGTTGCGATGATCGGCGATGCCGACACGCGGATTATCGACGCGTCCACCGCCCATCGCATCGCGCCGGACTGGGCCTATGGCTTTCCCGAATGGGAGCCGGGCCATCGATCGACGATCGCGCAAAGCCGCCATGTCGCCAATCCGGGTTGCTACGCACAGACATTCGTTGCCCTGGTCCATCCGCTTGTGAGATCGGGTGTTCTCCCCAGCGACGCAGAGCTCAGCGTCAACGCGACCTCGGGCTATTCGGGCGGCGGGCGCTCGATGATCGAGGAATTCGAGCAGGGCGACGCGCCGACCGCGTTCCGCAACTATGCGCTGGCGCTGACGCACAAGCATTTGCCCGAAATGCGAGAACATGCCGGCCTCGCCAAGCCACCGCTCTTTTCACCCTCGGTCGCCAATCTTCATCGCGGCATGCTCGTCGAAATCCCGCTGCACACCGGCCAGCTGCGCACCGGCGCGACGGTCGAGGATGTACGCTCGGCATTACGCGATCACTATGCGGACAGCAGGCTTATCGCCGTGCATGACGCCGCGGAAACCGCAGCGGTCGACACGGTAACGATAGAAGGCTGCGCCGGGACCGACCGGATGGAGATATTCGTCTTCGCCAATCCGGAGGCAGGCCATATCCGCTTATGCGCCACGCTCGATAATCTCGGTAAGGGTGCTGCGGGCGCGGCCGTCCAGAATCTCAACCTGATGGCCGGGCTGGACGAATGTACTGGATTGAGACTGTAGCGCATAGTTATCCACACTTTGTTCACAATTAGGGCAAAATCGGCTAAGCCTGAGTCCGTCGAATAAGCGGGGTCGCCGTGAACAAGGTTTTGGCCAGAAAACCGCCCGGTTCGTTCTGGGCGATATCCATCCTGTTGCTGATCTGGAACGTGATGGGCGTCTTCGCCTATCTTTCCCAGGTCAACACCAGCGACGAACAGCTTGCGCAAACCTATCCTGCCGCAGAAATCGCCATATTATCGAGCGCCCCCGGCTGGGTGACGGGCGCGTTCGCGCTGGCCGTGTTCGCAGGCCTTTCGGGCGTGATCGCCTTGCTCGCCCGGAAATCCTGGTCGAGATGGCTGTTCGTCATTTCTCTGATCGCGGTCCTGGTCCAGCATTTCTGGACTTTTTTCCTCAGCGGATTGCTCGATATCGTTGGCCTCGAACGCGTGATCATGCCGTTTGTCGTCGTGATCCTGTGCATATTCCAGGTCTGGTATGCCGGCTACGGTACCGGTCGCGGCTGGTTGCGCTAGGGTTCGGCTCCGCTACTCATACCGCTGAGGTTTGAGGCGATTGGGCTCAGTGCAAGGCGGGGAGGCGATGGAATATCCGCATATTTCAAGCCTTCCCAACGCAGCAAAGGGCCCAATCGGTCAAATCCTGGAAGGACGGCAAAATGCCTTCCATCTCGAACAGAAATACACTTGGAAACAGAATGACTGTTCTCGGCGTGCATTTCCGCCCGATATGTTCGCCATTTTGACGCCGCAGCGGTATGAGTAGCGGAGCCGAACCCTAGTCCATCTCGCCGCGCTGGCGACGCAGTTCATACCATTGCTCGACATTCTCGCGATGTTCGCGATAGGTTTCGGCGAAGACATGGCCGCCCGTGCCGTCGGCAACGAAGAATAGCGCGTCGGTTTCCGCGGGGTTCAGCACCGCCTCTATCGCCTCTCGGCCGACATTGGCGATCGGACCGCGCGGCAGGCCAGCCATCGCATAGGTATTATAATCGTTGCGCGCGTCGATCTCCGAACGGCGGATGCGCCGGCCCAGCGCCCTGCCCTGCGTGATCGGATAAATGATCGTCGGATCGGCCTGGAGCCGCATCCCGATCCGCAAGCGATTGGAATAGACGCCCGCGATCAGCGGCCGTTCGGACGGCTCGGCGGTTTCCTTTTCGACGATAGAGGCGAGGACGATCGCTTCTTCAGGCGTCGAAACGGCCGTATCGGGGCTTCGTGCCGCCCATAGCGCCGCCAGTTCCTCGTCGAGCGCCAGTTGCATACGCGCCAGCAGATCCGCCCGGCTCTCGCCGCGCTCATAGGCGTAGCTGTCGGCCAAGACCGAGCCCTCTTCCGGAACCGGGATTTCGCCGGTCAACAACTCCGTCGCCATCAGCCGCTCATGGACGAGTACCGCGGGCATGCCCTCGGGAATGGTCACGAAGCGCTGGATCGCCGGTTCTTCCTGCAGGATGCGCAGCGCTTCGGACTGGCTCACGCCGGCCGGCATTTCATATTCGCCCGCCCGGATCGGCGCGTTACTGCCGAGAACCCGCGCGAAAAGCAGGAACCGGCTTTGCGAGCGGATCACGCCCTGGTCCTCCAGCAACCCGGCCGCATCTGTCAGCGTCGAACCGTCCGGGATGCTGACCGCGACAGGCTCTTCGAGCGGGCCCGCTCCGCCCCAGCTGCGCAGCGCCGCTATCAGTCCGACTGCCAGCAGGATCGCGACAATCAGTGCGAGACAGCCGAGCTTGCGCATGATTCCTTCCCTAGACCGCCCGCATCACAAGGCTGGCATTGGTCCCGCCGAAGCCGAAGCTGTTATTGAGGACCGCCTTAACCTCGCGTTGCTTCGCCTCGTGCGGCACGAGGTCCATATTCTCCGTCCCGTCTTCGGGATTATCGAGGTTTAGCGTCGGCGGCACGACTTGGTCGCGCAACGCGAGAATGCAGAAGATCGATTCCACCGCCCCGGCACCACCGAGCAAATGGCCGATCGCCGATTTGGTCGAGCTCATCGACAGCGAATTGGCGGCATCGCCGAACAAGCGCTTCACCGATTCCAGCTCGATAAGATCGGCCATGGTCGAAGTGCCATGCGCGTTGATATAGTCGATATCGCCGACTTCGAGACCGGATTTTCGCAGCGCCATCTCCATCGAGCGATAGGCGCCGACACCGTCTGGATGCGGCGCGGTGACATGATAGGCATCGCCGGACAGGCCGTAACCGGTAACTTCGGCATAGATGGTCGCGCCGCGTGCCTTGGCCCGCTCATATTCTTCGAGCACGACCACACCGGCGCCTTCGCCCATCACGAAGCCGCTGCGATCCTTGTCATAGGGACGGCTGGCCGCCTCGGGATCGTCGTTTCGGTTGGTGCAGAGCGCCTTGGCTTGGGCAAAGCCGGCGATGCCGATCGGGCAGATAGCGCCCTCCGCGCCGCCCGCCAGCATGACGTCTGCATCGTCCAGCGCGATCATGCGCGCCGCATCGCCGATCGAGTGCGCGCCGGTCGAACAGGCGGTGACAACCGCGTGGTTGGGGCCCATCAGGCCGTATTTGATGCTGACCTGGCCGGAGATCAGGTTGATCAGGCGGCCATGGACGAAGTGTGGACTGACCCGCCCCGGCCCACGCCGGTCGAGTACCAGGGATTCGCTCTCGATGCCGGGAAGCCCGCCGATGCCCGATCCGATCGAACAGCCGGCGCGCAGCTTCTCCTCATCGTTCATGTCCGTGAGCCCGGCATCTTCCAGCGCTTGTCCCGCCGCATCGATGCCGTAGATGATGAACGGATCGACCTGCCGCTGCACTTTGTGATCGACCCGCAAGGACGGATCGAACCCGAATTCATGATCCGCCGGCTTTACCTCGCAGGCGATCGTGCATTTCTGGTCGGCCGTATCGAACCGCTCGATCTGGCCCGCACCCGATTTGGACGCGGTGATGTTTTTCCAGCTGGTTTCGACATCGCCGCCCAGCGGCGTGACGAGGCCCAGTCCGGTGACAACTACTCGGCGCATGTGATCGCTCCCTAACTTGCGACGCTGTTATACAGCAAAACGGCCCCCCGGGTTTCGAACCGGGAAGCCGTTCCAATCTTTTTTGGCTCGGCCGTGCGGCCGGGCTCCCGTATCGCGCTTGCGATCAGGCGTTTTGCTTGTCGATATAGGAAATCGCGTCCTTGACGGTCGTGATATCCTCGGCAGCATCGTCAGGGATTTCGACACCGAATTCCTCTTCGAACGCCATGACCAGTTCGACGATATCGAGGCTGTCCGCGCCCAGATCGTCAATAAAGGCCGCATCTTCGGTAACCTTGTCGGCTTCGACGCCCAGATGCTCGGTGACGATCTTTTTTACCCGATCGGCAGTATCGCTCATGGAATATCCTTTGCTTTTATGATTCCCGGTTTTCCTAAAGGGCGGCGCTTTCTGGCGCAAGCCCGTTCATCTTAAGGCAAGCTATAACATCGGGATTGCGCGCCCGATACGCAAGCCTTGACGCTGCCTATCGCTTGGGAACGCCGGAAAACGACCGATTTTCGTCTTATCCGCTCATGAAGCGCTCGCGCGCGATCTCCTGCAGGGTGCGCATCATCATATACTGGCCGACCATCTCAACGAGGCCCTGTTCCTTCTCCCGACCGCTCAACAGGCTTTCGAGCATCGGCGATTGCCGTTCGACCATCGCATCGATATCCGCATCGGAGACCGCGCCGGAGCGCACCGCCCTGAGGAAAATCTCGTCGGACAGGATCGCGAACTCGATCTGTTCGACATCGATGCCCTGATCCGTAAGCTGCTGGCGAGCGCCAACAGTGCCGAACAGCCCGAGCGTAAATTGGGCCGCCATCTCGATTTCATCGTTCGACCAGCCTAGTTCGAGCGCACAGTCGGACACGGACTCGACAAATCTCTGGTGGATCGGCGCGTCCTGCGATCCAAGCGCGACGGTATGCTCCACCAGGGCATTGAATTCAGCATCCGTAAGCCCTTCGATCGGGCAGTTGATCTGTTCGGCGGGTGCGGCTGCTGCATGGTACGAGGCGATGCCGACAAAGACGATGGCGACAATGGCGTTTCTCAAAAACATATGGTGGCCCTCGCAATAGATCAGTTGAACATTGGCTGGTCGAGACTGGTTAAAATAGCAGACTCCGCTTCAGCCGCGCATCGGGTACGGCCGTCCTAACCAGCAACGAACTGTTCCCGCGACACTTGCTGCAGGGCTCGCGCAACGGCAAACTGAAAGATCATTCCGAACAATATGTCGTCCTGAAACTCCTGGCCGACAACATCTTCTAAAGCGGTCAGGTTTCGATAGATCATGTCCATAATCACTTGCTCAGAAATCTCCATGGACCGCATGGCTCGCAGAAACTCATCGTCGGCCAGAATAATGAATTCGATCCTTTCGGAATCGATTCCGCGCGATCTCAATTCCTGCGAAAGAATAGCGGTGTTCGCTAAGGCGGTGGTGAACTGAATGGCCCAATTAAAGTCGGATTGCGACCAGCCATGTCTACGGGTGCATGTTCCCGCTGCGTTCGACAAGGCGGCAATTCGCGGGTCGCTCGACGATCCATTTTCAGTCACCCAGTCGACCAGAGCCTCGAACTCGGACTCAGAGAGTATCTCGAGCGGGCAATTTATCTCTTCAATCGGGGCGCTTTGTGCTGGAAAAACTGCCGTTACAGCCAAGCTCGCAACAATCAAATCTTTTCGCACGATCACAACATCGCCATCCCACCATTAACGTGCATGGTTTCGCCCGTAATATAGGCCGCCTCATCCGATGCGAGATAGGCGACAGCGGCGGCAATATCTTCGCCCTCGCCCAGTTTTCCGGCCGGGATGCGTGTCATCAGCGCCTCTTTCTGCGCATCGGGCAGGTCGTCGGTCATCGCCGAACGGATAAAGCCCGGAGCTACACAGTTGACCGTAATCCCGCGACTCGCCACTTCCTGCGCCAGCGCCTTGGACATGCCGACAAGGCCTGCCTTGGAGGCCGCATAATTGGCCTGGCCGGGATTGCCAGTCGCGCCGACAACGGAGGTGATCGAGATGATCCTTCCGCCCCGAGCCTTCATCATCGGCCGCAGCGAGGCGCGCGCCAGCCGGAATGCGGCCTCGAGATTGATGCGAATAACGTCGCTCCACTCCTCGTCCTTCATCCGCATGGCGAGATTGTCGCGCGTCACACCGGCATTGTTGACGAGGATATCGAGCTGACCCAGCGCCTCGACGGCCGAGGGTATCAGCGCGTCGACCGCTTCCGGATCGGAGAGGTTGCAGGGCAGAATAACCGTTTCGCCCTCGATTTCAGACGCCACCGCTTTGAGCGCCGCTTCGCGCGTGCCGGACAATGCGACTTTCGCGCCCTGCGCGGCCAGCGCCTTGGCAATCGCGGACCCGATACCGCCCGATGCGCCGGTTACCAGCGCCGTTTTGCCTGAAAGATCGAACATTTTCGCTCCCTATAAGTCCTTCGCCAAAGCCTCGATATCGTGCATCGAGACGACGCTTTTCTGATCGGCCTCCGGTGCAATGCGTTTCACCATCGGCGCGACGACCTTGCCGCCGAACTCGATAAACTCGCCCACACCCTCTTCCGCCATCGCGGCGATGCTTTCCCGCCAGCGGACCATCGCCGTCACCTGTTCGACCAGCAACCCCCGGATCGCCTCATGTTCGCCGACCGCCGAAGCGGTAACATTGGCGTAGAGCATCGCCGAGAGCGGATGGATTTCGACGTCCGCCAGCGCCTCCTCCATCGCATCGGCCGCCGGTTTCATCAGCGGGCAGTGGAACGGCGCGGACACGGCGAGCGGCATGGCGCGGCGCGCGCCCTTGTCCTTGCCGAGCACGCAGGCCCGGTCGACGGCGGCTTTGTGGCCCGAGATAACGATCTGCCCAGGCGCATTATCGTTGGCGATGACGCAGATTTCGCTGTTCGCCGCCTCTTCGACAATCTGCTGCGCGGGCTCGAAATCGAGGCCGAGAAACACGGCCATGGCCCCCTCGCCCACCGGCACGGCGGCCTGCATCGCCTGTCCGCGCCGCTTCAGCAGCTTGGCCGTTGTCGCGAGATCGAACCCGCCCGCGGCGCACAGCGCCGTATATTCGCCCAGGCTGTGGCCCGCGACGAAATCGGCTTTGTCGGCCAAGGTAACGCCACCTTCTGTCTCCAAAACCCGCAGCGTGGCAATTGCATTGGCCATGATCGCGGGTTGCGCGTTTTCGGTAAGCGTCAGCTCGTCCTCGGGCCCTTCGCGCATCAAGGTGGACAAATTCTGTTCGAGCGCCTCGTCGACTTCCTCGAAGGTTTCGCGCGCCACGGCGCTCGCCTCGGCCAGTGCCGCGCCCATACCGACCGCCTGGCTACCCTGCCCCGGAAAGATGAATGCCCGCATGTCCGACCCCTTTTGTTCGGTTTCCGACTAGGCAGCGCGGCATCCCGATGCAAGCGTTGAAGGCCCGCGCGGTTGCCGCTAGCGTCAACCCATGACCGATGCCGCGTTCGAAAACCGACTTGCCGCATTTTGCCAGCGCCTGTTCGATGAACCCGGCGAAATCGCCGAGCTCAAACGGCTGACGGGCGGGGCGAACATGGAAAGCTGGGGGTTCGATTACGGTGCGCGCAAACTCGTGCTGCGCCGGGCGCCGGGTAGCGGCGAACGCAGCGAGGAGCTGGCGCGGATATCCATGGAAAGCGAGGCGCGGCTCATCGCGCTGGCCTGCGATCATGGCATCACCGCGCCACCGATACTCGGTATCCTCGAGCCGGAGGACGGGCTGGGCCAGGGCTACATGATGCGGCGGATTTCCGGCGAAACGCTGCCGCACAAGATTCTCGGCAACCCGGAATTCGCGAATGCCGAGGAGCGGCTGGCCGGACAGTGCGCGACGGAACTGGCCAAGATTCACGCGATGCCGCTCGATACGCTGCCGGCGGATATTCCGCACGAAGACGCCGCCACGCTGCTCGACGGCCTGGGGCAACGCTATCGCGAGTCCGGCGCGCGCATTCCCGTCTTCGGCTATGCGTTGCGCTGGTTGGCCGACCACCTGCCCGAACCGGCAGAGCCGCACCTGCTGCATGGCGATTTTCGCATGGGTAATTTGATGATCGATGGCGACGGCATCGCAGCTATCCTCGACTGGGAACTCGCGCATATCGGCGATCCGGCCCAGGATCTCGCCTATATCTGCACGCCGAGCTGGCGTTTTACGCGGCATGATCGCCCGGTCGGCGGTTTCGGCGAGATCCAACAGTTTCTCGACGCCTATGCCGTGGCGAGCGATACGGCGGCCGATCGCGGTCGCTTCGACTTCTGGCTCGTCTATTCCACGCTTTGGTGGGGCGTATGCTGTCTCGGCATGACGCAGATCTGGCGATCGGGCGCGGACCGAACGCTCGAGCGCATCGTTATCGGGCGCCGCGTCAGCGAAGTCGAAGTCGATCTGCTGCTGCTTTTCGATCCCATGCTGGGCGACGGCACAGAGACACGCATCGATTGGCAGCGTCCCGAACGGCCCGGGCATCATGGCGAAACCCATGCCGGAGAGTTGCTCGAAGCCCTGATCGGCTGGGATCGCGAAGATGTCATTCCCGATGCAAAGGGCCGCGACCTGTTTCAGGCGCGGGTCGCGAAAAATGCGATGGGCATGCTGCAACGCGAGGCGGAGTTCGCACCGGTATTTGCGGCGCGCCAAGAGGAACGCCTTGCCGCACTCGGCCTCACCACCGACGAGCTTAGCGCCGGTCTGGCGGATGGCAGCCTATCCCCCGCCGATCCCGCTCTGCTCTCCCATCTGCGCCTGACCGCGCTCGAACGCCTGTCCATCGACCAGCCCAAATATCCCGGCCTTGCCGCCGCCCTCAAACAGTGGAGCCGCTCATGAGTTTCGAAATTCCGCAGAGGATCGAGGATTATCTCACCGAGCTCGATGCGTTCATCGAGGCCGAGATCAAGCCGCTCGAGCAGCAGGACGACAATATCCGCTTCTTCGACCATCGCCGCGAGCACGCGCGGACCGACTGGGACAATAACGGCCTGCCGCGCCATGAATGGGAGCAACTGCTGGTCGAAATGCGCCGCCGCGCCGATGCTGCCGGGCATTATCGATTCGCGCTACCCAAGGAATTTGGCGGCAAGGACGGCTCCAACCTCGCCATGGCGCGCATCCGTGAGCATCTGGCGGCCAAGGGGCTGGGCCTGCACAACGATCTGCAGAATGAGAGTTCTATCGTCGGCAATCTCGTCCAACCGCTGATGGTCCGGGATTTCGGGACCGAGGAGCAGAAGCGCGATTTCATCCCGGCGATGCTCGAGGGCAAGATGCGCTGGACGTTCGGACTGACCGAAGAAGCGCATGGCTCGGACGCCACCCATATGGAAACGCGCGGGGTTCGCGAGACCCACGACGGCGTCGACGGCTGGCTGATCAATGGCGAGAAGATGTGGACCACCGGCAGCCATGTCGCGACCCACTGCATGGTCTTCGCGCGCACATCGGGGGACGACGGCGCTGCGAAGGGCATCACCTGTTTCATTGTTCCCGCCGATGCGCCGGGTTTCGAGGTCGGCGAATATCTGTGGACCTTCAACATGCCGACCGATCACCCCAAAGTATCGCTGACCGATGTCTGGGTTCCCGGAGATGCGATCCTGGGCGATCCGGAATGGGGCCTCGCCTGCGCGCAGCATTTCGTCCATGAAAACCGCATTCGCCAGGCCGCCTCCTCGCTCGGCGCGGCGCAATATTGCATCGATGAATCGGTGAAATATGCGGGCGAGCGCAAGCCGTTCGGCAAGCCGCTATCGGCGAACCAGGCGATCCAGTTCCCGCTGGTCGAGCTGCAGACCGATGCCGAGATGCTCCGCCTCCTCATCTACAAGACGGCCTGGCAGATGGATCAGATGCCCAAGACCGAAGTCGCCAAGCGGCTCTCCGACAAGGTCAGCATGTGCAACTATCGCGCGAACCGGCTCGTCTGCGATGCGGCCGACCGCGCGATGCAGGTCCATGGCGGCATCGGCTATTCGCGCCACAAGCCGTTCGAACATATCTACCGCCATCACCGCCGCTACCGGATCACCGAGGGCGCGGAGGAGATCCAGATGCGCAAAGTGGGCGGCCACCTGTTCGGCTATATCTAGACCATTGCACCCGCATGGCCGCTGTCTGCCGGGGGCTTGCGCGAGAAAGCGCGGTCGAGCGGATCACAGGCATCGACATTACCGTGCCGATGATAGGTCCTTGCTCGTACTAATGACTGCCCATGTCGGGGCTATGCAGGCCTGACGCCGGACCAGACGGCTGCTTCAAAGGCAATGCACGAACGGCACGTTAACCGTGTTTGGAACGGTCGCATAAACCGTTTGGAGGTTAAGGCACTCCGGCAATTTCGAGCGACCTGTGGGGGGATCGATGAGACTCGAATCGGATATTTATCTTGATGACCGGCCGCCGGACAGGCGCGGCGAATCCCGTACGGGCGTCGACGTAATCGCCAGGGCGCATCTATTCGAAATGCGGCCGATAACGGTCAATATCCGCGATCTTACGGCCAAGGGCTTCATGATGGAGGCCCGGATGGACGTGAATGTCGGCGCGATCCTGTATCTCCAACTTCCCGGCTTGAACCTGAACGCAGCCGAAGTCGCCTGGTCGAGCGAGCACTATACGGGCTGCGTATTTCTCTCGCCGCTCAACTCTGCGGAACTTAACTGTCTCGAAAGCTCCGCCTGGAGGCTCTGAACGCTATACGAAATCGCGAGACACTCCTGACACAAGGCTGTCAGGAGGGGTGTGGCATTGAAGCGTGGTCCCACAGTGAAAAGGAACACGCCCATGACCCAAGCTCTTAACCGTCTCGTCTGGACGGAAATCCCCGTTACCGATCTGGATCGCGCCATAGCCTTCTACGAGAAGATTCTCGGCGAACCGCTGAAACGCGACGATACCGGCCCCAACCCCATGGCCATGCTCCCCTATTCCGGCGAACTCGGCGCGGCGTCCGGCCATCTCTATCCGGGCAAGCCCGCGCCCAAGGGCGAAGGCACGACCGTCCATCTTGCCGTGCCGTTCGAGCTGGACGATGCGATGGCGCGAATCGGCGAAGCAGGCGGAGAAATCGTGTCGGACGTGATCACGATTCCGGCCGGGTCCTTCTTCTATGCGATCGACACCGAAGGCAATTCGCTCGGCATCTTCAAGATCTAGCGGCTATAACCGCCCCATGCGACGCGCCGACCGCCTGTTCCAGATCGTGCAATATCTGCGCGGCGGTCGGCTCGTCACGGCAGCGATGCTCGCCGAACGGCTCGAGGTGTCCGAACGCACCATCTATCGCGACATCGCCGACTTGCAGTCGACCGGCGTTCCGATCGATGGCGAAGCCGGTATCGGCTATATCATGCGCGGCGGGTTCGACCTCCCTCCCCTGATGTTCACCCATGACGAAATTGTCGCGCTGGTCGCGGGCGCGCGGGTCGTGCGCTCCTGGGGCGGCATCGCAATGGCGCGCGCCGCCGAAGAGGCGCTCGTCAAGATCGAAACGGTTCTGCCCGAAGCCGAACGGGCGCGGGTGAGCGACGCAAAGATATTCGCACCCTATATGGGCATCAGCGATGAGGTGCGCGAGCTGATCGACCGCTGCGAGGCGGCGGTCGAAAAGCGCGACGTGCTGACCTTCGATTATCGCGACGAACGCGGCGCGGAAACCAGCCGCGACATCCAGCCCCTCGGCCTCTGGTTCTGGGGCAAGGTCTGGACGCTGATGGCCTGGTGCGAATTGCGCGAGGATTTCCGCATGTTCCGCCTCGACCGGATGGTGAACGTCCGGGACGCCGGCCGCACCTACAGCCCCGCACCCGAACGATCGCTCGCCGAATGCCTGCGTCAGATCGAAGCCAAATACGGGCCGCAGCGCTAGGCTGCGATCAGCGGCAGATCAGACGGATGTCTTGCCGCGAACCAGGTGCAGAACCAGGAAAATCAGGAACAGGATGCCTGCCGCATAGGCAAGGAACATCGCAAAGTCGGCGACGCCGCCCAGGCCCAATAAAGCTGCCACAATCGCAACCGCGAGAAAAATGAGTGCCCAACGTAACATAATCTCTCTCCTTCTATTTCTGCCAACGCTCGAACCCGAGGAAAGGTCCCGCGTTTCTGGCAATGACAAACTTGACAGTGGACGCGGGAAAGTGGCCGGACACTAACTTTTGCTTACTCGGACGCCAAACAACTCGATTAGCTCCTGAAGCGTGACAGGCCGCGCGGCGCTGAAATTCTGGTGTCGCAACCGTCGGGTGGTCATGCGTCGAGGGAGTTTAATGATCATGGACATTGTCGAACGCCTGAGGGGCGATCATCAAATGCTGAAGAATTTTCTCGAGGTCATGACCGAAGCGGGCACGTCGCAGTCAGCGCGCCGCCGGTCTCTCGAGCATTTCGAAAGTCTCTATTACGCGCATACAGTCGCGGAGGAGATGGTCGTTTACAATGCGCTCGACGGACGGCAGCCGCGATGGGAAGATCTCAGCCATATCGGGCATGGCGAGCACAAGGTTGCAACCACCTTGATCGCGCGACTGATGAAGATCGTCGGCACGCAATCCGAAAAATGGCAGGTGGAAGCGGGTTTGCTGAGAGATATTGTCCAACATCATATTGACGCGGAAGAAGCCGACATGATTCCAGAAATCGAAATCGCGTTCGCTGCGCGGGAGAGAGTGTCGATGGCGGGGCGGTACGATGAGGCAAAAAAGCGAGCGCTTCTCGAACGCGCTTAAGCGCGCGACGCCGGGAACCAGCTGGAATCGATCGTGCGATACCGGTCGGCAAAGGAGGAAATCTCCAGCAGGTAATCCTCACGCAAAATCTCTATCGTCCGGCCCGTGCGGCGGATCGCGCCGTCCTGTTGCTCCAGCTCGCGCAACAACCGGTTCACATGGATTTTGTTCAGCCCTGTCGCATCGCCGATATCGGCCTGGGTGAGCCGCATATCGAAACTGACAAGGGCCTGGCTCTGCGACGCGCGCAACCGGCTCAGTATCTCCAGAATGAACCCGGCGAGCCGACCCTTACCGCTCGAGCTGCCCAATACCTTGAGCCGATCGGACAGCGCAACATTCTCCAGCATGCCTATAGCATAGAGAAGCGCAGCCAGCCGCGGATGTTCGTCGAATATCGCGCCCAGCGCGCTTTTCGGAAAGCGGCAGAGGCTCGCATCGTCGCCAGCAACAACGCTTGAACTCGCTTCGTCGAACGCAATGCTGGCCGCGCCCAGAATATCGCCCGGATAGTGCAACAGCAGGATTTGGCGGCGGCCATCGGCCAGATCGTTGCTGGAATGCAACCAGCCATCCTGCACCACGTATAGCGTTTCGGCATCGTCGCCTTCCGAAATGATCGTCGTGCCTCCGGAGTAGGTTCTCGGCGAGCGCTCCAGGGTCGCCAGAGCCTCTTTCTCGCGATCGGTAAGCGGTAGATAGTTTTCCAGCTTGTGGACCAGACAGGAATTGACCATTTGTCTCGTCACTCTCCATTCGACTATTCGATTATCGCGATCATGGCAGGAGATTGCGCGCCTGTCTCCTGCTCTTCGGAAAACCGATCGCATCGCGGGGCGGAGCGCGATAACACTGCCCTGCCTATGGCCCAGCGGGAGAATAGCATCGCCGAGCGCCGAATATTGCTGTTGGGAGCGACTGGCACGATCGGCCGGGCGACCGCGCGCGCATTGGCTGGCCGTGGTCATGAGCTGATAGCATTTATCAGACCGCGTTGCGCCGAAGCGAAGGCAGCGAATATGGCCGATCTGACGGCCTGTGCGGAACTCCGCTATGGCGATGTCAGCGATCCTCAATCGCTCGCCAATAACGGCTTTCGCGGGGAACATTTCGATGCGATGGTTTCCTGCATGGCGTCGCGCACCGGCGTGCCCAAAGACGCCTGGGCCATCGACCATGCCGCCCATATGAATGCCTTGGCTGCGGCAAAGGCGGCCGGTGTTTCGCACTTTGTGCTGCTTTCCGCCATCTGCGTGCAGAAGCCGCTGCTCGCCTTTCAGCATGCCAAGCTGGCGTTCGAACAGGCGCTGATCGCATCCGGCCTCACCTATTCCATCGTCCGGCCGACGGCCTTCTTCAAATCGCTGTCCGGGCAGGTCGAGCGCGTGCGGAAGGGCAAGCCGTTCCTGCTGTTCGGCAACGGCGAGCTGACCGCCTGCAAACCGATCAGCGATGCCGATCTCGCCGCCTATCTGGTCGACTGCCTCGAACAGACCGATAGGCACAACCGTATCCTGCCGATCGGCGGACCCGGCGACGCGATAACGCCCAAAGAACAGGGCGAGCATCTATTCGCGCTACTGGGCCGCGAACCGCAGTTCAGGCATGTGCCGGTCAAATTGCTCGACGCGATTGCAGGGACGCTGGAAGCCATAGGTGCACTCGTTCCTGCTGCGGCGGAAAAGGCCGAGCTGGCGCGGATCGGGCGTTATTACGCAACGGAATCGATGCTGCTGTTCGACCCGGAAACCGGACGCTACGACGCCGCTGCGACCCCCTCGACCGGGACGGAAACGCTGTTCGATTTCTATGCCAAGCTGGTTTCGGGCGAAGCGACGGTCGACCGCGGCGATCATGCCGTTTTCTGATCAGCGCGGATCGAGGCCTGCGTCCGCAAGATAGGCGGCTCGGTCCGGCATCGCATCGATTGCGTCATCGAAGCCGTCGACCATCTGCTTGAGCGCCGGCGCGATACGGCGCATGTCCATCGCATCGACGAGCGGATCGTAGCGCTCAGGCACTATGCCGAAGCCTATCATCGCGTCGATCCAGCTTTGGCGATCGAAAAGCTCGTCGTCGAACGTCACGAACCGGCCGCGGCTGCGAAATTGGGCGAGCCGCAAGGCCAGACTGTCCGGCAACTCCGCCTTTCGAATGTCCGTCCACGGCGTGTCCGCCCGTGCGTTGAGAACGAAGGGCAAGGCGAGAAAATCGCGAAGCTGCTCGGCGGCGCAAAGCTGCTTGCGATTGAACGTGGTCGCTTCCACGGCCATGTCGCGCCTCGCCGGAATACAGCGGACAAGGTGAAGCGCCTGCTCGTGCAGCAAGAGCATATCGGCGGACATGTAGGGCCCCAGCCGCGCCGAAGCGGCTCCGAGCCTCGCGACGTTGCCTGTCCACGGCGTTTCCATGAAGAAGGCGGCGAAGGGCGTGGACCGGCCGTCGCCGCCGCATACTTCTCGGGCAGTCCCCTCGGCCGTCGCATCGGATGAGAAAAGCAGCTCGGAACAGATGCCGTCCCGAACCGGTGTTTCGACCAGCAAACCGCCCGCAAGTGCGCGCGCCGCAGGAGCGCCGCCAAGGTCCGCCGCTGTGCGCTTGCAGCGCACATGGCGGTCGAAAGCGAAGATGGCGGACAGGGAGTGCCGGGCGGGCGCGAGCCGATCCGGGATCAATTCCGATAGCGTCCCCGAGACATCGACGAACATGTCGGCGGCGATTTTCCGCCCGTCGTCCAATGCCACCACAGCGATGTTTGCACTGTCAGGGTCGAGCGTTACGTCGACCGGACGGCCGCGCTCGATCCGCGCCTCCGCGGTCGGAAACCGGCCTTTCATCATGGCTGCGTAACCGACCCGCTCACACTGTATCGTCGGGCCGAGCATCGCGAGCGGGGAGTCCTCGCCATCCGCCGGGTCGGCGAATTTCCCGGCCTCGGCCGCGCGGGCCGCGAACCGGAATGGCCGGAGCAGATAATCGAGCCTGTCGGCATCTTCGTACATCGTTGCGGCTCGGAGCATGACATGGTGCAACGCCACTCCGTTGATCGCGGGCAACGTGCCGGACGGCGCCAGAAAGAACCGGCTGCCCTCGCCCCGCCAGTCGCGAAGATCGACGCCTAGTCCGAATACGCCGTTGCACTGTTTCACAAGATCAACCGGCGTCAGCCCGAGCGCGTCGTGAAACCGGCTCCGCCACGGCAGTGTCAGCGCTGCCCCATCGTCGACATCGCCATCCTCCTCGATGAGAACCAGCTCGATATACTCCGGCAGATGTCTCGCCAGCAAAGCGGCGACGGGCCATAACGCGTGGCTCCGGCCGAAGACGGCGATGGTCGAAAGCGTTCCGTTTCCTTGCGTCATGCGGGCACAGGCCGTGCATCGCCATAGCGCGCGCCATAGCGTTCGATAAAGTCGGCATGACGGCTCGTCTGCTCCACCCGTTCCGCGATCTCGGCCTGGATCCCGCCAATTGCGTCCGCTCGCTCGCCATCGTCCATCCGATCGACGCGCGGGTCATATGTGTCTGGCAGGAAATTCTGTCCGATAAAGACCGACAGCCAGCTTGGCGGCTGGAACAACCCGCTTTCATATTCGGGTACGATACCGCGCCGGCGAAATGCCTCGATCTTGTCGGCGAGGCTGTCCGGCCATTCCATGTTCCGCATATCGCGCCAAAGCGGTGTATCGCGTTCGGTGGCGACATAGTGCAGCATCAGGAAATCCCGGATGCGCGCGAATTCGAGATCCATGAGCCGATTATACTCGTCGACATCGGTCTTGGCGCAGTCGCGTTCGGGCCAGAGTTCGAGCAGATTGGTGATACCGCTCTGGATGAGATCGATGCTGGTCGATTCCAGCGGTTCGAGGAACCCGCCCGACAGGCCGATCGCGACACAGTTCCGGTTCCACAATTTGCGCCGCTTGCCCGTCTTGAAAAACAGCTGTTTCGGATCGGCCAGCGGCTCCCCTTCCAGCGTCGTCATCAGCTGGTCCACGGCCTCCTGGTCGCTGACATAGCGGTCGCAATAGACATGCCCGTTGCCGATGCGGTGCTGAAGCGGGATACGCCACTGCCAGCCGCCGGTGCGCGCCGTCGCCCGCGTGTAAGGGCCAGTCGGGCCTTCGATGGCGCAGGGCACGGCAAAGGCGCGGTTGCACGGCAGATGGTCGCTCCAATCCTCATAGCCTGTTTCGAGTTCCTGCTCGATCAGCAGCCCGCGAAAGCCTGAACAGTCGACAAAGAGATCGCCGGCGATTTCTTCGCCGGATTCGAGTGTGACGGCTTCGATGAAACCGCTTTCGCCGTTAGACCGGACTGAGACCACCTTCCCTTCCCTGCGCTCGACACCGCGTTTTTGTGCGTAATCCGACAGGAACGCGCCGTAGAGGCTCGCATCGAACTGAAAGGCATAGGAGAAAGCCGATAGCGGGGATTCGGGGTCTTCGTCCGGCAGCGCGAAGCGATCGTTCCAGGCCGCGACGATCGGGTAGCAATAGCTGCCGAACGGACCGACATCGCCAACCTTATGCTGTTTCACCCAATAGTGATGAAAATCCGCTGGGCCGATGCTGTCTCCATGCGCGCCGAACGGGTGGATATAGCGGTCGCCCGCCCTGCCCCAATCGCGAAACTCGATGCCGAGCTTGATGGTCGCCGCCGTGCGCGCCATCATCTCGGCCTCGTTGATCCCGAGCGCCTTGTTGAAATAGCGGATCTGCGGCAGCGTCGCCTCGCCCACGCCGACCGTGCCGATCTCGGCCGACTCGACCAGCGTCACGCTGACCGCCGTTCCTGCAAATCGATGGGAGAGCGCCGCGGCCGTCATCCAGCCCGCCGTGCCGCCGCCGATAATCACGACGGTGCGAACCATCCGGTCCGACGGCTTATCCACGGGCGATCTCCCGCTTCCCGCGGCGGGACGGTTCAGATCGATCCGGTTCGGGATAAAGAGGCGCTCGCATGGACGCCGGAAAACTAGTCGCTATTGCGGTGTCAGCACAATCCCATTTCGGGCGGGCGTAACCTTTCCGCGCGGCGCGCCGAATTCCGGGCATCATCGTCCTCCACCAAGGAGCATTCTCATGGACTTCACGACCCGCCGCGCCGGTATGCTTATTGCAATCGCCTTCATCGTCACGATCGTCACCCAGATCGTCTATATGATGACTTTAGGCGGGCCGCAGGCGTCCGATCCCGCGGTCGGCGTCACCAATGCCGATGTCGTCAGCTATTTCACCGATCGCTGGGCGGAGATCGCGACGATCTGGACGATCGAGCTCGCCGCCTTCGCCGCAATTGCCGTCGCGGCGCTTGTCGCCATGGTGCGCGGTGCGGCAGCGCCGTCCGCCTGGGCGGCGCTGGCGTTTTCGGGCCTGTTCAATGTCATTCAGGTCGGCATCGGCCTCTCCATGTTCCAGCCCGCGGCGACAGCCGGCGAGGCGCTTGCTCCCATTTTCTCGACGATCGTCGCCGGCGCCTTCATCTTCTACTTCCTCGCCAAGGTGCTGATCGGGCTTGCCGGCATCGGTTTCGGCCTCGCGCTGGTTGCGCAGGGCAGCACGGCGATCAAGGCCGCCGGCCTGTTGAGCATCGTGGTCGGTCTCGGCGCGGCGGCTATCAACATCCTCGCCATTCCGCAGGGCATGGCGATGGTCTTCATGGCCGGGGCCGCGGGCACGGCCGCCGCACTGACGACGGGAGTCGCGGCCTGGCTCGTAACCCGGGCCCAGAGTTAGGCGCGCCTCTCCGCAAAATCCGGCAAATTCTGGATCATCGCCTCGCCTGCCGACGCAAAGCGCTGTAAAGCGGGCGCAACGAGTTTGGCGAATGAGGAATCACGAGAATGTCAGCCGGATTTTACGGACGGGTCGACGACACGCTGCAGGACATCGCGGATCAGGGGCTGACCAAGCCCGAGCGGATATTGGCATCGCACCAAAGCGCCGAGATCGCCGTGCAACAGGACGGTGCAACACGCTCCGTCCTCAATTTCTGCGCGAACAACTATCTGGGTCTTGCCGATCATCCGGCGCTGAAACAGGCGGCGTCGCAGGCGATGGACAGCCACGGCTTCGGCATGGCCTCGGTGCGCTTTATCTGTGGAACGCAGGATCTGCACCGTGAGCTCGAGCAGCGGATCGCCGGCTTTTTCGGCTATGACGATGCGGTTACCTTCGCCGCCTGTTTTGACGCCAATGCCGCGGTGTTCGAGCCGCTGCTCGGCAAGGAAGACGCGATCATATCGGACAGCCTCAACCATGCCTCGATCATCGACGGGGTGCGGCTGTGCAAGGCATCGCGCTATCGCTTCGCCAATAACGACATGGCGGACCTGAAGGCGCAGCTCGAACAGGCACGGGCCGATGGCGCGCGAACCATCCTGATCGTTACCGACGGCGTGTTCTCGATGGACGGCACGATCGCGAACCTACCCGCCATCTGCGATCTCGCAGACGAGTATGACGCGCTGACCATGATCGACGATTGCCATGCGAGCGGCTTTCTCGGCACACATGGACGCGGCACCGCCGAATATTGCGGCGTCGAAGGCCGGATCGATATTTTGACCGGCACGCTGGGCAAGGCGCTCGGCGGCGGCATGGGCGGCTTTATCTGCGCACGGCAGAATGTCATCGACCTCCTGAAGCAACGCGCCCGGCCCTATCTGTTTTCCAACGCGCTGGCCCCGCCGCTCGTCGCAGCCTCAATCAAGGTCTTTGACCTCGTCGAACAGGGCGGCGATCTGCGCGCGAAACTCGTACATAATTCGCAGCGTTTTCGAGCGGGCATGGAAGCGGCCGGCTTCACCCTGCTCCCCGGCGAGCATCCGATCATCCCCGTGATGCTTGGCGACGCGCAGCTGGCGCAGGACATGGCCGCGCAGCTGCTCGACGAAGGCATTTACGTGATCGGTTTTTCCTTCCCCGTGGTGCCCAAGGGGCAGGCGCGCATCCGCACGCAGATGTCGGCCGCGCATAGCGACGAACAGATCGACCGGGCGATCGCCGCATTCACGAAGGTTGGTCAGGAACTCGGCCTCGTGCCGGAAGGAGCGGCAGTATGAAGTCTCTCGTCAAGGCGAAGAGCGAACCGGGCCTCTGGATGGAAGACAGTCCGATGCCGGTGGCCGGGCCGAACGATGTTCTGATCCGGGTCAAGAAAACCGCGATCTGCGGTACGGACATGCATATTTATAATTGGGACGATTGGGCGCAGCGCACGATCCCCGTTCCGATGATCGTCGGTCATGAATTCATGGGCGAAATCGTCGAAGTCGGGTCCGAAGTACGCGGTTTCGCGATCGGCGACCGCGTATCGGCCGAGGGCCATATCACCTGTGGCACCTGCCGGAACTGCCGGGCCGGAAACCTGCACCTGTGCCGCAATACCGAGGGCATCGGCGTCAACCGCACCGGCGCCTTCGCCGACTATATCGCGGTCCCCGCCTTCAACGTGTACAAGCTGCCCGACGAAATCCCCGATGATATCGCGTCGCTCTACGACCCGTTCGGCAATGCGGTCCATACGGCGCTGGCGCAGGACATGGTCGGCGAGGATGTGCTGATCACCGGCGCCGGGCCCATCGGCGCGATGGCGGCGGCCATCGCCAAACATGTCGGCGCGCAGAATGTCGTCGTCACCGACGTCAATGATTACCGGCTCGATCTGGCGAAGACGCTCGGCGCAACGCGGACGGTCAATGTCGCGAACGAAGAGCTGCGCGACGTGATGGCCGAACTGAAGATGACCGAAGGTTTCGATGTCGGGCTCGAAATGTCTGGCGCGCCGTCGGGCTTCGAGCAGATGCTGGACGTGATCAACCATGGCGGCCGGATCGCGCTGCTCGGGCTGTTGCCCGAGGGCACTGGGATCAACTGGGATCATGTGATCTTCAAGGGCCTCGAAATCCGCGGCATCTATGGCCGTCGCATGTTCGAGACCTGGTACAAGATGAGCGCGATGGTCAAAAGCGGCCTCGATATCGAGCCGATCATCACGCACCGGATGCCCGCGGAGGAGTTCGATACGGGATTCGAGACGATCAATTCGGGCAAGTCGGGCAAGGTGATCCTCGACTGGGCCGTATAGGTCGGCGCGCGGCCCATGCAGCTCCGCGATTTCGATAGCGACGCCTTTCTGCGCGACCACTGGCAGAAACGGCCGCTGTTGATCCGCAATCCATGGAACGCGTGGAGCAATCCGCTGGACCCCGACGAACTGGCCGGACTCGCCTGCGAATCCGAGGTCGAGGCGCGGCTGATCACGCAAAGCGAAGATGACTGGAATGCCGAGCACGGCCCCTTGCCCGAAACCCGGTTCGGCCAGCTCGGCAAGCAACCCTGGACGCTGCTCGTCCAGGCCGTCGATCATCATCTCCCGGAAGCAGCCGCGCTGATCGCGCCGTTTCGCTTCATCCCGAACTGGCGGATCGACGATGTCATGGTCAGCTATGCCAGCGACGGCGGCGGAGTCGGCCCGCATTTCGACCAGTATGATGTGTTTCTCATACAGGGCCTTGGGCAGCGCCGATGGCAGATCGGCCAGCATTGCGATGATTCCACCCCGCTGCGGGCGCATGACGATCTGCGCCTCCTCGCGGATTTCGAAGCGGTGGAGGAATGGGTGCTGGAGCCCGGCGACATGCTCTATGTGCCGCCGGGCGTTGCACATAACGGCGTGGCGGTCGGCGACGATTGCATGACCTATTCGATCGGATTCCGTGCCCCGTCCCGTAGCGAGCTGATCGCGCATTGGGTCGATCACCTGCTCGCCGAAATGCATGACGACGACCGCTACGCCGACCCCGATCTCATCGCGCAGGACAATCCGGGCGAGATTTCCGCCGCCGCCATCGACCGACTCCACGCCATGGTCACCGCCAAGCTAGCGGACCGTGAGGGCTTCGCCCGCTGGTTCGGCGAATATAGCAGCACGCCCAAATCTCCCGAGATCGATTGGCGGCCGGAAGAGCCGATGGATTCCGAAACGGTTCGCAAACAGATCGCCGAAGGCACGCCGCTACGCCGCAACCCCGCAAGCCGCTTCGCCTTCACCAAGACGGGCAGAAACGCGCTGACCCTGTTTGTGGACGGTCAGTCCTTCTGCTGCACACAGGAAAGCGCGGCATTCGCACAATGTTTGTGCGCGAAGGACCGCTTCACCGTCGATCCGGATATTGTACAATCCGACACGGCGAGCTCCCTGATCGCGACGTTGATCAATAATGGCAGCGTCGCGTTCGACCGGTAACGATCGGCGGACAGAAGCAGCAGGTTGACCTGTATCAAGGCATTGCCATCCGATGCCCGTCAGTCTTGCCGCGATTCTTCCGGCGGAGCGTGGCATGGCAGATGAGAAAACGGGACGGATCGTCTGGCACGATCTTTTTACACCGGACAGGCAAGCCTCTTGCGAGTTCTACGCGCGGGTGGCCGGCTGGCACTATGTCACGGAACACGCAACGGACTTCGCTTGGGGCGGCGGTGAGAAAGATTTCGTCCTGGCGCTGGCCGGCGACGAGGCTGGCGCCGGTTTCGTGGATCAGCCGCAAGGGCGGTTCGACGGCTGGGTTTCCTATGTCGAGGTGCGCGACGTGGATGCAGCGGGCGCGCAGGCGAAGAGCCTCGGCGGCTCGGTAGAGCGACCGCCCTTCGAAGTGGCCGGGGTTGGCCGCAACTGCCTTCTGCGCGACCCGATGGGAACGCTTATCGGCATCTGCTATTCCCGGCACGATTACCCTGTGCCGACACGACAATTCGGTAGCGAAATCTTTTTGACGCCCACGGACGAATTTCCCGATGATTTCTACCGCAAACTGTTCGATTGGGACGTTGCGCCTGCGGATGAAGAAGCCGACGAGCGGCGGATTCTATGTGCAGGGAAGCGCGTCGCCACGATCCGGCAGGCCGGGCGCGATACCGATGTTGGGGCGATATGGGTGCCGGCAATCAAGGTGAGAGATATTGGCGAAGCACGCCGTGACGTCCGAGCCTTGAATGGTTCGCTATTCGACGAGCTTGCGCCAAGCGCCGCTGACACGCGCCCCGTGCATAGCAAAGACCCAAATGGGGCTCTCTCCGCTCTCATCGTCGCCTAGTCGTCCTAACCCGTCGGACAGCCGCAGCCGGAAGCTCAGAGCGCCTGTGCCGCCGCCCAGGCGCTGGCCCAGGCCCATTGGAAATTATAGCCGCCGAGCCAACCGGTGACGTCGACGGCTTCTCCAATCGCGTAGAGACCGTGGACCTTCTGCGTTTCCATGGTTTTCGACGAGAGCTCCGCGGTGCTGATCCCGCCGATGGTGACTTCGGCCTTGGCGAAACCTTCAGTGCCGTTTGGACGAAAGCGCCAGTCGGCGAGCCGCGCCTCAGCGGCGGACAGCGCCTTGTCGGGGAGATTGCCGAGATCGCCGTTCACGGCCAACCGTTCCGTCAGCGTCGTCGCCAGCCGGTCGGGCAGCGCCTCGCGCAACAACCCCCGCACCGTGCCGCGCGGATTGTCGCGCTTGGCGTCTGGGAGCCAGCCCCCTGCCCGCTCCGGCAGGAAATCGATGCCGATCTCGTCGCCATGGCGCCAATAGGAGGATATCTGCAGGATCGCCGGGCCCGACAGGCCGCGATGGGTAAACAGCGCCGCCTCGCGAAAAGCGGTCTTGCCACATCGCGCCACGACATCGGCGGCGACGCCGGAGAGATCGCGGAAGAGGACATCCGCGCCACCAAGCGTGAGCGGCACGAGCGCAGGGCGCGGTTCCACCACCTTGAGCCCGAATTGCCGAGCCAGATCATAGGCGAAACCGGTCGCGCCCATTTTCGGGATGGACGGCCCGCCGGTCGCGATCACAAGCGCCGGCGCTACTGCAGTCCGCTGGTCCGTCGTCACGCGAAACCGGCCATCGGCATGCGCAACATCCGCTACGTCTTCGCCGAGCACCATCTGGACGCCGCCCTTCGCGCCCTCGTCGAGCAGCATGGCGACGATCTGTTTTGCCGACCCATCGCAGAATAGCTGCCCCAGCGTCTTTTCGTGCCAGGCTATGCCATGGCTTTCGACGAGATCGATGAAATCCTGCGCGGTGTAGCGGCTGAGCGCCGATTTCGCGAAATGCGGATTGGCCGAGAGATAGCGGTCGGGCGCGGTATGGATATTGGTGAAATTGCAGCGCCCGCCGCCCGAGATCAGGATCTTCTTGCCCGGCGCCTCTGCCCGCTCGATCAACAGCACCCGCCGCCCGCGCTGCCCCGCCAGCGCCGCGCAGAACATGCCCGCCGCACCCGCGCCGAGAATGATCGCGTCATATGTGTCAGGCATCCGCGGTGCGCCATTCGCCGAGCGGAATATCGGCGAGCGTCCAATCCTCGATACTCCACCGCACGAGCCGGAGCGTCGGATGCCCGACCGCCGCCGTCATCCGCCGGACCTGCCGGTTGCGGCCCTCGCGGATCGTCAGCCTCAGCCAGCAATCCGGTACGGTCTTACGCACCCGGATCGGCGGATCGCGCGGCCAGACTTCGGGGTCCGCGATCCGCTCCACCTCGGCCGGACGGGTCATTCCGTCTTTCAGGCGCACGCCTTGGCGCAACCGATCGAGGCTCGCCTTTTCCGGCTCCCCCTCCACCTGCACGAGATAGGTTTTCCGCATCTTGTGCTTGGGATCGGCGATCCGGGCCTGCAGCCGGCCGTCATCGGTCAGCAGCAACAGCCCCTCGCTGTCCCGGTCCAGCCGCCCAGCCGGATAGACGCGCGGCACGTCGATATAGTCGGACAGCGTTGCACGCGCGGTTTCGGTCCCGCGATCCGTGAACTGCGAAAGCACGCCATAGGGCTTGTTGAACAGGATCAGCCGGGACATGGCGGCCTAACGGTCCTTGCCGCAATCCCCGGCCTCAGGCTCAATAATCGAAACCGGGATTGGTGCGATTCAGCTTGCGCAGCAGCCCCGGCCAGACCAGATTGTCGCCGAGCCCCTTGGTGAAGGCCGGCGCGGCCTGCTGGAACACGCGGTGCGCCATATCTTCGCTTTCCTCGTGCAAATGCTCGGCCCCGCCGATCGACTGCGCCATGATCTGCGTCTTGCAGCTGTTTTCGAGAAGGTACATGCGCAAGAACGCGATCGGGCAATTCTCCCCGATCGTCAGCGTGCCATGGTTGCGCAGGATCAGCAGATTCTTCTCGCCGATATCGGCGACCAGCCGCTCGCGCTCATCAAGGTCCAGCGCGATACCTTCATAATCGTGATAGGCGAGATCGTCGTAAATCTGCATCGAGAATTGCGTGTAGCGGCGCAGACCGTCCTTCTGCACCGAGACGGCGATGCCATAGGGCGTGTGCACATGGATCACGCACCCGGCGTCCTCGCGCGCGCTGTGCACGGCGCTGTGGATAGTGAAACCAGCCGGATTGACGAAATAGGGCGTCTCCTGCTTCGCATTGCCGTCGAGATCGATTTTGACCAGCGACGACGCCGTCATTTCGTCGAACATCACGCCATAGGGATTGATCAGGAAGCGCTCCTCACCGTCTTCGTCCGGCAGGCGGACGGAGATGTGGGTGAACACGAGATCGGTCCAGGCGTGCATCGCGCACAGCCGATAGGTCGCGGCGAGATCGCAGCGCAGCTTCCATTCGATATCCGATACCGTGCCCTCGAGCCGCTCGATCTCGGTCGGATCGGGGATGTTGAAGCCCTGCTCCACCTCCAATGCGGTTGCCGGTTCCTTCGCTGCCGTCGCCATTGCCAGTCTCCTCGCTGTCCAGTGCGTTCTTAACGCCAAACAGGCTGTGCTGTCATCGCTGTATTTGCGCGCTCCGTTATGATGCGCCGAGTTTCATTACCTTCCGGGTAATTGGTTTCCATCCCGCCATGCGCAAAAGCCCAAGCCTTTGAGATAGATCGGAGGACACACTTGACGCACGATTTCCAAAAATTCTGGCTCAGGATCACGGCTATCGTCGTTGGATCGTTCGGGCCGATGTGGCGTCCCGCAAGCGGATGAGACGACAGACGCTTCCTCCAACGCTTGCCATTGGGGCCCAAAAGCCTTAAATGGCCCGCTTCCGGGGTGAGGCGCCGTGCGTCTTGCCCCGCGATTTTTGAAGAAAGCCGGAGGGGCGTTCGCATGGTGCGGCGTCAGCGATCGGTCAGAAAGGTAAAAGAAGCATGGCTCTTTACGAGCATGTCTTCCTCGCGCGTCAGGACCTGGCTCAGGCTCAGGTCGACGGTCTTGCCGAGGAAGCGTCCAAAATCATCGAAGCCAATGACGGCAAGGTTACGCGCACCGAGACCTGGGGTCTCAAATCGCTCGCCTATCCGATCCAGAAGAATCGCAAGGCGCATTTCGTGATGCTCCATGTCGATGCGCCGGGCAACGTCGTCGAGGAACTCGAGCGCCAGACGCGCATCAACGAAGACGTCATCCGCTACATGACGATCCGCGTCGACGAGCATGAAGACGGCCCGTCGGTGATGATGCGCAAGAATGAACGCGATTCGAAGCGGCGCGGCCGCGACGACGACCGCTAGACCGGCGACGAAGGATATATAGATCATGGCACGACCATTTTTCCGCCGCCGCAAGAGCTGCCCCTTTTCGGGCAATGATGCGCCGGTCATCGATTACAAGGACGTCAAGCTGCTCCAGGGGTTTCTCTCCGAGCGCGGCAAGATCGTTCCGTCCCGCATCACCGCCGTTTCGGCGAAGAAGCAGCGCGAGCTGGCGAAAGCGATCAAGCGCGCCCGCCATATCGGCCTGCTGCCCTACATCGTGAAATAGGAGCAGTATCATGGATATCATTCTGCTCGAACGCGTCGGCAATCTCGGCACCATCGGCGATGTCGTGACCGTGAAAGACGGTTACGCCCGCAACTTCCTGCTGCCGAACAAGAAGGCCCTGCGCGCCAACAAGGCGAACAAGGAAATCTTCGAAGCCAATCGCGAACGGCTCGAAAAGGAAAACGAGGAGCGCCGCGCGGCGGCCGCAACGGAAGGCGACAAGATCGACGGCATGACCATCGAACTGATCCGCCAGGCCTCGCAGACCGGCCAGCTCTACGGTTCCGTCTCGGTGCGCGATATCGTCGTCGAACTGGAATCGCGCGGCGAAACGATCACGAAGAAACAGGTCATTCTCGAACGGCCGATCAAGGAAATCGGCATGCACGAGGTGACCATCACCCTGCACGCCGAAGTTGACGCGACGATCAAGGTCAATGTGGCCCGTTCGCCCGAAGAGGCCGAACGTCAGGCCGAGGGCATCGATGTCATCGCCGAGATGTTCGAGAAGGAACAGGCTGAGATCGCGGCTGCCGAAATCGGTGCGGAGGAAGATGCCGAAGCTGATGCAGACGCCGAAGAAGAAGCGACGGCGGAAGCAGCCGAAGACGCTGCTGACGAGGACGCGGAAGATGCTTCCGACGACGAGGCAGTCGAGGAAAGCGGCGAAGACGAAACGGTTTCCGAAGACGACGAGGGCGAGAAAAACGCCTAACCCTCTTCGAAACGGAAATAGCGGCGGGCGCGGCACCATGACCTTCGGGACTGGCGCCGCGCCCGCTTCTTTTTTAGGGGTGGCTGCATCGTGAACCGTCCCACCGCCCTCTCCCCGCTGGCCCAGGCTTTTACCCAGGGTCCGGTATGGTTTCCGCAGCAAATGGACGCCGCGACCGATCGCGTACTGCTCGTCCGTATGCCGGAAGACGCGTATTGCACGGCGAGCTTTCTCGATCAGCGGATGCTGACCCAGCAGAGCCAGCCGCAATGGGCGGACTGGACGGAGCTGGAGGCTGCCGATCAGGCCACGCGGCACGATGCGCACTGGATCTTTCATATCGGCCATGTCGGTTCGACGCTGATCGCGCGGCTGCTGGGCGAGCTGGACGGTGTCTTCGCCCTGCGCGAGCCGCAAATCCTCCGCAACTTCGCCGATCTCGCAGCCGACCGGGCCGAAGCGCATGCCATCTGGTCGCCCGAGCGCTACGATGCGCGGCTGGAAACGGCTATCGGCTGGCTGTCCCGCACCTTCGCGCCGGACGATCGCGCCCTGATCAAGGCGAGCAGCTTCGTCAGCGAGATCGCCGAGTCCCTGATAGGTACGGACCGCGAGGCGCTGATGCTGAGTGTATCCCCACAACGCTATCTCGAGACGATCCTCGCCGGCGACAATTCGCGGCAGGAGCTTGCCATGCTGGCGCCGCAGCGGCTGCGCCGGTTGCACGCGCGTCTGGGCAGTGCGGACTGGCGGCTGTGGCAACTGTCCGAAGCAGTTCGCGCGGCGATGAGCTGGCTGAGCGAAATGCTGGCGCTGGACGCGGCCGCAAGTGCCGCGCCGGATACCCATGTCCAATGGCTCGATTTCGACGACTTTCTGGCCGATCCGTCCAGCCGCCTATCGGAGATCGCACGCTTCTTCGGCATCGACGCGGACGCCGAAGCCGTTTCGTCGCTCGTCGAGGGACCGATCATGACGCAATATTCCAAGGCGCCCGAACATGGCTATAGTCGCGACGTCCGGGACTCTTTGCTTGCCGAAGCGCGCGCGGCGCATGCAGACGGCATTGCCGAAGCCTTGACCTGGCTCAATGACGCGGCCGACCGATATGGGGCAGTAGCGACGATAATGGACCGGTATGCGGCCCGGAATATGGGGACATAGAGATGTTCAAGATGATTTACGGCCTGTTGAACGGCCAGGATATCAAGGAACTGCGGGAGATCATCGACACCGCAACATTTGTCGACGGCAAGATCAGCAACCCGCATTCGCTGGTCAAGAACAACCTCCATCTCAACGATCAGCAAGCCTATGAGCGGTCCTCCTCCATCATGTCCAACGCGCTGCTACGCAACGAAGAGTTTCGCAGTTTCGCTTTCCCCAAGAAGATCGCACCTCCGCTGATCACGCGCTACGAGAAGGGCATGCATTACGGGCTGCATCCGGACATGGCGTTCATGCGCACGCATGAGGGGCCGATACGGTCGGACATCAGCTGCACGATCTTCCTCGCCGATCCGAGCAGCTATGAAGGCGGCTCGCTGCACGTCAAACAGGCCGATGGGCATATGCGGTTCAAGGGCGAACTCGGCTCGGCGATCGTCTATCCATCGACCACGCTGCACGAAGTGGAAGAGGTGACCAAGGGCGAGCGGATCGTCGGCATCACCTTCATCGAGAGCCAGGTCGCGGATCCCGCGAAGCGCGAACTGCTGTCCGAACTCAACGACGTCGCGGCGCTCGAAGGCGGGAATATGTCGGCCGAGAATTTCACGCGTATCCAGACGGTTCAGCAGAATCTCTTCCGCCGCTGGGGCGAATGCTAGGACCCCGCTAGGCGCCGCAATGCCATTCGGCGCGCATCTCCGTCTCGCCGTCCTGCCCCTCTTCGCGCACGACGACGGTCGCCGGCTTCACATTCACCGTTTCGATCATCTCGCCATCGCCTTCGAGCGGGGACACCTCGATCGAGATGACGCCGGCGGTGAAAGTGCCGCCGTCCCATAGCGCATCGGGCTCGCCGCCAAACTCGAAATGGCGCATCGTGCCGTTGGGCAAGGCGATGGCGTCATCTTCGACGGCGACCAGCAGCGCCTTGCCGTCCTCGACGACGCTGCAGCCGGCCCCGGCTTCCAGCTCGGCCTCGATCACCGCATAGGAAATCGGCGCAAGCACCGGCGGCTCGACCTCGGGCGGCGTATCGACGGGCGTGAGCAATTGCGGCTCCTCTTCAGCCGCCTCATCCGTCACACCATTAGTCGTTACCTCGGTCTCGCTGAGCTGACCGTCTCCGCAAGCGCCGAGCGCCAGCGCGCCCGCCAGAAGAATCCAGCTCCGGCCGGACATACGCATTACACTGGTCATCGGCAGTTTCGCTTCCCTAATAGCCCATCAAAGACAGGACTTCCTTACGGCTTCTGTCGTCGTCGAGAAAGCACCCCAGCAAACGGCTTGTGGTCATTCCGACCCCCGGGGTGCGCACGCCCCGCGCCGTCATGCAGCTATGGCTCGCTTCGATAACGACCGCGACGCCATGCGGCTGGAGATTGTCCCAGATACATCGCGCAACTTCGGCCGTCAGCCGTTCCTGCACCTGCAACCGCCGGGCAAAGCCGTTGAGCACGCGCGCCAGCTTCGAAATGCCGACGACGCGGTTGGTCGGCATATAGGCGATCGAGGCCTTGCCGATGATCGGCGCCATATGATGCTCGCAATGCGACTGGAACGGGATGTCCTTCAGCAATACCAGCTCGTCATAACCGCCCACTTCCTCGAACGTACGCGAGAGATGGACCGCCGGGTCCTCGCCATAGCCCGAGCAATATTCCTTCCAGGCGCGCGCCACGCGCTTGGGCGTATCGAGTAATCCCTCGCGAGTCGGATCGTCCCCCGCCCAGCGGATCAGCGTCCTGATCGCATCCTGCACGTCGTCGGGCACCGGAATCTTCGCCGGAAACTGGTCGATATCCTCGTCCATGGTTTCGTCATAATCGCTCATAATCAACCTTTTCGCAGAATTCGCGCAATTACGCCATTGCTAGATGCCCTTGACGTGCGCGTAAAGCTGACCGAACGTACATGCGCGAAGGAGGACGCCAGCATGACCAGCATCACCGTTACCCCCTGCAACGGCCCGGGCGCGGAAATCGGCAATGTCGATCTGGCGCAACCGATCGATGATGCGGATTTCGACGCGATCCGCCAGGCCTTTGCCGATCACGGCCTCATCTTCTTCCGCGACCAGACGATCACACCGGACCAGCATATCGCCTTCGCCGAACGCTGGGGCGATATCAACGTCAACCGCTTCTTCACGCCGGTCGATGGCTATCCCGAGATCGCCGAGGTTCGCAAGGAACCCGATCAAACGACCAATATCGGCGGCGGCTGGCACACCGATCACAGCTATGACGCCGAGCCCGCCATGGGCTCCATCCTCGTCGCGCGCGAACTTCCGCCCGAGGGTGGCGACACGATGTTCGCCGATATGGCCGCCGCCTATGACGCGCTGGACGAGGATACCAAGGCGACGCTCGACGGGCTGGAAGCTATCCATTCCTCGAAGCATATCTTTGGCGGCGAAGCGGCCTATCGCAGCGAGAGCGATGCCGGCGAGCGGCTGCACAACGCCGATGCAGCCGATGCGCTCGACGATGTCGTGCACCCGGTCGTCATCACCCATCCGCTGAGCGGCCGGAAGATCCTGTACGTCAACGCCGCCTTCACGGTCCGAATCAAGGGCTGGTCCAAGGAAGACAGCATGAAGCTGCTGATGCCGCTCTACGCCCATGCGATGCAGGACCGGTTCGTCACGCGCTTCGAATGGAAGCCCGGCTCGATCGCCTTCTGGGACAATCGCGCGACCTGGCACTATGCGCTCAACGACTATCAGGGCGAACGCCGCCTGATGCACCGGATCACGCTGGAGGGATGCGCGCTGGCGGCGTAGTTTGTCAGACTCGACCTGACGGTCGAGCGCGGCACCGGCCCGCTCCCCCTCCCGACCTCCCATTGAGTATACCCTGTGGGAGGTCGGGAGGGGGAGCGGGCCGGTGCCGCGCCGAGCCGAAGGCGAGGCCTGACAAAAGATTTCCACGACTTCACACCGCTTCACACGCCTCATGGCCCGGAAATCCGAGGATCGGGCTCATCGCCCCCGCCGCTCTCGCCGTCCCCCTCTTCGCCAAACCCGATCCGGTCCAACATGCCGGACCGCTCGGCGCGCAGCCATTGGAGGTCGGTCCACCCGTCCATGCGCGCGGGATCGAGATCGGACGTGTCGATGGCGTCCGGATCGGTCGCCAATATCCGTTCGCGTTCGCGCGCTTCTTCCAGCCGCGCGATCAGCGTCGCCTCGTCGTCCGGAACCCCATAGGCCCGGTCCTCGGCCGCTTCGTCGATCACCGCCAGCATCGCCTCGCCCTCTTCGGGCCCGCTGCCCAGCGCATCAGCCAGCGCATCGAAGGCGCTCGCCACGCGCCGCGCGGGGGCGGCATTCTCGTCGAAGCGCGAAAGCTCGCGATCCAGCCGGGCCAGCGTCCATTGCAGATGGCGATTATCATGCTTGCGCCGCCGCCCCGTCTCCTCGCCACGATAGACGATGGTCTCGGTCGTGCCGTTAACCGCCCGCTCCATCGCCTCGTCGGCGAGCCGGTCGCGCGCGATCAGCCGCGCCGCATCCCAGAGTCGGGCGAACAGCCGCCCTTCGGGCTTGCGCCGCAGATGATAGGCGGATTCGCGCGACAGCCCGACCTCCTCGGCCGCCGCCTTTACCGAGCCCGTCAGCGAGAGCATGACGACAAAGGCCCGCTGCCGCTCCGGCGTCCACCCGTCCGTTCGCCACCTGAGCTTGGCCTCATCCTTCGCCGACACGCCGCCCGCCGAGCGAATGCCATGGGTGACACCATCCCAAAACGCATCGGTTTCGGCGTCGGTGGCGTAATCGGGGAGCGGTGGATGGTCCGGTACGGTGTCAGGCGGCCCGGCGGGCGCAGGGTCGAGGGGCTGGAGGGCGGAGGACGGTTCAGGTTTCTCGGTCATGTACCGGGAATAACCTATTTGGTTAGGTGTAGGACAGCATATTGATCAATAGTAGACGACTATCGTTGTGAAGTTTAGTTGGCCGGAGAACGTCCGCAAACGATCTTTGCAAGCCGCTCGAGTAGCCAAGAACAAAAAGATAAGTCTATATGGCTATACGTATGGAGGGGGGATTTGGCAGAACGGAACAAACAGGGGTTGGTAGCTCTTTATGGAGCCCTTACTTCGATCGTTACGGCAATTTTGGTCGTAATCTTGAACCAATGGACCAGTACCAATCTAATTAGCTTCTCAATCCTTTTCATCATCCCCGCAGGCGCCTTATTCTTCGGTGCGGCTGCGGCTTCCGGATATTATTTCGGGTCGAAGCGATTGCACGTAATGCCGAGCCGTCCGCTATATTGGCAAGCAACACTCATGGCTGCCATTTCACTCTTCCTGATCCACTTCCTGACATACCACACAATGACAATTGAAGGTCAGCCGCTTCGAAATTTTGTGACTTTCGGAGAGTTTTATCGGCTCTCATTTTCAGAGTCGACTATGGCCGTGGGGAACTCACAAACCGACGTCGGCAGAGTTGGCGAATTTTGGCCAGTGCTAGCCGTATTGGAGTTTATCGGGTTTTTACTAGGCGGTGTATGGGTTGTTCTAAGTTTGAGTGGCGAAAATGTCTGCACTGAATGTAATCGATACCTCCAAACAATTTTCAAGAAGCAAGACCAATTTGACGATCCCGAAAAGTTTGTCGCCTATTATGATTTCGAATTCGCTCACCCCGTGGACAGTGAAGAATTTGCCGCCCACGTCGGGCGAGAATTTTCTGACAGTAATGTAACAAAGGGGTCGGTGCGTCTTGAGACAAAACTGCTCGGATGTCCCAAGTGCCAAAACCAATGGGTTTCAGAAACTGTAAAAGTTTTCGGTGACCAAGCCTGGAATGATGCTCCTGACATGGAACGCCTTGTTCCAATGCCCGAAGGCTTAAACGTCACTCGCGCATATCGACAGAGCGCCAAATAGGATCTCGGTCTCTCCATTTGCAGAAATCGTGGTGCGCCCGACAGGATTCGAACCTGTGGCCCCCAGATTAGGAATCTGGTGCTCTATCCGACTGAGCTACGGGCGCTTCCAGATCGCTCGTTAGGCGCGGTCCGCCAGCCGGTCAATTGTCGCTTTTCGGGGGGCGGATCGGCAAGGGCAGCGGCGCGACGGGGACGCCGTCTTCGACAAGCGCCCTGGCGTCCTCGATCGACGTCTGGCCGTGGATCGGGCGCTCGTCCTTCTCGCCGTCATGCATGGCGCGGGCTTCGTCGGCGAATTTATCGCCGACATAATCGGAATTTTCGAGCGCCTTGGCCTGCTGCTTTGCCAGACTTTCCAGCATCGCTTTCATCTGCGCGGGATCGGGCGCGGCGTTGGAGACGGCGACGGACTTGTCCCCTGCCCCGGCGTCTCCTCCCACGGCAGGCGCGTCGGCCTTGCGGTTGCCTTTTGCGCCGACCGCCGGGGCCATGAGCGCCTTGGAGATATCCTGCGAGCCGCAGATCGGACAGGCGACCAGCCCCTTTTCGCGCTGTTCCTCATAATCCGCGCTCGATCCGAACCAGGCTTCGAAGACATGGGCGTCGCCGCATTGGAGATCGAAGACGATCATGACGCCGGCTCCGGCGCGGCAAAGGCGCGGCGGTGGCGCAGCACCGGGATACGTTTGCGGACCTCGTCGAGGCGCGCCATGTCGATCTCGGCGAACCCGATGCCCGTCCCTCCGCCCATATCGAGCAGCACTTCGCCCCAGGGATCGACAACGAGACTGTGCCCATAAGTGTCCCGCCCGTCCTCATGATGGCCGTATTGGGCAGCGGCGATCACGAAGGCCGCGGACTCGATGGCCCGGGCGCGCATCAGCACATGCCAATGCGCCTTGCCGGTCGGCACGGTGAAGGCGGCTGGGATGGCGAGCAGCGTCGCGCCGCCATCGCTGAGCGCGCGGTAGAGATCGGCGAAGCGCAGGTCGTAACAGACCGAGAGGCCGAGAGCCCCGAGCGGCGTATCGGCGATCACTGCCTGCTCGCCCGCGTCATAGGTCGAGGATTCGCGCCAGCTTTCGCCGGTATCGAGATCGACGTCGAACAGGTGGATCTTGTCGTAGCGCGCGCGGATGTTGCCCGTATCGTCGATCACGAAGCCGCGATTGACGAGGCGGTCGGGGTTATCGTCGGCACGCAAGGCCAGCGAGCCGAGATGGACCCAGATCCCGTGCTCCGCCGCCGCGGCACGCACAGCCGCCAGCACGCTGTCGTCGCTCTCAGTAGTGAGATGCGCGGCAGCCCGCTTGCGCTTCTGGTCGAGCAGTCCGCTCATCTCCGGCGTGAACAGCATCCCTGCGCCGCCCGCCTTCGCCTCGGCGATTCCCTCGACGATCGTTTCGGCATTGGCGGCAGGGTCGATCCCGCCATTCATCTGGAGAAGCGCGATCCGCATGGGTCAGCCCGCCAGAAGGGCGTCCAGCTCCCCGGCGGCTTCGAGCGTGGCGAGATCGTCGGAACCGCCTATATGCCGGCCGTCGATAAAAATTTGCGGCACCGTGCGCGCGCCGTTGCTGCGGCCGAGCATCTCGTCGCGCTTGGCCGCGTTCATGGTGATATCGGTCTCTTCGAACTCCACGCCCTTCGCCGCGAGCAGGTTCTTAGCGCGCGCGCAATAGCCGCAGAGGAACTTTGTATAGATTTCGACCTTCGCCATAGCCTCCATGTGTGGAGTAGGGGCGGGCGGGTCAATAGTCGACATCGTCCGAACCGCACACGCGCGCCCAGCAGCGAACATGCACCTCCGCCGCGCCTGTGCGCTTCAGGATCTTCGCACAGGCCCGCGCGGTCGCGCCGCTCGTATAGACATCGTCGACGAGTATCAGCGGCATTCCGCGCAGATCGTCGCGCCGCTTGGGATTGACCGCGAAGGCGCCGCGCACGGTATTCGCGCGTTCCTTCGCGCCCATGGCGCGCAGATAGGGCGTCGCGCGCGTCCGGATCAGCGCATCGAGGCGCAGCCTTTGCCGGTCGCCATCGGCCAGCGCCCGGGCGATCAGCGCGGACTGGTTGAACCCCCGCCGCCAGAGCCGCCCGCGATGCAGCGGCACCGGCACGATCAGCGCATCGTCCAGCCCCTCCATATGCCGCCGCATCGCGCCGGCAATCAGCCGCGCGAGCCCGATCCGCCCGCCATATTTGAGGCGCAGCGCGATCGTGCGTGCGATATCGCCATAGCGCACCGCGGCTCGCATCGTATCGAAAGGTTGCGGATCGGCGAGACAGGCGCCGCACAGCGCCGCATCGTCGCTTTCGACGACCCGCGGATCGCCGCACTGGCTGCATCCCCGGTCGAGGTGATCGAGCTGCCGCCAGCAATCGAGGCAGAAGCGATCGTCGCCCTCGACGACCGCGCCGCAGGACGGGCAGCGCGACGGCAGGGCGAAATCGAGAACCGGCCTGGCGACGTTGGACAAAAGCTCGGGCAAGGCAGCCATGATCGATCTTGTCCCGCACCGCGCGGGCGGGCACAAGCCCCGCCATGGAATCCGCATCCGATGCCAGCGACACCCCGTTCGACCGCATGCTGCGACGCATCCGCCGGGACCGCGCGGCGCCGCGCTGGGCGGATCATGCCTTTCTCCAGGCGCATATGGCGACCGAGCTGACCGAGCGGCTGGCGATGGTCCAGCGCGATTTCTCCCATGCGCTGATCCTCGGTTATGCCGGCAAGGAACTGCCGCGCGCGCTCGAGGCGATGGGCATCGCCGCGGTCACCGCCGATCCGGGCTATGCGCTGGCAAAGGCTGCGGGCGGCGTTCAATGCGATGAAGACCGGCTTCCCTTCGCCGACGCGAGTTTCGATCTCGTCATCGCGGCCGGCACGCTCGATACGGTGAACGATCTGCCAGGCGCGCTGGCGCTGATCCGCCGGTCCCTCAGGCCAGACGGACTGTTTCTCGGCGCGTTTCTGGGTTCGGGCAGTCTGCCCGTGCTGCGCCGCGCGATGATGGAAGGCGATCTCACGGGGAACATCAGCGCGCCGCGCATCCATCCGCAGATCGACATCCGGGCCGCCGGGGATCTGCTTGGCCGCGCGGGATTCGCGCTACAGGTGGCCGATGGCGAAAGGCTCGAAGTTCGCTATGCCGGATTATCGCGACTCGTGGCCGATCTGCGCGGTTCGGCGAACTCCAATCTGTTGCGCGCGCCGCCGGTCACGCGGATGGCGCTCGCCGCCGCCCATGCGATATTCGATGCGCGGCAAAGCGAGGGCAAGACCGCTGAAACCTTCGAGATCGTCTATCTGACCGGCTGGGCACCGGCGCCCGACCAGCCCAAGCCCGCCGCGCGCGGCAGCGGCACCGCGTCGCTCGCCGATGTGCTGAAGAATCGCGGCTAGACCAGCGCCTCGAGCAGGCCGATCAGCGGCTTGTCGGCCGGCGGCATCTCGAGCGCATGAAGCTGATGCGGATAGACCCATTTAAGTTCGGGCGACTCGATCGCGCGCACGATCCCGCTCCATTTGCGGCAGACATAGACGAGCAGCAGGAGATGTCTGTCCCCCAACGGTTCGCTGGCGAAGCAGGCTGGAGCAAGGCAGGATTGCTCGGTTTCGATGCCCAGTTCCTCTTCAAGTTCGCGAATCAGCGCCGATTCGGGCGTTTCCCCGTCCTCGCACTTGCCGCCGGGAAACTCCCACAACCCGGCCATCGGCCGCCCTTCGGGCCGTTTCTGGACGAGGATGCGGCCGTCCGTGTCGACCAGGGCGGCCGCGGCAACGGTTAAAATCGGGGCGCTCACGGCAGTTATTATCACTTTCTTAAACCGGAAATGCGATGTGCCGGAGTGGGTATGGAAAAACGGGGTATGGCGCCATGAAAAAATGGCTTGGAAGAATCGCGCATGACGAACGCGGGGCGACGGCAGTCGAATATGGGCTGATCGCGTCGCTGGTCGTTCTCGGTATGCTGGCCGCGCTCACCAATGTGGCCAATTCGACGACCGGTATGTGGAACAACGTGTCGGACAACGTCACGGACAATTCCTAGCCGTTCGCTCAGGCTTTTCGGCCGCGCGAAAGGTTAACTGGGCGAAAAGGTCGGACTTTAAGGGTTTCGCAAGACCTCCGCCTTAAAACCGCAAAAGTCGGTTCGAGGAAGTTGGACTGGCGGGGTATTTGGAAACCTGCATTTGGAACCTAAGGAGACCAGAAATGAAAAATTTCCGTAAGATGCTGAAAGACAGCAAGGGCGCCACGGCTATCGAGTATGGCCTGATTGCCGCTCTGATCGCTGTTGCTGCCATCACCGCGATGAGCACGCTGGGTAACACGCTCGGCAACACGTTCAACGACGTGTCGAACAACATGGAAGGCAGCTAAGCCCTTCTACGTTGCGTAAAGAGACGGGCGGCGAAGCAATTCGCCGCCCGTTTTCTTTTGTCTGCGCCAAATTCGCCTAGCGGCCGTACACCACGAGCTTGACCCGCTGGCCCGCGCGCAGCGTATCGCTCGAGCCGAGAGCATTGAGCACCCGGAACCGCTCTTCCCGATAATTGCTATAGGCCATGCGCGATGCGAGCCCGCTGATCGTATCGCCGCGTTGCACCGTCACGACATCGATCACGCGCGGCCGGATCGCCGCCGCTTCGCTCGCCGAAAGCCGCGATACCGATCCCAGCATCGATCCGAACGGCCCGATGCCCTGCCCGGCGCGCGTCACGGTCAGGAAATGATATTTGCGATTGCTGCCGAAATCATAGGCGGTGACGGTCACATCGACCTGGTTCGAACCGCTGGCGATACGGGCGGTCGCCTGCGCGCTCGGGAGTCCGTTGACGGTTCCGGACCGCACATTGCCATAATTGATCCGCTGATTATTGCCGCCGAGTTGACGAAACACCTGCCCGACATAATCGCCGAGGCTCGCCGAGCTTTGCCCGCCGCCGAACTGCGCCTGCCCGTTCGGGCCGGTGACCACCACGGCGCTCGTCCCGTTCTGCATGGTATAGCCCTGTGGCACGGTGAATTGCAGGCGCAGATCCGGATGGAGAAAGGTGTTGCCGTCGATCACGCCCTGGGCCGGATCGTCGTCATAGAGCATGCCGTCGATGGCGCTCAGGAACGTATCGCGCCCGCTCGTCCCCTGGCCTTCTACCGCGCCGCGCTCGCGCGCTTGTGTACGGGCACGCGACACGCGCTGGCCGGGATCGGGGTGCGTGCTGGCCCATTCGGGCAGCGATCGCGCATTGCGCCCGGCAACCCGGGCGTCGAGCGTGGTTTGCGCCGCCAGCGAGGCCAGCATGTCGGCTGCGGCGAAGGGATTGTAGCCGCCGCGCATCAAATAGGTGATGCCGAGCTCGTCGGCTTCATATTCCTGGCTGCGCGAATAGCGCAGCGTGTAGAGCTGCGCGGCCTGACCCGCGAGATTGGCAATGTCGCCGCTGCCGGTGAGGATGCCGAGCCCAAGCGCCAGAATTTGCGTAATCGTGCTGGTGCTCTGTCGGCGCGAGGAATGGCGCGCCGCGACATGGCCGACTTCGTGCCCCATGACCGAGGCCAGCTCCGCCTCGCTGTTCATCAGGCCGACGAGATTGCGCGTGATATAGACATAGCCGCCGGGCAGCGCGAAGGCGTTGTTCACCGGCGAATTCAGCAGCGTGACGGTAAAATCGTTTTGCGCGTTGGACAGGCCCGACTGGACGGCGATCCGCTGCCCAACCCGCACGACATAGGCCGATTGCGACCCCGAATAGGCATCGCCGAACTGCTGGAGCAGTTGCGTATGTGCCTGCGCGCCCTGTTGCCGCTCCTGTTGCGAGATCGCTTCGCCGGGAGCCGGTCCGGAACCGGGGAATGGAAGCCCCGCGCAACTGCCCGTCAACGCGGCCGTCGAGATTAGAAATGCCAAGCGAAGCTTCACGATATGTCCCTCCATATTATGTCTATGGCAATACAAGCGTGTAGCGGGCGATTTCGTTCCGCAAGTCGATACCGGCGCTTACTTTCCCATGTCGAGAAATTTGGCGCGGCGTGCGAGGCGCAGTTTCTCGCCGGACACGCCCGACAGTCTTTTCAGTTCGTCGCCGAGCGCCTTGCCGAGCGTTTCGATCGCGACATGGGGCTGGCGATGGGCGCCGCCCACGGGTTCGGCAACCACCCTGTCGACGACGCCGAGTTTCTTCAATTCGTTCGCGCTGATCCGCATGGCTTCGGCGGCATCGGCCGCCTTGTCCGCCGTCCGCCAGAGGATCGAGGCGCACCCTTCGGGCGAGATCACCGAATAGATGGCATGCTCGAACATCAGCACCGTATTCGCGCTCGACAGAGCTATCGCGCCACCCGATCCGCCTTCGCCGACGATCGCGGCGACGATCGGCACGTTGAGCTGGAGGCAGGCCTGGGTCGAGCGCGCGATCGCTTCGGCCTGGGCGCGCTCCTCGGCCTGGATCCCGGGAAAGGCGCCGGGCGTGTCGACCAGCGTCACCACCGGCAGGCCGAACCGGTCGGCCAGTTTCATCAGCCGGATCGCCTTGCGATAACCTTCGGGCTTCGCCATCCCGAAATTGTGGCGCAGCCGGCTTTCGGTGTCATCGCCCTTTTCATGTCCCATCACGAGCACGCGATGGCCGTGAATCCGGCCGAAACCGCCGACAATGGCGAGATCGTCCGCAAAGGCCCGGTCGCCGGCCAGCGGCATGAAATCCTCGACGAAACCGGCGACATAATCCCTGAAATGCGGCCGGTCCGGATGGCGCGCGACCTGCGTCTTCTGCCATGGCGTCAACCGCTCATAGGTCTCGCGCAGCATCTTTTCCGATTTCGCCTCGAGCCGCTTCACCTCCGTGTCGATATTGAGGTCGCCGGAGTCCGCGGTATCCCGCAATTCGGCGACGCGCGCCTGCAAATCGGCAATGGGTTTTTCGAAGTCGAGAAAATGCTGCATAGCCGCGCGGTTAAGCCTCCCGGGGGGGCGCGTCAACGAGAGGATGGCGCGCATTGACGAGCGCGACCAGCCGCGCGCTTTCGACATGAGTGTAGATTTGCGTTGTCGCAATATCGGCATGGCCGAGCAAGGTCTGCAACGTGCGCAAGTCGGCACCGCCTTCGAGCAAATGCGTGGCGAATGCATGGCGCAGGACGTGCGGGCTTACGCGGTCGGGCGGTATCCCGGCCTTGGCCGCGAGTTCCTTCACGAGCTGGTAGAGACGGATGCGGCTCAGATGGCCGGTGCGCGAAGGAAAGAGCCAGCGACAGTCCGACGGGACATGCGCCCGCCAGCGCGCCACGGCCGCCTGGGCGCGGTCCGAAATGGGCACCAGCCGCTCGCGGTCGCCCTTCCCTCGCAGGATCAGGAACGGCGAATCCGGACGAACGGACGCGCGCGGCAGCGCAACCAGCTCGCTTGCCCGCATGCCCGATCCGTAAAGCAGCTCGACCAGCGCCGCCATGCGCAAGGCGAGCGGCTTCTCGCTCGCAACGCCCTTGTCCAGCGTCTCGAAAATGCGCTCGATATCGGCATGGCTCAATGATTTGGGCAGGCTGCGGCCGGAGCTGGGGCGCGGCAATGCGGCAGACGGATCGTCCGCCCGCAAGCCCTCATCGGCGAGAAACCCGAAAAAGCGTCGCAAAGCCGCCGATTTGCGGGCGACTGTCGAGCGGGCCAGCGCCCGCCAGCTTTCACCGAGTTTCTCCAGATCGGCCCGTCCGGCGCTCGCCAGTCCGCCCTCCAATGTAACGGACGACCCGCGCAGATCGGTCTCATAGGCGAACAGAGTATTGCGCGATGCACCGGCCTCGGCGGCCAGCATCTCCAGGAAACGCGCGATCAGCAGCGCATCGTCTCCGGGCGATGGATCGGGATGCGGTCCGGTCACGCGATCAGGCGCGCGTGACCGCCTCCGCGGCGATCATCCGGGCTTCGGCATCGCGCCCCGCCAGGCGATAGGCGCGCACGATATGGTAGAGGTGACGGGGCGGGATGCCGGCCCAGCTATCGGCCTGCATGCCGATCGCCGAAATCAGCGCTACCATGCCGACGCGCTCGGCGCGCGCAACGCGCTCGAGCTGCCGGGTCCAGACGGTCTCGCGCCCCAGCCCGAGATCGAACTGTCCGTCCGCCTGCCGGATTTCGCCCGCGTCGAGACGCCCGAGACCGGCCAGCGCCGCAGCGAGAAGCCGTGCGCGATGTCGTCCGTCGGCGCCCGCATTGTCCGCATAGTCTTCCACCCGATCGAGATCGATATCGACCACCGGACGGGGCGCGCCGACCGCCAGCAAGGCCCAGGCGTCGTGATTGTCGGCATCGTCGACCAGATTTGCCCAACGCGCCGCCTGAATATCGAGGCCTGCCGTCATCATCGCCGCGATCAGGCCGTCGGCGGAACCGACGAGATCGGCGCTGGGCTGGATCCGCGATGCGGCGCGCGCGGTGAGTATGTGCCCGGCATAGCGCCCATCGGCACCGTCGCCTTCGCTCCACAGCGTTTCCATGGCGTCGATCCGCTCGCCCGCGTCCGGCTCGACATAGGCGGTACGCAGGATGTCGGTCGTCGATCCGGGGATCGCCGAGGGATCGAGCTCGGCCAGTAACGCGCTGTACATCGAGACCAGCGCCTGGTTCGAGAACACGCCGATGACCGCCGCCGTGCGGGCCGGCGCGATGCGGTCTGCCAGATCGATCGTCGGCGACCGCGCGCGCCAGGCGGCGACTTGGCGTCCGGAATTTGCGTACAGTTCGTCGGGAATTTCGACGCCGGTGGCCGTGGCGACGCCGAAGCGCCAGGCGTTAAGCCGCTGCACACCCTCCCATTCGATCGGGATAGCCCGCGAGCTGCCGCCTGCGTTCACGGCGCGGTCGCCGAGCCGCATATCGAAGCCGTTGGTCAGCCCGGCATTGCGCAGGCTCGCCATCTGCGCGGTAGCGCGCGCGCTTTCCCCGCCAAGACCCGCGCAGATCGCATCGGCCATGATCCAGGCCGGCGATTCCGCGCTGCGCCGCGCGCCGGTGACCAGCGGACAGAAACCGGCGAGATCGGCGCTGGCAAGGTTGGTCTGCATAGCGACCGCGTAAAGCTTCGGCGTATGGCGATCGCTGTCGACGCGCTGGGCGAGCATGCGCGCGCCATCGACTTCGCCCATGCGCAATAGCAGCCAGGCGCGCTCGGCAACCCAGTCCGGCGCAACCACGCCCGCCGGCGTCGGCACCCGGCTGAGCAGGGCGCGGCGCAAACTGATATGCAGCCAGCGCGACGGACCGGGCGCATCGAGCTCGCGCATCAGGCGCGAAATATAACGACCGTTCACGCCGGAAAAGGCATCTTCCCCGTAACCGCCGATATCGGGCGTCAGCGGCCCAACCTGGGCCAGCGAGCGCCGCGCCTGGGGCGGCAGCTCATACTCGACCGGTATATCCTCGAAGCCGAGATCGATATCGGCAATGTCGAACTCGTCGAGCCCCTCTTCGTCTCCCAGCACGATATCGCGGCCCGGGCCGGGCGCGGACGGCGACGGCGCGACCGAAGGCGCGGTCGGCGCGGACGGAGCCGGAGCCGGCGGTGGCGCGGGCGGTGGCGGTGCGGGCGGCACCGGATCGCCAAAACCTTCGGGCAACAGCGATTCCGGCGCGTCCTGCCCGAATGCGGGAACAACCAGCGCATAGGCGCTGGCACTGATTCCCAGCGCTATGAGGGACTTAGTTTTCCAATACTTCATCGGCCACGGGTTCTTCGATAAGCTGCGGTTCTACCTCGGTGTCGATGGTGGAAAGATAGTAGATGAAAATCGCCAAACCCACCAGAAACACGAGAAAAAGCAGTAGCGAACGCGACATATTCGATAGTTACCTTGTTATGACCAGCTCTTTTTGAGCTTTTGCTGCGACCGGACGACTGTTTATACCGCTATTCCCATGACGCCTACCCCATCCCAAAAAACGCGGTGACAGCCATAAAACCCCATATCGACAAACCGATAGTGCTGATCGGCCTGATGGGCGTCGGCAAATCGACGATCGGCCGGCGGCTCGCAAACCGGCTCGGCCTGCCCTTTGTCGATTCGGACGACGAGATCGAAGCGGCGGCCGGAATGAAGGTCGGCGAGCTTTTCGAGAATTACGGCGAGGACTATTTTCGCGACGGCGAGCGGCGCGTGATCGCCCGGCTGATGGACGCATCGGCCAAGGTCATCGCGACCGGCGGCGGCGCGTTCGTGAACGACGAGACCCGCGCACTGATCCTGAAAGAGGCGGTGGCGATCTGGCTCGATGCGGATATCGATGTCCTCGCAGAGCGCGTCTCGCGGCGCGACACCCGTCCTCTGGTGCGCGACACCGATCCGAAAATGGTGCTCACCGAACTCGCGGCCAAGCGCAATCAATACTACGCCCAGGCCCCGATCCACGTACAAAGCGGCGACGGCGCGCATGAGGATACCGTCGACCGCATAATGGAGGCCCTGGCCCGATGACCAATGTGACCGTCGAGCTCGGCGAACGAAGTTACGCCATCGACATTGCCGACGGGCTGCTCGACACTGCTATGACGAGCCTCCGCGATTATGTGGATCGCGAACGGATGATCGTCGTCACGGACGAGAATGTGGCGCGGCTCCAGCTTCCAAGACTTACCGAGGCGGCGCGGCGCGGCGATATCGCCCTTCACCCGATCGTGCTCCCGCCGGGCGAGGCGACGAAGAACTGGCGGCAGCTCGAAATGCTGACCGATCAGTTGCTCGAACTGGGCGTCGAGCGCGGCGATCATATCGTCGCCTTGGGCGGCGGCGTGATCGGCGATCTTGTCGGCTTCGCGGCGGCGATCCTCAAGCGCGGCTGCGGCTTCGTCCAGATCCCGACGACGCTGCTCGCGCAGGTCGACAGCTCGGTCGGCGGCAAGACCGCGATCAACAGCCGCGCGGGCAAGAACCTGATCGGCGCGTTCCACCAGCCGGGCTTCGTGCTGATCGACCCGTCGGTGCTCGACACCCTGCCGCCCCGCGAACTGCGCGCGGGCTATGCCGAGGTCGTGAAATACGGCCTGATCGACGATGCGGATTTCTTCGCCTGGTGCGAGGCGCATGGCGCAGACCTGCTCGCCGGAGACCGCGGTGCGCAGACCGAAGCGATCCGCCACAGCGTGACGGCCAAGGCCCGGATCGTCGCCGAGGACGAGACCGAACGCAGCGGCCGCCGCGCGCTGCTCAATCTCGGCCACACATTCGGTCATGCGCTCGAAGCCGAGACGGGTTTTTCCGATACGCTGCTGCATGGCGAGGCGGTGGCCGCCGGCATCTGCCTCGCCTTCGCCTATTCGGCGCGGCGCGGGCTGTGCGGCGCTGCGGATGCCGAACGCGTATCGGCGCATTTTGCCGCCACCGGGTTACCGAACGGGCTCGCCGCGGCCGGCGTACAGGCCGACGGTGCGACGCTGACCGGCCATATGATGCACGACAAGAAGATGGAGAGCGGCACGCTGCCCTTCCTGCTGGCCCGCGGCATCGGCGAAACCTTCCTCGCGCGCGATGTCGATCTGGACGATGTGGCGGCATTTCTGAATGGGGCGGATTAGCGCGGTTCTGATCCGTCGAAATCGAGCGATTCCGGGGCGCCGAAGCTCAGCTCGGCACCCGCATACATACTGCCCTCTTCCTTCTGCATGGCCAGCCGGTCACAATCGCGCTTGCGATATTCCTCCTCGACCCGGTCGATAATCGTCTCGTCGAGATCGACGAGTTCCATCGCCTTGCGCGCCATGGAAATGGCCGATTCCAGAACCTCGCGGAACGTGCCGTCAATCTCACCCTCGCCCATCGCAAGCAGATGGCGGCGATCGAACGCCCGGCCGAGAATCTTCGCCTTGGGAAAGGCCATGTGGATCGCTTCCAGCCTTTCCTCGTCGAGCTCAGTGCCGTCGTTGCAGAACAGGATAGCCCGCGCTTCTTCTCCGCCAGCCTCACGCAACAGGTCGACGCGCAGCCCGTTACCATAATAGACTTTCCGTCCGAACTCGCCGGACAGATCGATCTGGTCGGGCTTGGAATCAATGAGCGTAACCGGGATGTTCGCGCCCATCAGCATTTGCGACACGGTCTGGCCGAATCGGCCATGACCGACAACGATGATGCCCGTCTGCGGCGCCGCGTCCGGTCCGTCCAGATCGTCACGGACCGACGCCTTGACGCCGCCGAACCGCTTGGCGAGCGCCATCAGGAAGGGTGTCGTCGCCATCGACAGCGTTACCACCGCGCCAAACAGGCTGGTCGCGGCGTCCGTAACGAGCAGCGCGCGTTCGGCTTCGGCGAACAGCACGAAGGCGAACTCGCCGCCCTGGCTGAGCAGCAGCCCCATGACGAAAGCGGCCCGCGCCTTGACCCCGAAGAGCATCGCCAGCCCGAAAATGATCGTGACCTTGGTCGCCACCAACGCCGCCGCCATACCGATCACGAATAGCGGTTCGGCCAGCACGACACCGACATCGAGCATCATGCCGACCGCGAGGAAAAAGAGGCCGAGCAAGATCGAGCGGAACGGATCGACATCGGCCTCCAGCTCATGCCGGTACGGCGAATCGGCGAGCATGACGCCCGCGACGAACGCGCCGAGCGCCATCGACAGGCCAAGCGTATCCATAAGCGCCGCCGCGGCGAAGACGGTGAAGAGCCCAGTGACGATGAACAGCTCACGCTCGGCAAAGCGGCCGACGATCGCAAGCAACGGATTGAGGATGAAGCGGCCGGCCGCCACCAGTCCGACGATCGCAACGACCGCATAGATGGCGAGCAGCCAGCCCGGCGGCGCGCCCGGATCCGCCGGCGCGCGGGACAGTACGGCCACCAGCGTCAAGAGCGGGACGATGGATAGGTCCTGGAACAGGAGAACGGAGAAAGCGCGCTCGCCGAGCGGCGTGTTGAGCCGTCCTTCGGACTGGAGCAGCGGCAGGACCTGCGCCGTCGACGATAGCGCCAGGGACATGCCGATCGCGATCGCCGCAGCGACGGTGAAACTCGTGCCTAGCAATACGAGCCCGGTGATTGCGACCCCGCTGACGACTACCTGCAACAGCCCGAGCCCAAAAATGTCCCGGCGCAACCGCCAGAGCCGCGCCGGGGCGAGTTCCAGCCCGACAAGAAAGAGCAGCAGCACGATACCGATTTCCGCGACGGCCAGTATCGATTCGCCGCTGTCGATGAGCCCGAGCCCGAACGGCCCGACGGCGATACCCGCGATCAAATAGCCGAGAACCGCGCCGAGCCCGATCCGGCGAAATAGCAGAACGAAGGCGAGCGCCGCGCCGAGCAGAATGAAACCGTCGAGCAGCAACTCACCGGTCAGGCCGTGCGCGCCGCCATGCTCTTCGGCGCTTTCACCGGCCATCAGGCGGCAACCCGGGCTTGGGTGGCCGCGTCGGCTATCGCCTCAAAAGCAAGCCGGATAGAGGCGTGGCGCGCTTTGTGCGGCAGGGCGGGTGCGAGTATCTCGAGGCCCGGCCAGTCTCCGGGGTCGTCGCGTTCGCCGGCGAGATAGGCCGTCAACGCATCGCGCGCGCTTGCGAGTTCGCTCCTGCTGCGGCCCAGGGCATGCCGCGCCATCAGCGCCGCCGAAGCCTGGCCGAGCGCGCAGGCGCGCACTTCTTGCCCCAGCGCGGCGATCCGCCCTTCGCTATCCACCTGCACATCGACGATTACCCGGCTGCCGCATACCGGCGAGCGCTTTTCGACGCTGGCATGGGGCGCATCGAGCCGCGCCTGATGCGGAATCTCGGTCGCGAGTCGCAGGATTTCGGCATTGTAGAGCGCGGCGGACATACGCCCGATGTAGCCGCTCCGCCGATAAATGCCAGTGAGCGTCGCGCTACTCGGCCTCTTCGCCGGTTTCCTGCCGCATCTCGACGAAATCGACGATGGCGCGGCTGCTGGCGTTGAGCAGCGGATAGGTTCGCGATTCCAGCATCCATGCCGGGCGCTCCGCGTTTCCGCCATAGACGATATCGGTCGCCAGATTGGCGAGCAGGAACAACAACGTGACGATGATCAGCCCCTTCACCGCGCCGAATCCGATGCCGAGCAGCCGGTCGAACGGGCCGATGATCGATTCGCGCACGCCGATGCCGAGCTTGCCCCCGACAAAGCGGCTGCCGAAGAAAAATCCGCCGAACACCAGTGCGAAGGCCAGGATCGGCGCGGCGCCGCCCGGGCCGGTCAGCGCCTCGAACAATATCGTCGCGTCGCCGTGGAACAGCCGGAGGGCTATCACGGCGATCAACCAGGAGAGCAGCGTCATCACTTCGAAGGTGAAACCGCGCATAAAGCCGCGGATTGCGCCGCCGCCGGCCAGAATCAGGACAATGGCATCGAGCGCCGTCATGTCCTCCGGCTATGCGCGGTCCAGCAAATGGTCAACCAGCGCGCGCAGCGTGGAAAAGCCGTTGAGCGTCATGCCGTCGTCCCGGCTATCGACCGCGGACGGCAGCAGAGCCTTGGCGAATCCGAGCTTGGAGGCTTCGCGCAAGCGCAATCCGGCATGGGCGACAGTGCGCACCTCGCCGGACAGCGATATCTCGCCGAAGGCCACGGTATCGGCGTCGACCGGCCGTTCGGCGAGCGCCGATATCAGCGCGGCCGCAACGGCGAGATCGGCCGCCGGGTCTGCAACCCGATAGCCGCCGGCAACATTGAGATAGACTTCCGAGGTCGAGAAACTGAGCCCGCACCGCGCTTCGAGCACGGCGAGGATCATCGCCAGCCTTCCTGAATCCCAGCCGACGACGGCGCGGCGCGGCGTCGCCCCGCTCGCCAACCGCACGACCAGCGCCTGTATTTCAACCAGCACCGGCCGCGTGCCTTCGAGCGCCGGAAAGACCACGGCGCCGCTGACATCGTCCTGCCGGTTCGTGAGGAACAGCGAGGACGGGTTGGCGACTTCTTCCAGCCCCTGCTCGGCCATGGCGAAGACGCCGATCTCGTCAGTGCCGCCGAACCGGTTCTTGATCGCGCGCAATATGCGGTACTGATGGCTGCGCTCGCCCTCGAAGCTGAGCACCGTATCGACCATATGTTCGAGCACGCGCGGCCCCGCGATCGCGCCGTCCTTGGTGACATGGCCGACCAGCACGACCGCCGTGCCGCGCTCCTTGGCGAAGCGGATCAGCTCCTGCGCCGAGGCGCGGACCTGGCTCACCGTGCCCGGCGCGCCTTCGATCAGGTCGCTGTGCATCGTCTGGATCGAATCGATTACCAGCAGTGCCGGCGGTTTCGCCCCGCCCTCTCCTAGTGTCGTCAGGATATCGCGGACCGAGGTCGCCGCAGCGAGCTTCATCGGCGCCTCGCCCAGGCCCAGCCGCCGGGCACGCAAGCGGATCTGGTCCGCCGCCTCTTCGCCCGAAATATAGGTGACGTCATGGCCGCGTTTAGCGACGATCGCGCTCGCCTGCAGGAGAAGCGTCGACTTGCCGATGCCCGGATCGCCGCCGAGCAGCGTCGCCGACCCCTCGACCAGCCCGCCGCCCAGCGCGCGATCGAGTTCGGCGATCCCCGTATCGATACGATCCGGCAATGCGACATCGGCGTCGAGCCCGACCAGGTCGACCGCCCGGCCGCCCGATTGCAGGTTATGCTTGGCCTGGAACGGGGTCACGACGCCCGACGCATCTTCGACCAGCGTGTTCCATTCTCCGCAATCGGCGCACTGCCCCTGCCATTTCGACGCGACCGACCCGCAGGATTGGCAGACATAGCGTTTCTTTGCTTTGGCCATGCGCTCTCTTAACGAGAACAAAAGGGGAATACTAGAGGGCGCGTTTGCAAGTTTTAACGTCATTCCCGCGGAAGCGGGTCTCCCGCTCTTCATTTGCCCTTGAGCTAGTCGCGTGTTGAAATGCTGGAAGGAGATATCGGGATTCCCGCTTCCGCGGGAATGACGAAGTCAGGTTTTGATCTGGCGCAGCACATCCGCCGCAAAAGCCGACAGCGTATCGTCGCGCGCGCCCATCACGATGATGCGATCGCCGGGCTCAGCCAGCTCCACGAGGCGCGCTCCGCAATCCGCGCGCGTCGCAATATGCTCGGCCCGCCGGCCAGCCTGCACCACGCCTTCGACAATGGCTTCGCTGCCCATACCCCTGTCGGTTGTTCCACCGAAATAGACAGGATCGCAAAGGATTAGGCGATCTTCCTCAGATAGATTATCAGAAAAGCAGGCGATCAATTCCTGCCTCATCTGCTTGAGTGGGCCGTAGCCATGCGGCTGGAAAAAAACGAGCAACCGGCCCGGAAAAGCATGCAAGGTGTCCAGCGTCGCGGCGATCTTGTCGGGATTGTGCCCGAAATCGTCGATCACGCTGACGTCATTCGCCGTTCCCACGATCTCGAAGCGCCGCCTCAGGCCCTGAAAGCGACCGATCGACGCCGCCGCCTCGTCCAGCGGGATCTCGCAGGCCTGCGCGGCCGCGATGGCGGCCAGGGCGTTGGCGGCATTGTGCAAGCCCGGCACCGCCAGTTCGACGTGGCAGGTTTCACCCCCCTCGATCACGTCGAAAGCTACGGACAACGGCCGCTCGACGATATTGGCCGCGCGGATATCGGCATTTTCGCAGAAGCCGAAGCTCAGCAGCCGGTCCGGGTTAACTTTTTCCGCCAGCGCCGCGCTTTCCGCATCGTCGATATTGACGATTCCCTGGCCGGCCCGCTCCAGAAACCCGCCGAACAGCGCGCGCAGCTCTTCCATCGATTTGTGATCGAGCGAGACATTGTTGAGGATCGCGATATCGGGTTCGTAAAGCGCGATCGAGCCGTCGCTCTCGTCCACCTCGCTGACGAACGCATCGCCCTGCCCCACCAATGCGCTGGCGAACGGCGTTTCGTCGGATATGAAATTCTTCATCACCGCCCCGTTCATGACCGTCGGATCATGCCCGCAATCGTGCAGGATCCAGCCGATCATCCCCGTGACCGTCGATTTGCCGCTGGTGCCGGCCACCCCGATGCTGCGCGGCGCGGCGTTGAACAGGCTGGCCAGCAGTTCGGGCCGCGTCAGCCGCTCCAGGCCGAGTTCGCGTGACGCCATGACGTCAGGCACGCTGTCCTCGACAGCCGCGGACGCCACAAGTATCTGATTTGCATCGGTTAAGCCGCTACCGTCCTGCGGAAAAAGATCGATACCCTGCGCGCGCAGCCAGTCGAACTTGTCCGCCGTCCGGCCCTGGTCCAGCGCCCGGTCCGATCCGGCAACCGTGAAACCGCGCCCGCGCAAGATGCTGGCGAGCGGCAGCATGCCGCTACCGCCTATGCCGCAAAAGAAATAGGATTTGTCGTCAGTCATCCCGTCTCGCTATGGGGAGCGGCGCGGTTTTTCAATTTCGGAGATGCGGGGCATGGGAATAAAAGCGGTGCGGATCGGCATAGTCGCGGTCAGCTCGCCGTTCGAACCCGATATCGCCGATCGCGTGAAACAGCTGGCCGCATCGCTGTTTCCCGCCAATCCACCCGAACTCGTCGTCCATCCCAACAGTTTTCTGCGGCACGGACATTTCGCCGGACCCGATAGCGCCCGCTCGCAAGCCTTTCTCGATATTGCCAACGATCCCGATATCGACGCGCTGTGGTTCGCCCGGGGCGGCTATGGTGCGTGCCGGGTGGCCGATGCCGCGCTGGCCCGGCTCGAACCGGCGGCGCGGGACAAAGTCTATCTCGGCTATAGCGATGCCGGCGTCATGCTGGCCGCGCTCTACGGACTGGGCTATCGCGTGGCCCATGGCCCGATGTGCCAGGATATCGTTCGCGCGGGAGGCGGTGCGGCAGTTGAACGGGCCCTACGCTGGCTTGTGAACCGCGATCCGGACACACTCGAGCCATCGCTGGGCGGCGCAATGCCCGCCGCCGCCTTCAACATGATAACGCTGAGCCAGATACTCGGCACGCCGCTCCAGCCAAACCTTACAGACCACGTGATAATGCTGGAAGAAATATCTGAATATCTGTATAAAATCGACCGGACGATGCACCATATCACGGCCAATCCGGATATCCGCAAGGCGGCGGGGATTCGGCTGGGCCGCTGCAGCGACATGATCGAAAATGACACCGCTTTCGGCATGTCGGCCGAAGAGATCGTTCGAGACTGGTGCGGCCGGTCCGCTATTCCCTATCTGGGCAGAGCGGACATCGGCCATGACTCCGCCAACCGCATTGTCCCCTTTGGTGTCTGAAAAGTAGGAAAAAATCGCTTTCAGTTTACTGGAAATTAACCATGAGCGGCGACAAGCGGTCCGAACAAGATACGAGATCATCCGGGGGTGCATTGATGACGGACTTGTCGGCCGAGGCCACGCTGGACGCGAGCCGGAACAGCGCATTGCGCCGCATGTATGCCGAAACCCAGAGCTTTGTCTGCCGCTTCACCGCCGAGATGGGCTTCGACGAAGCGCAGCCGGACTGGGCCGCGTTTACCGGCCAATCGCGGGCCGACTATGCCGGCCATGGCTGGATGGACGCGATCCATACCGACGATATCGAAACCACGAAGCGCGAATGGGCAACCGCCGATAACAACCGGCTGCAGTTCATCCGTACGCACCGTATCCGGAACCGCGACGGCGAATGGCGGCGATTCGCCGTCAAATGCGTTCCGCAGATCGACGATCATGGCAAAATCCGCTCATGGGCGGCGCTCCACGCGGACATCACGGACTTGCGCCCCAATAGTCGCGAGAAGGTCGTTCGCATCGACGGCGCGGACCTGCTGCCGCTCGAATATTCGTCGATCATGGACCAGCTCGGCGAAGGCGTAATCGTCACCGACGCACTGGGCCAGATCGTATTCGTCAACGACAAGGCCGTCGAGCTGCATGGCGTCAAAAGCCTTATGGTCGAGCCGGAGAATTATACAGAAAGCTATCATCTGTTCACCGTCGACGGCGCCCCATACCCCCCGCTGGAGCTACCGCTTGCCCAGGCCGTCCTGAAGGGCGAGACGGTCGAAGATGCGCGTTGGCGGATCCGGCGGCCCGACGGAACAGAGATATTGGCCATTGGCACGGCCCGGCCGCTCTATGATTCCGAGGGCAACCAGCAGGGCGGCGTTCTGGTCATGCGCGACGATACCGAGCGCCATGGCGCCGAAGAACAGCTCGCTTTGCTCAACGAAACGCTCGAAACCCGCGTTGCCGCAGCGATCGAGGAACAGGCGATCGCAGAAGAGGCGCTGGTCCAGGCCCAGAAAATGGAAGCAGTCGGCCAATTGACCGGCGGCATCGCGCATGATTTCAACAATCTGCTGACGGTCATCTCGGGCAGCATGCAGCTGCTCGAACTGCGGTTGAAGGACGTGGAGGACGAAAAGGTCCGCCGGCATATGGACGGAATCATGGGCGCCACGCAGCGCGCCGCGGCGCTGACCCAGCGGCTGCTCGCCTTCTCGCGCCGCCAGTCGCTGAGCCCCCAGCCTGCCGATCTCAACACCCTGATCGACGAACTGGGCGATATGCTCCAGCGCACGATCGGCGAGACGATCGTTTTCAATACGGAACTCGCCCCCGACATGACGCCGGTTTTCGTGGACCGCAATCAGCTGGAAAACGTCCTGCTGAACCTGTCGCTGAACGCGCGGGACGCCATGCCGAAGGGCGGTCAGCTGTGGCTGAAAACCGCGGAGGAGCATATCGGCAAGGGCGATGCCAATCTTTCGGCCGGCGACTATGCTGTCATATCGGTCATCGATACCGGCAGCGGGATGGACGAAGATACGCTCGCCCGCGCCTTCGAGCCCTTTTTCACGACGAAGGAAGTCGGCAAGGGCACCGGGCTCGGCCTGTCGATGATCTACGGCTTTGTCAAACAGTCCGGCGGTCACGTCGAGATCAGCTCGGAACCGGGAGTCGGGACGACGATCAAACTGTATCTGCCGACCTATACGGAGCGCGGCGAGGCGTAGCGCAAACCGCAAACGCTCGACAAAATCCGCCGCGCCTGCCAGCATCGGAAAATGCGCGAGAAAGAGCTGCGACTGGCCCTGGTCTGTTATGGCGGCATCAGCCTCGCAATCTACATGCACGGCATCACCAAGGAGATCTGGCGGCTGTTGCGCGCCAGCCGCGCCTTTCACGACGATCTCGCACCGACCGACACATCCCAGCGGCTCTATCGGGAGCTGCTTGAAACGATCGAGCGGGAATGCGACGTCAAGCTGCGCGCGATGGTGGACATCATCGCCGGTGCGAGCGCGGGCGGGATCAACGGCGTGTTCCTGGCCGAAGCCATCACGTCGGGCAAATCGCTCGATCCGCTGACCGAGCTCTGGCTGGAAAAGGCCGATGTCGACATATTGATCGCGCCCGACAAGCGCCCGATCTCGCGCTTTTCCAAATTCTGGGCGGTGCCGATCGCCTGGGCGGTGGCACGGCGGCGCGGCGGCGCGGTGGCGACGACCGTGGATCCGGCGGCGCAGGACGAGGTCAGCGCCAAGCTTTCGCGATTCGTGCGGGCAAAATGGTTCCAACCTCCGTTCGGCGGCAAGGGTTTTACCAATCTCGCACTCGATGCGCTCGAATCGATGGAGACGATGGCGGGCGGCCAGCCCCTACTGCCGGACGGCCAGCCGCTGGACCTGTTCGTCACCGTGACGGATTTTCACGGGCATCCGCAGAAACTGACCCTGAACTCGCCGCCCGAGATTACCGAGACCGAACATCGGCTGACGCTGTCCTTCACCGATTATGGCAATGAAGAGCGCGATCTCGGGAGCATCGCCGAGCTCGCTTTCGCCGTGCGCGCGACCGCGAGCTTCCCCGGCGCCTTCCCGCCCTTCACCGTGCAGGAACTCGATACCGTGCTCGAACAGCGCGGCATCGCCTGGCCCGGCCGGAACGCGTTTCTCAAGCGCGTCCTGCCCAAGCAGTTCGCGTCCGGGACGGCGGAGACGACCGCGCTGATCGACGGCTCGGTGCTCGCCAATGCCCCGTTCGGCCCGGCGATCGATGCGCTGCGCGACCGGCCCGCCCATCGCGAGGTCGACCGCCGGTTCGTCTATATCGATCCCAAGCCCGGCGTGCGCAGCATCCGCATGGGCGAAGGCGGCGAGGAGCCGCCCGGCTTTTTCCGCGCGATATTCGGCGCGCTGTCCGATATCCCGCGCGAACAGCCGATCCGCGACAATCTGGAGGCCATCGAACGCCATTCGCGGCGGATCATGCGCATGCGGCGGATCGTCGAGGCAATCCGGCCGCAGGTCGAAACCGCGATCGCGGACGATTTCGGGCGGACCCTGTTTCTCAACCGGCCGACACCGCAACGGCTCGCCGGGTGGCGGGCCAAGGCGCAGAATTTCGCGGTCAAGGAAGCCGGCTATGCCTATGCGTCCTACGCCCAGCTCAAACTGTCGGGCATCGTCGACGAGATCGTGGCGGTGCTCACCACGCTGACCGACAAGAGCGTCCGGCCGCGAGAACTGCGGCGCGCGATCTGGACCGAGATCGGCAAAAAGGGCCTCAACAGCGCCGATGCGATCGCGTTCGACAACACGAGCGACGAAGCGGTGGCCTTTTTCCGCGAGCATGACCTGTTGTTCCGCACGCGCCGTATCCGCTTCCTGCTGCGCACCCTCCATCAGATCGAGGAAGGCGGGCAATGTGATCCCGAAGCGATCAACGCCGCGCGCGACGCGATCTACGATACGATCGGCGATTATCTCGACCTTGAACGGCCCGAATATTATGACGACGCCATGACGGCGGCCGCAGGCAACGCGGTTTCGGAACCGGGCGAAGCGCTGGAGCGACTGGCCGCGGCACGCGACCTGCAGGCCGCCGATACGCGCGGCGAGGAACTATTGGCGGCAGCGCTGAACGCCCTGCCCAAGGCCGAGCGGCGCACCATGCTCTTCGCCTATCTCGGCTTTCCCTTTTACGATGTCGCGACGCTGCCGCTGCTCCAGGGCGAAGGCTTGGACGAATTCGATCCGGTCAAGGTCGACCGCATCGCGCCGGAAGATGCGCAATCGATCCGCGAGGGCGGCGCGGAGGCGACGCTCAAGGGGTTGGAGTTCAACAGCTTCGGCGCGTTCTTCAGCCGCACCTATCGGGAGAATGATTTTCTCTGGGGAAGGCTTCATGGCGCCGAGCGGCTCATCGATATTCTGCTGTCGACGGTTCCCGAAGGCGAAAGGCTGCCCGAGCTCGACGTGGCGGCGTTCAAGAAGCGCGCCTTTCGCGCCGTTCTCGAGGAGGAACGGCCACGGCTCTCGCATATCCAGTCGCTGATGGACGAGATCGAGGACGAAATCGGCTAGGTCGAGCGCCGCAACCGCTTCGCGAATGCCACCATCGCGTCGAAGCCGCTGAGTGCCGTGGCGAGCGCCCGGTTGGCGAAGGTCTTGCGGAGCAGCAGCAGATCGGCGCAATCGAGCTTGTCGGTCGCGAAACGCCGCTTCTGCTGACCATCGCCTTCGGTAAAATCGAGCCGGCGGAACCGGTTTTCCGCGATGATCTGCCGCATGGCTTCAACCAACAGCACAGTGCCGGGCGAACGGCGCGACCATTCCGGATCGTAGCCGAGATAGGCGTAGACCAGCGTATCGCCATCGGCCGGCGCATAAAGATAGCTGACCGGCTTGTCCTCGACGAACAGCAGCCAGCCGCAGACCTGGCCCCGAGCCGCCGCGCGCAGCATGTCGGCCACAAACTCCGCATCGTCGGGCAGCCCATAGTCGAGCAGCTTTTCCTGATAGGTTTTTTCAGACAACTGCCGGGCGATAGCGTGAAACTCCGCCATCTCGTCCGGTGTGCGATAGGCGCGAAAATCGAGTTCGCCGCCGGAAAGCTTGGCGAATTTGCGGACCTTGCGCCGCAACGTCGAGCGGCTCTTGCCGGAAAAACTCGCCAAATACTCGTCGAAACTGCCGGAGAGGTCGGCATAGCGGCGCGCATAACGTTGGCGGACAAGCGCGATCTTGTCCGCGTGGCACGCCATTACCGCCTCCAGCTGCGCCACGGGAAGCGAGCTGACGAAATAGCCATCGGCCTCGGATGGCAGGACCGGCAGTTCGATCCCCTCCCCGGCCATTGCCTCGTCCAGCGACAGACCGACGCGCACGAGTTTGCGTCGGACCGAAAACATGGTGCGCGCCCCGACCCGGAAGCGCAACGGCAGGGAGATGGCCGACGTCATGCCGCCCGCCGTTCGATAAGGTTGGCCCAAAGCTGCCCGATCATGCGCCGCGCGACGAGCGATGCCGCGGCGGGAACCGGTTCTACGGCGTGATCCAGAGGGATGTCCTGCAAGTCGGAGAAGCGGGCTGTAGGCGCATCTGACGCCCGGCGCGCCAACAACGCACACAGGCCGTCGAAGCGATTCTTGACGACGGGGTTGGGCCTCGCGCCTCCTCGTGTCGCCAGTTCGAAACTGTGCCCGACGATTGTCACGACGGGATGATGGTGGGCCACGGCATGGTCGAGCGCATGGGTCATCTCGGCCAGCGATACCGCGCAGATCTGCAAGTGCCGCAACCCGCCATTGCCGAGCCGCATCTGCGACACCGGGATTTCGATCACGCCTTCATGCTCGACCGGCGCGACCTGATCCAGCGGCAGCGACAGCGCGCTCGGCCACGGCCCCTCGCAGCCATTATGGCTGGAATCATAAGCGATGCCGATATCGGCCAGCGCGCGGAGGCTGTCGTCGTTGACCGCATAACTGCCCGACCGAAAGGCGACCGGCTCGGGCGCACCGGCGGCGACGAGCAGGTCACGCGCTTCGGCGATCAGCGCACGTTGTTTTTCGTATGGATGGTCGATGAGTTCGAACACCGTATCGGGTGCGACCGTGCTGTCGGCGGTCGCCTGCTCCCACATCGGATGCAGATGCAGCTGCACCTCCTGCCCGGCCGACAGCACTGTATCGACCATGCGCTTGACCGGATCGAGACCGTAAAGTTTCGCGGGCATCGGATCGATGAAGAAACAGGCCTTCAGCCCGTGTCGATTAATCGCCTCGAGCTGATAGGTCAGGCCGACCCCGGCAGGCTCGATGCTGTAGGCATAATTCTCCTCCCAGCCCGAACCGGCCAGATGATGCCGCCAGGTCAGCTCCGTATCGATCGTTAGAAGCACGCGCGTTTCCATGAGTATCGCATAGCGTCTTGCCGATAATATTGGGTAAACCATCGCCGCCCGGCGAGGCCTAAACGCCATGTTAAGCCTGATGGGCTATGCCGCTGCGAACTGGGGATAATCATGTAGCGGAGACGCGCTATTTTCATGCAGCGTGTGAACGAAAGCCGGGAGGCCGAAAGCCGCTGGGTCAAGCCGGGCCGCACAGCGCTGGAGCGGCTGACCGAAGCGGCCGACCCGTTGCACGTCTTTCTGCGGCCGCGCTGGTATGCCGCCTCACATCCCGATGTCGTTTTCCATGGCTATGAGAGCGGCGGGCGGTTGATCGCCGCATTCCCGCTGACGCCACGGAAAATGGGACCCTTCACCGTGCAGGAGATCGCCGGGCCATACTGGCCTTTCCGCAGCATTCCGCTCACCCTCGATGCCACGGACCACGAGATAGCCGCGATGCTGTCCCGAAGCGCTGCCAGAGAGGCTCTTGGCACGGCGTGGCGGCTCGGGCCGGTGCAAGAAAATGACCCCGCGCTGGCGCGCATTCTGCCGGCTGCACATGATGGCGGCTGGGCGGTGTTCCAGCGTTCCATCGCGCACAGCTTCGATATCGACGTCGCCGCATTGCGGGAGAAGAAGCCCTGGCCTAGCAAGTCGGCGATGCGGCAGACCCGCAACTATGCGAACCGGCTCGCGCGGATCGGCGCGGTCGAGTATCGACATGCTACCGGCGCCGACTGGACAGCAGACGATCGCGACGCGATGGCGGAAATCGAGGCGAAAAGCTGGCTCGCCGACCAGGGCGACGCGGCCGACACAAAATTTCTCGATCCCCAGGCGCGCGCCATGTGGGAAGCGATCGCCGAAGACCCGGTGCTCGCGCCGTTCGTCTTTTGCAGCATCGTGCGCGTCGACGGCACGCCCGCCGCCTTTACCTTCGGTTTCGAAATCGGCCCTACCCGCTATCAGATCGCCAATAACTTCAACGAAGCGTTCAAAGACTGCAGCCCCGGCCGCATCATCCTGACGATGAACTATGCCGATGCCGCCGAGCGCGGCGTTCCGATCATCAACTGGGGCGCCGGCGATGCCGGCTACAAGGCGCGCTACGGCGCTGAACCAGGGCCGGAGATCGTCGATCTGCTGTTCCTCGAAAAAGGCTGGATGGAACCGCTGGCGGCGGCGTTTCTGTCCCGACGGGGCTGGCAGCGCGCTCGCTGATTGCGCCGTTAACAATAGTCTGGACGGACGTTCGCGCCGTTAATCACGATTCTGCGCGACAATAGCTACATCGCAGGCCTAAAATAATGTCATGCTTTTGCAACATGTTAATAGACATGGTTACCGGGATGTCCTCGTCTCGGACGGCACGGATGCGGAGATCGACATGCTTGCGGCCGCATCCGCGCCCGCACACCAATTTTTGCAATCGACCTGGTTTCATGCCGCGTCGCCCAAACTGAAAATCCTGTCCGGTCGGCGGCCGGACAGCAGCCCGATACTCGCCCTGCCATTTTGCGATCGCAGGATCGGCCCGCTGCGGATACGCGAAGTGGCGGGCAGCTATTGGCCGTTCCGCAGCTTTGCGCTCGCTGGAGACGCCGGACTGCCCGAACTTGCCGCCTTCCTCGGAAACAAACAGGTCGTGAAGAAGCTCGGCCGCGTCTGGCGTCTGGGTCCGGTCTATGGCGACGATCCGACCGTGCGGCGGCTGATCAAGGCGGCTCCGGAAGCGGGATGGACGGTCATTCGCCGATCGACGGCCCGGATATTCGAACTCGACCTGGAGGCCCTGCGAGAAGAGGAAGCATGGCCGCGCACCAAGACGCTGCGGAAAAATCGCTGGCGCGAGCGCCGGTTGGCGAGCGATGGCGAGGTGCGATACGAATATCTGACCGGGCGCGATCTGACCGACAGACACTGCGACGCCATGGCGGAAATCGAGCGTAATTCCTGGCTCGCCACGCTCGATGAGAACGGGGACACCAAGTTTCTCGATCCCGCAACGCGGCAGATCTGGCAAAAGATCGCCGCGGACACAGACCTCGCGCCCATGCTCTTCGCCAGCCTGATGTGGATCGGCGAACGGCCCGCCGCTTTCACCTTCGGCGTCGAGAGCGGCGATACGCGCTATTATATCGCGAACAATTATGACGAGCGCTTCGCCAAATTCGGGCCCGGCAAACTGCTGCTCTACAAGGATTTCGAGCGCGCAGCGGACGCTGGCACAAGGCTGGTCAGCTGGGGCGCGGGCGATGCCGGCTACAAATCCGAAATGGGCGCCGAACCCGGTCCGGAGACGGCCGACCTGTTTTTCGTACGCGGACGGCTGTTCGCCGCGCTTCTGCGTCCGCTGCTCATGCGCGGCGCAAATCCGGCCGAGGAGACTATGTCATGACACTCAGCGCCAATATCCTTCGCAGGCACACGGGCCTACCGATCACGATCTGGACAGCCGCGATCTTCGTCGCCGCGATGATAGCCTCGCTGAGCCTGTACGAATATGCGGCTCTGGATTGGCATCCGGCGCGCGAGGAACCCGCTCTCTACACGAGCTATCATTGGCTTCGCATGGCGATTTCGGCCGCACTCGCGGCGATGCTGACAAAGGCCATGGCAGAGCATGGCGCATGGGAACAGACGCCATCGCTGTCCGATCGCGAGCAAGAGATGGGCACGCTGAGCCTCACAATGGCGATCGGCGCGATCGCGCTGCTGGCCGTGGACCGATCGCTCTTCCATGCGATGGCGGGCGAGGATCTCGCCCTCGAATGGGCCTCGGCACTGCTGATCTTTGCCGGTGGTGCGCTGTTTCTCGCGGCTGGGGCGAGCCGCTGGAAATCCGGCGACCGCAACAGGATCGACCTGCTTGTCACGCTCGGCTTTGGCGGCCTGTTCCTGTTGATCGCGATGGAAGAAATTTCCTGGGGGCAGCGGGTCATCGGTTTCGAAACACCCGGGGCGATGGCCGAGGCGAACTGGCAGAGTGAATTCAATTTTCACAATCTGCAGACCGATCTGTCCGAGCTCGGCTATTATCTGGGTGCGGGTATCCTCCTGATCGTGTTGCCATTGGCCCGGGAAAGCGTGCCGAACTGGTGGCCGATACGCCGTTTCGCCGCCTTCATACCCGGCCGCATGGTGGCGCTGGTCAGCGCACCGATGCTGTTCCTGAGCTACGGTCATTGGAATCTGCTGCCGATCCAGTGGCTCGCCATGTTCGGCGTGCTGGCCATGGCCGTCTTCGCCCGATCGGCCTGGCGGCGCGGCGACGGCCATGAAGCCGTTCTTTTCGCCCTGATGGCGGCGACGGTGGCGATCGGCCAGGTCGCGGTGCTCGCATTTGGCCCGTCGATGATCGAGATTTTCGACGCCACCGAATATCGCGAATTTTTCATCGCCCTCGGACTGGCCTGTTTCGCCTGGCAGTTCTTTCGCGCGCATAGATCGGTTGCGGACCCCGCCGACGCGTAAGCGAAGCGGTCAGCCGCTTGCGTGGAAATAGTCGTAGATCGTCTGCGCCATCGCCTTCGAAACGCCGGGCACGCGCGCCAGATCGTCGAGACCCGCCGATTTGACCGCCCGCGCGGTGCCGAAATGCAGCAATAGCGCGCGTTTGCGGGCCGGGCCGATCCCCGGCACCTGGTCGAGCGGGCTTGTGCCCATCGCCTTGGCGCGTTTCTGGCGGTGCGCGCCGATGGCAAATCGATGCGCCTCGTCGCGCAGCCGCTGGAGATAGAAGAGCAAGGGGCTGTTCGCCGGCAGCATCTGTTCGCGCCCGTCGGGAAAGTGGAAATGTTCGCGCCCGGCATTGCGGTCCGGGCCCTTCGAAATACCGATCAGCGCGACGTCCCCTATCCCCATTTCCTCCAGTGTCTCGACCGCCGCGCTGACCTGCCCCTTGCCGCCGTCGATCAGGACCAGGTCCGGCCATTCGCCTTTGCGCCGTTCGGGGTCTTCCTTCTCGGCGCGCGCGAAGCGGCGTTCGAACACCTCTCGCATCATCGCGAAATCGTCGCCCGGCGCTGTCTTCGGGTTCTTGATGTTGAACTTGCGATAGTTGGACTTGCGATAGCCCTCGGGCCCCGCGACGACCATCGCGCCCACGGCATTGGTGCCCGATACATGACTGTTATCGTAAATCTCGATCCGGTCGGGCGGCTCGTCCAGCTCGAACAGCTCCGCCATTTGCCGCATCACCTTGGCCTGGGACGAGGATTCCGCCAGCCGCCGTTCGAGCGCTTCCTCGGCGTTGCGCGCCGCCTGATCGCGCAGCTTGCGCTGATCCCCGCGCTGCGGGATTTTGATGGTCACCTTGCGACTGGCGCGCTCGGCCAGCGCCTCGGCGAGCAGGTCCGCCTCGGGCAGCTCGCGATCGACGAGCACGAGTTTGGGTGGCGGCACCTCTTCGTAGAATTGCATGAGAAAAGCCTGCAACGCTTCGGCGTCCGGCACGTCCTTTGTGTGCGCCGGAAAGAAGCTGCGATGGCCCCAATTCTGCCCGCCGCGAATGAAGAACGCCTGGATACCGACCGTCCCCGCCTTGCTCGCCAGCGCGAAGACATCGGCGTCCGACACGCCCTGCGCCGTGATTGCCTGGCTGCCCTGGATGAAGGTCAGCGCCTTGAGACGATCCCGGTAGACCGCCGCCATCTCGAAATCGAGTTCCTCTGAGGCCCGCTCCATCTGCGTGCCGAGTTTCTGCTGCACGCTGGTGCTCTTGCCCGACAGAAACGCCTTCGCATCCTCGACCAGCTCGCCATAATCGTCGTCGCTGATCCGCCCGACGCATGGCGCCGAACAGCGACGGATTTGATAGAGCAGGCACGGCCGGTCGCGATTGGCGAAGAAGCTGTCCGTGCAATTGCGCAGGAGAAACATCTTCTGCAGCGCGTTGATCGTCCGGTTGACCGATCCCGCACTGGCGAACGGGCCGAAATATTGCCCCTTGGCCCGCCGTGCGCCCCGGTGCTTCATGATCCGCGGAAAATCATGATCCTCGCGCAGCAGGATGAACGGGAAACTCTTATCGTCGCGTAGCAGGACATTGTACGGCGGCCGGTAGCGCTTGATCAGCTGCGCCTCGAGCAGTAGCGCCTCGGCCTCGGTCTCGGTGGTCACGATCGTCATCGCCCGGGTCTGGGCGACCATGCGCTGGAGCCGCTTCGGCAACTGCTGGATTTGCGTATAGTTCGGCACGCGGCTTTTCAGGCTAGCGGCCTTGCCGACGTATAGAACATCGCTCCGCGCATCGAGCATCCGGTACACGCCGGGCCGCGCGGGCAGCGTCTTTACGACATCCCGTATCGCCGCGACCCCGGCCTCGAGATCGGGCGTATCGGCGCCCTTGACCGTATAGGTCGCCTTCTCCTCGTTAAACCGCTCGGGGGCGTTGGGAATGTCGGGACGTTCGGCTTTCACGGGAGTGATTTAGGCATTGGCGACGCGCACGGCAAACCGCTAGGCATGCTGTCGGACGGATTGAAAAGGAATGCCATGACTACCCCTGCCCTGCTCTCCCTTCTCCTCCTAAGTTCCGCCGCGCAACAGTCCGCAAACGAGGCGGACGCTCTGCCCGAGGCTTTCGAGGCTGGCTGGCAGGGTCGCGACACGTGCGAGCAACTGTTCGAAAATGAAGAAATCCGTGTCGGCCGGTGCACCTTCCCGCCAGGCATCGGCCACGAGCGCCACTGGCACCCTTCGCATTGGGGCTATATCCTCTCGGGCGGCACGATGCGGATAACCGATGCCGACGGCACCGCAGAGCGCAGTTTCGAAACGGGCGGGAGCTGGTGGAGCGATGGCGTCGCTTGGCACGAGGCCGTCAACATCGGCGATACTACGGCGATCTACCTGATCATCGAGCCAAAGGACGACTAAAGCGGCAAGCGCCTTGGCGCAAACTTAGTTCAGCCGCGCATCCATGCCGGAGATGGTCCGGTCAATCAGCGTTTTGTCGGCCTCCGCGTCGTGCTTCTGCTCGATCAGCGCGGCAGCGGCGGCGGTGGCGGCGGTGGCGGCCTTGGCGCGGACTTCGGCGACGGCGCTGCGTTCGGCGGCGGCGATCTTCTCCTCGGCGAGGCGACCGCGGCGCTCGATCAGCGCATCGGCATCCGCTTCCGCCTGGGCGACGATCTGATCGGCCTCTTCGCGGGCCCGGTCCAGCATCGTCGCGGCTTCCTTGTCCGCATTGGCCGTCTTGGCTTCATATTCGGCCTTCAGCGCCTCGGCTTCGGCGCGCAGGTTCGAGGCTTCTTCGATCTCGCCGCGAATTTCGGCGATGCGCTTGTCCATCGCGGCGCCGATAATGGCAGGAACCTTTTTCCAGAGCATGACGCCGAGGACGAACAGCATCGCAATCGCGACCCAGCCATTGGAGTCGAAACCCAGTGCCGTTTCGTACCCGCCGCCATGACCGGCCTCTTCGGCCGGAACTTCGGTCAGCGTTTCGGTTTCGGGTGCAGCGGGATTAGCCATGGGCCATTACCTCTTTCACGGCCGAGCGCGCTTCGGCTTCCGCCACGCTCCCGCCCGATACCTTGGCAACAATATCCTGCGTCGCCTCTACGGCCACGCCTTCGATTTCCGCCAGCGCAGCGGCCCGCGCCTTGGCGAGCGAGGCTTCGGCTTCGGCCAGCTTGGCTTCGAGCTTCTCATCGGCGGCCGCGACGCGCTTTTCCGTTTCGGCGGAGGCCTTCGCCTTCGCTTCGGCGGTTACGCCGTTGGCATCGGACCGCGCGTCGTTGATCTGGTTGCGATAGGTTTCCTCGATCTCGTCCGCCCGCTCATGCGCCTTGTCCGCCGCAGCCAGATCGTCGGCCACGCGCTTGGCGCGCGCGTCGATCGTGTCCTGGATCTTGGGCAGCATCGCCTTGGCGATCCCGAAATAGATGATGGCGAGCACGATGAGCAGCGACACGATCTGTGACGCATAGCTGACCATGACCTGATCTATTTGTGGCATGAGACCGGAATCCTATTCGTTCGTCTTCGTAACAGTCGGACGGGCGCTACCCTGCGGCAGCGCCCGATCGCACTAGAATACGAAGAGGATCAGGATCGCCACGGTGAAGGCGATCAGGCCGAGCAGCTCGGCAGCGGCGAAGCCGATGAACAGGCGGCCCTGTTCGGCATCGGCAGCAGCCGGATTGCGCAGCGCGCCTTCGAGGAACGAACCGAAGACATTGCCTACACCGGTGGCGGCAGCGCCGACACCGATGGCAGCAAGACCGGCACCGATCATTTTTGCAGCTTCAAGTTCCATGGAAATAACTCCTTTTGTCGTATCTGGTAATGAATGGAATGAGGATCAATGCAGGTTTTCTGCATCGTTGATGTAGAGCGTCGTCAGCAGCGCGAAGACATAGGCCTGGATGGCGCAGATCAAGAGTTCGAGCGCGCTGATGAACACGATGAGCAGGAAGCTCGGCAGGCTGACCGCCAGCCCGTATTCGATGCCGGCATTCATGCCCTGCACGATGAAGCTGCCGAACACTTTCAGCAGGATATGGCCCGCGGTCATCGCGATGAACAGCCGCAGCGCGAGGCTGAACGGGCGGACCATGAAAGAGATCAGCTCGATCAGGAACAGCGGCGGAATCATGGGCGCGGGCGTGCCGTGCGGAATGAACAGTTTGAAGAAGCCGAAACCGTGCTTCCAGAAGCCGACGATCAGCACGATCGAGAAGCTCATCACGGCCATCGTGCCGGTAATCACGAAATGGCTGGTGACGGTAAACGGATGCGCGCCGGGCACCACGCCGATCGGCACAAGACCAAGCAGGTTGGCGATCAGGATGAACATGAAAATGGTGAAAACGAACGGGATATATTTCTTGCCCGCCGGGCCGATGCTCGTCGACACCATATTGTTGATAAAGCCGGTTATGCCCTCGACGGCGAGCTGCCAGCGGCCGGGAACCAGCTCGCGCTTCATGCCGCCCCACATAAACAGCCAGAGCAGCACGAGCGTAATGAGCATCCACATGGACGAATTGGTGAATACGATGCTGCCGCCTGCCGGATCCCAGCTGCCGACCAGCGGCTCCACCTGGAATTGCTTCATCGGATCGATTTCGCCGCCTTCAGCCACGCTAATTATCCTGCTTCATTCAATCGAAGACCGTCCGAGACTATTCCGGACGCTCATTGGCAATTCGAAACACATTTCTGACGGCGACAGCGAACCCGAGGAACATCATCGCCAGCATCAGCCAAGGGAAGGTGCCGAAAACCAGGTCGAGGACCCAGCCTATCAAACCCCCGCCCACGGGACCTCCGATCATCTCGGCAAGCACTCTTTGGCCCTGGCGATACCCTTTCGCCGGCGCCTTGTTGCGCTTGCCTGACCGGATTTCTTCTGCGCGTTGCGCGGCCTGCAATCGCTCTTCCAGCGACTGAAGCCGCGAATCTTCCGCGACGAAGGAATCCCGCCCGGTGTCTTTCTCCGCCATGTTCGCTCCCAAAGGCCTGTAACGCCGGACGCGCGCATGGAGGCGATCGACCCCGCCAAGGCACGGCCCGTTTAGTGAGCGCCCCTATCCAAGTCAACCGCATATGATGCAGTGCGGCATGGCTTTTGGGGATTGTTTGAAGCCGCGAAATCGGCGAGGAAAAAGGCAACGGGAAAATCGCCAGGGGAGCCGGATATGCGCGCCAGGAATCAAACAGTTGGACGGCCGATTCTGGCAGTTGGCGCAATCGTACTGGGAGTGGCGAGCACCCTGCCCGCATCCCCCGCACAGGCGGCCCAAGAAGACGCCGGAGATGCCGGGTTCACCTACGAGCTGCCCGCGCTTCCGGACACGGTTCCGTTATTGGCCCGCCAGCTCGAATCGCAACGCGAGCGCGCGCGATCCGCTTATGATGAGGGCCGCGCCGAGCTGGCCGAAATCATGCCCGAGGGATCGGCCATGGTGGACGGGTTTCAGCATAGCCAGCAATGGACGGTCACGGGACAGACGGATGCGCTGATCGGCTTGGGCAGCGAAACCTACAGCTATACCGGCGGCGCCCATGGCAATACGGCGTTCGACGCGCTGACATGGGACGTGGCGACCGACCGCCCGATCGGGATCATCGGCCTGTTCGCCAATCGGTATCATGGGTTATCGCTGATCGACCAACCTTTCTGCGAGGGACTGCGCGAACAGCAGATCGAGCGGATGGGTGATATTTGGGGCGACGATTGCCCGCCGCTACACGAGGTTGCAGTTGCGCCCGTGGCGGAGGATGGCGGGCCGTTCACGGCATTTCGCGTGCGCGTCGCGCCGTACGTGGCCGGCCCCTATGTCGCCGGGAGTTTCGATGTCGATGTGCCGGTAACGGCCGAGATGCTGGACCAGCTTAAGCCCGCATATCGAAGCAGCTTCGCGCTGCCTCCGAACTAGATAGCTCTAGCAATAGTCCGGCGTCGGGATTGGCGCGGAACCGCGGGTGCGCCAGACGCCGTCGCGGAGCTGATAGGCTTCACCCGGATCGACGCTCGACAGGCGGTTGCACGCCGTTTCTTCGGCGACCTGCTGGCGCGTCGTGCCGCGCTGTTGGGCCAAATCGGCAAAGGCCGAGCGGCGGCCGAGATTGATCGCATCGACCTGCGCACGCAGTTCGGGAGACGGCGTCTGGGCAAAGCCGAGATAGCCGGACGCGGTTTCGCCGACGATGCCCTGGGCAATCGCCTGCTGCACGGCGCTGTTCTGCGCGGGAGCCATCGTCGCGACGGCGCCGAAGGCGGCGGCGGCGATAATGGCGGCAATGCTGGCTTTACGCTTCGTCATTCTGGAAACAGCTCCGGATTGTTTTCGATCAGATTCTCGACATCTTCCTGTAAATTCACGTCGACCGTCTGTTGCACGTTGATGTTCAACTCAATCACAATGGGCTCTTCGGGCGCAGAAACCTGTACGCATCCCCCTAACATCATGGCGCCTGCCAGACCGGCGAAAATCGCCAGCGGAGTAAGGGTTGCCCGGTTCATCCGTCCGTCGGTCGCATTGTGCTCCTTCTTCGTCAATGTCGCAGTCTTCATGGCAGAATATCGCTTTCGGGAGGCTGAACACCCTGTTCGGGCGCGGTTCGGTTTATTCGCGCGCGGATCGCCTGATTGACGAGGAAACCGGGATCGTCGAGCAGGCGGAACGAATAGAGCATCCGGTTGAACGGGGCGTTCATCGTAATATCGAACCGGATCGGAATTTCGGCGAGTTCGCGTGTGAAACCGCCAACGATGAATCCCTGGTCCTCGCGCGCGAGATTGGGCGAAACGCCGGTAAATCGAATGCTTGTCACCATCTCCCCGTCGATGGCGCCGTCAAACTCAAGCACCAGTTCGCTGTAACGGATCAGTTCGAGCGCGTTGAAGGCCAGGCTGCCGAAAACACCGAGATTCACGTTGCTGATTTCGCCTTCATAGGAGAAGGTGCCCCCGCCAGCCCGCGAGACGAGCCGCCCGCCCTCGATCCGCCCGCCATTCTGGTCGAAGACCATCGGGAGCTTGCCGTCGAACGTGCCGGTCGCGATGATATTCTCGAAGTCCCGCGCTTCGAGAAACTGAAATGCATCGACGCCCTCGACCCGGAAGACGAGCTTGCGCTCCCGATCAACGCGGAAATCGAGAATGGTGGGGTTAAGAATCAGTTCGCCGCCCGCAAAGGGCCAGCGCGCGCCTTCCACGCGTACGCGGTTGGCAGAAAGAAATTCGTAGCGCACCGTGCCGCCCGAAACGATTACGCCTGGGTTGATATCGCGAACGGTTGCGACCTGCCCGGACTCGGTGTTCATGCCCAACAGATCGGTGAAGCGGATTTCGGTGGTGAGGCCGCGCACGGGCCCGAACGGCGCGGCGAGATCGATATCGGTGAGCTGGTACACGCCGTCGCTCGTCACGCCCGCCGCGTCCCAGCGGATCGTGCCGGTCCCGCTGACCAAGCCCCTGACCTCCGCCACTATCCCGAGCACGAGATCGGTGAGATCGGTCGGCTGGATACCATCGTTGAAAGCGAGATTGTCGGTGTCGAGTGTGGCTTCGCCCGTCCCGTCGCGAAGGTCATGGTACAGATCGACATCTGCGATCCGCACGTCTTGTTCGGGCGCGCGTACTTCTCCGGTGGCGCGGATCATGCTGTTTTCGAGACGCATGGCCATGTCGCGAACGATCATCGGTTCGAAGATCTGGTCGGGTGCGGTGTTGGTCAGGTCCGCCCCGCCGTCGACCGTCAACGCGCCGTCCGTAAACCGCCAGTCGCCGGCTGCGTCGCTCAGTCGGATCGGCACATTGACGATCTGGCCTGCCGCGCCCGAATAGCGGCCATCGACGCCGCCCGACACGAAATCCGCCGACAGCCGAGCGATATCGAGTTCGGACTGCGCGCCTTCCGGACCGAGACGAACCGATACGCCGTTCGTAACGAAGGACGGGCGGGCCAGGGGCAAGCGAAAATCGGCTGCCGTAATCGTCAGCGGGGATTCGCCCAGCCGGCCGCGCAAACGAGGCCGGACCAGCTTTCCGCCACCGCTCAACCCTGACCCCGGCGCATAGCGGACTAGCGAGCCGCCGGTTATCGGGCAGAAGGGCAGCTCGGTCGGACCCAACACCATCCCGGCGACCATCATCCTCGCCCAGCGGATCGGCGTGCAGCCCTCGCCGACGGACAGCCGACCGCCGGCGCTCAATGTTCCGGAGATCGGCATTGTCAGCCGCTCGACCCGCCCATCGGCCAGCGGGCCCGTCAATTCGATCTGCGTCGCGATCCGCGTGTTGCCACCCGTCTCCGCCGTAAAGCGTATCGGTTCGAGCCGCAGCAGCGCGTCTCCCGCACGGATCGGCGCTATCTCGGCGCGCCCCTGAAGCGGCGCATTGGCGCGCGGCCGGTCGATCGTCACATAGCTTTGCGGAAAACCGCCGCCCACGAGCCGCATCGCGCCTTCGAACCGCACACCGCGATCGGGCCAGCCATATTGCATGCCCTCCCCGCGTTCGAGCGTGAGGAGCGCGCCGCTCTCGCTGGTTCCGCGAATCTCGGCGAACCGCGCCGCGCCGCCGCGCTCGCCATAGGCCGCGGTCAGGGCAAATTGCGCGTCGAAATCGCCGCTCGCCGCCGCGACTGCCCGCGCCAGCATCGCTCCGACCGGGCCGAGCGGTGTACCGGATGCGCCGCGCAAAGCCTCGGTTACCGCGACGGTCCGGGACGGCGCCAGCCGCGCGCCGGACAGGTCGACATCGCCGTCGAAGCCGATCGTGCCGCCGCCGTCGCGCACCCGGTAATGGCCGAGAATGCCGAGGCGTTGCGCCGCGATATCCATGCCCTGCGCGTCCGCCAGGCGCAGGCGCACCGTTCCCGTCGTCTGCCCGCCGGCCTCGCCGTCGAAGGACAGCGCCAGGCGGGTGCGGGCCGCCCGGCCGCTTTCATGCGTAAGCGAGGCCGCCACCAGTTCGGCCTCCCCGCCCCATCGATCGAAGCTTTCGGAGAACATCGCGTCGATGGCCAGTTCCGGCTCGGCAAGGGCCAGATCGCCATCGGCGCACGTTACCTGCGTCGCGCGGAGCGGTCCCTCGAGCATCGGCCGCCGGTCTTCTACCCGGATCGCGAAGCCCGATCGCGGCGCCGTCGCTTCGCATCCTTCATAGGCCAGGCGGGGGCTGGCCGCGGCAAGATAACCGCGAAAGCCGTCCTGCAGCGGACCCGATCCCGTCGCGCCGAGCGCGAGCGGTCCATAAGGCGTCTCGAGCCGCACTACGGCGTCGCGCAGTTCCAGTTCCAGCGCCGGGAGCGCGAACGGTTCGCCGGTCGGTTCGGGCAAGAAGCCCCCGAGCTGGCCGAAATCGAACACGCCGTCGACCAGCCGACCGTTGAGCCGCACACCGCGCGCCACGACACGGCTGACTTCGGGATAGCCGAAGCCGAAATCCAGATAGATATCCGCCTGCTCGACCGTGAGGTCCGGCATATCGGCGTCGCCGATCACGAGATTGCGGATACGCTGCCGGCCCAGGCCGATCTCGACGATCTCGTAACTGCCCTCGGCCTGCGCTTCCTCAAGCAGATCCTCGATGTAACCGATCGCAATGCCCTCACGTTGGGTCCATGCGATACCGAGCGCCAGCGCTACCGCGGCCACACCGCCGCCCAGCCAATAGCGTCGCCGCTTCCAGCCGGGCTTCCGAACGGGCGCGCTTTCCTCCATTGCGCCGAATTAGCGCGATTGCGCCCGTGCCGCCATCCCGATAGCGTTCCCCGCATGACGAAGGCACCGACAGACGGGACAGGGCACCGCGCCCGGCTGCGCAAGCGCCTGATCGAGGGCGGGCACGATGCGCTGCTCGATCATGAGCTGGTGGAATATTTGCTCGCGCTCGCCATTCCGCGACGCGACACGAAACCGCTTGCGAAGCGGCTGATCGGCGAGTTTGGCGGTTTCGGCGCGCTGCTTTCGGCCGAGCCGGAGGCATTGGCGCGGATCGGCGGGCTGAGCGAGGGCGCGATCGCGGCGCTGATGATCGCCAAGGCATCGGCGCTCCGGCTGCTATCGGACGAGATCCGCGAAAAGCCTATCCTGTCCAACTGGCAGGCGCTGATCGATTATCTCCATGCCGATATGGCGCATGAGCCCATCGAGCGCGTTCGCGTGCTCCATCTCGACAGCAAGAATGTGCTGATCCGCGACGAGATCGTCACCGAAGGTTCGATCGATCAGGCGGCGATCTATGTTCGCGAGATTATCCGCCGCGCGATCGACCTGCACGCTAGCGGCTTGATCCTCGTCCACAACCATCCCTCGGGCGATCCATCGCCGAGCAAGGCCGATATCCGGTTGACCCGCGAGGTCGCCGAAGCCGCCCGGCCGCTCAATATCGCGGTTCACGACCATCTGATTATCGGCACCAAGGGGCAGACGAGCCTCAGAAGCCAGGGACTGATCTGAGATGACTGTACCCAAGACGATGCGGGCGCTGCAGGTGGCCGATCTCGCGCCGGACTTCGCGGGTTGCGGCGTCGCAGACGTCCCGGTGCCGACGCCGGGCCCCGGACAGGCTTTGCTCCGCGTGCGCGCCGCGGCACTCGGCTTTCCCGACCTCTTGATGACCGAAGGGAAATACCAGCACCGGCCCGAACTGCCTTTCGTTCCGGGCAACGATATTGCCGGCGAAATCGTCGCGCTCGGCGACGACAGCGCAGACTTCGCCGTCGGCGACGCGGTCGTGGCGACATTGGGAACTGGCGGGTTCGCAGACTATGCGCTCTGCCCGGTTCATGCCTTGCGGCGCAAACCGGCCGGCATGGATTTCGACGCCGCCGCGGCGTTCGGCGTTGCCTATCTCACCGCCTATGTCTCCCTCGTCCGACGAGCGGACATCCAGCCCGGCGAATGGCTGCTCGTTCACGGCGCGGCAGGCGGTGTTGGGCTCGCGGCGGTCGATCTCGGCAAGGCGTTGGGCGCCAAGGTCATCGCTGCATCGGCATCGGACGAGAAACTGGCCGCGATCGACGAGAATTACGCGCCCGATGCTATACTCAACATAACGGACGGCTTTCGCGAACAGGTGAAGGAGATGACGGGCGGCGGTGCGGACGTCATCTACGATCCGGTCGGCGGCGACATTTTCGACGAGAACACGCGCTGTATTGCGTTCGGCGGCCGGTTGCTGGTGGTCGGGTTCGCCTCGGGCCGGATCGCAACCGTCCCGACCAACATTCCGCTCATCAAAGGCTTTGCGGTCGTCGGCGTTCGGGCCGGGGAATATGGACGTCGCTATCCGGAGCGCGGCGAAGAAAATTTCGACGCCATCTGGACGCTGGCCGAGACGGGCAAGGTAACGCCGCATGTCCATGCCGCCCTGCCGCTCGACGATTGGCGCGATGCCTTCGATATGATGCGCACGCGGAAAGTCGTCGGCCGGGTGATTATCGCTCCCTGAATTGGCGCGCGGGCGTTTGTCCCCTGCGTCCGCCCCTGCTAAGCGGCGCGCTCCATTTGTTCGAAGGACTCGCCTGCAATGATCCCGCGCTACGCCCGGCCCGACATGACCGCCATCTGGGAACCGGAATCGAAGTTCCGCATCTGGTTCGAGATCGAGGCGCATGCGACCCAGGCGCTGGCCGATCTCGACGTCGTCCCGGAAAGCGCGGCCAAGGCGTTATGGGACTGGTGGGCCACCGATCCGGCGATCGACGTGCCGGCCATCGATGCCATCGAGGCGGTGACCAAGCATGACGTGATCGCTTTCCTGACATGGGTGGCCGATCAGGTCGGCGAGGAAGCCCGCTTCATGCACCAGGGGATGACGAGCTCCGACGTACTCGACACCTGCCTCGCGGTGCAACTAGCGCGCGCGGCCGATATCATTCTCGCCGATCTCGACGCGCTGCTCGACGCGCTGAAACGCCGGGCGATGGAACACAAACTGACCCCGACGATCGGGCGTAGCCACGGGATTCACGCGGAACCCGTGACGTTCGGCCTGAAGCTCGCCCAGGCCTATGCCGAGTTCGACCGCTGCAAAGACCGGTTGATCGCGGCGCGCGCGGAAATCGCGACCTGCGCGATTTCCGGCGCGGTCGGCACCTTCGCCAATATCGATCCCGAGGTCGAAGCGCATGTCGCAGAGAAGATGGGGCTGACGGTGGAGCCGATCTCGACCCAGGTCATCCCGCGCGACCGCCATGCGATGTTCTTCGCCACGCTCGGCGTGATCGCCTCGTCGGTCGAACGGCTGGCGGTCGAAATCCGCCATCTCCAGCGCACCGAAGTGCTCGAGGCGGAGGAGTATTTCTCGCCGGGACAGAAGGGTTCGTCGGCGATGCCGCACAAGCGCAATCCGATCCTGACCGAGAATCTCACGGGCCTCGCCCGGATGGTGCGCGGCTATGCGCTGCCCGCGATGGAGAATGTCGCGCTGTGGCACGAGCGGGACATCAGCCACTCCTCGGTCGAACGCTATATCGGCCCCGACGCGACGATTACGCTCGATTTCGCGCTGGGCCGGATGACGGGCGTGATCGACAAGCTGCTCGTCTATCCCGAGCGGATGCAGAAGAACCTCGATAAGATGGGCGGGCTCGTCCACTCGCAGCGCGTTCTCTTGGCGCTCACCCAGGCCGGGGTCAGCCGCGAAGACTCCTACCGGCTTGTTCAGCGCAACGCGATGAAAGTCTGGGAATCCGATGGACAGCTATCGCTGATGGAGCTGCTCAAGGCCGATAAAGATGTGACGGCCGCGCTCAGCGAGAGCGAGATCGAGGAGAAGTTCGATCTCGGCTATCATTTCAAGCATGTCGACACGATTTTCGACCGGGTTTTCGGCGGAAAATAGCGATAAAAGACGATTGCAAAACGTGCAACCGTAGGTGTGAATTCGGCGATGGAAGCCCGGTTTTCGGACCCCATTTCGCTACTGGAACGAATGGGCGTTCCACAGCGAAGGGAAGGATTTCACCATGTCCGTATTCGCCCGAATTGTAAGCCTTGTCTCGGTTATCGCCGCTCAGCTTCTCTTCATAGAAGCGATTTTCAGCAACTAGCCGGGACGAAAAAAGGAGGCGCCGATTACCGTCGGCGCCTCTTCGCTATCCGCCATCAATGTTCGTCATTGCCATGTTCGGAATGGCTGATTTCATCGTGATGATGATCGCCGTCGTCCGGCTGGCTCAAGCTGGCATGGACCGCCGCGACGAACACCTCACCTGAGATGAAACCCCCTTCAAGTTCCGCATAATCCGCCGGGATACCCATCGCCTGGATTTCCTCGAGCGAACGTCCGTCGGCCATCGCGCTTTCGACCTGGCTGGTGATCGCCACTACCATGTCGCGATAGGCGATCAGATCGGCGCGCGTCGCCATCGGACCATGGCCCGGAATGATCGGTGTTTCGGCGTTCGTCATGTCGATGACGCGCGTCAGTGCGCGGATCACGCCGCGCACATTGCCGCCCGATTCCATATCGACAAAGGGAAAGGTGCCGCCGTTGAAGAACAGATCGCCCATATGAACAATGTTCGCGTTTTCCCACCAGACGATTGAATCGCCGTCCGTATGCGCGCGATGCATATGCACGACATGGACGGTATCGCCGTTGAGATGGAGCTTGATGCCATCATGATAGGTGATGACGGGCAGCGCGGCGGGCGGCGCGGGCGGCACGTCGAACCGGCCCGAACTGCCCTGGGCGAGCCGGATGCGGACATTGTCATGGGCCATGATCAGCGCGCCCGCTTCGCCGAAATTCTCGTTCCCGCCCGTATGGTCCCAATGCCAGTGCGTGTTGATCAGGAACCGCACGGGATCGGCGCCGAGATCGGCAACCGCTGCCTGGATACGCGCGGTCAGCGGCGCGAACTGATCGTCGATCAGCACCGTGCCGTCCTCACCATGCGAAACGCCGATATTGCCGCCACGGCCGAACAGCACGGCGATACCCGGCGCCAGCTCCACAGTGCTGATATCTACAGCGGCCATCCGATCGTCCTGCGCGCTCGCAGGACCGGCTGCCATCAGCGCGGCGGCGACGGCTATCGGGGCGAATGCCTTCATGAAGAGACCTTTCCGGCTGGGGCGATATCGAACGCGACGGACATCCTCTCCCCGGCGGGAAAGGGCCGTGTGCCGTGATAGAGATAGCTCGGAAACAGGACAAGGCGGCCCGGCTTCGGCGCGAAAGCCGTGAGCGGCGCGAGATCGAGCCGTAAATCCACGGGCGGCCGGCCGAGTTCGATCCAGCCCTCGCGCGCTTCGGCATCGAGCGCATCCGGAACGGTAACATAAAAGGCGGAGCTGAGCACGCCGCCCGGATGGATATGGCTGACATGGAAACCGCCGCCGAGAATGCGGATCGACCAGCCGGTGACGAAGCGCGGTGCCGCATCGCGATGGCGGAGTAAGGGATGCGACGGATCGATCTGCGGCAAGCCCCGCCAGAATTCGGCAACCGCATCGCCCAGCCGTTCGCGCAGATCGGCGATCGGCGGCTCGATCCGCTTGAAGATATCGCCGCGCGTCTGCGTGCCGCTGCGTACGCTCTGACCGATGGGTGCCGCGCCCGATGCGTGAAGATCGCGCAGGCAATCGGCGAGTGCCGATAGATCGGCATCGGATAGTTTGAGCTCCAACGGCCCGGCGAGCGTGCCCTGCCCGATCAGCCAGTCGTGGCGCCCGTCGTCGGTCAGCCGCCAGGCAAGCTCGGTCAGTGCCCAATTGGCAATATCATCCGGATGGCGACGGCGGGCTTCGTCCAGCTCCGCAACGGCCTGGTCCGGTTCCCCATTCCGTAGGCGATGCCGCGCCATCTGCTGCGGAAGGTCGGGCAGCTCGCGCGGCAGAACGGCCAGCAGCGCATCGGCACGATCGAGATCGCCCCCGGCGCCGCTATGCATGGCCTCAATGAGGCGCAGCATCGGCAGGTCGAACCCTTTTTCGCGGGCCGCTCGCGCCGCATCCGCCGCCTCGATCAGTTTCCCGCTTCCCGCCAGTAGCGAGATATAGGATTTCCAGAGACCGGCATGGCGTGGCAATTGCGACAGCGCCGTTTCGATTCCGGAAAGATGTGTTTCCGTATCGCCACTTTCCCAGCGAAATCGGGCAAGGGCGACCTGCCCGTCCACCCAGTCCGGCGCGCGGGCGATCATTCGTTCCATTCTGGATAACGCATCGGAATCGCCCCGCGACAGGCGCAATGCGGCTTCGCTGATCAGCAAACCGCCGTCATTCGGGGTCTGCTTCAGCGCGTTGGTGATCTGCGAAAGGGCGGTCTTCTCGCCGCGATGATAGGCTTCGATGGCGGCATTGCGTCGGGCCTGCGCATCGACTGTGCCTGCCCCCGCCATCCGAAGCGCCTATTCGCCGAACATCGTTTTCAGCTTGTCGAAGAAGCCCGCGCTTTCGGGGCTTTCCTCGCCGGTTTCCGTCTCGCGGAACTGCTGGAGCAATTCCTTCTGCGTCGACGACAGCTTGGTCGGCGTTTCGACATCGAACTGGGCGACGAGATCGCCAAAACCCCTGCCCTGCAAAACCGGCATGCCCGCGCCGCGTTTGCGCAATTGCTTGCCGGTCTGCATGCCGGCCGGGATGTGAAACTCATGCACTTCGCCGTCGAGGCCGGGTACTTCGATCGAACCGCCCAAGGCCGCCGTGGTGAACGAGATCGGGCAGCGCGCGAACAGTGTCGTGCCCTCGCGCTGGAACAGCTCGTGGCGCTTGAGATGAATGAAGATGTAAAGATCGCCGGCCGGACCGCCCCGTGCGCCAGCCTCGCCTTCGCCCGACACGCGGATACGTGTGCCGTCATCTACGCCGGGCGGCACTTTGACTTCGATGGTCTTGGTCGTATCGACCCGGCCCTCGCCCCGGCAATCCTCGCACGGCTCGGCAATCACCTGGCCCAGGCCATGACAGCTCGGGCAGGTGCGTTCGACGAGGAACAGCCCTTGTTGCGCGCGCACCTTGCCGTGACCCTGACAGGTCCCGCAGGTCTGCGCCGATGTGCCGGGCGCCGCGCCAGAGCCTTCGCAGCTCTCGCACGAGGTCGTGACGTCGAGCATCAGCTCGGCATCCTTGCCGTTAAACGCCTCTTCGAGCGTGATCTCGTAATCGTAGCGCAGATCCGCGCCGCGCCGGACATCGCGACCCCGGCCCCGGCCGCGCCCCGCGCCCATGAAATCCTCGCCGAAAATATTCTCGAAGATATCGGAAAAGGCGCTGAATCCATCTTGCTGATGACCACCCCCGCCACCGCCATTCTGGAAGGCGGCATGGCCGAAACGGTCATAGGCCGCGCGTTTCTGCGGATCCTTCAGGCATTCATAGGCTTCGTTGATGGACTTGAACTTCGCCTCGCACTCGGCATCGCCCGGATTGCGATCCGGATGATATTCCATGGCGAGTTTGCGATAGGCGGACTTCAGCGTGGCGCCATCGACGCCCCTGTCCACCTTCAAGAGTTCGTAATAATCGACTTCGGTCATTGCTGCCCCGGCGTGACGAAGAAAGCGGAGGAGAGGCTAAAGGCCCCTCCTCCGATCATCCTAGGATTTCTGGTCTTCGTCGACTTCGGAGAATTCGGCGTCGACGACATCTTCATCTTCGCTCGAACCGCCGGCATCGGCAGCGGCTTCGCCTTCGGCGGCGCCCGCCTCGGCCTGCTGGGCTTCGTAGATTTTCTGGCCCATCTGCATGGCGGCCTGCGCCAGTTCTTCCGACTTGGTCTTCATGGCCGCGCCGTCGTCTGCTTCGATAGCCGACTTGGTCTCGGCAATTTTGGTTTCGATTTCGGACTTGAGGTCGCCGTCGATCTTGTCGCCATGTTCGGCAAGCTGCTGCTCGGTCGTGTGAACGAGGCTTTCGGCCTGGTTCTTCGACTCCGCCGCTTCGCGACGCTGCTTGTCCTCTTCGGCGAACTGCTCGGCTTCCTGGACCATCTTTTCGATATCGCTATCGTCGAGACCGCCGGACGCCTGGATCTTGATCTGCTGTTCCTTGCCCGTGCCCTTGTCCTTGGCGGACACGTTCACGATGCCGTTGGCGTCGATATCGAAGGTCACCTCGATCTGCGGAACGCCGCGCGGCGCGGGCGGGATACCGACCAGATCGAACTGGCCGAGCATCTTGTTGTCGCTCGCCATTTCGCGTTCGCCCTGGAAGACCCGGATCGTCACCGCATTCTGGTTGTCGTCGGCCGTCGAATAGACCTGTGTCTTCTTCGTCGGGATCGTCGTGTTGCGATCGATCATCCGCGTGAACACACCGCCCAGCGTCTCGATGCCGAGCGACAGAGGCGTCACGTCCAGCAGCAGCACGTCCTTGACGTCGCCCTGCAACACGCCCGCCTGGATCGCCGCACCCATGGCGACAACCTCGTCCGGGTTCACGCCGGTATGCGGTTCCTTGCCGAAGAACTCTTCGACCGTCTTGCGCACCTTGGGCATGCGGGTCATGCCGCCGACGAGAATGACCTCGTCGATATCGGCCGATTTAACGCCCGCATCTTCCAATGCCTTTTTGCACGGAGCGAGCGTCTTCTTGATCAGGTCGCCGACCATCTGTTCAAGGTCGGAGCGGGTGATCGTCTTCACCAGATGCTTCGGACCGTTCTGGTCGGCCGTGATGAACGGCAGGTTCACTTCGGTGGACTGGGCCGAAGACAGTTCGATCTTCGCCTTTTCAGCCGCTTCCTTCAGCCGCTGCAGCGCCAATTTGTCGCTGCGCAGATCGATGCCTTCGTCCTTCTTGAACGCATCGGCCAGATATCCGACGACCTTGCTGTCGAAATCTTCGCCGCCGAGGAAGGTGTCGCCATTGGTCGACTTCACCTCGAAGACGCCGTCGCCGATCTCGAGGATCGAGATGTCGAACGTACCGCCGCCGAGATCGTAAACGGCGATCGTCTTGCCGTCATTCTTCTCAAGGCCATAGGCGAGCGCGGCCGCCGTCGGCTCGTTGATGATCCGCAGCACTTCGAGGCCGGCGATCTTGCCGGCGTCCTTGGTGGCCTGGCGCTGGGCGTCATTGAAATAGGCGGGGACGGTGATGACAGCCTGTTCGACCGTTTCGCCGAGATAGCTTTCGGCGGTTTCCTTCATCTTCTGCAGGATGAAGGCGGAAATCTGCGACGGGCTGTAATCTTCGCCGCCCGCTTTCACCCATGCATCGCCATTGCTGCCCTTGACGATATTATACGGCACGAGTTCCGTATCCTTTTTCGTCACCGGGTCGTCGAAACGGCGGCCGATCAGGCGCTTGACCGCGAAAACCGTATTGTCCGGATTGGTGACGGCCTGGCGCTTCGCCGGCTGGCCGATGAGGCGCTCGCCATCCTTGGTGAAGGCGACCATGGACGCTGTCGTCCTCTCGCCTTCCGAATTCTCGATAACCTTGGGTTTACCGCCTTCCATGACGGCGACGCACGAGTTGGTCGTGCCCAAATCAATACCAATAACTTTAGCCATTTTTTCCCTCAATATTCCCCAATAACAGGCGGAGCCGGTGGCTCCCCTCACTATGAAGCAAGAGCCGCCGGCGCGGCATTTACAGGGGCGATATAGGTGGGGTTTTTCTTGCTGCAAGCATTCGCGCGGACTAGGGTTCGGACTTGATCGCCAATACCGCTGCGGTTTGAGGCGATTGGGCTCAGTGCAAGGCGGGGAGGCGATGGAATATAGGCATATTTCAAGCCTGCCCAACGTGGCAATGGGCCAAATCGGTCAAATCCCGGAGGGACGACAAAATGGCTTCCATCTCGAACGGAAATACACTTGGAAACAGAATGACTGTTCCCGGCCTGCATTTCCGCCCGATATGTTCGCCATTTTGACGCCGCAGCGGTATTGGCGATCAAGCCCGAACCCTTAGAAAAGCTTCTGTTCAGATATGGGAAATTTCATGCGCTTTCCGATCCTTGCCGCGGCAGCAGCCTTCGCGCTCGTCGCCTGCAGCCAACCCGAAGAGACCGGCCCCGTCGAGACGGTCGAGGATGCATGGGTCAGGCTGCCCGCAGTCGATGGCCGCCCGGCGGCCGGCTATTTCATGCTTAACGGAGGCGAAGCCGGTGACACGCTGCTCGCCATTGACAGCGAGCGGGTGGCGACGATCGAACTCCATGAAACGGTGATGGAGGACGGCGCGATGCGCATGCGACCGATCATGTCCGCGGAGATGCCCCCGGGCGAAGCGGTATCGTTCGAACCGGGCGGCCGTCACGCGATGCTGTTCGGCGTCGATCCGGAGATCACGCCCGGCACGTCGCTTACGCTCAATTTCCGCTTCGACAGCGGCCGCGATGTCAGCGTCGACGCCGTGACTATCGCGGCGGGCGACGAGCCACCGTTCGGCGGCGCGGAATCGGACGAAGATCAATCCGGGCACGAGATGTAGCGCTCGCCCCGTCGGCTGAATCGATCGGGCGGGACCCTATCATTTTGCTGGAAATATCGCGGCCGGCGCGGTATCTGAAAGAAATGGTCGCAGTACAATGCCGTCGGGCCTCGAAGGGGGCCGGCTGACCGTTTCTTTTGGGGGGAAATCCATGTCCGCACTAGCCAGATTCAGTTTCGCAGCCGCAGCTGCGACCTTTGTGCTCGCACCAGCCAGCGCGCAGAACGTCAATCTCGATCCATCCTATGGCACGATCAACCTGCAAGCCGGGTTCAGCGACGATCCACGCCTCGTCGAACTCTCTTCGGGCGGAAGTGTCGATGCATCGACGATCTCGAGCAGCTGCCGGGGCTATATCGCCAATGCGCCGGATGTCCGGGTCTTCTATTCGAGCGGCAGCCTGCCGCTGATGTTCTCGGTCGCGGCCGAAGCGGACACGACGCTTGTCATCAACGCCCCGAACGGCCGTTGGTATTGCAACGACGATGGCGGCAGCGGCCTCAATCCGGCGATCCGCTTCGATAATCCCGGTTCCGGCCGGTACGAGGTCTGGGTTGGCACCTATGGCAGCGCGAGCCTGCGATCCGCTATATTGGGCATCTCCGAATTGTATGACGATATCTCGGCCCGCTCGTCGAGCGGCGGGGGCGGCTCGGGCGGACGGCCGGATTTCAGCCTCGACCCCAACTACGGAACGGCCAGGCTCCGCTCCGGCTTCACGCCGGACCCGCACCGCGTCCGCCTCCAATCGGGCGGATCGATCGACGCATCGGTGCTCGGCAGCCCATGCCGCGGCTATGTATCGCGCGCCCCCGACTATCGCGTCGACTATACGAGCGGGCGGCTGCCATTGAATATCTCCGTGCAATCCAGCGCCGATACGACGCTCGTGGTCAACGGCCCCAGCGGCAACTGGTACTGCGACGATGACAGCGGCGGAGGGCTCAACCCGTCGATCCGCTTCGATACACCGCGTTCGGGGCAGTACGACGTCTGGGTCGGCACCTATGGCAGCGCGCGTCTCGAGTCGGCGATTCTCGACATATCCGAACTCTACAGCAACTGATCGCGATCCGGGGCAAGCTGCGCACAAGCGGCTTGCCTTCGCGCACTGGATTCGACGAAAGAGCGGGCGATGTCTGACGCTACCGCCCGCCCCTTGACCGCCGCCGAGCGCAAGCTCGCCGGCAGCATGTTCGGCCGCGCGATCGCTTACGATGCGGTAACGCTGTATCGCCGCAAATGGTTTGCCTTCCAGCCGGTCAACACGCTGATGGCGCCAACCGGGGGAATATGGTTCCACCCCAAAGGGCCCTATTGGCGCGAGGACTTCGGCACCGCGCCGCTGAAACTGCAGGCGCTCTTCCTGCATGAAATGACCCATGTGTGGCAGCATCAGTCCGGGGTTTTCCTGCCGCTGCGCCGCCATCCCTTTTGCCGCTACCATTACAGCCTGAAACCGGGCTGGCCGCTCAAGCGCTACGGGATCGAGCAACAGGCCGAGATCGTGCGCCATGTCTTCCTGCTACGGCAGGGCGAGACAGTGGCGGGCGCGCCGCCGCTCGAAAGCTTCGAAGCGATCTTGCCGTTTAAATCGGAGATAGGACGCTAACGTTACGGCATCGCGGTACTGTGCTTGAACAATCGCATCGCCGGGCGTAACGATTCGATCATTACCGGGCGGCCCAACCCGCGCCCGGGCCAATGAGACAATCATGGAGCTTTCAACCTACGGCATGTCGCGGGAACGCGGCTACCTTTCCGACTTCGAAATCAATGACATCTCCCTTCCGCCGGAACTCGACACCATTGTCGACGCGGCCGACAATCTCTCCGCAATTTTGACCTCGGGCCGCGTCCGGCAGTTGCTGGGTCAGCTTCCGCAGCCCGATATGACGGCATTTCTCGGCGAAGCCAGCGACGAGCAGATCCGCGTCGCCATGGTCCGCTATTCGTTCATGGTGCAAGCCTATGTCTGGGGCGAGGAGAAAGCGCCGACGGCCTTGCCGGCGACGCTCGCGGTCCCGATTTGCGCGCTGGCCGAAAAACTGGGCCAGGCCCCGCTCCTGCCCTATTCGGGCTATGTGCTCGACAATTGGTATCGGCTCGACAAGGCGGGCGACATCACCCTCGACAATATCGCGATGCGCCAGAACTTCCTCGGCGGCATGGACGAAAACTGGTTCGTGCTGATCCATGTCGCGATCGAGGCGGAGGCGGGGCGCGCGCTGGAACTGGCGACCGAGCTTGTCGATGCGTCGGACGCCGGGGATGCAGATCGCGTCGAAACGCTGCTGCAGACGATGAACACGGTCTGGGACCGGGTGAATGCGCATTTCGACCGCATGCCCGAACGCTGCGATCCCTACATCTATTATCAGCGCGTCCGGCCCTATATCCATGGCTGGAAGAACAATCCTGCGACGCCGAACGGCATTATCTACGAGGGCGTCGAACGGTTCGGCGGCAAGCCGCAAATGTTTCGCGGGCAGACCGGATCGCAATCCTCGATCGTGCCGGCGATGGATGCGCTGTTCAACGTCTGCCACGAAAACGATCCGCTGCGCGAATATCTGGACGAACTGCACGCCTATCGCCCGATCCCGCACCGCCGTTTTATCGAGGATCTGGCGAAGGCAAGCAGCTTACGGGCCTTTGCAACCAATGCGCCGAGCGGCGTGAAGGATGCGTTCAACGCCTGTGTCGAGCAGGTCGCGCGTTTCCGCACGCGGCACCTGGAATATGCGGCCAGCTATATCAACAAGCAGGCCTGTTCCGGAGCCGGCAACGATACCGATGTCGGCACCGGCGGCACGCCGTTCATGAAATATCTGAAAAAGCATCGCGACGAAAATCGCGCGCAGCGGGTGTAACATTCGGATCGGATCGCCGGGCAGTGATCCATATCATTGCCCGGCATCCGAATGACAGCTAGGTATTTCCCGATATCGGGGGATAGGTTTATGATTGGCATTCGGAAAATGGTCGCGGCTCTGGTTGCGTTTGCCGCCTTTGCGGCGCTTTCGTCAGAAACGCATGCACAGCGCCCGCCGCCCCCGCCGCTGCCCGAAATACCGGCGACCCCGGTCATGAGCGGCGTGACCTATCCCGATTGCCGCTACGATTATCGCCGTCGCGACGAGCCCTTCGAGATGGCGGATGAAACGACCCGCTGCATCGAGCGGCTGGACGTCTATCACAATCAGGTTCTTGCCGATTTTCGACAGCGGATGATCGCGCATCAGGAAAGTATTTCCGCGCTCTATGAATCGCAGGTGATGAACGATTTCGACTATACGCAGGAACAGGCCGACGGATTCTTCGCGGCCATCACACAGGAACATGCGGATTCGAACCCCGATGGCCGGCACATGGCGACCCATCGCGCACTGGAAGCGCGGTATCAGGAGGATCGTGCCTTTCTGCAGGAACGCTTCTGCCGCTATTCCGGGACGTGCGCCAACTATTCGCCGCCTGCAGATGTTGCCGAGCGGGATCGGGCGGACGGTACCGTACAGCGCGCCCGCCGCGAGGATGGTGACGGCGGCCAACGGAACTCATGCAATACCGAGCGCGCCGGTGGCGGTATTCTCGGCGGAATCCTTGGCGGCGTGATCGGGGAATCGACCGGCATCGGCGCCGTCGGCGGCTTTATCGTCGGCCAGTTTGCGGGCGTGCTCGTGGCCGAGATCGCCTGTCAGCTTGAGCCGGAGGAGCAGGAACGCATGGCCGAAGCCACCGAAACCGTGACCGAACAGGAAGAAGTCGGCGCCACGGCGGAATGGGTGAGCCCGACCCGGTCCGATGTGTCGGGCTCGTCGACGGTCACCGCGATGACGTCGCAGCCCAATGGCGCGGCCTGCATGGACGTGACCGATGTCGTGATCATCAGCGGCGAGGAGACGCGCGTATCGAAGCGCATGTGCCGCGGCCCCGGGGAATCCCGCTACACGCTGGCGGCCTGATGCGCGCGTGCTGATCCGTCGGTTCGAGGCAGGCGACAGCGAGGCATTTGCCGCACTGAACCTGGCCTGGATCGAAGACGAGTTCGCGGTGGAAGAGTCCGATCGCGCGCAACTCGGCAATCCGGAAGGTTCGATTATCGCAAAAGGCGGGCAGATTATCGTCGCCGAAGTCGACGGCATCGTATGCGGATGCGGCGCCGTCCTGCCCGCCCATACCCAACCGATACCCGGCAAATATCATGTCGAAATCGTCAAGATGGCCGCTGCTGCGGACATGCGCGGCAAGGGTATCGGCCGCGCAGTATTGGAGCGGCTCATCGAGGAAGCACGGGACATGGGCGCCGACGGCATCTGGCTCGAAACCAGCAACCGGCTCGCCGCCGCCCAGCATCTGTACCGGTCGGCGGGATTTCGCGATCTCGAAGAGGATGAATTCTGGCCGACGCCCTATGGCCGCTGCAATGCGCAGCTCATACTGGATTTCTAATCGGGCTTTTTCGCCACGCCGACAAGCGCCGGACGCAATAGCCGGTCCTTGATCATATAGCCGCGCTGCATCTGCTGCACGACGATCCCCGGCTCGGCCTCGTCGGTCGGAATTTCGACCATCGCCTGATGCCGGTTCGGGTCCAGCTCCTCGCCGACCGCTTCGACCGGTTCGATACCGTGCTTGCTGAATACGGTCGCCAGTTCGCGGCCCGTCGCGTCGAGACCCGCAACCAGGCCCTTGAACTTTTCGTCGTCGCGCAGCTCTTGCGGAATGGCTTCCAGCGCGCGCTCGAGATTGTCGGCGACCGAGAGGATATCGCGCGAAAAGCCCGTCGCCGCGTAGGCGCTGGCATTCTGCTTTTCCTGCTCCAGCCGACGGCGCGTATTCTGCTCCTCGGCTTTCGCGTACAGAACCTGCTGCTTTGCTGCGGCGAGTTCTTCCTCGAGCTCCGCAATGCGATCGGCGTCCGAAACCTGTTCGGCCTCGTCGCTCTCGTCTCCCTCGTCGCGCATGCTCTCAGGCACGCCCGCCAGTTCGGCTTCCGCCTCGTCCGACAAGTTTTCCATGTTCTCGGTCTTTTCGCCGTCCATTTTTTCTATTCAGCTCACTAGTTTCGACAGGGTTTTTGCGGTGAAGTCCACCATGGGAACGACTCGCGCATAGTTCAAGCGTGTCGGACCGATTACGCCGACGACGCCGACCACCTGTCCCTCGCCGTCATGATAGGGCGCGGCGATAACCGACGAGCCCGAAAGCGCGAACAGCTTGTTCTCCGAACCGATGAAAATCTTGGTCGCGCGCGCATCCCGCGCATGATCGAGCAACTGAGCAATCTCTTCCTTGCCTTCGAGCTCGCCGAGCAGATTGCGCACACGGTCCAGATCGGCCGCCGCAATCTCGTCCAGCAGGTTCGCCTGCCCCCGGACGATCAGCACCGGTCGGTCGGCGCTATCCTGCGACCAGGTCGCCAGGCCCCGCGCGATCAGATCTTGCGCGGCTTCGTCCAGCGCCGCCTTGCCTCGGCCGATTTCCTCCTTCAGCCGTACCTGCGCCTGGTCCAGCGTCAGGCCGGACAGGCGCTGGCTGACATAATTGGCCGCCTCGTTCAGGGTCGACGCCGGTATCGGATGCGGGAGGTCGACGATCCGGTTTTCGACCGATCCATCGTTCCCGACCAGCACGGCCAGCGCCTGGCGTTCGGACAGCGGGACGAAACCGAACTGGCTGAGCACCGGCTCGCGCTTCGCGACATGGACGATGCCCGCACAGGCGGAGAGACCGGACAAGGCGGCCGTGGTGTTGGCGACCGCCTCCTCGACCGGGCCCTCGCCGTCGATCTCCGCGGCGATCGCCTGCCGCTCGGCAGCGGTGAGCCGGCCCGCCTGCATCATCCCGTCCACGAACAGCCTGAGGCCGGTCTCGGTCGGCATCCGTCCGGCGCTGGTATGCGGCGCAGCCAGCAGGTCGAGTTCTTCCAGGTCCTGCATGACATTGCGAATGGACGCGGGCGACAGGTTGAGGCCCGACATTTTCGAGATGGTCCGCGAACCCATCGGCGCGCCGCTCTCCAAATAGCTCTCGACGACGGTGCGGAACACGTCGCGCGCGCGATCGGACAGTTCGTTGACGCTCGGATTGGCCATGCAGGCGATGTAGAAACTCCCGCGCCCATGCGCCAGCCCCGCCGTCATATGCCGTTCGTCGCGCTCCATATGCAGTTCGTCGATGTAAGAGTAACGACACTTGCCGTAAATGCCCGGGAACGATACAGAGTCGCGCGAAAGTCCTATGCCCGAGATCAAGACGCCCCTGCCCCCGCCCTCCGAGGCCGAAGCGGAAATTCTTCAGATTGTCTGGGAGCGTCAGCCCGTGTCGGTGCGTACCGTTCACGAACAGATCAAGCAGATGCGCGACGTCGGCTATACCACGGTGCTCAAACAGCTGCAGCGGATGCTCGACAAGGGGCTTGTCGATCGCATTCCCGGCAAGGGCAAATCCTTCGATTATGTGGCAACCCAGCCCGCGTCCGAGACGCGCACGACGCTGCTGAACCGGCTGGCGCGGACGGTCTTCGGCAATTCGAAGGCCAGCCTCGTCATGCATGCGCTGGGCCGCGAAGACGTGTCGCCCGACGAAATAGAACAACTCAAGGCTTTCATCGCAGAACTGGAAGCCGAGCAGAGGGAAAATGAGGATGCCGATTGATCCGGGGGTAATGGTCGATAGCCTGGGCTGGGCCCTGCTGCACAGCATCTGGCAGATCGGCCTCGTCGCCGCACTCGTCTGGGTCGCCCTGCGGATCACGCCGCGCCACTATGCGCAATTGCGCTTCCTGCTTGCTTATGGCGGCCTTGCCGCAGCGCTGCTGCTGTTCATCGGTACTTGGATCATCAGCTATCGCACGCTCGGCGCCGTGGAACCGCTGGCCATGGCCTATGCTCCGCCCGCCGAGGGCTGGGATGCGGTGATCGCGACGCTCGGGCGCACGACGGGGTTCGTTTCGGCGCTCTGGGCGCTCGGCTTCGGCTGGCTCGGCGTGCGCTACTTCCAGGCATTGCGCGCGACAAACCGCCTCCGGCACGAAGGGGTCAGGCCGGTTCCTGCCGAATGGGAAACACGCTTCCGCCTCTGGATCGAACGGCTGGGTGCGGATGGCGGGGCCGCAATCCTGCAATCGTCGCGGATCACAACGCCGCTCACCATCGGCGCACTCAAGCCGGTCGTGCTCGTTCCCACGGGCTTTTTCCTGCGCATGCCGATCGAACAGGCCGAAGCGGTGCTCGTGCACGAAATCGCGCATATCTGCCGGCAGGATTATCTGCTCGGCCTGATCCAGGCGCTGATCTGCAACATCTTCTTCTTCCATCCGGCCATCGCTTATCTGTCGCGCCAGATCGATATCGAGCGCGAATATGCCTGCGATGCCCGGGTCGTGGGAGAAACCGGCAACAGCAATGCACTGGCCCAGGGCCTTGGCAAGGTCGCGCTGGAAAGTCGCGACATGCTACCCGGCTTTGCGATGGCGGCCGATGGCAGCCGGACACCGCTCATGAACCGCATCGCGCGTCTACGCGAACGGCCCTTTCGCCGCGAGAATGGCGCGACCGCGCCGGCGGCCGCGCTCACGTTGGTCCTGGCTGGCTGCCTCACCGTTGCCGCCACCGCCGATACGACATTCTCGTCGGGCGACAGCGACGACAAAGAGCCGAAAAACGCCGAACCGATGATCGAAGAACCGGCCGACATGGGCGCGATCGCGGAACTGGACATCACACACGATACACCCGCGGAAACGCACGCTTCGCAGCAGGACCGTTCGGCGCGCCGTGCAGAGCCGAAGGAGCCCTCGCGTAGCGAAGATCGCTGGGCTTCGGTCGATACCGGAAACTGGGCATTCGAGATTGCACCGGACTGGGCCGACGACTTCCGCGATTTTGGCGCCGACCCGAATAAGGCTCTGCGTGGCGCCTTCCGGCGCGCGGCGGTAGGACAGGACCGGAATTTCCTGGAAAATGCCGTTGTACGCGCGGCGATCTTCGAAACCGTCGGTGATCTCGGAATAACGGAAATCACGGCCGATACGACGGCTGCCGCGGAAGAGTGCGAAGACAAGACCGATACTATGGTCCAGCGCCGCGAGCGCGAAGAATCCCGCCGGCAGGCGCGTATGGAGCGGGCCGAAGCGCAGCGCGAACGCGAAATCGCCCGGATGGAAGCGCAGGCCGAACGCGAAGTCGCCCAGGTCGAGCGCGAAATGGCGCAGGTCGAACGGCAGATGGAGCGCGAGATGGCGCGGGTAGAGCGTGAAATGGCCCGCGTGGAACGGCAGATGGAACGCGCCGGCCAGACCCGATCGGCGAGTTTCGCGCGCGAGATGGAACAGCTCAGCGTGAGAATGTCCACCTTGGGATCGGAACTCCAGAGCCGCCTCGAAAGCCATCGCGAGCGCTTGCATGAACGTTTGGAACGCAGTGAGCGCAACAGGCAACGCCATCGCAGTGTGACTCCGTCGGCACCGCCCGAACCGCCGGCGCCGACGATCACCATCAGCTTCCACATTCAAGGCACGGGCGAAGCGAACGATACGCCCGCTCCCACGCCCGTATTCCAGCTGGCAGCCGCGACGACCGGCTAGCGCCCCGCAAAGCGCCCTCGACTGAACCACGGCCCATCCATTTCGGCTGGACGCCCAAGCGTGCGGGCGATAGGGGCTGGTCGACACAATCCGCAAAGGACATATGCCCATGCGCCCTTCCGGCCGCGCGCCCGATCAAATGCGGGCGATCACCATCGAGCCCGGTTTCACGAAACATGCCGAAGGCTCCTGCCTGATCAGTTTCGGCGAAACCCGCGTGCTGTGCACCGCCAGCATAGAAGACCGCGTCCCGCCCTGGATGCGCGGCAAGGGCAGCGGCTGGGTCACGGGCGAATATGGCATGCTGCCCCGCGCCACCCATACGCGCGGCAATCGCGAAGCGGCGCGCGGCAAGCAATCCGGCCGCACCCAGGAAATCCAGCGCCTGATCGGCCGGTCGCTCCGTGCGGTGACCGACCTGACGCGGCTCGGCGAACGCCAGATCACTGTCGATTGCGACGTCATCCAGGCCGATGGCGGCACACGCACCGCGTCGATCTCGGGTGGCTGGGTCGCTCTGCGCCTCGCGATCAACGCGCTGATCGCCGAAGGCAAGATCGAACAGGACCCCATGACGCAGAAGATCGCGGCCATTTCGTGCGGCATCTACAAGGGCGAACCGGTGCTCGATCTCGATTATGCCGAGGACAGCAATGCAGGCGCCGATGCCAATTTCGTGCTGACCGGCGACGGCAATATCGCCGAAGCGCAATGCACGGCCGAAGGCGAAACCTATGGCGAGGAAGCGCTGCTCCGCCTGCTTCGCCTCGCGCGCATCGGTTGCGAAGAGATTTTCGCGGCGCAGGACGCCGCCATTTCGTGAGCCGCACACTCGCACCCGGCAAGCTGGTGATCGCCAGCCATAATGCGGGCAAGGTGCGCGAAATCGGGAAGCTGGCTCGGCCGCACGGCATGGATGTCGTGAGCGCTGCCGAACTCGATCTGCCGGAACCCGAAGAAACCGGCACGACCTTTGCCGAAAATGCCTTGATCAAGGCGTATGCGGGCGCGAAAGGCTCCGGGCTCGTGGCATTGGCGGACGATAGCGGGCTGTGCGTGGAAGCATTGGGCGGCGCGCCCGGCGTCTATACGGCGGACTGGGCCGAGGCCGACACTTTCGAAGGCGGACCGGGGCGCGACTGGTACATGGCGATGGGCAAGGTCGAGGGAAAGCTCGCCGAATTGGGGCCGGACACTGACCGAAGCGCCTATTTCGCCTGCACCCTGGCGCTCGCATGGCCGGACGGTCATAGCGAGATATTCGAAGGGCGCGCTCCGGGCAGCCTTACATGGCCGCCGCGCGGCACGCTCGGTTTCGGTTACGATCCCGTGTTCGTACCGGAAGGACGGGACGAAACCTTCGCCGAAATCCAACCGGACGAAAAACATGCGATCAGCCATCGCGCCGATGCTTTTGCGAAGATGCTGAAAGCGGTATTCTGAGCCGATGACCGGTTTGGCCCTCTATATCCACTGGCCGTTCTGCGTTTCCAAATGCCCCTATTGCGACTTTAACAGCCATGTCCGCGATAGCGTCGATCAGGATGCATGGCGCGCCGCCCTGCTGTCAGACATGGCGTATGAGGCCGCGCTTACAAGCGACGCAACACTGACATCGGTCTTTTTCGGCGGCGGTACGCCATCGCTGATGCCGCCGGAAACGGTCGCGGCGCTGATCGATGCCGCCGAGGCGCACTGGGGTTTCGCGCCCGATATTGAGATCACGCTCGAAGCCAACCCGTCTTCCGTCGAGGCCGCGCGCTTCGCCGATCTCGCGCGCGCCGGGGTCAATCGCGTATCGCTCGGCCTGCAGTCGCTAGACGACGAGGCCCTGCGCTTTCTGGGTCGGGCGCATGATGTACGCGAGGGGCTGGCGGCACTCGACGCAGCGCAATCGGTCTTCGCGCGCACAAGTTTCGACCTGATCTATGCCCTGCCCGGCCAGGGCATCAAGGCGTGGAGCACGCAACTCCAGCGCGCCCTCGGCTTCGATACCGATCATCTCTCGCTGTATCAGCTCACCATCGAGCCCGGCACACGGTTCGCGGCGATGGCGGCACGCGGCGAGTTGGGCGAAGTGGAGCCCGATCATGGCGCGGCGCTGTACGAACGCACGCAGGAACTGACCGAAGCGTCGGGATTGCCGGCTTACGAGATATCGAACCATGCCCGTCCGGGTGCGGAAAGCCGTCACAATCTCGCCTATTGGCGCTACCGCTCCTATGCCGGTATCGGCCCGGGCGCGCATGGCCGACGCGGCGACATGGCAACCATTCGCCACCGCAAGCCGGAAAACTGGCTGGCTGCCGTGGACCGCAATGGCCATGGATTGCAGGCAGAGGACCGGCTGTCCGCCCGCGAGCAGAGCGTGGAGTCCGTGATGATGGGGCTCCGGCTGAGCGAGGGCATTGCGCCAATCGCCCTGCCTTCGGATATTCTCGATTTCGACGCGATCGGTCGTTTATCGGAGCACGGGCTGCTCGAACGGCGCGACGACCGTATCATCGCAACCGCACGAGGGCGGCTCGTCCTCAACAGCCTGATCGCGGAAATCATTTCCGGCGAACAGGTTGCTGCCTAACTGTCGAAGCCGCTTGGCGCGGGCGAAACGACGGTAAAGCCGTCGGGCCGGATCTGCTGCACTTCCAGTGCGCGTTCGGCGACGCCGTCGCTGCCGAACCGGAACGCACCGTCGACGCCCGAAAAACCGCCGGCGTCACGCAATTCGCCAAGCGGGAACGGCCGCTCGATCGACCATTCGCGCGCAATCCGAACGACGAGCAACGCCGCGTCATAGCCGAGGCTCGACAGGCGGTAAGGGTCGGAACTGAAGCGCGAGCGATAGCGGTTGCTCAATGTGTTGAACATCCGGTCGGATACGCTCGCAAACAGCGCCCCGTGCATGGCCGGATCGCGGGCCAAATCCGGCTGGTTGTTCCACAATTCGGTGCCGAGTATCTGCGCATCCGTCGCCCCGCGGTCGCGCAGCATCTGCGCCGCTTCGCGCGCCGTCGAGCCGCTATCGGCGATCAGCACGGCGTCGAACGGGCCTTCGCCGTTAAGCTGCGTCACGGCGAGCTGCAACGAGCGGCGCGATCGCGCATAGGTGCGCGTGCCGACCAATGTGCCGCCGGCGTTCCGAACCGCTTGGGCGAAGGCACGCGACGCGCGTTGGCCGTACAGGCCTTCGGGAATGAGGGCCGCGAAGCGCTGGGCGCCCCTGCTCGCCGCATAGCTCGTGACGCGCGCGATCGACTGGGTCGGCGTAAAGCCCATCAGATAGGTGCCGTCACCGGCAACGCTCGTATCGTTCGAAAAGGCGATGACCGGTACGCTGGCGCTGCGCGCAACCGGTGCGGTGGTGCGGACATTGTCGGCCAGCAACGGCCCCAAAATCAGGCGGCTGCCATCGGCCAGCGCCTGGTTCGCCGCCGCCCGGGCGCCTCCCGCGCCCGCTGTATTATAGGTCGTAATCCGTACGCCCTCGCCGCCGGTATCGAGGATCGCCATGTTCGCGGCATTGGCGATCGACTGGCCGACCCCCGCATTATTGCCCGAGGTCGGCACCAGAAGCGCGACACGCCGCAGCCCGTCTTCGGGAATGCCGGTCGTGATGTCGGGCTGGGTCGGCGGCGGGGTCTCGTCGGGCCGGCTGCCGCCCGGCAGGATCGCCTCGCAGCCCGCCAGCGCCACCGCCATGAAAACCATGCCGAACCGGAAAAGAAACGACTGCCGTTGCCCCGGGTGCCGCTGTGATGCCATGACGAGAATCCTATGAACGATACGCTACCGCCCGGTCTTTACATCGTCGCCACCCCAATCGGCAACTTGCAAGATGTGTCGAAACGGCAGGAAACGACATTGCGGCAGGCGGACATTATCGCGGCCGAAGACAGCCGCGTGACGGCCAAACTGCTCAATCATCTTGGCATCAAGAAACGGATCACCGCCTATCACGATCATGTCGACGAGTCCGTGCGGAGCGGACTGGTCGAACAGCTGGGCGAAAAGGCCGTTGCGCTCGTCTCCGATGCCGGCACACCGCTGATATCAGATCCCGGCTACAAACTGGTGCGCTATGCACGGGAAGCCGGTCATCTGGTCACGACCATTCCCGGTCCGTGCGCGGCTATCGCGGCACTGACGCTCGCGGGACTGCCGACCGACCGCTTTTTCTTTGCCGGGTTCCTGCCGGCGAAAACGAAGGCGCGTGCCGACGCCATCGCAGAGCTGGCCGCGATCCGCGCGACGCTGATCTTCTATGAATCCGGCCCGCGCCTCGCCAAGTCGCTGCGCGCCCTCGCGGAAGGGTTGGGCGATCGCGAGGCCGCCGTTGCGCGCGAGATCAGCAAGGCTTTCGAGGAGTGCGTTACGGGCACCCTGACCGAGCTGGCAGAGCGCTATACAGTCGCGCCGCCCAAGGGAGAGATCGTGATCGTTATCGGCCCGCCGGGCGCGGCGGAGGCGGCGAGCGCGGCCGAGATCGACGCCGCGCTTTCAGACGCGCTCAAACGACTGCCCCCCGGCAAGGCAGCGCGCGAGGTCGCCAAGGCGCTCCACCTGCCAAGCGAGGGGCTGTACGAGCGCGCCGTGGCGCTCAAAGCGGACAGATGAAGCGCCAGGACGCGGAAAAGAGCGGCCGGCGCGGAGAAACCCGCGCCGCCTGGTATCTGCGGCGCCGGGGCTATCGCATTCTCGCCCGGCGCGAACGGACCCCGCGCGGCGAGATCGATCTGGTCGCGCGCCGCCTGAACACGATCGTCTTCGTCGAGGTCAAAACCCGCGCCAGCCCCGCCGAGCTCGATTACGCCATCGACGAATATCGGCTGGAGCGTGTCGCCGCCGCGGCGGAGATACTGGGGCCCAAATTCGCGTCGCGCGGTGAGGACATCCGGATCGACGTCATCCTGATCGCGCCGGGCCACAAGCCGCGCCATATCGAGAATGCTTGGATCGGGTAAAGCAGGACTCTATTGAAAGCGCGCCGGGCGCCGCTAAAGCCGAAAGCGCGCCGAACAGGAGACGCCGATGCCGCTCAATGTCGCGATCCAGATGGATCCCATGGAAAAGGTGAATATCGCCGGAGATTCGAGCTTCGCGATCATGCTGGCGGGCCAGGCGCGCGGGCACCGGCTCTGGCATTACGATGTCGGCGCACTCACCCATCGTGCGGACGGACGACTGACGACGCGCGCGCGCCCGGTTACGGTGCAGCGGGTCGAGGGCGATCATCACAGTTTCGGCGATTTCGACACGATCGACCTGCGCGCCGATATCGATGTCGTACTAATGCGGCAGGACCCACCCTTCGACCTCTCCTATATCACGGCGACGCATCTGCTCGAGCGGATCCAGCCCGATACGCTGGTCGTCAACGATCCGGCATCGGTTCGCAACGCGCCGGAAAAGCTCTTCGTGCTCGATTTCGCCGAATTCATGCCTGCAACGATGATCACGCGCAGCCTGGACGATACCCGCGCCTTCCAGCGCGAGCATGGCGCGATCGTGGTCAAGCCGCTCTACGGCAATGCCGGATCGGCCGTCTTCTTCGTCGGCGAAGACGACAAGAATCTCGCGGCGCTGACCGAGCTGTTCGGCGATGTCTGGGTCGAGCCCTTCATGGTCCAGGCCTTTCTCCCGGATGTCAGCGAAGGCGACAAGCGGATCATCCTGGTCGACGGCGAAGCGACGGGCGGCGTGAATCGCTTGCCGAAGAAAGGCGAAATCCGCTCCAACTTCGCGGTCGGCGGATCGGGCAGCGCGTCCGAGCTGACCCCGCGCGAATTCGAAATCTGCGAGGCGCTGGGGCCGGAGCTCAAAAAGCGCGGGCTGCTGTTCGTCGGTATCGACGTGATCGGCGGCTATCTGACCGAGATCAACGTGACCTCGCCCACCGGTATCGTCTCCATCGACGCTTTCAACGGGACGGACACGGGCGCGAAAATCTGGGACGCGATCGAAAGCAAGCTCTAGTAGCGAAAATCGTTCGCGATCAGCTTTTTCCAGCGACTTTGCCGGTGGCGATAGAAGTCCCGCACGATCGGTTTGGCGAACGGATTGAGCATTCCAGCATCGAACTCGATTCGATCAGTATATTTGGTGCGGCCTTCGTCCAGCGGCTCGATATAGATCCAGTGATCCCATGTGCGGAAAAGCCGGCCTCCGCCATTGTCGCGCAAGATGCGGGTTTCGCCCTCGGGTGGCGGAAACTCGATACCGATGGTTTGCGGTCCGAGCGGCACGAAACCGAAACCGCGCATGGCGACCCGATACTCGCCTTCGGCCCAGCGTTCGGGAAATTGCGGCGGCTCGATCGGATCGAAGGCGATCCGGCCGCGCGTCACATATTCGAGCAGCCGCGATGTGCGGACCTCATCCCAGATGCGATCCGCCGGGGCGTTGAAAACAGACGTGACCGTTACCGTCGGCACCGCGGCCCCTTTCGTTCAGGCCCGTGGATGGGCGTTGCGATAGACGTCGAGCAGATGGGCCGCATCGACGGACGTGTAAATCTGCGTCGAGCTGAGGCTCGCATGGCCGAGCAGCTCCTGCAACGAGCGCAGGTCAGCACCGCGCGCCAGCAGATGGGTCGCGAAACTGTGGCGCAAGGCGTGCGGCGTCGTCCGGCCGGACAGGCCGAGCCGCGCCCGCGCTCCGCGCACCGCCCGGCGGACGATATCGCTGCCCAGCGGACCGCCGCGCGCGCCGCGAAACAACGGGTCGTCCGGCCCGATCGCATGGGGACAGAGTTTCACATAATTCTCAATGGCTTCGCGGACCTTATCGAGCAACGGCACGATGCGTGTCTTGTCCCGCTTGCCTGTCACCGAAAGCGTTTCGCCAAGCGGCAGCACCGCGCCGGTCAGCCCCAGCGCCTCGCCAACCCGGAGCCCGGCACCATAGAGCAGCAGGAGCACGGCCCAGTCACGCGCGGCGATCCACGGCTCATCGGCCTGCGCTGCCACATCTTCGGCCAGCGCAACCGCCTCATCGGGTGAGACGGGCCGGGGCACGCCGGGCTTGAGCTTCGGACCCTTGATCCGTGGAATATCGGCCTGTTCCCCCGCCCGCTCGGCGGCGAAGGCGAGAAAGCCGCGCAAGGCGGAAAGCTCGCGCGCCATCGACCGGTTGGTCAGCCCGTCCTGACGGCGATGCGCGAGAAACGCCCGCAGATCGGCGATATCCAGTTCTCGCAGCGTCAGCCCGGTCACCGCATCCCCGCGATGCTTGCCGAGAAAGGCGATCAGGCGATGGGCGGCAGCAATGTAGGCGCGGATCGTATGGGGAGAACGGCGGCGGTCGCGGCCGAGATGCGCCGCCCAGTCTTCGGCCAGCGCAGTCGCCGGATGATCGTCGGGGATCAGGGCAGCAGCCACCGGCCCAGCAATCGCGCGAGACTGTCGCCGAGAAAACCCAGCAGCTCCGCGCCCTTATGGGTTTCCATGTTTTGGCTATCGCGCTGTCCGAGCGCCAACAGGCCCGATGGTAGCGGGGCATCGTTGCTGACGCGCACCAGCGCTTCGGCGCGCACGAATTCGGACGCCGGACCCAATAATGGATGCCCCTTGTCGCAATCGCGCAGCACGACACCGTCGATATCGGCCGCCGCTTTTTCGATCAGGCGGCGCTCGACAAACTGCATGCCCGCGATATCGGCGCGAATACCCTTGTCGCCGACATACAGGGCGAGGCTCACGGCATCGACGCCGAGAATATCGGGCCATTGCTGCGTGACGACATGCAGGAGATGATCGAGGCCGTCCGCGTCGATCGCCGCCAGAACGGCGCTATGGATCGCCGCCGTCGCGCCCGAATGGCCGAGCGCAAAGGCGAGTAGATCGCGATTATCCTCTTCTGCCTGCGCCACGCGGCGCTGCAATTGCGCGACCGCGCCCGTTTCAAAGTCGATGACCTTCCCCATGGCGACAGATTCTATCGCAAACATGGTTAAGAAGAAATGAGTTTTTCGCCGCGGACAAAGGGCGGCTTTCGGAACGAACGGCCGTGCGATACATGTCTGCGCGGAGGGGATATCATGCGGATCGGCTTTTCCGGCACAGGCATCGCATTGGCACTGGCGTGGGGCGCTCTCGCACCGGCCGCCCATGCCGAATTTCTGGTCACGCGATCCTCCGGCGAAATCGCGCGCGAATATCCGCAAGGCATGCGAATTCCCGTGGACAGCGTTTTGGAGCTCGCAGCCGGCGATCGGGTGACGCTGCTCACCAATTCCGGGACGCGGCGGTTCTCGGGTCCCGGCCGGTTCGTCACGGCCGATTTGCCGAGTTTGGCCGACAATTTCTTCTGGCTACTCGGTCGTCAGACGGAAACGCCACGGGTCGCCGTAGCGCGGATGGAGGTCGGCGCGCCTGCCCCCGATATCCTGCGTCCTTTCGCCTATCTGTGGCGCGTCAGCCTGAACCAGTCGTCCGATGTCTGCTACGCCTTCGAGGGTCTGCTGGAAACGCGTTTGCGCAGCTATCGGATCGAGGGCCTGCGGGCGGTAACCTTCACACGCATGCGGGAGAATGCGCAGTCGGCTTTCCGCTTCGATTCGGATATGGGCGGGCTGGTCAACGACCGGGGCTGGCTTCAGGGCTGGCCGGTCGGGCTGTCCATCGAGTCCGGCGACCAATTCCGGATCGATTTCCTGACCGATCCGCCATCGGCGCGGCCCGAGCCCGTCATGCTGACCTTCCACCAGCTCGATATCGATCCCTTCGAAGGGATCGATCCGTCGCTCGAGCGGCCGGCCTTTGTCGAGCAGGTCATCGAAAAACTGAGCGGGATCGAACAGCAGCTTGAGGCACGCGGCTGTACCGATCAACTCGCGGCCACCCAGCAGGTGCTAGACCGCTATCGGCAGGAATTGGCCGATCCCGATTATTACGGGCCATCGATCCCGGAGCCGCCGATACCGCAGCCGGAAAACCAGCCATCATCGAAGTAGGTTCGACCTAGAAAATCGCGAACAGGCCGAGCGCGACGACCAACCCGATCATCGGAACGATCACCGTGAGCGCGCCGACCGCGCCATAGGCCGCGGCATGCGTCTCGCCGCAAATCGCGCGGATCGTCGTCACCACATAGCCGTTATGCGGCAGGCTATCGAGCGCGCCCGAGGCGATGGCGACCGTGCGGTGCAGTTCGTCCGCACTCGCCCCGGCATCGAGATAATGCGGCGCGATCAAAGGTAAGGCGATGCTCTGCCCACCCGAGGCCGAACCCGTGAGCCCGGCGATCACCGTTACCGCGATGGCTGCGCCGATCAGCGGGTCGCCAGGCAGGTTTTGCACGAGCAGCAGCGCTTCCTGGAACGCAGGCGACAGCGCGGCAACCGCGCCGAAACCGACGACCGCACAGGTATTGGTGATCGCGACCACCGCTCCGGTCGCGCCCTTCGAGAAAGCTTCGGGCATCTTGGCCTTGCTTTTGAAACCGACCAGCAGCGCGATAACCGTTCCCGCGCCGAGCGCCGCAACCAACGCCCATTTGTCGAGCGATTCCGCCGGCATGATCGCGGATAGCGGACCCAGCCGCTGCGGATATTGGAAGATCATGAACACACCAAGCACGGCGACCAGCGGCAACAGGCAGAGGAGCGGGTTCGGCAGCACCCGGTCTTCCTCGATCACATCATCGGTATCGCGTCCCTCGAATGTCTCCCCGCGTGCCACCGCCCGCTTCACCATCCATTGCAGCCAGACGAAGCCGAGCACGGCCATCAGGATCGCGACCACGAGGCTCACCTCCCATGCCGCATAGGCCGTTGTCCCCAGATACTGCATGGGGATGAGGTTCTGGATTTCGGGCGAACCCGCGCTTGTCATGGTGAAGGTGACCGAGCCGAAGCAGAGCGCCGCCGGGATAAAGCGGCGCGGCAGATTGGCTTCGCGGAACAGGCCGACGGCCAGCGAGTAGACGGAGAATGCGACGATAAAGACGCTGACGCCGCCATAGGTAAGCAGCGCGCAGGCCGCGACCACGGCGAGCACCGCATGTTGGATCCCGATCTTCTCGATGATCCAGTGCGCAACGCTGGCCGCCGCGCCGGACGCGCCCATCACCTCGCCGAAGATTGCACCCAACAGGAACATGAAGAACCAGTCAGCGAAAAAGCGCGTGAACCCGGCCATATAGCTGGTCGCGAAATCCGGCGCGTCGGTTTCGGCCAATGGCGGCAGCCAGGCCAATCCGCTCGTCGCGGCGACGATCGCGGCGGCGACCGGACCGGCGATCAGGATATTCACTCCGCGCACCGTCATCCAGATCAACAGGGCCAGCGCCCCTATCAGGCCGATCGTGCTTATCATCGCAGAGAGGCTTAGCTGGTGGCTCGATCAAGGCAAGCCGATGCGGGTGCTCCCTGTAGACAGTCCAGCCACCCGCTTTGAGTCAACCGAGCGCCGGCATCGCCCGTTCGATGATCACGCGGACGTCGCTTGCGGCGGCGGACGCGCCATAAGCGTAGGCCGGCTGTTCGAAACGCAGCCGGCAAAAGGCGTCGGCGACCGGGCTTTCTGCTCCGATCAAAGCCGCGCCCTGAGCGGCCAGCGCCAGCCGCTCGACAATGTGACGGGCGTGATACTCGCTGGCATCATCGAAATCGAGATCGTCGAGCCAGTGGTCATAAGCGGCATGTCGGCCGCGCGCGCCGGCAAGAAACGCCCGCAGCGCATCGAGCGCCTCGGGCTCGCGCGCCATCGCCCGGAGCACGTCGAGCGCGATGACATTACCCGAGCCTTCCCAGATCGCATTCAATGGCGACTGGCGGAATAGCCGCGGCATCGGTCCGGCCTCGACATAACCGGCACCGCCCAAGCACTCCATCGCTTCGTACACCATCCCCGGTGCGCGCTTGCAGATCCAGTATTTGGCGATCGGGGTAAGCAGCCGGGTAAGTGGCGCATCGGCGTCGAACGCCGCTGCCAGTCGAAAACCGAGAACCGTCGCCGCCTCGCTCTCGACCGCAAGGTCGGCTAGCACCGCCGCCATCGCCGGCTGGTCTGCAAGGCTGCGCTGAAACGCGGTGCGATGGGAAGTGTGCCACAACGCCTCGGCGAGCGCCGCGCGCATCGTCGCGGCGGAGCCGATAATGCAATCGAGCCGCGTGTGCTGGACCATCTTGATGATGGTCGGCACACCGCGCCCCTCCTCGCCCAGCCGCTGCGCATAGGCACCGTGATATTCGATCTCGGAGGAGGCGTTCGAACGGTCGCCGAGCTTGTCCTTGAGCCGCATCACGCGGAAGCCCGCATTGCGCTCGCCATCGGGCGTCCAGCGCGGGACGATGAAACAGGTGAGTCCGCCCTCGGCATAGGCCAGGGTCAGGAAGGCGTCGCACATCGGCGCCGAGCAGAACCATTTGTGACCGGATAACCGATAGGCGCCGTCGGCGGGCTCGGCCTTGGTGGTGTTCGCGCGGACGTCCGAGCCACCCTGTTTCTCGGTCATCGCCATGCCGATCGTGACGCCGGCCTTTTCCGAAGCGGGGCGGATAGTGGGATCATAACGCGCGGCCGTGATTCGCGGAATCCATTCGTCGCCCACTGCGGGATCGACGCCCAGCGCCGCGACGGCGGCATAGGTCATCGTCATCGGACACCCTGTGCCTGCCTCGGCCTGGCCTAAAAGAAAGCTCAAGGCGGCATGGAGCGTGTGTCCGGCCTCGGTCCCGTCCCAGGCGGCGGCCGCGACACCTTGATCGAGACCGAGCGCCATCAGCTGGTGATACGCCGGATGAAATTTCACTTCGTCGATCCGGCGACCGAAGCGGTCATGCGTTTCGAGGATCGGTGGATTGCGGTTCGCAGCCTCGCCCCAGCCGATCACTTCTGCCGAGCCGGTGCGCCGCCCGAACTCGCCCAGCCGTTCAGCATGACCTCGCGCTCCCGCCATCGCTACTGCATCGACAAACGCGCGATCCGACGCGAAACGGTCGAAGCCTTCAAGCGGCGGCGGCTGGTTTGTCACTTCATGAGTGTCGAGCATTTCGATTGGGCGGAGGTTGGTCATGACGAACTCTTTCTCGAAATCCGGTTTATCCGGAATTGCACAGAAATTGCTTATCAGGGTGAATTTCGCAAGCGGATCATCTAGGCAGGTGCGAATCTCCATCAGCATATAGAGACAGATCGATGACGAGTTTTCTCACCAAACATTTGCGCGATATCGGGGAGACCTATGCCGAGCATTTCGTTGCCGCATCGGGCTTCGGTTTGCGCATGGTGACGACCGGCCTTGCCTGCCTGGTACACGGCATCTTTCCGTTTCTTTTCGAGAAAACCGGCAGCGAAATGGTGCGCCGCCTCCATGACGAGATGGTACGGAAACGCGCCGATACGCTGCATCAGGACTGGGTAATCTAGGAGCAAGCCAATGCGCGAAGCCGCCATCGTTTCCACCGCGCGTACGCCGATCGGCAAGGCCTATCGCGGCGCCTTCAACGCGACCGAGGCCCCGGCGCTCGGCGCGCATGTCGTCAACGCCGCGATCGAACGCGCGAATATCGATC
>JBCBSD010000011.1:0-106081 GCA_039819365.1 Pseudomonadota bacterium
CGTCCCGGGCCTTTCTGCCCTGGCTGGCCGCGATCGCGCGCTACCGCTGGATCGACCATCTGCGCAAAGCCTATCGCGCGAAAGAGGTGGAACTGAACGAAGAGCTGACCGCCGATCCGTCCGATCCGGCGGTGGAAGCGAAGATCGGGCTCGAGCGGTTATTGGGAATCATCCCGGAAAAACAGGCGCTCGCGATCAAGCTCGTCAAGATCGAGGGGCTGACGATTGCCGAAGCCTCGCAGAAAACCGGCCAGTCGGAATCGCTGGTCAAAGTGAATATCCACCGCGGCATGAAACGCATGGCCGCGGCGATCGAGGAAGAATGAAGAGTAATGTCGAAGGGTTTTGATCTCGATAGCCTCGCCGAAGAGCTGGAGCCGGTGAAACCGCTCAATAGCGGCGGCGTAATCGGCGGTATCGTGCTGCTGACCCTTGTCGGCGGCGTGCTGGTCATTTCGACGCTCGGCTTTCGCGACCGGTTCCTGGACGCGACCGCCACCGATCCGATGTTCCTGATCCGCACCGGCCTGCTGATCGTGCTCGGCGCCGCCAGCCTGACCGCGGCCACCAGCATGGCCCGGCCGGCCGTCGGCACCAGCCGTTCGGGCTGGCGCTGGGCGGCGATGGCCGCGCTGACGGTCCCCATCGCCGCGGCCATTGCGGCGCTTGTCAGCCAGACACCGATCGCCGAACGGCTTCACCCGGTGAACGGCGTGGAATGCCTGACCTATTCGATCGGCATCGGCCTCGTGCTCGGCGCGGTTCTGACCTGGTGGCTGCGGCGCGGCGCGCCGACCTCGCCGGAACGCGCGGGCACGGTCACCGGCCTTGCCGCCGGCAGCCTCGGCGCGCTCGCCTATTCGATGCACTGCCCGCATAACGATATCGTCTATATCGGCCTGTGGTACACGCTCGCCATCGCCGCGACGACGCTGGCGGGGCGGCTCTTCGTCCCGCGTCTCGTCCGCTGGTAGCGCCGTCCGGTTTGAAAATTTGGACGCAAGACGCACACTAATTGGGCCTCGCATAGCTGGAATATTGAGGTGTTGAAGAGATGATCCGTTTGCTTTTGGCAGCATTGCTACTGATTGGGACGATATCCGGAGCACACGCCGAGATATCCGCCTTAACTCATGTCAACGTCGTCAATGTCCGCGACGGAACGATCCAACCTGGCCGAACCATCCTCATCGAAGGGGAGCGCATAACTGCAATCCTGGAATCTTCGGTTCCGATCCCAGAAGATGTGCAGGCGATAGATCTTTCGGGCCGCTACATCATGCCCGGCCTGATCGACGGTCATGTTCATATTGCGATGAGTGCGTTCGGCACCCTTTTCGGCAGCCCGGGTGTACCGGCGCTAAGCGAGCATGAGGCGACGCTTTCGCCTTTCCTCGCGCATGGCGTTACAACCGTCGTGATACTTTCCGGAGGTCCGGATTTGCTCGATGTCCGCAGCGCGATCCGAAACCACAGCATTACAGGCCCGAGACTTCTGCTAGCGTCGCCTATGATCGCAAGCACCGATCCGATAATTCCGCCGCCGATAACATATCTGGTTGCCGACGAAACCGAGGCACTGGCTGCGACGGAGCTGTTCGACCGACAGGGCTATGACGCAATCAAGTTACGCGAAGACCTGTCGCCCGAATTGACACGATCAATTGCCGCAGAAGGCGAACGTCTCGGCATCCCGGTCGTTGGGCACATTCCTCGCGAAGCAAGCCGACTGAGCGAGTTGCCGCTGCGCAGTTTTGGATTCGCACATCTCTACGAACTTCTCCGAATGGAAGATTATGATGAAGACAATCCGGATATCCTTGCGGATTTGATGGGACAGAATGACGCCTGGGTTGTCACCACACTGAGCGTCCATGCCAACAACATAGAGAAAAACAGAGATTATGTGACGACGTTGACCGCACCGGGAACAGAATATGTCCATCCACAACTCTATGGCTTTTGGCTGAACAGCCGCTTTGCGCCGAATGCCGACAACGAAACAATGCATAGGCAGATGGCATCGATCCATGGACTCTTGCCGGAACTTCAAAGACACGGCGTTACGCTTCTCGCTGGCTCCGACGCCGGTAACCCGACGATAGCACCGGGAACCAGTCTCCACGACGAATTCGATATAATGATTGCAGCAGGCCTGAGCCCGCTGCACGTCATACAAAGCGCTACCATCTCTCCTGCTGCGATCTGGGGCATGGAGGCAGGGGTAGTCGAAACGGGAGCCCGCGCCGATTTGCTGGTACTGGAAACCAATCCGCTCGAAGATCTGCATGCGATGCGAAATCCAGAAGCGGTAATGGCCAATGGTCAATGGTTGGATCGCGAGTCCCTCGATATATTGCTCGCGCGCGCGGCAGCATTGCGGGAAGCCGAGACGCAGCAATAACGCCGAACAGTGAGCCGATTACAGCTGTCACCTGCAGAAACCCGTTTGTTTCTGAACGCTCCCGCACCTAAATAGCATCCATAGGACGATTAAGGAGCATGTGATGCGGCTGTTGCGCGGTGCCTGGAAGGTTTTGGTCGGGATCAAGGACGCGCTCGTCCTGCTGCTCCTGCTGCTGTTCTTCGGCCTGCTCTACGCCGTCCTCACATCCAGCCCCAATCCGATTGTACCCGGCGAGGGCGCGCTCCATCTCGATCTCGACGGCGTGATCGTCGAGCAGCCGGAGAACATCAATCCCTTCGATGCGCTGACCGGCGCCGACACCGTTACCCAGTATCGGCTGCGCGACATCGTGCACGCGCTCGAAGCCGCGGCGACCGACGATCGCGTCTCCGCCGTCGCGCTCGACCTCGACGGCTTTCTCGGCGGCGGCCAGACGGCTATCGCCCGCGTCGCCGACGCCATCCAGACGGTCCGCGACGCCGACAAGCCGGTGATCGCCTATGCCACCGGTTATGGCGACGATGCCTATGCGCTGGCCGCCCATGCCAGCGAAATCTGGGTCCATCCGATGGGCGGCGCGCTGGTCCTGGGTCCCGGCGGCAGCCGCCTCTATTATGGCGACATGCTCACCCGTTTCGGCGTCAATGTGAACGTCTTCCGGGTCGGCGAGTTCAAGTCGGCGGTCGAGCCGTTCAGCGAATCCGAACAGTCGCCCGAAGCGCGCGAGGCCAATCAGGCGCTCGCCGATACACTGTTCGAAGCGTGGCGCGAGGATGTAGCGCGCGCCCGGCCCGGTGCCGATCTCGATGCGATCATCGCAACTCCGGCCGATCTGGTCGAAGCGGCCAATAACGATCTCGCCACCGCCGCGCGCGAAGCCGGCATGGTCGACCAAATCGGCACGCGACTCGACTGGCAGGCGCGCGTCGCCGAAGTGTCCGGCGAGGATGAAGATACCGGATTCCAGGCCATCCGCCTCGCCAACTGGATCGCGGCCAATCCGCGTTCGGGCGGCGGCACCAATATCGGCGTGGTGACGGTCGCCGGCACGATCGTCGACGGCGAAGCGCCTCCCGGCACGGCCGGCGGCGAAACCATCGCCGAACTGCTGCGCGAAGCTTCGCAAAATCACGACTTCTCGGCGCTCGTCGTCCGCGTCGATTCTCCCGGCGGATCGGCGCTGGCGTCCGAACGGATGCGCCGCGCCGTGCTCGAATTTTCGGAAGCTGAGGGCGATATTCCGGTCGTCGTATCGATGGGCAATCTCGCCGCGTCCGGCGGCTATTGGGTTGCGATGGCGGGCGATCATATCATGGCCGAGCCGGGCACGATCACCGGCTCTATCGGCGTGTTCAGCGTGATCCCGAGTTTCGAGGGCACGCTCGGCCAGCTCGATATCGGCGTCGACGGCGTGACGACCACGCCGCTGTCCGGCGAACCCGATATCCTTGGCGGCCTCTCGCCCGAAGCCGCACGGCTCTTCCAGTCGGGCACCGAAGATATTTACCGCCGCTTTCTGGGCCTGGTCAGCGAGAACCGATCCATGCCGGTCGAGCGCGTGGCGGAAATCGCCGAGGGCCGCGTCTGGGCCGGCGGCACGGCGCGTCAGCTCGGCCTCGTCGACGCCTTCGGCACGATGGACGAAGCCATCGCCGAGGCCGCCAGCCGGGCCGACGTGGAGGCCGACGATGTCCGCATCCTGTGGATCGAACAGCCGCCCGATCCCTTCGCCGAATTCATCCGCAACTGGACCCGCGACGAAGACGATGCCGAACAGACGAGCGCCCCCCGCGACATCTGGACGGTACTCGCCCCCGACCCCCGCGCGATCCTCGCGACGGTAACCGCCGAGATGCAGCTGCTGCTGAACGGCCCCGCCATGCAGCTACGCTGCCTCGAGTGCCCGGTGGAAGTGCTGCCGGGGCGGACGAACGGCGCGGAAAACGCCACCGTACGGGCATTGGTAATGGAGTGGTTGCGGGGTTAGGCTAGCCGCCGCGATACACGGGCAGCGCCAGCCCCTTCCAGATCGCCAGCGCCCGGAGCGCAAAGCCCGCCAGCGCCGACACGCCTGCTGCCACTGGCAGCATTACGCCTGCCGCGCTCAGGCCCACGAACAGCGCCGCCGCCAGCGCGGCTGCCGTCACATAGAGCTCCGGCCGCAATATGATCGACGGTTCCCCGGCAAGCACGTCGCGGATGATGCCGCCGAGACAGGCGGTGAAGATGCCCATCATTACCGCTGCGACGGGCGGGACGCCGAAACTGAGAGCCTTGGCGGCGCCGAACACGGCATAGCTCGCCATGCCGATCGCATCGAGCCAGTCCAGCGCCTTGCCGCGCCAGAACTTTGCGGGCGTGATCCAGATAGCGAGCGCGATGACGAGGCAGGCGGTAAGCGGACGCGTATCCTCGATCCAGAAGACCGGCGCGCCGATCAACAGGTCGCGCACGGTGCCGCCGCCGACGCCCGTCGCCAGCGCGAAGAAAGCGAAGGTGATAAGCGTCTGCTTCGCCCGCGCCGCCGCCACAGCGCCCGTCGCCGCGAACAGGCCGATGCCCGCAAGATCGAGCGTCGAGAGCACGGGGCCAATAGGGAAATCGATGGGTGTCATGAGCAGGGCCTATACCTTCTCCAAAGGGGAGAAGGATATGGAAACTTGCAAGCGCAGCGCGCTAGTTGGAATTGGATGAGGGGTTTTACCGTCTCGACAGGTCGGAACCCCTCACCCAGCTTTGTCTAGGCTCGTGCCTCGCCAAGACGACGCAACCCTCTCCCCATGGGAGAGGGGTCCTATTTGCCTTTCCGCCTCCGCACATACCGCCAGGGCAGGACAATCAGGCCGAGCAGCGTCATCAGGAGCGCCAGCGCCGCAAAACCGATGAGAATCGGGTGGCTGGTGTCGCTGCGGCCGTCCAGGTCCATGATGTGCAAACCCCACATGAAATCGAAGGTGCGCCAGAGCCTCGTGCGGATCGCGAGCACATCGCCGGTTTCCGCGTCGACATAGACATGATGGCTGTCGCCGAAGCGCGCCTGCCAGGCGGGGCGATTGCGGCGCAGATCGACGGGGTTGGCGTCGGCATCGAAACGCTGCATCCGCGTGAGCGGCGCATCGCCGGCATAGGCGGCTTCGGCTATGCGGACGGCCTCGTCGCTGGTCAGTTGCGGGGCGAGATAGGCGCCGGTTTCGATCGACGCCCTTCGCCCGCCGCCGTCGCTGTAGCGGATGATCCATTGGGCGCCGGAGGGTCGCTGGGCAAGTTCGACGCTATCGACAGCGCGTATATTGCTGTCGATGCGCGGGAAGACGGGCGGGTTGGCGGGCGCTGCGATGGCGGGCGGATCGGCGCGCAGATGTTCGCCGCGCACGGTCTCGATCGGCCACGAGACCATGAACAAGCCCGAGAGCGTCCAGAGCAACAGCGGCACGCCCGCGAGCCAGCCGAGCCAGATGTGCCATTTGGTGAGCGTTGGTCTCATAACTCGTCATTCCCGCGTAAGCGGGAATCCCGCTGCCCAGTCCGATGGAGACTTTCAATGCCGCAGCCGATCCATGAAAAAAAGCGAGATTCCCGCTTTCGCGGGAATGACGGCAGATTTTCTAGATATGGATCGGCTTGCCCTGCACCGCCATCGCCGCTTCCTTCAGCGCTTCGGCATGGGTCGGATGCGCATGGCAGGTATAGGCGATATCCTCGCTCGTCGCGCCGAACTCCATGGCTTGCGCCGCTTGCGCAATCATCGTCCCGGCGAGCGAGGCGATGATATGGACACCGAGCACCCGGTCGGTCTCGGCATCGGCGATCACCTTCACGAAACCATCGGTGTCGCGGTTGGTCTTGGCCCGGCTGTTCGCCATCATCGGGAATTTCCCAGCCTTGACCGCATAGCCCTTGTCCTTGGCTTCCTCGGCGGTCAGCCCGACCCCGGCGATCTCCGGCATCGTATAAACGACCGACGGAATGACATCGTGGTTCACGATGCCGACCTGCCCCGCGATATTTTCCGCGACAGCGATCCCTTCATCCTCCGCCTTATGCGCCAGCATCAGGCCGGGGACGACATCGCCGATCGCCCAGACGCCGGGCACGCTCGTGCGGAACTCGCGATCGATATCGATCTGGCCGTGATTATTGACCTGCAGCCCGATCGCATCGAGGCCGAGCCCTTCGGTGTTCGGCCGCCGCCCGATGGATACGAGCACGCAATCCGCCTCGATAATCTCCTCGTCGCCCCCCTTGGCGGGCTCGACCGTCAGCTTGACCTTCGTCTTGAGCGTTTCGGCGCCGGTCACCTTGGTGCCGGTGCGGATGTCAAATCCCTGCTTCTTGAAAATCTTCGCCGCTTCCTTGCGGATATCGCCATCCATGCCGGGCAGGATCTGGTCGAGAAATTCGACGACCGTCACTTCCGCGCCGAGCCGCCGCCAGACCGAACCGAGTTCGAGCCCGATCACGCCGCCGCCGATGACGACCATCTTCTTCGGCACCTTGGGCAGCTCCAGTCCCCCAGTCGAATCGACGATCTGGTGCTTGGCATTGTCGATCTCGACGCCCGGGAGCGGCGTGACCGAGGAGCCGGTCGCGATCACGATATCCTTGGCGGTGACGCTCTTGCCGTCGACCTCGACGGTATTCTCGCCGGTGAACTTCGCATGGCCCTTGAGCCAGTCGATCTTGTTCTTCTTGAACAGGAATTCGATGCCGCCGGTCAGCTCGCCGACCGCTTTCGACTTCTCCGCATGCATCTGGTTGAGATCGAGCTTCGCGCCCGAAAGCTTGATGCCGAACTTTTCGAGCGCGCCGTCATGCGCTTCCTCGTAGAGCTCGGACGCATGGAGCATCGCCTTGGACGGGATGCAGCCGACATTGAGGCACGTGCCGCCCAGCGTCTCGCGGCTTTCCGCGCACGCGGTTTTCAGTCCGAGCTGCGCTGCGCGGATCGCGGCGACATAGCCGCCCGGTCCCGAACCGATGATAAGGACATCATAATCAAAATCGTGATCAGCCATTGTCTTTCCTCGAAGCGCGGGGCGCGAATGTCTTAGAGATCGATCAGGAGCCGCATCGGATCTTCGAGCGCTTCCTTCATGCGGACGAGCGCGGTCACGGCCTCGCGGCCGTCGATCAGGCGGTGATCATAGGAGAGGGCCAGATACATCATCGGCCGTGCGGCTATCGAGCCGTCGGGCAAAACGACCGGGCGCTGCTCGATCCGGTGCATACCGAGTACGGCGGATTGCGGCGGGTTGATGATCGGCGTTGAGAGCAGCGAGCCGAACACGCCGCCGTTCGAGATGGTGAAGGTACCGCCCCGCATCTCGTCCATCGAGAGCGCGCCATCCTTCGCCCGCTGGCCGAAATCGGCGATCGTCGTCTCGATTTCGGCAAAGCTCATGCTTTCGGCATTGCGAATGACCGGCACGACGAGGCCGTTGGGCGCGGACACGGCAACCGAGACGTCGACATAATCGTGATAGACGATCTCGTCGCCGTCGATCTGCGCGTTCACGGACGGCACATCGCGCAGCGCCAGACAGGCCGCCTTTACAAAGAAACCCATGAAGCCCAGCCGGATGCCATGCTTCTTCTCGAATAGGTCCTTATACTGTTTGCGCGCATCCATGACGGCGGTCATGTCGACATCGTTGAATGTCGTCAGCAGCGCGGCCGTATCCTGGGCGTCTTTGAGCCGCTTGGCGATCGTCTGGCGCAGCCGCGTCATGCGAACCCGCTCTTCCTTGCGCTCGCCGGAGGGGGTCGATTTCGCAGCGGGCGCAGCCGGGGCGGGTTCGGTGCGCTCCAGACTCGGTTCGCGCGCTTCCGCCTTTTCGGCCTTGGCCGCGGTCAGAACATCGTCCTTGGTCAGCCGGCCATCCTTGCCGGTACCCTTTATCTTCGACGGGTCGACGCCATGCTCGAGCACCAACCGGCGTACGGCGGGCGACAAAGTCAGCGGCGGGCCGTCCGGATCGGGATCCTGCGTTTTCGTTTCGGCAGGTGCGCTCTCCTGCTTGGCGGGCGCGGCTTTTTCTTCGGTCTTGGCGGGCGTCTCTTTGGCTTTCGCTGGTGACGCGCCGGCGCCTTCGCCGATGCGCGCTATGACCGCGCCGACTTCAATCGTGTCACCCACGGCCACGACATGCTCTTCCAGCACGCCGGCGATCGGCGATGGAACTTCGACGGCGACCTTGTCCGTCTCCAGGCTCGCGATCGGTTCGTCGCGCCCGACCGCATCGCCCGGCTGTTTCAGCCACTCGCCAAGCGTCGCCTCGGTAATCGATTCTCCCAGCGTCGGGACTTCAACATCGGTTGCCATTGTTATTTCTTTCCTTGGCTATGGCCGAGCGCCGCGGCGACCAGCGCATCCTGCTGTTCGGCATGGCGTTTCGCGAGACCGGTTGCCGGCGATGCGCTCGGCTCGCGGCCCGCATATTCGGGTCGTTCCGGGCCGATACCGGCCTCGGCGAGACATTCCTCGATATAGTGGCGCGCAAACATCCACGCACCCTGATTCTTCGGTTCTTCCTGGGCCCATACCACCGTCTCAAGATTGGTCATGCGCTTGAGCCGCACGACCAAGGGTTCTCCGGGAAACGGATAGAGCTGTTCAAGCCGGACAATGGTCGTATGTTTGTCCTTCGCCGCATCGCGCGCTTCGAGCAGGTCGTAGGCGACCTTGCCCGAGCACAGCACCAGCCGCTTCACATCCTTGTCGGCCGGCGCTTGGGGATCGGACTTGATCCGCATGAAATGACTGTCGCCGAGAAAATCCTCGATACCGGACACGGCAGCCTTGTGCCGCAACAGCGATTTCGGCGTCATGATGACAAGCGGCTTGCGGAACGGGCGCAGCATCTGGCGGCGCAGCACGTGGAAATAATTGGCCGGCTCGGTGATGTTCGCGACCTGCATATTATCGCCCGCACACAGCTGGAGAAAGCGTTCGAGCCGCGCCGAACTGTGTTCGGGCCCCTGCCCTTCATAGCCGTGCGGCAGCAGCATCACGAGGCCGTTGGCGCGCAGCCATTTGGCTTCGCCGCTCGCGATGAACTGGTCGATCATGATCTGCGCGCCATTGGCGAAATCGCCGAACTGCGCCTCCCAGAGCACGAGCGTTTTCGGGTCGGCCAGCGAATAGCCATATTCGAAACCCAGCACGCCATATTCGGACAGCGGGCTGTTAAGGACTTCGAACTCGCCGCCGGGCACATGCTGGAGCGGCGTATAGCGTTCGGCGGTTTCCTGATCGACCCATTCGGCGTGACGCTGGCTGAACGTGCCGCGCCCTGAATCCTGGCCGGACAGGCGGACATGATAGTCTTCATGGATCAGCGTGCCGAAACCGAGCGCCTCGGCCGTCGCCCAGTCGAATCCCTCGCCGCTGTCGAACATCGCGCGCTTGGCATCGAGGATGCGGCCGAGCGTTTTATGGATCGTCAAATCGTCGGGAACCGTGGTCAGGATATCGCCGATCGAGCGCAGCGTCTTCTCATTGACGCCCGAAACGATGCCGCGGCGCGCCGTTTCGGGATCGGCGGGCATCCCCAGCCCTTCCCAACGCCCGCCGAACCAGTCGGCCTTGTTGGGCAGATAATTCTTGCCGGCTTCGAACTCCTCATCGAGCATCGCGTTGAATTCGTCGGTCGTCTCGTCGACCCAATTCTCGCCGACCACGCCTTCGGTCACGAGCCGCTCGCCATAGATTTTCGAAACCTTCGGGTGCGAGCGGATCGCGCGATACATGAGCGGCTGGGTAAAGCTCGGCTCGTCGCCCTCATTATGGCCGAAGCGGCGATAGCACCACATGTCGATCACGACATCGCGATGGAAGATCTGGCGGAATTCGATGGCGAGCTTGCAGGCGAAGGTCACCGCCTCGGGATCGTCGCCATTCACATGCAGGATCGGCGCCTGGACCATCTTCGCAACGTCCGAGGGATAGGGCGAGGAGCGCGCGAATTGCGGACTCGTCGTGAAGCCGATCTGGTTGTTGATGACGAAATGGATGCAGCCGCCGGTATTATAGCCGCCAATGCCGGAAAAACCGAAACACTCCATCACGATACCCTGGCCCGCGAACGCCGCGTCGCCATGGAGCAGCACCGGCAGCACTTCCTTATGCTCGGCCAGATCTTCGCGCGCCACCTGCGTCGCGCGCGTCTTGCCGAGCACGACCGGGTTCACCGCTTCGAGATGCGAGGGATTGGGCACCAGCGACATATGGACGCTGATCCCGTCAAACTCGCGATCGGTCGACGTGCCGAGATGATATTTGACGTCGCCCGAGCCGCCAACATCTTCGGGATTGGCCGCGCCGCCCGCAAATTCGTGGAAGATCGCGCGATAGGGTTTGGCCATCACATTGGCGAGCACATTCAACCGCCCGCGATGCGCCATGCCGATCACCATCTCGCGCACGCCGTCCGCGCCGCCATATTTGATGATGGCTTCCAGCGCCGGGACCATGGATTCGCCGCCGTCGAGGCCGAACCGCTTGGTCCCGACATATTTCTTGCCGAGAAAGCTCTCCCACTGCTCGGCTTCGATTACCTTGCGCAGGATGGCCTGCTTGCCTTCGGGCGTAAACTGGATCGAGGCTTCCTTGCCCTCCATCCGTTCCTGGAGGAAGCGGCGCTCCTCCAGGTCGTTGATATGCATATATTCGAGCCCGACGGGCCCGCAATAATTGTCGCGCAGGATCGCGACGATCTCGTTGACCGTCGCGACTTCCACGCCGAGCGCGCCGCCGAGATAGACGGGCCGGTCGAGTTCGCCGGCGGTAAAGCCGTGAAACTCCGGGGTGAGGTCGGCCGGCAGCTCGCGCTCGTGCAGCTTCAGCGGATCGAGATTGGCCGCGAGATGACCGCGCACGCGATAGGTGCGGATCAGCATCATCGCGCGGATCGCGTTGCCCGCAGCCCGCTCGACCTCGTCCGAGGATAACGGTTTGCGCGAGTAGGACGGAGCGGCGGGCGGATGATTGGGATCCGCGATCGTCATTTGCGTCGGATCGAGACCGGAGGTGACCGGATCGGTGGTGACGATCGGCCAGCCGGAGCGCTGCCAGCTCGGGCCGCTGCTGGTTTCTTCCAGTTCCTCGAAGAACTCCCGCCAGCTCGCATCTACGGCATCGGGATTGTCCCGATAACGGCGATACAGGGCTTCGACAAAGGAGGGGCTGACGCCTTCCAGCTCTGAGAAGTCCATGCCCTCATAGCCCATGAAATGTGATCCCTAATTGTCCCACACCGTCGATCTGGCGCTGGGCACCCTTACTATCAACCCTTTAGCAGTTCGGCGAGCGTCGTTCCGAGTTCGGACGGGCTCGGCGATACGGTGATCCCGGCCGCTTCCATCGCGGCGATCTTGTCGTCCGCGCCGCCCTTGCCGCCCGATACGATGGCGCCGGCATGACCCATCCGGCGGCCAGGAGGTGCGGTGCGGCCCGCGATGAAACCGACGACGGGCTTGGAGCGTCCGGCCTTGGCTTCGTCGGCGATGAACTGCGCAGCCTCTTCTTCCGCGCTGCCGCCGATCTCGCCGATCATGACGATGGATTCGGTTTCGTCGTCCGCAAGAAACATCTCGAGCACATCGATAAAGTTCGTACCGTTGACCGGGTCCCCGCCGATGCCGACCGCCGTCGACTGGCCGAGCCCGACCGCCGTGGTCTGGTGCACCGCTTCATAGGTCAGCGTGCCCGAGCGACTGACGACGCCGACCGAGCCCTTGGAGAAGATGCTGCCGGGCATGATGCCGATCTTGCACTCGTCAGGGGTCAGGACACCGGGGCAGTTCGGCCCGATCAGCCGCGAATTGGATTTTTCGAGATGGCCCTTCACCGTGACCATATCGAGCACCGGAATACCCTCGGTGATCGCGACGATCAGCGGAATCTCCGCGTCGATGGCCTCGATGATCGAGGCTGCCGCAAATTTGGGTGGCACATAGACGACGCTCGCATCGGCGCCCGTCGCATCGCGCGCTTCGACGACCGTATCGAACACCGGCAGGCCGAGATGCTCGGTCCCGCCTTTGCCGGGCGTAACGCCGGCCACCATCTTGGTGCCGTAATCAAGGCCCTGCTGGGTGTGGAAGGTCCCGGTATCCCCAGTCATACCCTGGGTGATGACCTTCGTGTTCCTATCTACGAGGATGCTCATCGTGCTGATTGTCCTGTTTTGGAGGGCATTAGGCGAGCGAGCTGTCCAGACCCTTACATGCCTCAAGCAATTCCTTCACCGCATCGACCGAGACGTTGAAGTTTTCGCGCGCCTCGTCGCCCAGTTCGATCTCGACGATCCGCTCGACACCATCCTTGCCGATGATCACCGGCACGCCGACATACAGATCGTCGACGCCGTACTGACCGGTCAGATGCGCCGCGGCAGGCAGCACGCGCTTTTTGTCCTTGAGATAGCTTTCGGCCATCATGATCGCGCTGGTCGCGGGCGCATAATAGGCGCTGCCATTGCCGAGCAGGCCGACGATTTCGCCGCCGCCGCCGCGCGTGCGCTGCACGATCGCGTCGATCTTCTCCTGCGTCGACCAGCCCATCTTGATGAGATCGGGGATCGGGATACCGGCAACCGTCGAATAGGCCGGGACGGGCACCATCGTATCGCCATGGCCGCCGAGGACGAACGCCGTGACGTCTTCCACCGACACGCCGAACTCGTCGGCCAGGAAATGGCGGAATCGCGCGCTGTCCAGCACGCCGGCCATGCCGCAGACCTTGTTGTGGGGTAGCCCGGAAAATTCGCGCAACGCCCAGACCATCGCATCGAGCGGGTTGGTGATGCAGATGACGAACGCGTCGGGCGCATGCGTCTTGATGCCCTCGCCGACCGCCTTCATCACCTTGAGGTTGATTTCGATCAGATCGTCGCGGCTCATGCCCGGTTTGCGCGCGACGCCGGCGGTGACGATGCAGACGTCCGCGCCCGCAATATCGGCATAATCCTGCGTACCCTTGAGCGCGCTGTCATACCCTTCGACCGGGCCGGCCTGCGAGAGATCGAGCGCCTTGCCCTGCGGCATGCCCTCGGCGATGTCGAACAGAACGACATCTCCCATTTCCTTCATCGCGGCGAGATGGGCGAGCGTACCGCCGATCATGCCGGCGCCGATAAGCGCGATCTTGTTGCGGGCCATGTCTATCCTCTTGTCTGCTGGCTAACGTCCCTGAAACGCGCCGGGCTTAGACGGTGAGGCATGAGTCGGCAACAGTTCGCAGACGCAAATTCGTCGGGCAGAAGGGCTGGTTACCCGGCGATTCCGGCACCGACGGACATATCACCCGGAACGTGAAGCAGACGGCACGGGATTATCGGCAATCTCAGCGCCGTTTCGGCTTACTCCCCCGCGTCGCGCAGGTCCTGATAGAGCATCAGGGGATTTTTGTCGGGATCGTAGAATGTCAGCAGGCGAACCATCCCGGGCACGTCCTGTATCGGCCCGTCCTGCTCGACGCCCTTGGCATCGAGATCGGCCTTGGCCGCGTCGATATCGGATGTGCCGAAGGTCGGCGTGACGCCGCCGCCGATCGCGACCGATTCGACCTGCGACAGCCCCATGGCGACATTATCGACCGCCGTCGCAAGCTCGCACCAGCCGATCTCGTCGACCCGATACAAAAGCGTGAAGCCCAGCGTTTCCCCATACCAGTCGATCGAGCGATCCAGGTCCGAAACGCCCAAGGTGCAGGTCAGCCCGCCATCGAAATTCATCCCCATTTTTCGTCCTCCCGAATTGATAGTCTTGTTTTTATACTTTATATAGAATGAGTCAAATGCGAACGGACAGATAGATGCTTTCGGCGGACGATACGCGAAAACTGGGAGAACGGCGCTGGGCGGTGCCGGTTCTCGCGACATTGGCGGCCGAGGGCGGCGGAGCGCGTTTCGTGGTGCTTCTCAACCGGCTCGGCTGCGCGCGTTCGGCGCTCGTCAGCACGCTCGACCATCTCAAGGCCAATGGCTGGGTGGCGCATAATCCGGGGCACGGACATCCGCTGCGTCCGGAATATATTCTCACCGAAAAAGGCGCCGCGATAGCGCTTCACGCGCAGGATATTGTGCGCGCATCAGGCGAGCTTGGGCTCGCGCCAAATGCCTTTCAGCGCTGGACCCTGCCGCTGGCGTTCGAGCTGCGGCCCGCGCCGCTGCGCTTCACACAGCTGAAATCGGAACTTGTGCCGGCCACGCCGCGCGCATTGTCGCTGACGCTGAAACAGATGATGGCGCATGAACTGGTCGCTCGGGATATCGTCGAGGATTTTCCGCCGGTGCCGCTTTACGGACTGACGCATCGCGGCGAGACGCTCGCCAGGGCTATCTAGCGCCTAGACGCCATGCCCGGCGGCCATGTAATCGGCCGACTGCATCTCGATCAGCCGCGACGCCGTACGCTCGAACTCGAACGCGCCATCGCCGCTCTCGTATAGCGCAATCGGCTGCGCATCGGCAGCCGCCAGCAGCTTCACCTTATACTCGTACAGCGCATCGATCAGCGTTTTGAAGCGCGCGGCCTCGTTGCGCTTCTCAGGGCCCATGACCGGAATGCCGACGATCAGGACGGTGTGAAACTTGCGCGCAACAGCCAGATAGTCGGACGCGCCCCGCGCCTCGCCGCACAGGCGCTTGAAGGAGAACACGGCCACGCCCTTGAGCGATTTGGGCACATGCAGCGAGCGCCCGCCTGGCACCGCGATATCCTCGCTCGGTACATTGTCGGCGTCGTCGGGCGAATAATCGGTGAGGCGGAAGAAAGCCTCGCGAAGCCGGGCCGTCGCCTCCTCGCCATTGGGCACATGCCAGGTCGGCATGCCGCCCAGCCGGTCGAGCCGGTAATCGGTCGGTCCGTTCAATGGAACGATATCGAGCCGCTCGGTGATCAAATCGATAAAGGGCAGGAAAAGTTCGCGGTTCTGCCCGTCCTTGTAGAGATCGGCCGGCGGACGGTTGGACGTCGTCACGACCGTCACGCCTTTTTCGAGCAGCGCGGTGAACAGGCGCGAGAGGATTGCCGCGTCGGCCGTGTTGTTCACCACCATCTCGTCGAGCGCGAGCAATCGCGCCTCGTCCCGCAACGCGTCAGCGACCGGGAGGACGGGATCGCCCTTCTCCTTCGCCCGTTCGGCGCGCAGCCGATCATGCATGTCGAGCATGAATTCGTGAAAGTGTACGCGGCGTTTGGACGGAATCGCCAGGCATTCGTAAAACAGATCCATCAGCATCGATTTGCCGCGCCCGACACCGCCCCAGAGATAGGCGCCGCGTATCGGGTCGGGCTTGCGCCCCAGAGCCCGCCAGAGAATGCTGCCACGCCGCGGCGCCGCTTCCAACGCCTTGCTGAGTTCCGCGAGATGCGTGACGGCCCGCTCCTGATCGGGATCGGGCTGCAGTTCGTCTGCCGCGACCAGCTCCCGATAGCGCGCTGCGAGCGCCGTCATTTTGGCGGGCTGGCCTTGCGTATCGTTCCCGAAAAGGCGGCCACCTTCACGTCCTCCTGCACCACCATACCGCGCAGGAATACCAGCCGCCCCGTCTCACGCAAAATCTCAACCTCCGCATCGAGCGGCTTTCCGAGCTCGGCAGGCGCCATGAACTGGCAGGTCAGGTCGAGCGTGACGGAGCGCCCGGCATGTTCGATCCCCAGCATGCGCGAGCCGGCGAACAGCGCAATATCGATAAAGCTCATTACGACGCCGCCATGGACGAAATCGGCGAGATTGCTGTGGATCGGCTGCGGCCAGATGCGACACCGCGCCACGGTGTCGCTTTCCTTGCGCACGCGGAAGGGCCCGAGAATATTGTTGAACCGCTCTTCTTCCTTGATCTCCCAGATCATCCAGCCGGGATTATCGGGATCGGGTTCGTGGCGGAATTTGGAGTCGGACAAGAACTGGCTCCGCTCAAACCGAGCGTTCGAGCATCATCTTCTTGGTTTCGGCGATCGCCTTGGCCGGCGACAGCCCCTTGGGGCAGACATTCGCGCAGTTCATGATCGTGTGGCAGCGATAGAGGCGGAACGGATCCTCCAGCTCGTCGAGCCGTTCGCCGGTATGTTCGTCCCGACTGTCCGCGAGCCAACGATAGGCCTGAAGCAGGATCGCGGGCCCGAGAAACTTGTCCGAATTCCACCAATAGCTGGGGCAGCTCGTCGAGCAGCAGGCGCACAGGATGCACTCATAGAGCCCGTCGAGCTTGGCGCGCTCCTCGGGCGACTGCAGCCGTTCCTTGCCGGACGGTTCGGGCGTTTCCGTTTTCAGCCAGGGTTGGATCGAGGCATATTGGGCGTAGAAATGGGTGAAATCGGGAACCAGATCCTTGATCACGTCCATATGCGGCAAGGGTGTGATCGTGATTTCCTTCTTGTCGCAATCCTCAATCGCCGTCGTGCAGGCGAGGCCGTTCGAGCCATCGATATTCATCGAACAGGAACCGCAAATGCCCTCGCGACACGAGCGACGGAAGGTCAGCGAGCTATCCTGCTCGCCCTTCATCTTGATCAGCGCATCGAGAACCATCGGACCGCACGTATCGAGATCGACTTCGAACCGGTCATAGCGCGGGTTTTCGCCGCTGTCGGGATCGTAGCGATAGACCTTGAAGGTAACCGTGCGGGCGGCGTCCGACTTGTGGACTTCGCCATTCTTCCTGATCTTGCTGTTCTTCGGAAGCGTGAATTCAGCCATGATGCGTATGATTTCCTTCCCGTGTGACAGCGAGATAGCGTGTCATGCCGCACTGCGGAAGGGGTTTGTCCCACGCAATTTTCCGATGGGTGCAAATCGAGCCCGACGACTATTGCGTTTCGGCCACGGATCGCCCCCAATCGATGTTGCGGGTCAGGTACATCACCGCCGCCAGTGCCGCGAAGAGCATCAGCGAACCGATCAGTAGTGACAGGCTCTCCAGATTGAGCAGCGCATAGATCGCTGCATAGAGACCGATCATCAACGCGCCCATCATGCCAGCGCGGCGCCAGCTGCCGAGCACGGCGGCGGAATAGGCCGTGTTGAGCCCGACGATCGCGGCTGCCGCGACGATATAGGCCCAGGCAAAACCGATAATCTCGGCAAAGGCGAGCAGCATGACGAAAAAGAGAACCAGCGCCGCGCCGAGCAGCAGATATTCGATCGTCGACACGCGCACGCCGCCGATCAGATCGAACATCAGATAGGCGAGAAAGGTGAAGCCGATGATCAGGAAACCGTATTTCACGGACCTGTCGACCTGCGAATAGAGATCGACGGGCTGGAACAGACCGACACGCGCTTCGGTGGTCGCGGCGGGCATATCGTAGCGTGGATCAAGGCTCGGCTGGGCCACCGCCAGTTCGTCGTTCGCCGCTTCGCCGGTCATGACGAGCGACCGCCCCAGCGCCAGATTCGGCACGCTGTAGCGGGCCGTGAAGCCGTCGCCGTCAATTTCACGCTCCGGCGAAAAACCGCCCGTGAACGACGGATGCGGCCAGCTTGAGCTGACCTGCCAATCGGTATGGCCCGCATGCGGCATCAGCGACAATCGCTGATTGCCGCGCACGGCGAAGGCGAAGGCCGCTTCGAGCGGTCGTTCGGCAAGTGCGCCCGCATCTATCGCGGCCGAAAAGCCCGAGCGATTGCCGCCGCCCGGCGTCAGCGCGACCGGTTCCCCGTCAAAACGGATCTCCGCCTCCTGGATTCCCCGCATGTCGGACAATCCGAAGCGCAATTCGGCGCGATCGAATGCAAGGGTCGCGACGTCGACGCCCTGTCGCGCCAAATCAGTGGGCAATCGATACACCGCCTGCCCCTCATTGGCCGCGGTGTAGACAATCGCTTCGTAAATGGACCGCTGGCGGCGCTCGGGATCGAGCCGGGTTTCGAGCTCGAACCGTTCCGGCGCGAGCGTCAACTCGCGCCAGACCTGACGCGTGCGAGTCGTTTGCTGGCCGTTCTCCGTAACCGTCTCATTGGCCTCGGCGCGATAGGGTATCACCAGATACGGGCCGCTCATGACCTGCGGGCCGCCCCATCCCTCGGCGATGGACGTCAGCGCCGTCTGCGACTGCTGCTCGCGATCATAGACGAGCAGCCAGATCGTGAAGAGAGGGATCGACAGCAGGAAAGCCACGAGAAGGACCATCGCCAGTTTGAACCCCGGCGACCTACTGTTTGTGCCCTCGCTCATTCCGCTCTCCACTCAACTCATCGACAAAATCACTCGTTTCATCGACGGCATTGACGGAGCGCCGGTGAACCCCGGCTTAATAGCCTAGATGCTGATCAGCCCGTTGCGCCGCAGACTGTCGGCAAGGATCGTTTCCAGCAGATCGGCATGGTTGAAACCGGCGATCGCGGCGGCTTTCGCCATCACCTTCTCCGACCAGAGATTGCAGTTGAGGTTGATCTCGATGAAATTGATGTCGCCGGTATTGCGGTCGAGCCGGAACTCGATGCGGCCATAATCGAACGGCTGGAACTCGCGCGCGACCTTCTTCGCATAGTCGGCAATCTTCGGCGCGAATTCGGGCTCGTCAAACTGTTTGAGCGTGGACTTTTCGGTGTTCGCGACCAGATCGCGCTTCTCATAATAGGTCCAGAGCTTTTGCGTATCTTCGCGCTCATAGATCAGCATCGGCAGCATCACCGGATCGCCCATCGAAATAAACGCGACCTGCACGTCGTACCCATCAAGATAGGGTTCGACGATCGCGTCATGGCCCTGCCCGTGCATGTCCGCCACGGCATTGGCGACGCCGGCCCAATCGGTCGCATCGGATATGCCCCAACTGGCAGACGAGGCATTGGGCTTGATCACCCAGCGCTCGGCTTTAGGGCAATCGGCTTCCTCCACCGGTGCCCCGCGCCGATAGCAGAACCAGGGCGCCGTCGGCACGCCGGCATGGTCGCAGACGAGCTTGGAGCCGGACTTGTCGTCGCCCAAACCCCGCACGAACGGAATGGCGCCGACATACGGAATCCGATGCATGTTACAGAGCAACGGGATCAGCATTTCCGAATTCACGAAGCCGCCACGGTTCAGCAGCGGAAACACGAAATCGACATCGGGATAAGTGAACAGCACGTCATAGCTGTTCTCCACCCGGAGATTGAGATCGAGGCCCTCGAGCGTCGTCCGAACTTCATGATGGTAGATCGCGTGGTTGCCGTCTTCGGGATGCATGCCGCCGCCCCAGAGCGCATGCTTCGCCATGAACATGATCCGGATCCGCTCTTTGTCTTCGACCGGTATTCTCAACGGCTCCAAGGCTTCTGCCATGGCGACCTCCATTATTGCGCCCCAAAGCCGCTCCCTAGACCGATATTTCGCCCTTCGCCAGATGCCGCAGTGGGCAAGGCGGCGCGGCTCGTATAGACGGCGCAGCCATGCGATTGACCGATTGTCATAATGTCGACGATTTCAGGAAACTGGCAAAGCGCCGGCTGCCCGGCCCGGTTTTCCACTATATCGACGGCGCCGCCGACGACGAATGCACGCTCGCGCGCAACACCCGCGCTTACGAAGATTGCGACCTTGTCCCTAGCGTCTTGGCCGGCGTCGAGGAGATCGACCTGTCCACGACCGTGATGGGACGGCAGATCGATATGCCGCTGTTTCTCTCGCCGACCGCGCTTCAGCGCCTGTTTCACTGGCGCGGCGAGCGAGCCGTTGGCCGGGCGGCCGAGAAATTCGGCACCTATTTCGGCATCTCCTCGCTCGCCACCGTCGGCATCGAGGAGATCGGCGCGACCATATCGAGCCCCAAGATGTTCCAGCTTTACGTCCATAAGGACAAAGGGCTCAATCGGGCGATGGTCGAGCAGTGCAAGGCCGCCAGGTTCGACGCGCTGACACTCACTGTGGACACGATCGTCGGCGGCAATCGGGAGCGCTGCCTGCGCACCGGTTTCACCTCCCCGCCGCGCATCACGCCGCGTTCCTTTCTCAGCTATGCGGCCAAGCCCGCTTGGGGCCTCAACTATCTCTTCCGTGAGAAGTTCGAGCTCCCGAACCTCGCCGGCCATATCGGCGAGGGGAGCAGCGTCGCCCTGTCGATCGGCGACTATTTCACGACGATGCTGGATCAGTCTCTCGACTGGAAGATGGCGGAGGACATTCGCGCCGATTGGGGCGGGGAGTTCTGCCTGAAAGGCATCATGTCGGTCGAGGATGCGAAGCGCGCGGCCGATATCGGGGCAACCGCGATCATGGTCTCCAACCATGGCGGGCGACAACTGGACGGCAGCCGCGCGCCGTTCGACCAGCTGGCGGAGATCGTCGATGCGGTCGGCGACCGGCTCGACGTCATTTGCGATGGCGGCATCCGGCGCGGCAGCCATGTCCTCAAAGCGCTGAGCGTCGGCGCCAAAGCCTGTTCGGGCGGGCGACTCTATCTCTATGCGCTCGCCGCCGCCGGGCAGGCAGGCGTGGAACGGGCGCTCGGCAATCTGCGCGCCGAGATCGAGCGGGACATGAAACTGATGGGTGTAACGAGCGTCGGCCAGCTCAACCGCGACAATCTGCGCTGGCGCTAGCGGCCCGCGGGTCGCGCGTCTTCGTTTGCAGGCCGACCGACCGGTGCCGTCGCCGTCTGAGGGATTCCGCCTTCCAATATGTCGAGCCAGCTGCTGGCCTGTCGTCCGATAGTGATCTGCGGTTCGGACGGAATCATCCCGATATCGGCTTCCCATTGCGCGATCTTGGTCTGGGCCTGGTCGAATGCGTCAGCCAGCGGTTGCGGCCGACGGAGCGAGCGGTTGACGAAAGCGTCGCCGAAATAGGTCCAGTCATTGCTTGGTGTGCAGCCGAATGAGGAGCGGTCGGCGGCCGCTGCCGTAATCACCACGCTGGTCGGCGAAGACAGGCCGCGCACAAAGGTTCCGGAAAAGCAGGCGTTCATGATGACGAGCCGGTTTGCGATCCGGAGCCCCCCAAGCAGATTGGACAGCCGGAGCGCCGACATCGTCCCATAACCCTGATCGCCATAATAATAGACGATTCCCGCCGGCAGGCCGTGGCTCGTTGCGTACAGGACGAGCACATCCTCGGCCGGGTCCATAAGCTCGGCGATCCGCGCCAGTGCGATCGACAAGGATGTCAGCGAACCGTGCGGCAGGCTGGCACCGCCATTGCCGTCGGGCGCCGCCAGCGTGAGGACGCGGCCTTCCGCGCCGTAGCGCCGGGCGAGCACGCGGGCCGCTTCGCGTGCCTCGCGCCCGAAGACGGGGTCGCTGTCGAGCGCAATCGAAAGGACATAGGCGTCGACCGTGCCGGGCCGTTGGGGCGCCAACGCGGCAAGCGCTTCGGACAGGCGGCGATGGTCGGCCAGCGCCTCATCCGGATCGATGTCATATTCAAATTCGGTGCCTGCGTTTGCGCCCAGGACCGCCTCATGCGGCTGGATGCGGGACAGGAATGGCGGCAGCGGGCGGGTGTGGTTGATCGCGCCGCTCTCTGCTTCTGTTTGCGCTACGGCAGGCGTGGAAGCGATCAGCCCCGTCAATGCGAGCAAAACCGACACCAAGAAGGTCCGCGCTCCAATCAGCTGTCATCTCCTGCCACGGATTTCGCCAAACCCTGTTTCGCGACACAATGCCTGTCAAGCTCGGCCCGGCTATCGAGGCTCCGCAGCTATGCGGGACATCAGGATAGCGGTCCGTTTGGCCTGCCGCCTTATGCTGTCGAGATGGATGGTCTCGCCGGGCGCATGAGCACGCTCGCCCGATGGTCCCATACCGGCCAGGCTATCGGCATGGGGCGCGACGAAGGATATGTCCGCAGCCCCGCGCCGTAGCGGGTCGAGCACAGGCTGTTCGTCGAGGCCGAGATCGACATTCATGGCATTGAGCTGGTCCAGCAGTGCCCGGTTGCCGTCGGTCGGCGCCATTGGCGGATAGCCCTCGTCGAAGCTGATCGACGCGCTCGTGCCGGGCGAATGGTCGGCGACAATCGCCTCCATGCGGGCGCGTACCCGATCCGTCTGTTCCTGCGTCAGCGTCCGGAAATCGCCGCGCGCCATCGCGATCGGCGGAACGATATTGGTCTTGCCCGTCGCCTCCGCCGCGAGCTGGTTCTCGCTCAACGCCGCCGTCGTGCCGCCGGTGATCAGGCCGACATTGAAGGTCAGGCTCGGCTCGGGCAGTTCGGTGCGGAACGCCGCGATAATGCGCGCCATTTCGAATATCGCGCCGTCGCCCATCCGCTCGCTGAATATGCCCGAACTGTGCCCTTCATTGCCGCGTGCCACCAGCGTCCAGGCATTGGAGGAGCGCCGCGCGATCACGCCCATATCCCGCCCGTCCTCGATCGAGAGGCTTTCGAAGCCGAGCGCGACGTCGGCCCATTGCCCGGCCGCAATCAGATCGCGACGCGATATGCTCGCGGGTTCGCCGAAATCCTCCTCATCGCCGGTGATCGCAACGGTAATGTTGGCGCCGTCAAGCGTGCCCGCGGCCTGCATGGCGCGCAACGCGGACAGGATGACGATGATCCCGCCCTTGTCGTCGTAAACGCCCGGGCCAGTCGCGCGGTCTCCGGTGCGCACGAACGTCTGAAAATCGGAATCCAGCTCGAACACCGTATCGGTATGCGCGATCAGCAGGATGCGTTTGCCGTCCGGATCGCCCTCGTGCCGCGCGAAGAAATGCCCGGCGCGATCGACCTCCGCCTGATCGATAATCTCGACCGCAAAGCCGAGCGCCTCGAATTCGGGCCGCAACATCTCCATCACGGCGCGATTGCCCTCAATGTTGCGCGTTCCGCTATTCTGGTTGGTCAGCCGCTCGAGCAGCGAAACGTGCCGCTCATATTCCGCATCGACCGTTTGCGCGATCCGTTCCTCGGCAGGAGAGAGTTGCGCGCTGGCCGCCGCCGGCAGTCCGCAGGCTACAAGCCCCATCAGGGCGGAAAAAGCCAATGCTTTCATGATCGTCTCCGTCGAAGCGTTCTAAATCAGCACGGCCATCAGGATGGCGAGCGCGGCGAATTGGACGATGGCGATCAGGATCACCGTGCCGCGCAGCCGCGCTATCCGTGCCTCGCTCTGGGCATCGAGCGCGGCAATCGCTTCGGCCAGTTCCTGTTTGGTGGGCAGGCTCTCCATCGCTTCGCGCAGCAGATCGGCGTCCGACGGCTGACCTTCTTCGGGCGGCAGAATCTCTGTGCCGCCTTTGCGTTTTGCCAGCCGGTCGGCGAGCATCCCGCCCGCCTTGGTCGCCGCTTCGATGCCCGCGCGCCGGACCTGCGGATGCGCCAGCGCGGAAATAATCCAAGCCGGCCAGGCCATACTCAGTAAACCCTGGCCTTGGGTTCGATATAGTCGGCTTCGTCGGTCAGCGTGAAATCATGGACCGGGCGATAGTCGATACCGATTGTGCCGTCCTTGCCGCCCCAGCCGCTAAATGTCGTGACCGTATGCTTCATCCAGTTTTCGTCGTCGCGGTCCGGATAATCTTCGTGCATATGCGCGCCGCGGCTTTCCTTGCGATTGGCGGCGCTGCCCATCGTCACCACGGCCTGACCCATGAGATTGTCGAGCTCGAGCGTCTCAATGAGATCGGTGTTCCAGATCAGCGATCGATCGCTCACGCGAACATCCGCGAGCCGCGCGTTGACGGCATCCATTTTTTCGACGCCTTCGTCGAGCAGCTTCGTATCGCGGAACACGGCCGCATGCGCCTGCATCGTCTTCTGCATATCGAGCCGTAGTTCTGCCGTCGGCGTATCGCCATCGGCATGGCGGAAATGGTCGAGCCGTTCGAGCGCCATATCGGCGCTGTCGTCCGGCAGGGGCTTTTGCGACGCCCCGGCCTCGAGCTGGTCTTTGAGGCGCAGGCCCGTGGCCCGGCCAAAGACAACCAGGTCGATGAGCGAGTTGGAGCCGAGACGGTTGGCGCCATGCACGGACACGCAAGCCGCCTCGCCCACCGCATAGAGCCCCGGCACCACCGCATCGGGATCGTCCGCCGTCGGGTTCACCACCTCGCCCCAATAGTTACAGGGGATGCCGCCCATATTGTAATGGACGGTGGGCACGACGGGCAGCGCCTGGCGCGTCAGATCGACACCGGCGAAAATCTTGCCGGTTTCGGTGATGCCCGGCAGCCGCTCGGCCAGCACGTTCGGATCGATATGGTCGAGATGGAGGAAGATATGGTCTTTTTCCGACCCGACACCGCGGCCTTCGCGGATCTCGGTCGCCATGCAGCGCGAGACCACGTCGCGCGAGGCGAGATCCTTCGCGCTCGGCGCATAGCGTTCCATGAAACGTTCGCCTTCGGAATTGGTCAGATAACCGCCCTCGCCGCGCGCGCCCTCGGTAATCAACACGCCCGCGCCGTAAATGCCGGTCGGGTGAAACTGGACGAACTCCATATCCTGCAAAGGCAAACCGGCGCGCAGAACCATGCCGCCGCCATCGCCGGTGCAGCTATGCGCGCTTGTCGCGCTGAAATAGGCGCGGCCATAACCGCCCGTGGCCAGTACGACGGCCTGCGAGCGGAAACGTTGGATAGACCCGTCTTCGAGGCACATGGCGATCACGCCCCGGCACTCGCCATTTTCCATGATCAGGTCGATCGCGAAATATTCGATAAAGAAATCCGCGTCATACTTCAGGCTCTGCTGATAGAGCGCATGGAGCATGGCATGGCCGGTCCGGTCGGCGGCAGCGCAGGTGCGCTGTACCGGCGGGCCTTCGCCCATATTCTGCATATGGCCGCCGAACGGGCGCTGATAGATGGTGCCGTCGTCGTTGCGGCTGAACGGCACGCCGGCATGCTCGAGCTCGTAAACGGCTTCCGGCGCTTCGCGGACAAGATATTCGATCGCATCCTGGTCACCGAGCCAGTCCGATCCCTTGACCGTATCGTACATGTGCCAGGTCCAGTGATCGGGCGTATTGTTGCCGAGCGAAGCGGCGATGCCGCCCTGCGCGGCAACAGTGTGAGACCGGGTCGGGAAGACCTTTGTGATGCAAGCTGTCTTGAGCCCGGCTTCGGCGCTGCCCATGGTGGCGCGCAAGCCTGATCCGCCGGCGCCGACGACCACCGTGTCGTAGCTGTGATCGATAATCTTGTACGAGTCGGCCATTATACGGCGCCTCCGAAAGCGATTCTGGCGACAGAGAAGATGGCGACAGCGCCCGCCCCTATCGCAAAGAAATTGAGCAGCACGATCAGCCCGAGTTTCGAAGCCTCGTTATGCACATAGTCTTCGATAACGACCTGCAGGCCGAGCCGCAGGTGCCAGAAAACGTTCGCGGCAAGCAGGATCATCGCGATGGCCACCAATGGCTTGGCGAGCCACTCGGTAACGACCGCGTGGGACAGGTCCGGCAGCCGTACGAGGGAAACGACGAACCAGCTGACAAGCAGCAGGTTTCCGGCGGCCGTCAGCCGCTGCATCCACCAGTGATGCGTACCCTGTTTCGCCGATCCGAGACCGCGAACGCGGCCGAGCCCCGTACCCATCAGCCTTCTCCCCCGACAAGCGCGCCGATGGCCGGCCATAGCAGCCAGGTCCATAGCGCTATCGTCGCCAGGATCGCCCCGGCGACGACGGCGATCGACCAGGTCCGATTGGTGTTCAATTCGTATCCCGCGCCGGTATCCAGCACGAAATGCCGCATGCCGTTGAAGAGATGGGTGAAAAACGCCCAGGTTAGCCCGATTCCGAGCACTGCGCCGACAATGTTGATGGCGCCGCTTTCGACGGTCAGCAGGCCAAGGAACCAGCTATAGCTTTCTTCACCGCTGGCCGCGGCCAACAGCCATCCTGCGAAGATCAGTCCGCCGACAATGGCAAGCCCCACACCGGTGATCCGGTGGAGGATCGAAACCAGCATATTCGCGCCCCATCTCCAATGGCTGAGGTGGGGCGATAAGGGGCGAGAATGGTTGCGTGACATGACGGTCTCTACGGCTTTTCCTGTTCGGCGTTCCTCTTAGACGAACGGCCTATGCATGCAAGCTGGGCTTTGGGGCAGGAACAGCAAGGCTAACGCGCTCTTAACCAATCGCATTTAACACCGTTTCCTGCATAATTAGCGCGGGCGAGACACAGATGAACATTATGGATCATATTGCCGTTTTCGATCAGGACGGCAGCCTGGAAGCCAATATCAAGCGTATCGGCGTTGTCGTCGAGGGCCGCGAACGCGCGCTTGCGGAGGAATTTTGGGACCGGTTCATCGCGCTCAATCCGTCGCTGAAAGCCATGAGCGAAGAGCAACTGGAAAAGGCGATCACCTATTCTACCGAATATAGCGTGGAAAAACTGAACCGCCCGTTGGAGCGCCGCTGGATCGACATCGCACACAAACATGCCGAGCGGATTCTCGCCGCCGGCATCTCGCCCAAGGAATTATATGCCGCCCTGTCCATGGTGAACCAGACCGTATTGCGGCTGGTCGACGATGCCACCGGCGACGACAACAGCCTGCGCCTCGCCCTGACCCAAGCCTATTTCCAGTTTTCGGCGCTAGAGTTCGAAATCACCTCCTCCTTCATCAACGAAATTCTGTTCAAGGAGGAAGAAGGCAAGCGGCAGGAAAGCACCCGGCTGTTCCGCGAAAAAATCGAGAAAACGGTGCAGGATGCCACTGCGGACAGTCTTGCCGTAATCGAAAATACCAATGACGCATCGCAATCCGTGCAAGGGATGCTCGGCAAGGCATCCGAGGTCGCGGCGGCCGCCGAACAATCGGCCATCGCCATGCGGGAAGCCGCGCAGACCGCAGCCGGCCTGATCCGCGCGATCGAAGAGGCGCGCGGCGAGGTCGAGACATCCGCCGATGTCGCAACTCGCGCCTCGGAACAGGCGCAGGAGGCCGTACGGGTCAGCGAGGCGCTCTCAGAACATACGGATTCCATCGAATCGATCCTCGGCCTGATCCGCGACGTGGCGGGTCAGACCAATTTGCTCGCGCTGAACGCAACCATCGAAGCCGCGCGCGCGGGCGATGCGGGTCGCGGTTTTGCGGTCGTCGCACAAGAGGTCAAGACACTCGCCAATCAGACGGCGCAGGCGACGGACGATATCGCCAACAAGATAGCGGCGATCCAGTCCGCCACCGCGCAAACCGTCGAAACCAATGAATCGATTCGCGCCACGGTCAACGAGGTACAGGCCTCGGCCACCCGCATCCGCGAAGCGATGGAGCAGCAGGCGCAGACCGTGACGACGATTACGGCCGCCGTGGACGAGACGGCCCTCGCCGCCGACTCGATGTCAGGAACGATCGCCGCGATCCGCGAGGACAGCGAGAGCGTCTCGTCCGACATCAGCCGGGTTTCGGACGGCTTTCACGGCGTCGACGGACATCTGCAGAAGCTGACGGGCGCAGCCGGAGAGTTCGTCCGCCGCATGGCCGAGGGCTAAACGCTTCCACTCGCGGGCCCGTCGGCTTATCGAAGACCGATGACCGACACGGCCGACACACACATCTTCGTCACCGGCGCGCGCCGGGGGATCGGCAAAGCGGCCGCAGAGGCGCTCGCTGGGTCCGGTACCCGCCTCGCGCTGCATGCGACGCAATCCGACGGCGCGGTTGCCATCGCGGCCGACTTCGATCAGCCCGGCGCGGCGCGGCAGACATGGGGCGCGGCGCTGGACCTGCTCGACGGGCGGATCGACGTCCTCGTCAACAATGCCGGGATCTTCGAGGCATCGTCGATCGATCAGGACGATACGGCCTGGCGCACGGATTTCGAGCGCACGCTGCGGATCAACCTGACGGCCAGTGCGGAGCTGTGCCGGTTGGCCGTACTCCACTTTCGCGAGCATGACGGCGGGCGGATCGTCAATATCGCCAGCCGCGCGGCCTATCGCGGCGACAGCCCGGACCACTGGCATTATGCGGCGTCGAAAGGCGGCATGGTCGCGATGACCAAGACGATCGCGCGCGCATATGCGGCCGAGAACATCCTCGCCTTCGCGATCTGCCCGGGCTTCACGATGACCGGCATGGCCGATGATTATCTCGCGAGCCGCGGCGGCGAGAAACTGCTGCGCGACATCCCGCTCGGCCGGGTCGCCACGCCTGAGGAAGTGGCGGAGACGATCCGCTTCTGCGCGCTCGACGCCCCACCGTCGATGACCGGCGCGGTGCTCGATATCAACGGCGCGAGCTTCGTCCGGTGACGAGCGAGCCGGGCGCTTCCTGGAAACTCACTTTGCCCTGCACGCGCGCCGAGGCGGAAATCCTCAAGGACGATATCGCGCCGTTCGCGCTGATGGAGCCGGTGCCCGTTCTGATGACCAGCGAGATCGATGCGGGACGGCCGGACGAATGGCAGCTCGATATCTATTTCGAGGACGAACCGTCGTCCGAGACGATAGCGATGGCGACACATCTCGTGCCGAGCGCCGCCGGACAGGATGCCGTAATCACGCAGCTCGACGACCAGGACTGGGTCGCGGTCAGCCAGGCGGGGCTGGAACCGATCCATGAGGGCCGGTTTTTCGTCCATACCCCGATCCATCGCGATCTCGTGCCGGAAGATGCGACGGCCTTCGAAATCGATGCCGGCCAAGCTTTCGGAACCGGCCATCACGAGACCACCGCCGGTTGCCTCGCCATACTCGACCGGCTCAAGTCGTCGGGCCGCCGATATCGCGACATTGCCGATATCGGCACCGGGACGGGCCTGCTCGCATTTGCCGCGCTCGCAACATGGCCGCAGGCGCGGACCGTCGCTTCCGATATCGATCCCGTGGCGATTACGGTCGCCGAGCAGAATGCGGCGATCAACGCCGTGCCGCTGGGCACGGGCCCCGGCCGGCTCGAACTGGTGACGGCCGCCGGGCTCGTCCATCGCAGGTTGCGCGCCCGCGCGCCTTACGACCTGCTGATCGCCAATATTCTCGCCGGGCCGCTGATCGATCTCGCGCCCGGCTTCGGCAATGCCGTGGCGCCGCGCGGCACGCTGGTTCTGGCGGGTCTGCTCGATCGCCAGGCCGATGCGGTTATCTCCGCCTATCGCCGCCAGCGTTTCCGGCTCGCCGAACAGCTCAATCGCGGCGAATGGTCGATCCTCAGGCTGGAGAAGCGGCCGCGCGTTCGCGGGCATAGGCCTGCGTCCCGCGCGTAATTACGTTATCGCCTTCGGCGATTTCCTCGGGCGCATAATCGGGCGCATCTTCCAGCGCCTCGTATAGCGGCGCGAAGTCCGTCTCGACCGTCACGCGGAGCAGTTCCTCGAAACTCGGAATGACAAAATAGACCTGCTGGAAATCGTCGATCCGGTAGTTGGTCTGCATGACCCGCTTCATGTCGAATCGGATGCGATTGGGGCTCGGATCGTCGAGCGCGAACAGGCTTTCGCCATGGCTCGACACAATGCCCGAACCGTAAATGCGCAAGCCTTCCGGCTCCTCGATCAATCCGAACTCGACCGTGTACCAATACAGGCGCGCGAGATGATCGAGGCTGTCAAACTCCAGAGCCCTTAACCCGCCCCGGCCATAGGCCGCCATATAATCGCCGAACACCGGGTTCGCGAGCATCGGCACATGGCCGAACACGTCATGGAACACATCCGGTTCCTGCAGATAATCGAGCTGATCGCGCTCGCGGATAAAATTGCCGGCCACGAAGCGGCGATTGGCGAGATGATCGAAAAAGACTTCGTCCGGCACGAGACCGGGCACGGCGATCACCTGCCAGCCGGTCGCCTGCATCAGCCGCTCCGACAATTCCTCGAAATCCGGAATACCGGGCTTCGAAAGGTTCAGGACGTCGATCCCGTCGAGAAAGGCCTGGCTGGCGCGCCCCGGCAGCTGCTTGAGCTGGCGCGCGAATAAAATATCCCAGGTTTGATGCTCTTCCTCGGTGTACCGATCCCATTGCTGCGGAATCGACCAATCCTCGGCGGCGCCGTCGGGCGGGCGTTCGAAAACATGTGTTTCTGCTGTCATACGGGCGATATAGCATCAAAGCGCGTAAAGAACGAATGACCGAGGTCAAAATCCAGCGGAGAAAGGCGATGAAACGGGCGTTTCGCGGCATCGGCCGGGCTCTGGCGATATTCGGCCTGCTGCTTCTCGCCTATCCGCTTGCCGGGATCGGCGGATCGCTGATCCCCGCCAACAGCGACTGGCGGGAGCCCGAAACGGGCATCACGCTCTATGTTCATGACAACGGCATCCATACCGGCCTCGTCCTGCCCCGCACCAACGCCATCGCAGACTGGAGCGACCTGATCCGTCCCGAGCATCTGGCCGACCCGCGCTATTTCAGCGACCATCTCCTCTTCGGCTGGGGCGACCGGACCTTCTATCTCGAAACGCCGACCTGGGCCGATCTGCGATTTTCCACTGCTATGACCGCCCTGTTCGGCAGCGACGCCAGCCTCGTCCATGTCGACCATATCGCCGCGCCGCAAATCGCCGACGACCTTCGCCCGCTCACGGTTACGCCGGACCAGTATCGCCGGATCGCGGCGGCCATCCGCGCCCAGTTCGCGCTCGACACCGAGGGAGATTCGCGACCAGCCGGTGCATATGGACCGAACGACGTCTTTTACGAAGCGCATGGCCGCTATACGGCGTTCCGGACGTGCAACGAATGGACGGGCGCGATCCTGCGCGACGCGGGGGTTCGCATCGGCATCTGGACGCCGTTCAATACGGGCGTGATGCGCTGGTTCTAGCGGTCGAAAAGTCACAATGGTCACAGGGTATAAGTCGGAAATCCGGTCGCGTCCGAGAATGGCCGGAAAGTGGCGATAGGACAGAATTCAATAGGCTCGGGCATGACAAGATGATGCCATAAACCAGCGCCTGTAGGACAGGATTTTCAGGGTTCCAGCGTGTATTGCCTTTGTTGTCATTCCCGCTTTCGCGGGAATGACGTTGGAAGGCTGAGTCATTCGCTCGCCGCGGCCACGATCTCCGCCCAGCCGGCTTCGTCGATCACATCAATCCCGAGATCGGCGGCCTTTTTGAGCTTCGATCCCGCGCCCGGGCCCGCAACCAGCAAGTCCGTTTTCGCACTCACCGACCCGACAGCCTTCGCGCCGAGCCGTTCGGCCTGCGCCTTGGCCTCGTCGCGGCTCATTGTTTCGAGCTTACCGGTGAACACGACCGTCTTGCCGGACACCGGACTCTCTGTGATTTCGACCTCGTACAGCGGCGGATCGACCTCGCCGAGCAGATCGTCCCATGCCGCCCGGTTATGCTCCTCCCGGAAGAAGTCGGCGAGCGCAAAGCCGGCAGCGGTGCCGATGCCGTCGGCGCGCACTTCGAGGATCGATTTCACCGCTTCGGTGATTCGATCGCGATATTTGCCGTCGGACTCGTCTTCGCCTTGCGGATGGTCTTCGCGATAGGCGGCGATCTCCGCGCCCTTGTCCGGCAGTTTCCGGATATCGCCCAGACCCTTGAGCAAGTCCCGCGCCGTGACCGCGCCGATATGTCGGATGCCGAGGCCGAACAGCAGCCGCGCCGCATCGGGCGTGCGCTTCGCCTCGATGGCGGCGAGCAGATTATCGACCGACTTTTCCTTCCAGCCCTCGCGCGCCAGCAATTCTTCGCGTTTCTCGTGCAGCCGGAAGATATCGGCCGGCCCTTTGTCGAGCCAGCCGAGTTCGTAAAATTCGGCGATGCTCTTTTCGCCCAGCCCGTCGATATCCATCGCCACCCGGCTGACGAAATGGATGAGCCGCTGGACCTGCTGGGCCGGACAAATCAGCCCGCCCGTGCAGCGGACATCGACCTCGCCTTCCTCGGCGACGGCATCCGAACCGCAGCGCGGGCATGCGTCCGGGAAGACATAGGCTTTGCGCTTTTCCGCACGCGTCAGATTTTCGACGACCTGCGGGATCACGTCTCCGGCGCGCTGCACGACTACCCAGTCGCCGGGGCGGACGCCGAGCCGCTCGATCTCGTCGCGATTGTGGAGCGTGACGTTGGAGACGACGACCCCGCCGACCGTGACCGGCGTCAGCCGGCCAACGGGCGTCAGCTTGCCCGTCCGCCCGACCTGTATGTCAATCGCTTCGAGCACCGTTTCGGCCCGTTCGGCCGGGAATTTATGGGCGAGCGCCCAGCGCGGCGCTTTGGCGACGAAACCGAGCCGCGCCTGCCAGTCCAGCCGGTCCACCTTGTAGACGACGCCGTCGATATCATAGGGCATGTCCGCGCGCCGATGCTCGATGGCGCGATAGTGATCGAGCAACGCCTCGCTGGTTTCGAACCGCTCGAGCTGACCCGAGACCGGAATGCCCCAATCCCCGAGCGCTTGCATGACCGCCATCTGCGTCTCGCCCGGCACCGCGCTCGTCACGCCCCAGCCATGGGCGAGAAAGTTGAGGTTGCGGCTTTCGGTGATCGCGGGATCGAGCTGGCGCAGCGAGCCGGCGGCGGCATTGCGCGGATTGGCGTAGATCTTCTCGTCCGCTGCCTCCTGCCGCGTGTTGAGATCGGCAAAGGCCTGTTTCGACATATAGACCTCGCCGCGGACCTCGAAGATATCCGGCGCGCTGGCGGGCAGCGTGTCGGGAATATCGGCGATGGTCCGGGCATTGGCCGTCACATCCTCGCCCGTCTGTCCGTCCCCGCGCGTCGCCGCGAGCACGAGTTTGCGGTCCTTATAGCGGATCGACAGCGAGAGCCCGTCGATCTTGTCCTCGGCCGTCATGGCGACGGGATCGTCTTCGGCCAGGTTCAGATAGCGCCGGACGCGCGCCACCCATTCGACGATATCCTCGTCCGAAAATCCGTTATCGAGCGAATAGAGCCGCTGCTCATGCTGCACCTTGGAGAGCGGCGACGCCGCGACCGCCGCGCCCACCTGTTTCGACGGACTGTCCGCGCGCACCAGATGCGGGAATTGCTCTTCGAGCTCGGCATTGCGGCGGACGAGCGCGTCATAGTCCGCGTCCGAGATTTCGGGCGAATCCTCGATATGGTAGAGCCTGTTATGCTCGGCAATCTGCTTCGCCAGCCGCATAAGTTCGTTTGCGGCTTCGGCTTCGGAAAGACTGGAAATATCGCCCGTCATTCCCCCTCCTCTTCAGAGGAGGGGGGTAGGGGGTGGTGCCCTACGTTCCAACGATCCTCCTGCCCGTCCAGCGCTTTCTTCAACGCAACCAGCACCCCGTCCATGTTCCGCATAACATCGGCATTCGTAAACCGAACCACTTGGAAGCCGGTTTCCCCGTTCAGCCGTTTATCCTTCCTCTTGTCCAGCTCCGCATCATGCGTATCGCCGTCGATCTCTACTGCCAGTCCCTTGGCCGGGCAGAAGAAATCGACAATTCGATTCCCGATAATTGCCTGTCGCCGGAATTTGTGCCCGAAGAACCGGCTGCCGCGCAGTTCCACCCAGAGGCGGCGTTCGGGCTCTGTTGGATTGCCGCGCATCTCGGCGGCCCGTGAGAGAAGCATTTGGCGAGAAACAGCACCACCCCCAACCCCCTCCTCTGAAGAGGAGGGGGCTCCGGTGCGCTCGGAGACAGTTTCCTTCACACCCCCTCCAACAACCGATCCGCCTGCGCGCGCGCTTCATCCGTGATTTCGGCGCCCGAGAGCATCCGCGCGATTTCCTCGCGGCGTTCGGCGGAGTCGAGCTGCTGGACGCCGGTGCGTGTGACCAGCCCGTCCGAGCTTTTCGCGATCTGCCATTGATGGCCGGCGCGGGCGGCGACCTGGGGGCTATGCGTGACGACGAGCAGCTGCGCGCCGTCGGCCAGCCGGGCCAGCCGTTCGCCGATCGCGCTCGCTACCGCGCCGCCGACGCCGCGGTCGATCTCGTCGAAGATCATCGTCGCCGCGCCGCCCTGCTCGGCCAGCGCGACCTTGAGCGCGAGGATGAAGCGGGAGAGTTCGCCGCCCGAGGCGATCTTGGCGAGCGGTCCGAAGGGCGCGCCGGGATTGGTCGAGATTTCGAACGCCACCCGGTCCTGTCCGTTCGCCGTCCATTGCGCTTCGTCTAGCGTCTCGACCGCCGTGCGGAATTGCGCGGCATCGAGCTTGAGCGGTGCAAGCTCGGCGGCGACCGCTGTATCGAGCGCCTTGGCCGCCTTCGCACGCTTGGCATGCAGGGCCTCGGCCGCCGCGATATAGGCGTCGCGCCTGGCGGCGACATCCGATTCCAGCTTGGCGAGATGCGCTCCGCCCGCTTCGATCCGTTCGAGCTTCGCGGCCATCTCCTCGGCGAGCGCGGGCAGCGCATCGGGCTCGACGCGATGTTTGCGGGCCAGCGCGCGGATATCGAACAGCCGGGCCTCCGCCTCGTCGAGCCGCGCCGGATCGAAAGCGAGGATATGCCCGGCCTCGGCCAGCTTCTCCTCGGCGAGATCGGCTTCGATCAGCGCGCGATCGAGCGCCGCCAGCGCCTCGCCCAGCACCTCATGTTCGCCCGCTATCCGGTCCGCCCGGCGCGCGGCCTGGCGCAGCTTGGCGAGGCCGCCTTCCGACCCGTCGAGCAGCTCGGTAATTTCGGCGAGGTCGCCCGAAATCCGGTCGCCCTTTTGCATCGTCGCCCGGGCCTCGGCCAGTTCGACCTCTTCGCCGGGCTGGGGCGCAAGCGTCTTCAGTTCCTTGACCGCATGGTCGAGAAAGTCCCGGTCGCGTTCGGCCTCTTCCACTTCGGCGCGCGCATCGGCCAGCGCCTCTTCCGCGGCCCGCCACTCGGCCCAAGCCTTAGCGATCTTTGCGAGATCGACACCGCCGAACGTATCGAGCAGCGCGCGATGGCCCTTGGCGTTGAGCAGACCGCGATCGTCATGCTGGCCGTGAATCTCGACAAGCAGACCGCCAATCTCGCGCAACAGGGCCGCGGACACCGGCTGGTCGTTGACGCTCGCCCGGCTGCCGCCATCGGCCTTGACGATGCGGCGCAGGATAAGCGGTTCGCCCGGTTCGGCATCCAGGCCGCTCTCGGTGAGCAGCGCGCCCGCCGCATGGCTGGCGGGAATATCGAAGGTGGCGCTGACGACGGCGCGCTCCGCGCCCTGCCGCACAAGACCGCTATCGGCGCGCACGCCGAGCGCCAGGCCCAGCGCATCGAGCAGGATAGACTTGCCCGCGCCGGTTTCACCGGTCAGCGCGCCAAGCCCGTCGGAGAAGCGCAGATCGAGCGCCTCGATCAGCACGACATCGCGAATGGAAAGCCCGGTCAGCATCGTCCGGCTTTTACCGGATTTTGGCGGTCAGGCCAGCGGTCTTACCGATCAATTGTCGCTGGCGCTCGCGACGTTGCCGTGGCGCTGCATGAGATCGTAGGCGCGCTCATACCAGCGCGTCTCGGGATAGTTGTTGCCGAGTACGGCGGCCGCGCGGCGCGCTTCCTCGATAATGCCGAGCGCGAGATAGCTTTCGGTCAGCCGCATCAGCGCTTCGGGCGCATGCGTCGTCGTCTCATAGCTGTCGACGACATTGCGGAAGCGGACGGTCGCGGCGAGCCATTGGCGGCGGCGCTGATAGAAGCGACCGATTTCCATTTCCTTGCCGGCCAGATGATCGTTGACCAGATCGAGCTTCAGCCGGGCATCGGCCGCATAGACGCTGTCGGGATAGCGGCGGACGACATCGTTCAGCGCCGCCTGCGCCTGACGCGTGACCGACTGGTCGCGAGTGACGTCCGAAATCTGCTCATAATAGCTGATCGCGATCAGATAATAGGCATAGGGCGCATCGCGGTTGCCCGGATGGATCGAGAGGAAGCGCCGCGCCGAGGAAATGGCGTCGGGATATTCGCGCGCAAGATAGAAGCTGAATGCGCCCATCAGCTGCGCGCGCCGTGCCCAGGGCGAATAGGGATGCTGGCGCTCGACTTCGGAAAAGATCGCCGCGGCGATGCTGTACTGGTTCCGGTCGAGCCGGTCCTTCCCAAGATTGTACAGCGTGTTGACGTCGCGCGCGACATACTGGGTGTCGGCGCGGGTTTGGACGCTCGGGCCGGCGCACGAAGCAAGCGGCACGAGAGCGGCAGCGACAAGAAGCGTGGCTGCGGGGCGGAACTGGATACGCATGACCCTGCCTCTAGCGCAGCGGATCGCCGCCGCCAAGAGAGCATCCGCGCAGGATCGTCTAAAGGGTTCCGCAGCCGCGCCGTTCGGCTATAGCGCTGGGCCATGCTCCGCGTGCTCACTCTCGCGACCCTGTTTCCCGATGCGTCGCGGCCGACTTTCGGCGGTTTCGTCGAACGCCAGACGCTGACGCTGGCCGCGCGCGACGATGTCGAGCTCCAGGTCGTCGCGCCGATCGGGGTGCCGCCATGGCCATTTAAACGGCATGCGCGCTACCGGCCCTTCGCCGCGGTTCCCGAACGCGAAACGTGGAAGGACGTCATCGTTCATCGGCCACGTTTTCCCACCATCCCGAAGCTCGGCGGTCCGTTCGCCCCGGGTGCGACTGCGCGCTCGGCGAAGCCGCTGTTGCGCGAGATTCGCGAACGCTTTCCGTTCGACATTATCGACGCGGAATTTTTCTATCCGGATGGTCCCGCCGCGATGCGGCTTGCGGAAGAGTTTGGCGTGCCTTTCTCGGTCAAGGCGCGCGGCGCGGACATCCATTATTGGGGGCGTAAAGCGGGCTGTGCCGGGCAGATCCGCAAGGCCGGCGGAAAGGCGGGCGGCCTGCTCGCGGTCAGCAAGGCGCTGAAAGAGGATATGGCAGCGCTGGGAATGGCGGCGGATAAGATTACGGTCCATTATACCGGTATCGACAAGCAGCTGTTTCGGCCCGTCGACCGTGCGGCCGAGAAGGCCAGGCTCGGAATAGCCGGTCCGCTGATCGTTACCGTCGGCGCGCTGATTCCCCGCAAGGGCCAGAAACTCGTGATCGAAGCGATGCGCGATATTCCGGATGCAACCCTCTGGTGCATCGGCGAGGGCCCCGATCGGGACGCGCTGGAGGAGCAAGTTGCCAGGCTGGGGCTGGGCGACCGTGTGCGATTACCCGGCAATCTGCCGCACGCAGATGTGGCGGCCCTGCTCGCGACCGCGGATGTGATGGCGCTGCCATCCACATCCGAAGGGCTCGCCAATGCGTGGGTGGAGGCGCTGGCCTGCGGCACGCCCATCGTTATCAGCGATGCAGGTGGCGCGGCCGAGTTGATCGAGCGGCCCGAAGCGGGCGCGATGGTCGCCCGGGAGCCCGCGGCAATAGCGGCCGAGATCCGGCGCATTCTCGCCGATCCGCCGGATCAGGACGCAGTGCGCGCGACGGTCGACGATTTTTCATGGGAGCGGAACAGCGACGCGCTGTTCGACCATCTCTCAGCCCTGGTCGAGCGGTAGCAGCGCCGCGACAAACCAGCGGTCCTCGCCGCGGAGCAGGCCCCAGCTGCGTGCCGCCGCCCGGCTGTCCATCGCCTCGACGCCGATATCGCGCGCTTCCAGCGCCGCGACGAAGGCGGACGAGGGACGGTTGAGGCTGGCGCCCGTGCCGAGCAGCAGAAATTCGGGCATCGGATCGATCGACAGTAGCGGTTCGAGCATTTCGGCGTCGAGCGCGGCGATATCGGATATCTCCCACGGCCGCGCCCATTTAGGCGTCAGCCAGAGGCCGCTATCGACAATCTCGTCGTCGACGCGAAAACCCGTACCGGCGAAACCCGTGATCAAGGGGCCGGTGGCAGGCTCGTCGCGTTTCAGCGAAACCATTAGCGGCCGTAGCCCTCCTTATGGACCTTCGGTCCGTCGCCGGTTTCGACGGGTACGAACGTATCGGGCCCGACCTTCAGCCAGATCAGGATCGGCGCGGCCATATAAACCGAGCTGTAGGTACCGATGAAAATGCCAAGGAGCATGGCCGCGGTAAAGCCGAACAGCACATCGGGCCCGACCCAGATCAGCACGACGAGTGCGATAACCATGGTCAAGCTGGTCATCACCGTGCGGGCGAGCGTTTCGTTCACCGACAGGTCGAGCAGCGGCACGATTTCCATCTTGCGATATTTGCGCAGATTCTCCCGAATCCGGTCGTAAACCACGATCGTATCGTTGAGCGAATAGCCGATGATCGTCAGCAGCGCGGCCACGATATTCAGATTGAACTCGAGCTGGGTCAGCGCGAAAAAGCCGAAGGTCAGCGCGACGTCGTGGAACAACGCGAAGAGCGCCCCGACCCCGAACTGCCATTCGAAGCGCAACCAGATGTAGAGCGCAATCGCGACCATCGCGAGCCCGAGCGCCAACGCGCCGGCCCGGAACAGCTCGTCCGACACCTTGCCGGACACCGAATCGACCGAGTCGATCCGCACGCCCGGATATTCCGCCTCCATCATCTGCGTGACGCGGGCCGATATGGCGTTGGCCAGTTCCGGATCGTCGTCCGCGCCCTCAGTGACGCGCATGCGGATGGAGACCTGGTTGGGCTCGCCGAACCGCTGGATCGACGCGCCTTCGATATCGAGCGCCGCGATATCCGCGCGCAGCGCGCCGACCGGGGCTTCCGCATCTTCGGTAAAGGTCGCCTGGATCATCTGACCGCCAGCGAAATCGACACCGAAATTCAAGCCGCGCGTCACGGTCAGCGCGATCGACGCGACCGTGAGCAGGATCGAGATGCCGATGGCGATGTTGCGCCATTTGAGGAAGCCGATATTGGTGTTCTCGGGGACAAGCTTGAGAAGGCGCATCAGACCACGAGCTCCTTGGGCCGTTTATTCTTGATCCACACCGAGACCATCATCCGCGTGATCGTGACGGCCGTGAATACCGATGTGATGATACCGATAACGAGCACCACGGCAAAACCGCGGACCGGACCCGAGCCGAACGAGAACATCAGCGCACCACCGATAAAGTTGGTGATATTCGCATCGAAAATCGCCCGGCTGGCCTCTTTATAGCCCATCTGCACGGCATCGATAATCTTGCGCCCGCGTCTCTGTTCCTCGCGTATTCGTTCGTTGATCAGCACGTTCGCGTCGACTGCCGCGCCCACCGTCAACACGAAGCCCGCAATGCCCGGCAAGGTCAGCGTCGCATCGAGCATCGCCATGATGGCGAGTACGAGCGTCAGGTTCAGCGCCAGGGCGATGTTCGCATAAACGCCGAACCGGCCATAGGTTACGAACATGAAGGTCATCACGGCGACGGTGGCAATCAGCCCCGCCAGGCCGCCGAGCCGGATCGAATCGCCGCCCAGTTCCGGGCCAACCGTCCGGTTTTCGATCACCGCCAGTTCGACCGGCAAGCGGCCTGAGCGAAGCGCGATCGCCAGTTCGTTGGCCGACTGGACCGAAAAGCTTCCCGTAATCTGGGCGTTGCCGCCGAGAATTGGCTCGTTGATATTGGGCGCGGAAAGCACTTCGCCGTCGAGAATGATCGCGAAGGGCCGGCCGACATTTTCCTGCGTCACCCGGCCGAAGGCCCGGCCACCCGCACCGTCGAAGGTCAGGTTGACGGTCACTTCGCCGGTCCGCTGATCGAAGCCCTGCTGGGCGTTCACGAGCTGATCGCCCGACACCATCACGCGGCGCTGGACGATGACACAGCCCGTGCCCTCTTCCTGATCCGCATAGGGCAAGGCTTCGCTGCCGATCGGCGCCTGGCAGACGAGCGCCATATTGGGATCGGCCTCGTAATTGACCATGCGGAATTCGAGGCTCGCCGTCCGGCCGAGTAGGCTCATCAGCGATTCCGGACTGTCGAGGCCCGGCACCTGGACGACGATGCGTTCCGCGCCCTGGCGGATGATTGTCGGTTCGCGGGTGCCGAGCTCGTCGATCCGGGTGCGGACGACCTCGGTCGCGGTTTCAACGGCGGTGTTAACGGCTTCGGCCGTGCCCGTTTCCGTCGGCCGGACCACGACGGTCAGCGAATCTTCATTCTCGACGCTGAAATCGCGCTCGCCGGTAAAGCCAACGGGCTGGGTCAGCGCACGGACGCGCTCCATCGCATCGTCGAGCTGCGCTTCGTCGCGTACCGTGAAGCTGATCTCGCCGCCGCTGCGGGACAGGCTGCCGATCTCGATCTCGGGCCCATCGTCCTCCATCGCGTCTTCGATGCGATCCGACATGGTCTGGAGCCGCTGTTCCTCGAACTCCTCGGTCTGCGCTTCGAGCAGGATATGCACCCCGCCCGACAGATCGAGGCCGAGATTGATCGTCGGCTGCGGCAGGAAATCGGGAAGCATCGCCCGCTGCTGTTCGCTCAGCATGCTCGGGATAGCCGTCAATACGCCAACGACGAGCAACGCCGTGAGCATCCAGACCTTCCATGTCGGAAAATCGTTCATCGGTCGATATATGCCTTAATCGTTGGCTGCGTTGGGATTGCGCACGTCGGAAAGCGTAGCCTTGAGCGCGGTCACCTTCTGCCCGCCGCCCAGATCGACTTCGACCTCGTCGTCATTGACCTTGGTGACCTTGCCCAGCAGGCCGCCGCCGGTGACCACGCGATCGCCGCGCTTGACCGCATCGATCATCGCGCGGTGGTCCTTCATGCGCTTTTGCTGCGGACGGATCAGCAGGAACCAGAAGATCACGAAAATCAGGATCAGCGGAACGAGCTGGATAATGAATGAGCCGGCGCCTCCGGACGGAGCGGCTGCGGCGAGAACGGGTGTGGCGGACATGATGCGAACCTGTAAGCTGGTTGATCGGGCGTGATGTTACGCCCCGTGTAAGTGGCGCGCCTCTATCACCTAAGGTGCGTTTCGTGCAACTGCCATCCATGCGCGGCAAATTTATTTGCATTGACGCTCCGGCCCGCTAGCACCGACGGCAAACAGGAACGGAGGGGAATCGCATGATTATCGTCGAGGGATGGGTCCGGATGGAAGCCGGCGAACTGGACAGGCTGCACGATGCCGCCGTCGCCATGATCGAGGAAACGCGCAAGGAAGAGGGCTGTATCAGCTATGCCTATGGCCGCGCGCTGGAAGAGCCCGACGTCATGCGCATCGCCGAAATCTGGAAAGACCAGGACGCGCTCACCGCCCATTTCCAGAGCCCCCACATGGCGACCTTCAACCAGGCACTGTCAGGCGCGAAGATCCTCGGCGTCAGCGTCAAAAGCTATCCGGCGGAACCGGGCCGGACGCTGATGGGCGATGGCTAAGCCGATGGACGAATTGACGGTCAGCGAGGCGATTAACGCCCGCCAGTCCCGCCGCGCCTTTCTCGACACGCCGATCGACCGGGAAACCGTCGAGCGCCTGCTGGCGCTCGCCAGCCGCTCGCCCTCGGGCAGCAATATGCAGCCCTGGACCGTCTATGTCGTGATGGGCGACAAGCTCGCCGAGCTGAAGGAAAAAGCGCTGGAAGCGATTGCCGACGGTGTCGATCTCGGTGCGGCGGAATTCGAAATCTATCCGGCCGGGATGAGCGATACGCATAGCGAGCGGCGGATGCGCAACGCCGAGGAGATGTTCGGCGCGGCCGGCGTTGCGCGGGACGACCAGGCCGGGCGGATGGAGCAGATGGCGGCCAATTTCCGCTTTTTCGACGCGCCGGTCGGCCTGTTCTTCACGATCGACCGGGCGCTCGCCGCAGGCAACGGGCAGATGGCGCATCTCGGCATGTTCATCCAGACGCTGATGCTCGCCGCGCAGGCCGAAGGCCTGGACAGCTGCCCGCAGGAAGCCTGGGCCGTCCTGCACGAGATGGTCCGCCGATGGCTCGGCGTTCCCGATACACATATGCTCTATTGCGGTATGGCGCTCGGCCATCACGACCCCGATGCACCGATCAACAGTTTTCGGACGGATCGCGTGCCGGTGTCAGAGTTTACGACTTTCATCGGCGGGTAGTGCTGCGGATACGCGGGCATCGACAAAGCCGGCGCTTGCATTGCAACGCTATCGGATTTACATCGCGCCCCCTTGGTCGGGGCGTAGCGCAGCCTGGTAGCGCATCATACTGGGGGTGTGGAGGTCGCTGGTTCGAATCCAGTCGCCCCGACCAGCCTTTTCCTCCCTGAAAATCTCTTTGGACATGCGGTCGATCGCAGCTGACATCGCGGCGCGAGATATCGCTGTCCTACACTGTACCATATAGGTTATCTTGGGGCGATTATGTAGTTTACAAACCCAATGTGCTATGAGTACTCCCGATAGGGATTCGGGAGACGAGGGATGCCATATTTCAGTTCGAGCGCGATCAAGCGAGCCGAGTACGACGAGAAAGCACAGCGCCTTACGCTCTGGTTTCCAGAGGGTAAACCGTACGATTATTGCGGAGTGCCGGAGCACATCTGGCATGGCCTAATTAACGCGCCATCGAAAGGACGGTACTTCAACGCGCAAATTGACGGAAATTATCAGTGCTAGTCTTCGTTGATCGTCAGCCAGCACACGCCCTTGGCAGTCACGGTCTCGGTTTCACCAGGGCCCAGAAATTGCGCATGAACGCCCCGCCTGCCAACAAGCGCGAATTGTAATGCGCATGTCGGCGCAAGCCTCAAGAGCTGACGCCAAAGGAAAATGCGCAAACGAACCATAGTGGTACTATAATACCACAGGTATCAGGGTACCGCAATCAATCGTCGCGCTTTTCCTGTGGCTCTTTCTGCGCTTTATCAACGACCTTCTTCAACCGCTTTTCCCAGCGCTTCTCGTCCTCGTCGGACTCCAGTTCGCGGGCGGTTTCCTTGAATTTGTCGGATTGGTTCTTGTCCATGATCACGCCTCGGTCTTAGTTCCGAACTTTAACGCCATGCTGAGATCAGACGTCGTGTTCTTGCCGACCGTATAACAATATAAAGCCGTCGGCCAGATTGTTAGCGGTCGGCCGTCTAGCTCAGTTGTTTCAGCTATTGTCCTTGTGGTCAGGAACGCCGATTCAATCGTATCGTGCTTACCTAACAGGTGGCGGAGATGTTTCACTTGGCGATTTGGTTTGCCGGCGTATTGGTCGGACCATTTGACCTCACCTATCCAGAGCGGCTTTTCCTTTCCTGGCAACAAATAGACAGCATCTACCTCGCCCAAATTTCGCCAGCGCGCATACCGAAGTTGACGAAATGATGCGGCGTGTTGCCACTGTGAGAAGACCGCACACTCTGCGAGATGCCCAATCAAGGTTGTATCGTCAGCCGCAATCGGGCTGAATAAAGCGGCCCTCATTGACGGGTTGTTCAGATAGACTTTGAAATTCCGCTCTCTTTGCATTGATCGACATGTGTCGTTTACCGTTGATAGTTTGATGATCAGGAATGCACTCTCGAGGTACTCAATGTACTTCTTGATCATCGGTTTCGTGATTCCGGATTCCTGAGAGAGATTCTCGTAGCTTGCCTCATTACCGGCGTTGTAAGCGAGGAACATGAAGAGCTTGTTCAATTCCTGAATGTCGTTGATTCCATATAGACTTGGCAGGTCTTTGAGCAGCACCTTCTCGATGATGTCGGTCCGAATAAATTGATCTGGATTGCTCCGCACTTCGGGGTTCAAGACCGCTTCGGGATAACCTCCGAAATTCAAATAATCCAAGAAGGCCGCGTTTAACGATTCGATGTCGTCACATTGATAGCGTCGTTCTTCAGACTCTTGAACGAGATCGCTACGATTGGAGAAATCCAAAAACTCGCTGAATGTAAGAGGAGGCAGCATGAAATCCGAAAAGCGCCCGGCCCCAGATTCTTTGCTCTGCAAAGAAAGTGCTGCGGCCGCAGACCCGGATGCGATAAATTTCACATTCGGGTAGCTATCGACCAAATCCTTTAGATGGATTTGCCAATCTTTAAGATATTGAATCTCGTCGAAGACGACCAGACAGGGCTGGCCATCCGCAATGGCTGGCAAATAGTGCAAAAACGATTCCAGTGGAGTGTTGGAATAAAGAGGCGTGTCTATGCTCGCATAGAGGACGTTGGAGCGATCCATACCCTCGTCAATCGCCTTCTCTATCGTTTGCTTGATCATTACCGTCTTACCCACACGGCGCGGACCCAAAAGGATGGCGGCGCGCTTCACAGCATAGTTGAGCGCTAGCTCCGCGAACGCATCAAAGTATACGCGGCGCGGCAAATTGGATTCGACAAACGCAGCCTTGCCCTCGCGAGACCACCATGGGTTATCTCGCGAAATGCGTGCTTGGATATCTGGCTCTGAAATCTGTTCCATAGGATTTGCAAATAAGGGTGATTCGTCCTTCTTAACAACCCTATTTCATCTAGTGCATTGAATTTGCTTGTAATATAACTTGCCGTTAGGGGGTGCCTTCCCAATTAACGCCTTCGTTTTCTCTTTTTGTTCAACGCCGAATCTTCGTTCGCCAACGCGCATTATGATCCTTACCAAGCGCCTTACGCTTCGGCCCACTCACCAGCCCTCCGATATGTCAGACGCTTGCCGACAATACCCTTCACCGCTTCGATATGCCGGGCCTCATCATTCACGCCATTGGCTTCGCGGTTGCTGTACCGGAAATCGAACTCCGCCAGATACCGATGCAGATGCTTCTCGCCGCAATGCTGGTAGACACCGCGCATGCCGCGTTTGAAGATGCTGAAATAGCCTTCGATATGGTTCGTCGTGATATCGCCCCGGACGTACTCGCGACCGCCATGGAAAACGGACTCGTGATCGGCGAACAACCGACCGACCGCCTTATAGTGGCGGGCTTCATCGGTGATGAGACGGCTTTCGCGATGCACATTGTCTTTGACGATCTGCGCCACAATGCCCTTGCCCATGTCTTTGGCATGGATCGAACGGGCCTTGCCGGTGCGCTCGTCTAGGAGGCTGACAACCGTCATCTTGTGGCCGAAACCGCCCGCGCGGGGATGCTTCTTCACGCCCTGCTTGCGACCGATATAGGTTTCGTCGGCCTGTACCTTGCCGCCTTCGCCGCCGAACGGATCAAGCTGGCCGTCACGCATGGCTTCGCGGATGCGGTGCGCGAGGAACCACGCGCTCTTGTAGGTGATCTCAAGGGTGCGGTGCAGTTGGTGCGCGCTGATGCCCTTCTTGCTCGACGTCATCAGGTAAACGCCCTGTAGCATCTTGTGCAGCGGGATGCGGCCATGCTCGAATACCGTACCAACCTTTACGGTGAACTGCTTGCGGCACTCGCCGCACTTTTTCAGGCCGTGGCGAACCTTGCCCTTAGGATGCTTCTTGCTCGGCTTGGTGCGAACGCCCTCTAGCGCATAGACGCGCTCGCCGCAGGCGCCGCAGTGCGGGCAAACGATCTCGTCACCCCAGATGATGCGCTCCAGAAATTTGAAGGCTTCGGCCTCATCGTGGAAATACGACTTGGATAGAACGGACATTTTTGGCTCCCTGTATGCCCATTATATAGCCGATCTGTCCGGGTTTGTAAAGTATATAATCGCCTATCTTGGCCGTATAATTATCGCCAAGGAGAATCTCTATGTCCATACTATCCGGCCTGCTCGGCCCGCTCACCACTGTGATCGACCGCGTCCTGCCCGACCGCGAGGCCCGGGATCGGGCGAAGCTCGAACTGTTGAAACTGGAAGGCACCCAGACGGCCGAGACAATCCGTACCCAGATGTCGGCGATCATCGCCGAGGCGCAATCGGCCGACCCCTGGACCAGCCGCGCCCGGCCGAGTTTCCTCTATGTGATTTATATCCTGCTGCTCTGGGCCCTGCCGATGGGGCTGCTCGCCGCCTTCCGGCCCGAGGCCGCGCAGAATATCGCGGCCGGGATGAACGCCTATCTCGCTGGGATTCCCGAGCCGCTCTACGCGCTCTTCGGCACCGGATATCTTGGCTACACTGCCGCGCGCCAATGGGGAAAGATCAAGGGCGTCGACCGTTAGGCCCGGGCGTCAGTCGCGGCCGAACAGGCGGCCGAGCACGCCCTTTCGCTCTCCGCTTTCGTCCGCTGTGCGCCCACCGTCAGGCTGCGGGAAGGCATCGACATAATCGAGCAGCGCCAGCAATTGCGCCCGGATTTCGCGCGCTTGGGTCGGCGAAACCGATGCCGGATCGAGCTTTTGCAGGCTCTTGGTGGCGTTGTTCAGATAGGAGACGGCCTTCGCCGCGCCGATCGCATGCTCGGCATCGGCGCGCAGGCTGTCGCTGAGCGCGCAAACCGCCTTCGCCAGCCGTTCCGCCTGGTCGGAATCGCGCAGCACCGGCAGCAGCCGGTCGAAAACGGTGTCGTCGACCGGCCGGTTCTCGCCGGCAGCCTGCGGTTCGACCAGCCCTTCCTGCTCGGCAAGACTGCGTAGCACCCAATGCACCATCTCGAACGGCACGGGCCGGGTGAACGGGAAATAGTGATCGATCGGCCGGGTTAGCGAATCCTGGGCATGCAGCATGGCGAAGCCGGCATAGGACCAGAGGTCCACAATCTTGCGGTTTTCGAACACGTCCAGCTCACGATACATGGCGGTCAGCGACTCTTCGAGACCCGCAACCAGCGTATAATCGCCGGGCGCGCCCGCATAGCGCATATAGGATTCGGCCAGCGCCAGCTCGGCAAGTTCCCGATCGATCGCCGAGGCATCGTCGAATCGATAGGCGGCGAGGATCGCCTCCTCCCCCATCGGGAGCCGCTCGACATGATCGCGCAGCTTCAGCCGGCGATTGGTCCAGCTGTAATCGAGCTTCAGATCCGGCGCGAGCTGCAGCGCCGTCTCGATATACTCCATATCCTGGTGCGACATGGTATCCGGCAGCACGGCGACCATCACGGTTGCAAAATCGCCATATCGCTCGGGCTCCCGGGCGCGCAGTTCGCGCATGCTGGCGAGCCGCCGGTTGCCGTTGACGATTACGCCGTCGGCGCCGATCAGCAGCGGTTCGGTCTGCTTGGCGTGGCGCTCCAGTTCGTCGAATATCGGGCCGGACGGATCCTGCGCCTTTTCGAGGAGCAGGCCGTGCAGCAATTGCTGCTGGGCCTCGTCGTTGCGCTGTTCGCGCGACACGCCCGCGGCGACCAGTTCGGCGAACAACCGGCCATTATCGGCGCGATACAAGAGGAGGCCGTCGTCCACGGTAACGACCGGTGTTTCGCGGTATCCGTCGCGGAACGGCACGAAATGCGTCGCTTCCGTTCGCCGATCCACGGCGTCGGCGATGCCGGACAGGCGCGCGCGGCGATCGGGCGGGGTCGGCGCACGATAGGCGATCGCCGTCGAGATATCGGTATCGGCCATGTCCTATCAATGGGGATTTTCGGTTCGACATGCCACCCCGAGACATGGGACGCCACGGCTGCAAGAGGCCCGGCACCGCATCGCCGCGAAGGCGGCGTAGCTATCCGGCATTTTTTTCGCCAAACAGTAACCGGCTTCCAAAACGCGACGAACCGGGTTAGCCAAACCGGGTCAAAGGAGAACCACATGACTGATAAAAGCGAAAAACGCAGTCTCGCATCGATGCTTGCGGTTGCGGGCGGCCTCGCGCTGGCCGCTCCGGCGCTGCAGGCTTGCAGCTGCGGTGCGCGCTGTTGCGCGGCCGCGGCCGGCGATGCCACCGGCGGATGTTGTGCCGCCGAAGGCTGTTGCGCGGCCGAGGGTTGCTGTGCTGCCGCGGCCGAAGGCTGCTGCGCTGCCGTTGAAACCGCGGCGGCCGAGGGTTGCTGTGCCGCAGCGGAAGGCTGTTGCGCCGCCTATTGAGCGATTCCCCGGAAGCGACGCTATTTGCTCTGACCGAGCAAATGGCGTCGCAGGGGAAACCGCTTGTCCCGCGCGTCGTTCCGCCGGATTGCGATTTCCGGCAATGGGACCACTATCCCGAAAAAGATGCGGTCAGCCCGTCCAACAAGGCGCGCTGGTTCTACCACGCCCATCCACCCGAACAGCGCGAGCCGGGCGAACATGGCCATTTCCATCTGTTCCTGCCGCTCGACGCCTTTGACGGCGTGGCGCCGCTTGCCAAGGCAACGCCCAAGACCGAGGGCAAGAAACCGGCCAAGGTCGTCCACTTCATCGCGCTATCGTGCAACGTACAGGGCATACCCACCCACTGGTTCACCACCAATCGCTGGGTGACGAACGAATATTTCATGCCCGGAGACGCGATCATCGATCGTCTCGACCGGTTCGATGTCGAGGATGCGCCCGGCGATCCGCTGGTCAATGGCTGGCTTACCGCGGCTGTCGCTACGTTCCGCGCGCAGATCGCCGAACTGATTCGCGAGCGCGACGCGGCGCTGGCTGGCCAATCGCTCGAAGATCGCAATCTGGAAATCCTGTCGAGCGGCCCGCTCGAACTGTAAGGCGTCAGGCAGCCTCGCGAAAAGCGTTCATCGTCTCGCAGAGCTTGGCCGACAAATTTTCGCGCTTATAGGGTTTGGGCAGGATCGGAAACTCGCCGCCCTCGCCGCGCGCCGCCGCTTCGCTGTATCCGGTCGCCAGCAGTATCGGCAGGGTCGGTTTCTGGCGGCGTATCTTCGCGGCGAGATCGAGGCCGCTGATCCCCGGCATCACGATATCGGAGAAGATGATGTCGAATTCCTGCGGCTCATGCTCGATGGCGATGAGCGCTTCTTCGGCGTTTTTCGCGTGCACGACCTCGCCGCCCATATCTTCGAGTAGCGACTGGGCGAAAACCGCGACCGTCCGGCTGTCTTCGACGAGCAGGATCCGCGTACCGGCCGGAAGATCGCGCGGCGCATCGCCCATTTCACCGGCAGCGGCTGCATCGGCCACGGGCGCGGCGCGGGGCAGATGGAGGCTCAGTGTCGTGCCGCGCCCGACTTCGCTCCTGATTTCCAGCCGTCCGCCGGACTGGGCTGCGAAACCATAGGCCTGGGACAGACCAAGGCCCGTGCCCTTGCCCGGCCCCTTGGTCGTGAAAAAGGGTTCGAATACACGGTCGATATGGTCCGGCGATATCCCGGCCCCGGTGTCCGAGATAGACAGGCACACCTCTTCGCCATCCCGGCCTTTCGTGTTGCTCGTCGCCAGTGTCAGCATACCCGATCCGTCCATGGCGTCGCGCGCGTTGATCGCCGCGTTGAGGATGAGATTTTCGAGCTGCACCGGATCGACCTCGACATCCCACAGCGTTTCGCCGGGCGTATTGAGGATGCTCACGCCGCCGCCGAGCGTCCGGTCGAGAAGTTCCGTCATACCGGAAATCACGTCATTGATATCCGTGCGCTTGGGCTGAAGCGGCTGCTGCCGGGCGAAGGACAACAGCTGGCCGGTCAGTTCCGCCGCGCGGTCGGCCGTCTCCATGATCGCATCAATATGCCGCGCCTTCTTTTCCGCGGACAGCGTATCGCGCTTGAGCAGCTCGGCCGAGCCGCGCACAACCGTCAACAGATTGTTGAAATCATGCGCGATACCGCCGGTCAGTTCGCCGAGCGAGCGCAATTTCTCGGATTGATTGAGCGCCTCGTGCGCGACGGCGAGATCGCGCTCCGTCTCATGCTGTTCGGTGATATCGCGAGTGATGCCGCCAAAGCCGAGTATCTCGCCATTCTCGTCATAGAGGGCCTGAGCGAATAATTTGGCGCGAAACCGCTCTCCGTTCTTGGTGACGAGCCAGCTTTTTTCGCGATAACTGCCGGCAATACGGGCCTGTTCGAGTATCTGATCGGGCACGCCCCGGCCGCGATCTTCCTCGCTGAAGAAAATCGAAAAATGCTGGCCGAGCGCTTCATCCGCCGGATAGCCGGTGATCTGTTCGGCGCCCGCATTCCAGTTGGTGATCCGGCCATTGTTGCTGAGCATATACAGGGCGTGGTCGCGCAGTCCGTCGACCAGCGTGCGCACCGCCTGTTCGCTCGCGTGCAGCGCCCGGGCGGCATCGCGCTGCCGCGTGGCATCGTAAGCCACGCCGATAAATCCGATATGCTCGCCGGCTTCATCGTCCTTGCGAACGATGCTGATCCGGGTCCATGAATAGCTGCCGTCCCAGCGCTGGCGGAGACCTTCGGTGTCCATCCGCCCGGTTTCCTTGGCGATCCGCAGATTGTCCCAATATTTGCCGGCTTCGCGGTCTTCGGGCGCATAGAATTTGTCGAGCGTGTGACCGACTACGGCGTCGACCGGGGCGAGCTGGTAGTTGTTCGAGATCGGTTTCCAGGCCGTACACACACCGTCCGCGTCGAGCGCGAAGACGCCGAAGTCGCTCACTTCGCCGAGGAGCGCCGCCACCTGTGGATCGTCGATCAATGCCATGCCGGATGAACCCCATAACCGTCTGAAAAACAAGTAACGGCCAATGGTTACCACGATCTTAAGGCCCGCCGCGCTTGCGGCGCGCCGAAGCAGGCATATATCGACCGCCATGGACGATAATCGAAGCAGCGCATCCTGGCACGGCACGACCATTCTCGCCGTGCGGGATTCTGAAAAAGTGGTAATCGCCGGCGACGGCCAGGTATCGATGGGCCAGACGGTCATGAAGCCGAACGCCCGCAAGGTGCGCGAATTGGGCGATGGCAAGGTCATTGGCGGCTTTGCCGGCGCGACGGCGGACGCTTTCACATTGTTCGAGCGGCTCGAAACCAAGCTCGAACGGCATAACGGCCAGCTGATGCGCGCCGCCGTCGAACTCGCCAAGGACTGGCGGACCGACAAATATCTGCGCAACCTGGAGGCGATGATGGTCGTCGCCGACAAGGAGATCACGCTCATCCTCACCGGCAATGGCGATGTCCTCGAACCGGCGGACGGCGTGGCGGCCATCGGATCGGGCGGCAATTACGCGCTCGCCGCAGCCCGCGCGCTCAAGGATTATGAGAAAGACGCGGAAAAGATTGCGCGCCGCGCGATGGCGATCGCGGCCGAAGTCTGCGTCTATACGAACGACCAGCTGACCGTCGAAACGATCGACAACGGCTAAATGCAGCCGAGAATCTGAAAGATACTGACATAATGAACGACGCCCTTACCCCCAAAGCCATCGTGGCCGCGCTCGACGAGCATATCATCGGCCAGACGGACGCCAAGCGCGCGGTCGCCGTGGCGCTCAGGAACCGTTGGCGGCGCCAGCGCCTGCCGGACGAATTGCGCAACGAGGTCACGCCCAAGAACATCCTGATGATCGGGCCGACCGGCTGCGGCAAGACCGAGATCAGCCGGCGGCTGGCGAAGCTCGCCGATGCGCCCTTCGTGAAGATCGAAGCGACGAAGTTTACGGAAGTCGGCTATGTCGGCCGCGATGTCGAGCAGATCGCCCGCGATCTTGTCGAGGATGCGGTGCGGCTCGAAAAAGACCGGCGGCGTGAAGCCGTGCGCGAAGATGCGAGCAAGGCGGCGATGGAGCGGCTGCTCGATGCGCTGACCGGCAAGGGCGCGAGCGACGCGACCCGCGAAAGCTTCCGCCAGCGCGTGATCGACAATCATATGAACGACACCGAGGTCGAGATCGAAGTCGAGGATACGCCCAACATGCCGATGGAAATCCCCGGCATGAGCGGGCAGGTCGGGATGATCAACCTGTCCGACATGATGGGCAAGGCGTTCGGCCAGCAGCCGCGCAAGAAGCGCAAGATGCGCGTCGCCGACGCCTGGGACAAGCTCGTCGAGGAAGAGTCGGAAAAGCGCCTCGACCAGGACGATGTCGCCCGGGTCGCGCTCGCCAATGCCGAAGCCAACGGCATCGTGTTTCTCGACGAGATCGACAAGATTGCCGTGTCGGACGTGCGCGGCGGATCGGTGAGCCGCGAGGGCGTGCAGCGCGATCTGCTGCCGCTGATCGAAGGCACGACCGTCGCGACCAAATACGGTCCGATGAAGACCGACCATATCCTGTTTATCGCGTCGGGCGCCTTCCATGTCGCCAAGCCGAGCGACATGCTGCCCGAGTTGCAGGGCCGCCTCCCGATCCGTGTCGAGCTGCGCGCGCTCACCGAGGAGGATTTCGTGCGCATCCTGACCGAGACCAAGGCCAATCTCCCCGAACAGTATCGCGCGCTGATCGGCACCGAGGGCGTGGAGATCGAGTTTACCGAAGACGCCATCGCCGGGCTGGCGAAGATCGCCGCCGAGGTGAACAGCCAGATCGAGAATATCGGCGCCCGGCGGCTTCAGACAGTGTTGGAGAAGCTGGTCGAGGAAATCAGCTTTGCCGCCGGGTCGGAAGAACCGCAGGATGACGGCGAGAAGCTGGTCATCGATGCCGCCTATGTCGAGAAGCAGCTGGCCGAGGTCGCCCGCGACACGGATCTCAGCAAATATGTCCTCTAGCCATCGCTAGACTTGCATAGGCTGCCCGGGTTGGAGCGCTGTTCGTCTTAGAATTGATTGTTCAGCAGCCTGTAATGGCCGTCGCGAACAGGAAGCGGTTGCCCGGCCCGAAATAGACATATTCGATCTCGCCACCGATATCGATCAGTTGACGGGTTTCCGGCCGCGTGCAGATCGTCTGCTGGTTCTGGTTCGACGCATATTGCTGGAACTGGGACACCTGCGCCGCGTTCAGCTCCTGCGAAATCTCGTAGCGGTAGAGGATGCGGTTGCCCTGGGCGCGCGCCGAGGTCATCGTCGTGAATTCGTCGATAACGACCGGGCCGCCCGCATTTACCTGCCGTACGGCTTCCTGAAGCTGCGCCTCGAGAACGGGATTGGACCCGCTGCTGGAGGGCGCGGACGCAGCAGGCTCGTCCTTGCCTTCGTCCGATGAGGCGGAGTCCGCGCTGCTCGCCGACCCGGTCTCGCCGGCAGCATCCGAGGATGCCGTGGTTTCCGGCGCGCTGTCGTCGCTGTCCAGCAAGCGCGGGATCAGCAATACGGCCAGAAAAGCGGCCACGGCCGCGCCGATGATGATGATGATATTCTTGTTCATGATGCCCCATCCTTTTCGGCCACCTATATTTCATGCCGGACGGCCAACAGGCAAGGCCGGGCGCCCGATCGACAAAGATAATCTTGGGTATCGTTCAAAACTGTGATCTGGATCGTAACCTTCCGACCGTTTATCGCGAATAGCAGGCCGGACAACCATTCGGGAGCTTATGACATGCGCGCGACAACCATCTTCCTCATCTCGGCGGCGGCGACGCTCGGCATATCCGCTTGCACCCAGGAAACGGCGTCGGACGCCGAGCCGGCAGAGCAAATCGAAGAAGTTTCAAGCGAGACGATGGAACATGGCGGCCCCGCCGTCGGCGACGCGATTCCCGCCGATTTCCTGACCCGCGACGCCACCGGCGCCGAACGGCGGCTCGACGACCTGGTCGGAGAAAACGGTATAGTGCTCGCCTTCAATCGCTCCGCCGACTGGTGCAGCGTCTGCCAGGCCCAGATGGTCGAATTTCGCGACCTGCATCCGGAACTGGAGCAGCGCGGCTATACGTTCGCCACGTTGAGCTACGATGCGCCAGAAATCCTCGCCGATTTCTCCGCACGCGAGGATATCGAATATATCATGCTCTCCGACGAAGGCTCGGCCATGATCGACGCGTTCGACCTGCGCGATCCGCAATATGGCGAAGGCAGCTTCGCCAATGGCGTGCCGCGGCCGGCGATTATCGTCGTCGGAACCGACGGCACGGTGCAGGCAAAAATGGTCGAAACCGATTATCGCGAACGCCCGGAACTGAGCGATATCGTCGCTGCGGTGGACGCGCTGTAGCGGCTACTCCTGGCCGCCGGGCTTACGGAACCGGTAGACGACCCGGTCGGTCTGACCGCGAATCTCGGGATTGAAGACGAGCAGCTGGTGATCGTCCTCGGGATTGCGGAGAAAATCCGCTTCCTCCTCGAGGACGAAACCGGCTTCGGTCATCATCGAGCGGATCACGGCCGGATCGATACGGTGCGCCCGCGCGGTCTCGGCGGCCGGGTCGGAATCAGCCAATCCGACATGATCGACGATGCCGACAATGCCGCCCGGCTTCATACCGCGATTGAGTTCCGCGAGAAAGGCCGCTGGATCGTTCGACAGCATGGGCTCGCCCTCCGCAGGCACGAACCAGAAATCGTGGAACACGAGATTGAACAGCGCGAAATCGATGCTCGCGGGTTCGAAAGAAATCGCATCGACTTCATATTCATAGGAGATGCTGTTGGGGATGCGCGTGCCATACCCCCGGGCGTCGAGCCCCTCGCGGCCATCGAATTGCTCGATCAAACGCGGCGAATTCTGCGCCATGACAAATCCGTCCGACCCGACGGCGCGGGCCATCAGTTCGGAATAATAGCCGCCCGCGGCGACGAAATCGAAAACATGATCGCCCTGTTCGAGACCCAGAAAGCCGAGCAGCCGAACCGGCTGCCGCGCCTCGTCCTGCTCGCGATCCGCCTCGGTGCGGTCCGGATGCGCGAGCGCTCCTGCCACATCGGCCGGCGCCGCTGCGGCCATGCCGGGCATCGCCAGAAATGCCGCCGCGCCAAGAGTTGCCAGAAATTTTCCCATCGCCCTGTCCTTTCCGAATGTCATCGGTCAGGACCATGACAGGTCAGATGGCGAGGTGATCCAGTTTTCGACCTAGAGCCGACGCGGATCGTCGAACGCAACGATTGCGCCGGCAAATCCGCGTCGCACGCCGCTATGCCTTTAGCGGCCGCCCTGCCGTTTTACTGCACCGCTATGCGCGCCCACGCCGTTGCGGTTGCGGTTATTGCGGCGACGACGGCGCTTCTGACCCTGCCCCTCGTTACGCTCGCCATGACGGCGATTGCCGGAGTTGGACTTGCCACCTCGCGGGCCTTTTCCATGAACGCGCGGCGCCGCCTTGGGAAGCTCCGCCGCCTTGGCGGTAAACTCTTCCGGCAGCGCCCGCTTTTCGAGGCGAATGCCGGTCAGCCGTTCGATCGCCTTCAGATAGCTGCGCTCATCTTCGTCGTTGACGAAAGAAATGGCGATCCCGCTCGCGCCCGCCCGGGCCGTCCGCCCGATCCGGTGCACATATTGTTCGGGCACATTGGGCATGTCGAAATTGAAAACATGGCTGACCGCAGGGATGTCGATGCCGCGCGCGGCGATATCGGTCGCAACCAGATATTTGATCTCGCCCACGCGGAAGGCGCGCAATGCGGCTTCACGCTGGGGCTGGCTCTTATTGCCGTGGATCGCGGCCGCACCGATCTTGGCACCGGCAAGGAAACGCACGATGCGGTCCGCGCCATGCTTGGTGCGCGAGAAGATGAGCGCGCGCTCGATATCCTGATCGCGCAGCGTCATGGTCAACAGCGCCTGCTTTTCCTTCTGGCCGACGAACGTCGCATATTGTTCGACCCGCTCGGCGGTCGTCGCCTGCGGGGCGACGGAGACCTTGACCGGCTGGTACAGGAATTTGTCGGCGAGATTGGCGATATTCTTCGGCATGGTCGCCGAAAAGAAGAGGCTCTGGCGGCGCTGCGGCAGAAGCTTCTCGATGCGCTTCAGGTCGTGAATGAAGCCGAGGTCAAGCATCTGATCCGCCTCGTCGAGAACGAAAATCTCGACCTCGCCGAGCGTCAGTGCGCGCTGGTCGATAAGGTCGAGCAGACGGCCCGGCGTAGCGACGAGCACATCGACGCCATCTTGCAGCTTGCGCTTCTGCTTGCCCACCGGAACACCGCCGAAGACGGTCTCGATCCGCATGTTCAGATATTTGGCATAGCCGCGCATGTTGTCGGCGATCTGGCTCGCCAGTTCGCGGGTCGGTGACAGGATCAGCATCCGGCATGCCTTGGGCATGCGCGGCACTTCCTCCTCCGCCAGATAATCGAGCGAGGGCAGCGCGAAGGCCGCGGTCTTGCCCGTGCCGGTCTGCGCGATGCCGCACAGGTCGCGGCCTTCGAGCAGCGGGGGAATGGCCTGCGCCTGGATCGGCGTCGGCGTCGCATAGTCTTTCGCGGCAAGCGCGCGCTGAATGGGTTCGGCCAGGCCGAGATCGGAAAATTGTGTCAAAATATATACTCACATGTGCGGGATGCAGGCGCGCGCCATCATTCGGGTGCGCAACCGCATATCGCGGGTTGCGAAACGACCCGCGTGAAAAGGGAAGCCTCAGGAAATTCGAGCGCTGGTTACCGGCCGGTTCCGCCTGAGAGGCGGACGATCACGCTGCCGATTGTTGGTAGAAGCAGGGTGTCCGCTTCATGCTGCGCTGCAGCGCATATGGGTTATGTTGCGCCGATAAGCAAGCTAATTGCGCGCTGGACTAAAAAACGACCCCGATCGAGTCCGCGATAAACCGCATAAGCGGGGCCGCTTTGCGGAACTGCGCCTCGACTTCCGCCTCCAGCTTTTTCGACCGGGCGAGCGTTTCCTTGCCCTCGTACATGGCGAAGAAGCTCTTGCGCTTCAAATCCTCGATCAGCGCATGCTCGGGATCGAAGCCCTTGGGACCGCGTTTGAGCTGATCACCGCGCACATCAATGCCATCGACCGCGTCGCGCCATTTATCGGGCTTGTCGACGATCCGCTGCCGGATAGCGCGTAGCGGCTCCGACGGCGGTTGCCAGACGCCGCCGCCGAAAAAGCATTTGCCGGGTTCGAAATGCACATAGAAGCCCGGCGCGTGGGCATCCTTGCCCGCCGCGTGGCGGAACTGGCAGCCGACATGCGTCTTGTACGGCGTCTTGTCCTTCGAAAAACGCGTATCGCGATAGATGCGGAACATCGACCCGCCATTGGGCCGCGGATCGACGACGATATGCTCGCTGATCGCATGGACCCGCGGCGCCATCGCCTCGATAAAGGCGGAGACCGGCGCGACGACCTCCGCCTTGTACCGGTCCTTGTTCGCATTGAACCAGTCGCGATTATTATTGTCGGCCAGCTCGCGCAGAAAATCGAACAGGCTTTTCGGTATCATGGCGCGACAGTTCTCAGTCGGTGCCGCCGCGGCGCGCATCGATGCTGAGCATGCCCGCGCCGTGCGCGTAGAGCATCAGAAAACCGCCCGCGACCGATAAATTCTTAAGCAACGCGCCGATATCGATGCCGCCGCCCTCGGCCGGATGATAGAAGACGCCGGTCGCCACGCAGAACAGCGCCAGCGCAATCGCGGCATAGCGGGTGTAGAGGCCGACAATGACCATCAGGCCGGCGACGATCTCGAATATGGCGGTCGGCCACGCCATGAAGGCGGGGACGGGCCCGGTTTCGAGAAATCCGGCCAACCCCTCGATACCCTGTGTTTTGTTGAAACCCGCCATGACGAACAAGGCGCCCAGCAGAATCCGACCCAGCAATACGACCATTGCAATTCTCCTCTCATGAACCCGGTCACCAACCTGTTCGGGAACGGCTCCGGTGTCAAATCGGCGACCGGTCAACCCCTTGATCCCAAAGCGCCGAAACGCCATGTCAGTTCCATGCTGATAGAAACCGAAACCACGCCCAATCCCGCGACCCTGAAATTCCTGCCCGGCCAGCAGGTTATGGCCACCGGCACGCGCGATTTCGCCACTCCCGAGGATGCCGGCGTGTCGCCGCTCGCCGAAGCGCTGTTCAATCTCGGCGATGTGACGGGCGTGTTCTACGGCTATGACTTCGTATCGGTCACCGCCGCGCAAGGCGTCGACTGGGCCGGCCTCAAACCCGATGTGCTCGGCGTCATGCTCGATCATTTTGCGAGCGGCGCGCCCTTGTTCCGGGAAGGCAGTGCGGCCGATATCTCGGTTCCCGCCGAAAGCTTCGACGACGATCCCGAAGATGCCGAGATCGTCGCGCAGATCCGCCAGCTTATCGAGACCCGGGTCCGCCCGGCCGTCGCGCAGGATGGCGGCGACATCGTCTATCGCGGATTTCAACAGGGCAAGGTCTTCCTGCAGATGCAGGGCGCCTGTTCCGGCTGCCCCTCGTCAACCGCGACGCTCAAACAGGGCATCGAACAGCTGCTCAAACATTATGTGCCGGAAGTAACCGAAGTCCGCGCCATATAGTCCGAACTGTTTCCAAAAGGGGATATCGATGGGAAAGCCGCTGTCCGACGACGCGCTCGACACGATTTTTCGCACCGCACGCACCTATAACGGCTATCATGACAAGCCGGTCACCGAAGACCATATCCACCGGATCTACGAACTGCTGAAGATGGGCCCGACATCGGCCAATCAGCAGCCCGCGCGGTTCGTCTGGTGCATGAGCCAGGACGCGAAGGACAGACTCGCGGACTGCGCCGCCCAAGGCAACCAAGACAAGATCCGCAAGGCGCCCGCCGCGGTTGTCATCGGCATGGACCCGGATTTCCACGAGGAACTGCCCTGGCTCTTCCCGCATACCGACGCGAAAAGCTGGTTCGACGGCGATCCCGAGGGCCGCAAGGACCATGCCTTCCGCAACAGTTCGCTCCAGGGCGCCTATTTCATTATCGCGGCGCGCGCCGTCGGGCTCGATACGGGGCCGATGTCCGGCTTCGATCATGACAAGGTCAATGCGGCCTTTTTCGCCGGTACCAAGCACAAGGCGAATTTCATTTCGACGCTCGGCTATGGCGATCCCGAGACGATTCACGATCGCAGCCCCCGGCCCGAATTCGATACCTTCAATTCCATCACCTGATACGCGCGGACCGATATGATCCTCGCAATCGACACCGCCTCCGACGCCTGTTCGGTGGCGCTGATCGACGGCGGCGATATCGTCGCTGAGCAGCATGAGATCGTCGGCCGCGGCCATGCGGAAAAGCTGGTTCCGATGATCGCCGAACTGCCGGGCGCCGGACGCGCGGACACCATTCTCGTCGATTGCGGACCGGGCAGTTTCACAGGACTGCGCGTCGGGCTTGCCACAGCACGCGCGCTCGGCCTGGGCTGGCAGGTCGATGTCCTTGGATACGGATCGCTTGCCCTGATGGCGGCCATGGCCTTTTCCGATGGCGACGCACCGGATAGACTGGCGGTAACGATTCTCGGAGGTCATGGCGAAATGTTCGTCCAGCGCTTCAGCAAGGAACCCTTTGCCGAAATCGCGCCGCTCGCGTCGCTGCGACCGGACGCGGCCGTCGACGCTATCGAGGAAACGCTGCTCGTGGGAAATGCCGCGAGCGAGCTCGCCGCGCGTGCCGGAAGCGGCACGGCGATGGCGCTTTTTCCGCGCGCCGCGGACGCACGATTGCTGCCGCAATCCTTCCGTATGCTACCGCCCCGCCCGATTTATGGACGCGCGCCCGATGCGCGGCCGCCGCAATGACCGTAATCGCGTCTCGCGAACATCCGGCGGGCAGCGCGGCCCGCCGCGATCTCGACGATGTCATGGCGATCATGGACAGCGCGTTCGACCCGCGCTTCGGCGAGGGCTGGTCGCGCACGCAATGCCGGGGCATGCTCGGCGACGCCAATAGCTGGATCATCGTCGATCGGCGCGACGATCGGCCGGTCGGCTTCGCCCTGTCGCGCATGATCGTGGACGAGGCCGAACTCCTGCTGATCGCGGTGCAGCCCGAATATCGCGGCCAGGGGATCGGCCGGAACATGCTGAAGGAAGTCGCGCGGACGGCGGAAGCGCGCGGCGCCGCCCGGCTCCACCTCGAAGTTCGGGACGGAAATGCGGCGTCGGACCTGTATTCAGCCGTCGGATTCGAGAAAATCGGCAGACGCAAAGACTATTATAGCGGCCGAAATGGCGAACGCTTCGATGCAATTACCTTGGCACTTCAACTACATCCACCGGCCGGGCAATAATTTCGACGGAATCGGTTGATTTATCCATTTCGGACCTACATCAATCGGGAGAACCGCACAGTGCGGAAAACCAGTATAGTATGACATGGGAAGACTTCCGATGACCGATACAGTCGATATGAGCGAGACTCTAATAACCCTGACCGCTGATATTGTGTCCGCACATGTCGCCAACAATAGTGTCGCGGTTTCGGATCTCCCGCTGCTCATCCAGAATGTGCATAACGCGCTGAGAGAGCTGGACGAGGCCAATGCGCCGGAAGAAAAACCCGAGCCGGCCGTGTCGATCCGCTCCTCGATCAAGCCGGATTATATCGTCTGCCTGGAAGACGGGAAGAAGCTCAAGATGCTCAAGCGCCACCTGATGACACATTACGGCATGACGCCGGACGAGTATCGCCAGAAATGGGGCCTGCCCGCCGACTATCCGATGGTATCGCCGAATTATGCCGAACAGCGCCGGAAGCTGGCCAAGAAGATCGGCCTCGGCCGCAAACCGGGAGCGCGGCGCAAGTCGAAATAAACGCCGGACAGCGGCCCAATCGGCTCCTCCTCTCTTTTCAGCCTCGGGGTTATCCTCTAAACTCAGTTTATGAGCCGAAAAATAGACATCGAAGCCCTGTGCGCCGAAAAGGGTTTGCGTATAACCGAACAGCGGCGCGTGATCGCGCGGGTATTGTCCGAGGCCGACGATCATCCCGATGTCGAAGCGCTGCACGAGCGCGCGTCCAATGTGGATAGCGGCATTTCGATCGCCACCGTCTACCGGACCGTCCGGCTGTTCGAAGAGGCCGGCATTCTCGAGCGCCACGATTTCGGCGACGGCCGGGCGCGATACGAAGCGGCAGCCGACGACCATCACGATCATCTCATCGATGTCGAAACCGGCAAGGTCATCGAATTCGTCGACGAGGAGCTCGAAGAGCTGCAACGGCGCATCGCGGAAAAACTCGGCTATCGGCTCGTCGATCACCGGATGGAGTTGTATGGCGTTGCCCGCGACCGCGACGGCTAGGCCCGCCCGTTGATACGCTTCGTCTTCCGCCTCGCATGGCTGGCCGGACTGATCCTCTTATGCGTGCCGCTGCACCTGTTATGGCGCCTGTTCGGGCGACCCTCGCCATGGCCGCAACGGTTTCTGGGCTGGTGCGCCCGCGCCTGCGGCATGCGGGCCAAGATCGTCGGCGAGCGTGCGCCGGGCACGATCCTCTTCGCATCCAATCACCAAAGCTGGATGGATATCCTGCTGATCGGGGGCGCGACCGGCGCGTCCTTCGTGTCCAAGGAGACCGTCCGCCACTGGCCAATTGCCGGCTGGCTCGCGACCATGGTCGGCACCATTTATATCTCCAACAGCGACCGCCGGGCCGCCGGTGCCCAAGCCGAACGTATCCGCCGCGCCCTGCATGACGGCCTTTCCGTCGCCTTTTTTCCCGAAGGCAAGCTCAACAACGGCGCGTTGATGCCCTTTCGCCCCGCCTTGTTCGGCGCTGTGATCCCACCGGTCGATCATATCAACGTCCAGCCGATCGCGCTCGACTATGGCGAACATAGCGCCGAACTGATCTGGCCGAGCGGCTCGCACGCGGCCACGAATGCGCGCAAGATATTCGCCCGGCGCGGCGTCGAGGATGTCACGATCCATCTGCTGGAACCGATCCCGATCGACGAGGACTCGCACCGGAAAGAGGTTGCCGAACAGTGCGAAACCGCAATCGCCGCTGCGCTTGGACGAAGGGTGGTGCAGGAAGCTGCATGACGACCGAAGCGCCGGACAGCTATCCGCCGATCGGCTTTTTCGGGCCGCTTCGTTTCGTCTTCCGATTTCTTGCCATGCTCGGGCTGCTGATGCTCTGTCTGCCGCCGCATTATCTCTACAGGGTGTTCGGCTATCCCTCGCCATGGCCGTCGCGCTTCCTCTTCGGTATCGCCTGGATCTGCAATGTCCGCATTGCGACCGAGGGCGTGCGGTTGAAGGAAGACGTTTTCTACGTCGCCAACCATCTGAGCTGGCTCGATATCCCGATTGTCGGAGGGATGACCCGCTCGGCCTTTGTCGCGCAGGACGGCATCGCGAAATGGCCGGTGATCGGCTGGCTGGCGGCGATCAACAATACGATTTTCGTATCGCGGCAGAACCGGCTGAGCGTCGGCAGCCAGGTCGATATCTTGCGCGAAGCGCTGCACGATCATCAGCCGGTTACGATATTTCCCGAAGGCACGACCACGGACGGTACGAGCCTTTTGCCGTTCAAACCGCCGCTTTTCGCGGTTCTTGCCCCACCACCGCGCGGCATCCGGATCCAACCGCTGCTGCTCGACTATTATGGTCTGGGCCCGGAAACCGCCTGGGTCGGAGAAGAAAGCGCGCCGCACAATGCATGGCGAATCCTGTGCAGGCGCAACGTCATCCCGGTACGGCTGGTTTTTCTCGATCCCTTTGATCCGGCGCAATGCAATGACCGCAAGGAGATCGCCGCCACGGCGCGCGAGCAGATCCGCCAAGCCCTCTCGGCTTCTCTTGGAGGCCGAGCTGTCCTATAGGCGCGCGCCATGAGTCGAACCAATCGTCGAACCGATCCAAAAAGCTATTTCGTCAAAAGCTTTGGCTGCCAGATGAACGTCTATGACGGCGAACGCATGGCGGAGCTGCTGGACGCCAAGGGATTGTCGCCCGCCGAGGATGCGGACGCGGCCGATCTCGTCGTGCTCAACACCTGCCATATCCGCGAGAAAGCGGCCGAAAAGGTCTATTCCGATATCGGACGGATGCGGCGCGACGATGGATCGACGCCGATGATCGCCGTCGCCGGCTGCGTCGCCCAGGCCGAGGGCGCCGAAATCCCGCGCCGGGCGAAAGAGGTCGATATCGTGGTCGGCCCGCAAGCTTATCACAATTTGCCCGAACTCGTCGCCAAGGCGGCGCGTGGCGAGAATGCGCTCGACACCGATATGCCCGCGGATTCGAAATTCGGCGCGCTGCCCAAACGCGCCAAACAGGCGCCGAGCGCCTTTCTGACCGTCCAGGAAGGCTGCGATAAATTCTGCACCTATTGCGTCGTACCCTATACGCGCGGCGCGGAGATTTCGCGGCCTTGGGGCGCGATCGTCGATGAAGCCAAGGCGCTGGTCGATGCGGGCGCGAAGGAAATCACGCTGCTCGGCCAGAATGTGAACGCCTGGTCCGCCGAGGATGACAAGGGCCGAATGCGGGGATTGGACGGCCTGATCCGGGCGCTGGACCGGATCGCGGGCCTCGAACGCATCCGCTATACGACCAGTCATCCCAACGACATGACCGACGGGCTGATCGCGGCGCATGGTGAAGTCGATACGCTGATGCCCTATCTGCATCTGCCGGTGCAGTCGGGCAGCGATCCGATCCTCAAAGCCATGAATCGCAGCCATAGCGCGGAGAGCTATCTCGCGATCATCGAGCGGGTGCGCACGGCGCGGCCCGATATCGCGATCTCGGGCGATTTCATCGTCGGCTTCCCCGGCGAGAGCGATGCCGATTTCGAGGCCACGCTCGATATCGTGCGGGCGACCGATTATGCGCAGGCCTTCTCGTTCAAATATAGCGCCCGACCGGGAACTCCAGCGGCCGAAATGACCGACGAATTCGTCGCGCCCGAACTGGCCGATGAGCGGCTCCAGCGGCTCCAGGCCCTGCTCAACGAACAGCAGCTCGCCTTCAACCGGAAAACGGTCGGCCGACGGACCCGATTGCTGCTCGAGCGCGACGGCCGCAAGCCCGGCCAGCGGATCGGCAAGTCTCCCTGGCTGCAATCGGTTCACCTGGAAACCGATGCGCCCATCGGCGCGATGATCGACGTCGATATCGTCAGCGCCGGCCCGAAAAGCCTGGGCGGCGCGCTCGCCGAAAGGGAGGCCGCATAATGGCGAAGAAAAGCGCCGCCAAGGCCGATACGGAGAGAACCCGGCTCGATCTCGAATTCGAGCAACAGCATCTGCTCGGTCCGCTATTTGGCGAATATGACCAGAATCTCGTCGCGATCGAGAATCGTCTCGGCGTCTATATCGCCGCGCGCGGCAACCAGCTGACCATCGAGGGCGAGCAGGACAATGCCGAGCGCGCCCGCGACGTGCTGACGGGCCTCTACAACCGCCTCGCCAAGGGCCAGGAAATCGATGCCGGCGCGGTCGAGGCGGTGATCGCCATGTCCGCCGAACCGACGCTCGACGGTGTTGTGCGCAAAGACGTGTCCGAACCGCCCAAGGTGATGATCCGGACGCGCAAGAAGACCATCGTCCCGCGCTCGCTCGCCCAGACCCGCTATATGGAAGCGCTTGCGCGCGAGGATGTGATCTTTTCTCTGGGCCCAGCAGGCACGGGCAAGACCTATCTCGCTGTCGCCCAGGCCGTGCACCAGCTGATCACGGGATCGGTCGACCGGCTGATCCTCTCGCGCCCGGCCGTGGAGGCCGGCGAGCGGCTGGGCTTCCTGCCCGGCGATATGCGCGAAAAGGTCGATCCCTATCTGCGCCCGCTCTACGACGCGCTCTACGATATGCTGCCCAGCGACCAGGTCGAACGCCGGATCACCAGCGGCGAGATCGAGATCGCACCGATCGCCTTTATGCGCGGGCGGACACTGGCCGATGCTTTCGTCATCCTCGACGAGGCGCAGAATACGACGCCGGCGCAGATGAAGATGTTCCTCACCCGGTTCGGCGAGAATAGCCGGATGGTCGTGTGCGGCGATCCGAAGCAGGTGGATCTGCCGGGCGAAGGCGTGTCGGGGCTGGCCGATGCCGTGTCCCGGCTGGAAAATGTCGACGGCATCGCGACCGTGCGCTTCGGCGTCGGCGATGTGGTGCGCCATCCGGTCGTCGGCCGGATCGTCGAAGCCTATGAGGGCGCGGGATGATCGCAGTCGCCATACAGTGCGGCGAGGCATGGGAGAATGGGACGGATTGGGACGTGCTGGCGCTCAAGGCCGTTACCGAAGCCGCGCTCCAGACGCCCCATGGCGATCTCGTCAACGAAGCCGCAACGGTCGAAATATCGGTAAAGCTGGCCGACAATAGCGAGGTGCAGGCGCTGAACGCCGCCTATCGCGGCAAAGACAAGCCGACCAATGTCCTGTCCTTTCCGATGGTCCAGGCCGATATGTTGGCCGGCCTCGCCAATAGCGACGATGGCGAGATACTGCTCGGCGATATCGTGCTCGCGCGCGAAGTGTGCGCCGCCGAGGCCGAGGCCAAGCACATTGCGATTGCAGACCATGCGACGCATCTTATTGTCCATGGCATGTTGCATTTGCTAGGCTATGATCATGAAACGGGCGAAGCCGAGGCCGAGGCGATGGAAGCCATGGAGCGATCCGCGCTCGCCGCGCTCGGCATTGCCGATCCCTATAAGTCCATTGTGAACCCGCACGAGGTATAGCAAACCAACCCCATGCCAGAGGAATCGAGTAGCACCGCCCCCGCCGAGAATGGCGGCGGGCGTTTTTGGAAAGGGCTTCGCGGCCTGATTTTCGGCGAGAATGGCGAAGCGACACTGCGCGACGAGCTGGAAGCGGCGATCGACGAGCATGAGGCCGAACCCGAAGACGATAGCGATCTTTCGGGCGTCGAGCGGCAGATGCTCAAGCGGCTGCTGCATTTCGGCGAGACCACGGCCGACGATGTCTGTGTTCCCCGGGCCGATATCATCGCCGTCGAGGAGCAGGAAAGCTTCGACACGGTCGTGAAGGTGTTTTCCGAGGCCGGGCACAGCCGCCTGCCCGTCTATCGCAACAGCCTGGATGAAGTGATCGGGATGATCCACATCCGCGATATCTTCGCCGCTCTGGTGTCGGACGAACCGCGGCCCGAGAGCATCGAAAGCTTTATCCGCGAACCGCGCTATGTGCCCGAATCGATGGGCGTGCTCGACCTGCTGGCCGAAATGCAGGTGACCCGCACCCATATGGCCATCGTGCTCGACGAATATTCCGGCACCGAGGGCATAGTGACCATCGAGGATATCGTTGAGGAGATAGTCGGCGAAATCGAAGACGAGCATGACGAGGAAGCGAGCGAATTGCTGACCGAAACGCCGCAGGGCCATTGGGAAGCCGAAGCGCGCGCCGAGCTCGACGATGTCGCCGAGATTATCGACGAGCGGCTGGGCGAGATCGACGAGGATGTCGATACGCTGGGCGGGCTGGCCTTCGTATTGGCCGGTCGTGTACCGGTCGAGGGGGATATGCTCGACCATCCCAGCGGGTGGCAGATCGAGGTTACCGAGGGCGACAGCAAACGCGTGACGCGGCTGAAACTCTATCCGCCGGCGGACGGCGAGAACGGAAAAGGCGAGACATGACCCGCAGAAAACTGATCCTGATCCCCTTCGCCCTGATTGTGCTGGGCATCGTCATCTGGCTGATGGTCCGGCCGCATCCGGCCAGTCTCAGCGTCGAGGCCGTCAGCGGGCCGACGCCCGAGCTTGTCGATCCGCGCGCGGAAACCTTCCCGACGATCAACGTCGCCGAAGCCGCAGGCTGGGACGAGGGCGAGATGCCGACCCCGGCCGAGGGGCTTGAGGTCAATCTTTTCGCGGACGATCTCGATCATCCGCGCTGGATGCTGGCGCTGGAAAATGGCGATGTCCTGGTTGCCGAAACGCGCGCGCCGCCGCGCGAATATAGCGGCGTTACCGGCTGGTTCGAACGCCGATTGATGACCCGCGCCGGGGCGCTCGGTCCGTCGGCCAACCGCATCACGCTCCTCAGGGACGTCGATGGCGACGGCACGTCCGACCAGCGCACCGCATTGCTCGACGAATCGAACGGCATGAACTCGCCCTTCGGCATGACGGTCGCCGGCGGCTTTCTCTATATCGCCAATACCGATGCGCTGATCCGTTTCCCGTTCGAGCCCGGTCAGACGGAAATCGAGGGCGAAGGCGAGACGATCGTCGCCCTGCCCGCCAATGCGCCGAACAGCCACTGGACCAAAAATGTCGTGGCCCATCCCGACGATCCCAACCTGCTCTATGTCGCCGTCGGCTCGAACAGCAATATCGGTGAACGCGGCATGGCGGCGGAGGAAAATCGCGCGGCGGTGCTCGAAGTGAATGTCGAAGAACGCGATTTCCGGATATTCGCGGCGGGCCTGCGCAACCCGGTCGGCCTCGACTGGGAGCCGACCCGCAACCGGCTCTACACGGTCGTCAACGAGCGGGACATGCTCGGCGGCGACCTCGTGCCCGACTATCTGAGCGAAGTCGTGTTCGGTTCGCATTATGGTTGGCCCGGCATCTATTGGGGCCGCTATCTGGACGAGCGCGTCGAACCGCTGACGCCGCGCATGGCCCAATATGCGCGCGTACCCGATTATGCACTCGGCCCGCACACGGCCTCGCTCGGTCTCGAATTCGCGGACCAGGCGCGGCTCGGTTCGCGGTTCAGCAACGGCGCCTTTATCGGCCAGCACGGCTCATGGAACCGCCGTCCGCGCTCGGGCTATAAAGTCGTGTTCGTGCGTTTTGAGGATGGCCGCCCGGTCGGCGAGATGATCGACGTTCTCACCGGCTTTCTCGATGGCGACGAAGCGCGCGGCCGGCCGGTCGGCGTGATCACCGACGCAACCGGCGCACTGCTGGTCGCAGACGATGTCGGCAACCGTATCTGGCGGGTCAGCAATCCGGATGCGCCGCCTGTCGAAACGGAAACGGACGAAGCCGAAGGCTAGTCCGTCGCGAAGAGCTGGTCGGAATCACGGAATGCCTTGAATTCGAGCGCGTTGCCGCTCGGATCGCGCACAAACATCGTCGCCTGCTCGCCCGGCTGACCTTCGAAGCGCATATAGGGTTCGATAACCCACGAAATATTCGCCGTTTCGAACCGCTCGCGCAGCGCGGCGAAATCTTCCCATTCCAGCACCGCGCCGAAATGCGGCACCGGCACATCATGGCCATCGACCGGATTGCTCGTCGCGCCCGCGCCCGGATCCTTATCGAGATGGGCGACGATCTGATGGCCGAAGAAATCGAAATCGATCCAGCCATCGCCGGACCGGCCCTCGCTGCAGCCGATAATCTCACCGTAGAAACGCCGAGCTGCGGCAAGGTCGTGGACGGGAAAAGCCAGATGGAACGGCGGGAGATCAGACATGCGACCGCCATAGGCGAAAAGCGCCCGTGCGGAAATGCCGGGCGGGATAGCGATTGAAATAGCGCCGCGCCCGCGCAATAGCGCTGTCATGCGCGCGCTCTTCGTCGCTTTCGCCGCCGGGGCGGTATCGGCCACCGGCTTCGCACCGCTGGGTCTGTGGCCGTTGACGCTGGTCGCATTTGCGGTGCTGATCGCGCTCACACTTAACGTCGAACGGTTGCGGTCGGCATTCGCGATGGGCTGGGCCTTCGGCATCGGCCATTTCGGCATCGGCCTGAACTGGATCGCGGGCTCCTTCGCCTATCAGGCGGCGATGCCGGCCTGGCTGGGCTGGGTCGCGGTCGCGATCGCCGCGCTCTATCTTTCCCTGTTTACCGGACTCGCCACCGCGCTCGCATGGCGGATCGGCAAGGCCATGCCGGTCACCTTCGTCCTGCTGTTCGCGGCGGCCTGGATCCTGGCCGAATATCTGCGCGCGACAATCCTGTTCAGCTTCGCCTGGAACCCGCTGGCCGCGATCACGGTCGGGACGATGGACAGCGAGGCGTTCCTGACGCCGGCAACGCGTATTGTCGGCACCTACGGGCTATCGGGGTTGCTGATCCTGCTCTCCGGCGCGATCTTCCTCATCTTTCGCGAGCGCCGCTGGCCGGCTTTGGCAATGTTGGTCGGCATTCCCGCCGCGGTCAGCCTGGCGGGCTTCCTCACCCTGCCAGCCGCCGCCCCTGCATCGGCCACGGAGGAGCGCCCGGCGATCCGCATAATCCAGCCCAATATCGATCAATCGGAGAAATGGGACCCGGCCTTTGCCGCACGCAATTTCCGACGGCTGACTGAGACGACGGAGGAAACCGGCGATACGCCGCGCCTTATCTTCTGGCCCGAAGCCGCCGTTCCCGAGTTTATCGAAGACGAGCCACTCACGCGTTTCCGGATCGCGAATCTGCTTGGCCCGGACGACATATTGCTGCTCGGCGCGACCAAGCTGATCATCGAGACCGATGAGGATGGGCGCCGCCGCGCCGTCGGCGCCCGCAACAGCCTGTATGCGATGAACGCCGAGGCTGAAATCGTGGCGCGATACGACAAGGCCAATCTCGTGCATTTCGGCGAATATCTGCCGCTCAGGAGCTTTTTCGAAGCGATCGGCATGTCGCGCCTTGCGCCCGGCGATCTCGATTTTTGGCCGGGCCCGGGGCCGCAGACATTGGCGCTGCCCGGCTTCGGCAGTGTCGGCGGGCAAATCTGCTACGAGATCATTTTTTCGGGCCGGACCGTCGAGCAGGCCGACCGGCCGGATTTCCTCTTCAACCCGTCCAACGATGCCTGGTTCGGGGCATGGGGCCCGCCCCAGCATCTCGCCCAGGCCCGGCTGCGGGCGATAGAAGAAGGTCTGCCCGTGATTCGCTCGACGCCGACGGGGATATCCGCAACGATCGACGCCAGCGGCCGCGTGATCGATCATATACCGCTCGGCCGGCCCGGCACGATCGACGGCTCCCTGCCGCGCGCCCATGCCGCAACCCTCTTCGCGCGCCATGGCAATATCATCCCGCTGATCTTCGCGCTGCTTCTTGCCGGATTGGCGTTTGCACTCATGCGCCGCCCCCGTTAAGAGACATAAGGAATTCTTTATATGTGGACCGGACGCGCCGCGATGGCTTGGCCGGTCCTTCTTTATTAGATCGAGGACCAGCATGCGCAGCAATTATCTCTTCACGTCCGAAAGCGTTTCCGAAGGCCATCCCGACAAGGTTTCGGACCAGGTTTCGGACGCCATTGTCGATCTGATGCTGTCCAAGGACCCCGAGGCCCGGATTGCCTGCGAAACGATGACGACGACGCAGCGCGTCGTGCTCGCCGGCGAGATTCGCTGCCAGCCGATGTACGATCAGGACAAATGGCCGGAAAATGGCGGCTGGGCGCCGGGCGCGCGCGACGAGATCGAACAGGCGGTGCGCCACACGATCCGGGAAATCGGCTATGAGCAGGACGGATTTCACTGGGAAACGCTGAGCTTCGAAAATCATCTGCACGGCCAGTCCGAGCATATCGCGCAGGGCGTCGATGCCGGCGACGATGGCAGCAACAAGGACGAAGGCGCCGGCGATCAGGGCATTATGTTCGGTTTCGCTTGCGACGAAACGCCGGACCTGATGCCGGCGGCGCTCGATTACAGCCACAAGATCCTTCAGCAGATGGCCGCCGACCGCAAGAGCGGCGCGGCACCGTTCCTCGAACCCGACAGCAAGAGCCAGGTCACGCTGCAGTTCGAAAATGGCAAGCCCGTCGCCTGCACCGCCATCGTCGTCTCGACCCAGCACGCCCCCGGCTATCACGAGGGCGAAAAAGAGGCCGAACTCAAAGCCTATGTGAAGAAGACGGTCGCCGATGTCATTCCGGCCGAGCTGCTCTCCGACGATACCGTTTATCACATCAACCCGACCGGCGCCTTCGAGATTGGCGGACCAGACGGCGATGCGGGACTGACCGGCCGCAAGATCATCGTCGACACCTATGGCGGCGCGGCCCCGCACGGCGGCGGCGCGTTCAGCGGCAAGGATCCGACCAAGGTCGACCGTTCGGCCGCCTATATCACCCGCTATCTGGCCAAGAATATCGTTGCCGCGGGTCTCGCCAAGCGCTGCACGATCCAGCTCGCCTATGCGATCGGTGTGTCCGAACCGCTATCGCTCTATGTCGACACGCATGGCACGGGCACGGTCGACGATGCCGCGATCGAAGAGGCCATCATGAGCATTCCGGCTTTGGGCGGTCTGACGCCGCGCGGCATCCGCGAGCATCTCGGCCTGAACAAGCCGATCTATCGGCAATCGGCCGCCTATGGGCATTTCGGACGCGACGCGGAAGGCGACAGCTTCCCTTGGGAAAAAACGGATCTGGTCGACGCGCTGAAAGCGGCCCTCTAAAACGGCCCGCATGACGGCCAATCTCTACGCTTTAGTCGCCCAGTCTGCGGAGCAGGCCGGAGACAAGCCGCTAATCGTCGAAGGCGATGTCGTTCGGCTCCGCTATGCCGATCTCGATCGGACCACGGCCCGCTGGGCGAATGCCTTGCACGCCCTCGGCGCGCGGCCCGGCGACCGTATCGTCGTGCAGGTCGAGAAATCCGTCGAGAATGTCCTGCTGTATCTGGCGAGCCTACGCGCGGGGTTCGTCTATGTGCCGCTCAACACGGCCTATACGGCAACCGAACTCGCCTATTTCATCGAGGATGCCCGGCCCGCGCTCATCGTCTGCGATTCCGGCAAAGAGTCGGCTATCGCACCGCTCGCCGGCAATGCGCAGCTCGTAACGCTCGATAGCGCAGGGCATGGCAGCCTTGTCGAGGCTATCGCTTCCGGCTCGGATGTGCCGTTCGAGACCGTGGCGCGCGATCCCGATGATCTTGCCGCGATCTGCTACACGTCCGGCACGACCGGTCGCTCCAAAGGCGCGATGCTCAGCCATCGCAATCTGACGTCCAATGCGCAGACGCTCTTTGATATCTGGCACTGGCAGGCGGACGACGTCCTTATCCACGCCCTGCCCATTTATCATGTCCATGGCCTGTTCGTGGCGCTGCATCTCGCGCTGCTCGGCGGCTCGACGATCCTCTGGCATCGTGCCTTCGATGCGGATGCCGTGCTCGCCGATTTGTCCAAGGCGAGCGTGTTGATGGGCGTGCCGACCTTTTACGTCCGGCTAGCCGATCATGATGGGCTGACCCGCGAGGCAGTCGCGGGCATGCGGCTCTTCATCAGCGGTTCTGCGCCGTTGCTCGAAAGCACCTTCGCCGAATTCGAAGCGCAGACCGGCCATCGCATCCTCGAACGCTACGGGATGACCGAAGCCGGCATGATCGCCTCCAATCCCTGTGACGGGGAGCGGATACCGGGCACGGTAGGCTTTGCGCTGCCCGGCGTTGCAACGCGGGTGGCCGGCGAGGATGGAAAGGAATTGCCGCGCGGCGAACCGGGTATTCTCGAAATCATCGGCGCGAACGTTTTCCGGGGCTATTGGAACAAGCCCGACAAAACGGCCGAGGAGATGCGCGAAGACGGCTATTTCATCACGGGTGATATCGCGACGATGGCCGCGGACGGCCGGATCGCAATTGTCGGACGCGGCAAGGACCTGATCATTGCCGGCGGCCTCAACATCTATCCCAAGGAAATCGAGCTGGCGATCGACGCGGTGCCGGGTGTCGTCGAAAGCGCGGTGATCGGCGTGCCGCATCCCGATCTCGGCGAAGCGGCGGTCGCCGTGGTCGTGCGTGACGACGACGCGCTGGACGAGGCGGCGATCCTCACTGCCATCGAAAGCGGTCTGGCCCGGTTCAAACAGCCCCGCCGCATCCTGTTCGCCGACGCCCTGCCCCGCAACGCGATGGGCAAGGTGCAGAAGGCGAGGCTACGTGAAGAGCATGAAACTGTGTTCGCCGCACAATGACCGAAGATCCGGCAACCATCCGCCGTCTTTACGGGCGCTCCAAAGGCCATAAGCTCCGCGCCGGCCAACAGGCGATGCTCGACAACATGCTGCCCCAACTGTCGATACCCGAAGACGGGCCGCTGACGGCCGAGCGGCTATTCGGCGATGCGCGTCCGCTCGAATTCGAAATCGGCTTCGGGTCCGGCGAGCATCTTGCCGCGCAGGCCGAGGCGCGGCCAGAAACCGGCTTTATCGGGTGCGAGCATTATGAGACCGGCGTCGTCGGCATGCTCGGCCATATCCGGGATCGCGACCTCGCCAATATCCGAATCCATATGGGCGATGCGCTCGACGCACTGGAGCGCCTGCCCGATGCCACGCTCGACCGGCTCTACCTGCTCCACCCCGATCCCTGGCCCAAGAACCGGCACGCCAAGCGCCGGATGGTCAATCACGGACCGGTCGACATGATTGCCGCGAAACTGAGGTCCGGCGGCGAATTCCGGCTCGGCACGGACGACCCGACCTATTGCCGCTGGTCGATGATGATCATGGGCCAACGGGACGATTTCGAATGGCAGGCGGAAACTCCCGGCGACTTTCTCGACCGCCCGGCGGACTGGCCGGAAACGCGGTACGAGGCCAAGGCCCGAAAAAAGGGCCATGAGATTTGGTATTTTCGCTACCGTAAACCGTAGCAAAAATCGGAATGAAACAGGCGTTGGCGATAGGCTGTGGCTATAGAGTGGCCCTTGAACAATCTATGCGGAACGCATCCAAACCTGCAGAGTTGAGTGTATATCGGACCCAATCGTTCTGATTAAGCGCAAAAAGACAACAGGAGACCCATCGATGCGTACGACTTTTCTGCTTGCGGCCTCGGCCGTAGCGCTCGCCGCTTGTGGCGGCACCGCCGAAGACACAGCGACAACCACGGAAACCGAGGGCGGCGAAGCCCAGGAAGCGTCCTGGACCTATGAGGAACCCGGAAGCTGGGGCACGGTGCATGAGGAATATGCGACCTGCGCCACCGGCACGGTCCAGTCGCCGATCAACTTCGTCCGCGCCGATGCCACGGAGAGCGAGGATGTGACGCTCGACATCAACTGGCAGAGCGGCCCGATGACCATCGAGGGCGCCGGCTATAACAGCAATCTCGTCGCGCCCGAAGGCGGCTACATCATGCTCGAGGGCGAGCGTTACGATTTCCTCCAGGCGCATCTGCACATGCCGAGCGAATATACGATCGAGGGCGAACAGCCGGCCGGCGACATCCATTTCGTGCACGCCAATGAAGCCGGCGAACTCGCCGTGATCGGCGTGTTCCTGGCCGAAGGCGAAGCCAATACGGCGCTCGCCGCGGCGTTCGAGGAATTCAACACCGAGGAAGGCACACGGACGCTCGAAGGCATTACCTTCGATCCGAACGCCGTGCTGCCGGAAACGCGCAGCTTCTTCCGCTTCCCCGGCTCGCTGACGACGCCGCCGTGCAGCGAAGGCGTGAACTGGGTGTTCATGAGCGAACCGGTCACCGTTTCGGCCGACCAGATCGCCGCCTACACCGAGCTTTACGGCGACACCGCCCGCCCGGTGCAGCCGACCGGCGATCGCGAGATTCTCTTCGTCGGCGGTTAATCCGGCGAATAAAAGGCAAAACGCCGTGCCATATAGTCACGGCGTTTTGTTTCAGCCCAAAAGGATATGATATATTCCCGCATCAATGAACTGCTATCTCCCGGTCCTGTGACGCCAATCCGATAATTTCCCATCCAACCGCAAACAGGAGTAATCACCATGAAACGCACTATTCCCTTTCTGATCGGCGCGGCCGCGCTCGCCGCTTGCTCCCCCGCCGCCGAAGACGCTTCGGCCGAAACCGCGACAGGCGAAGGCGCCGCCATCACCGAAGACGAAGTGACTGCCGCGCAGCAGGCTTGGGGCGAGGGCATTGTCTCTATCGGCCAGGTTTATACCGATGAAGGCGATTATCAGCAGGCCGCGCGCGACCATATCGAGCGCTTCTACGCCTATGGCGACGACCACACCGTGCTGTTCAAGCCGACGCTCGCCGCCGAAGATCAATTCCGCGGCACTTTCGATGAAGCGCTGTCCTATTTCGTCGGCGGGTCGATCGCGGAAGATGGCGGCTTCGCCATCGCGCCCTACACCAATGTGCGCTGGGAGAATGAGGGCACGATCATCGATGCCGACAGCGCCATGGCGATGGGCAATTATTACTTCACGACCACAGAGGGCGAAGAAGTGAAGGTCGAATATACGTTCGGCTATGTCGAAGACGCAGACGGCGAACTCAAAATCGTTCTCCACCATTCGTCCATGCCATTCAGCGCGAGCTAAACGGCACGCCAACTCCCATGGCGGCGGGGGCCTTCCAAGCGGAGGCTCCCGCTTTTTTCTGCATACGGCTAGGCAGTCCGGCCAAGCAGCGACCGGTCGTTGCGTATCGGCGCTTGCATCATCCCTATGACCATCATAAATGATATACTATATCATCGAGGGCGCGATCATGATTCTTGCGAAAACAATCGATGCGACTGCGATCGGGTTATCCGGGCTCTGCGTCATACATTGCCTGTTTCTCCCCATCGCCGCAGCGGTCCTGCCGCTCTTCGCAGCACTGGCAGACGCCGAATGGATACACCGCGCGTTCGTCTTGCTGGCGATACCGGTTTCGGGCGTGGCAATTGGGCGCGCGCGGGGCACTCGCAGTGGGCGGCTGTTCGCGTTGATCGCGAGTCTCGGATTGGCTCTGCTGCTGGGCGCGGCCTTTATCGAAGCGCTGCACGATTTCGAAACGCCGATAACGGTTGCTGGCGCATTGCTGCTCGCCGCCGCGCATGGCTGGCGGTGGTTTCGCCGCACCCATCCGCACTAGCGACCGATGATCGGGGCGAGGCGCAAAAATAGTCTTTCCCTTGTCATGGCATGGCTGCAAAAGACCGATATGCGTTATCTTGCCCTTGCCGTCTTTTGCGTCCTGTCTGCCTTGCCCCAGCCAGCCCTTGCCTGGGGTCAGCTCGGCCACCGCGTGATCGGCCAGATCGCCGATGAGCGGGTTTCGGGCCGGACGCGCGCCGAGGTGCTGCTGACCCTCGGCGTCGAGGATCTCGCCGAAGCCTCGACCTGGCCGGACGAAGAACGGTCAAACCCGGCATCGTTCTGGCAGAATGACGCCAATCCCTGGCACTATGTCACCGTTCCCGACGGCATGACCTATGAAGAGGCTGGCGCGCCGCCAGAGGGAGATGCAGCCACCGCGCTCGCCCGGTTCACGCAGACCGTGCGCGACAGGAACGCACCGGCGGCGGACCGCGCACTCGCGCTGCGTTTCATCATCCACCTCGTCGGCGATCTGCACCAGCCCCTGCATGTCGGCAACGGCACGGATCGTGGCGGGAACGACGTAGCCGTCCGCTGGTTCGGCGAGGAAACCAATCTCCATCGGCTCTGGGACACGCAGCTGATCGAAAGCAAGAATCTCAGCTATACCGAATATGCGCGCTGGCTCGGCCGCGCGATTCCGCCGCAATGGGAAATCGACTGGTGGACCGCCGATCCGATGGTCTGGATTGCCGAAAGCGCCGAGATCCGGCCGAGCATCTATCCGCAAAGCGCCGATGCACGGCTCAGCTGGCGCTACGGTTATTATTATCTCCCCATCGCCGAACGCCGGTTGCAGCAGGGCGGCGTTCGGCTCGCCGCCTATCTCGACTGGCTGTTTTCGGAGTAACCGATCGCGCCGGTACCGATCCCGATCAGACTCGCCAACCGCATGTCGCGCCGCTGACGCATTGCCCGGTCGCGATGTCGAAGCGGTAACCGTGCCACGGGCAGGTGATCGTCCCGTCCCCATCCGGTTCCGCATCGAGCGGCAGCCCGAGATGCGGGCAATAGCGCGCGACTGTCGCCGTCTCGCCACTCGCCAGCGTCACCGTCCGCCGCTCGTCCAGCGCCGCGCGCCCGCGATCGACGGCCTCGGCACGCGCGACCATCATCGCCTCGTCCTCGTCATAGAGCAGCGCGTAGAGCACCGGATAATAGTCGCCGAACGCGGCGCGCTGCGCTTCATCGGCATCGGGCACGAGAAAATCGATGTCTACCCGGCAGCTATCCGGCCCGGTAGCCGTCGCATGGGTGACGATCCGCCCCACCAGCGTGTCGCCGGCATAGCTGTTCGTCGTCCAGCATCCGGTCTCCCGATCCAGTTCGAGATCGATAAGCAATTCGCCGCCCTGCGGCGTGCCAACCGTCGCGCGCCAGCCGCTCTTGCGCTCCTCGACCAGATCGATCGACGCGAAAGCATGCGCATGGACATGGGGCAGATGCTCCCAGTCCAGCGCATTTTCGAACATGCGGTCGAGGCTTGCGGCGAGATCGCGGCGATAGTCGGCGACCTGGACGAGATCGCCCATCAGCTACCCGGCGTCAGGCGCAGCAGGCGGCCATCCTCACCATCTTCGAGTACCCAGATCGCGCCGTCGGGACCCTGCTCGACTTCGCGCACGCGGTTGCCGAAATCGTAGCGCGCGACTTCGCTCGCGCTGTCGCCGTCGAACTCGACATGGATCAACGCATTGGTCGACAGCCCAGCGATCAGCGCATCGCCCTGCCAGTCGGCAAACATGTCGCCGGTGTAGAAGATCATGCCGCCCGGCGCGATGACCGGGGTCCAGACGATAGCCGGCACGCCAAAGCCGGTTTCGGTATCGTTATCGGGAATCGGGCGGCCGTCATAATGCTCGCCGTCCGACACGGTCGGCCAGCCATAGTTGACGCCGCGCTCGACGAGGTTGAGCTCGTCGCCGCCGGCCGGGCCGTGCTCGACGTCCCAGAGCTGCCCATCGGGCGCGAAGGCAAGGCCCAGCGGATTGCGATGGCCGTACGACCAGATCTCGGCGGTCATGCCGCCCTGGTCGGCAAAGGGATTGTCCTCGGGCACGCTGCCATCGTGATTCAGGCGGACGATCGTGCCAAGATTGTTGGTCGTGTCCTGTGCCGGTTCCAGCTCCTGCCGGTCGCCGGACGCGATATAGAGATAGCCGTCGGGACCGAACACGATCCGATGGCTGTAATGCCCGCGCCGTCCGGTCTTCGGCAGCTGGCGCCAGATCGTCTCGACATCTTCGAGCTGGCCCGCATCGGCTTCGTCCATCACGAGCCGCGCCCGGGCGACGACCGCGCCGCGCGTATCGTCCTCGCCGGCTTCGGCATAGCTGAAATAGATCATGCCGTTCTCCGCGAAATCAGGGTGCGGGACGACATCGCCCAAGCCGCCCTGACCGCCATAATCGACTTCGGGCACGCCCGAGATACTGCCTATACGCGGCGCGTCGGGCCCGAAGTCGACGAACCGCATCGTGCCTTCTTTCTCGGTTATCAGCGCGATGCCGTTGGGCAGGAAGGTCATCGCCCAGGGTTCGGCAAAGCTGCCCATCTCCTCGACCGTGAAGATTTCCGCCGCAACGCCCGATTCCGCTTCGGCGGACTGAGCGGAAACGCCCTCGGACGCACTACACGCAACAAGGGTCAGGACCGAGAGACTGGCAAAAAGAGTTCGCATGACATTTCTCCTAAGGGGGCGGAAGTCTGGTTCTGTATTACGCTTCGATCCTCTTTATGGTTTCCCTTGCCGGATATCAAAGCCCCGCCTATATAGCCCCTGCCTATCTCTACATCGGTAACGTTGCAGAGGCTGGTCCGGAAGCCCGGGCCGGCGCAGGCAAGACTTGTTTATGCTATGGAGATTGCATGGCGGACATCGCCGCACTGATGCACCTGATCGAACCCGAAGTCGAAAAACTCGGCTTTGCGCTCGTGCGCGTCAAGATGCTGAGCGGCGAGGATGGACCGATCCTGCAAGTGATGGCCGAGCGCCCCGATACGCGGCAGCTGGTGATCGAGGACTGCGCCGCGATTTCCCGCGCCCTGTCCGACATGCTCGACGAGGCCGACCCGATCGCGGATGCCTATCGGCTCGAAGTATCGTCTCCCGGCATCGATCGTCCGCTGACGCGTCTGAAGGATTTCGAGGACTGGGCCGGGCACGAAGCCCGGTTCAACCTGATCGAGCCTGTCATGGGCAAGAAGCAGTATAAGGGCGTCCTGAAGGGCCGCGAGGGCGAAGCGATCCATGCCGAAGTCGCCGGCAAGGACGACCATGTCTTCGATTTCAAGAATATTCATTCGGCCAAGCTGGTCTTGACCGACAAACTGATTGCAGAAACTGCGCCTCTCTCACCCGAGGGCGCGGACACGATTACCGAGGAAGAAGGATAACGCTATGGCCTCTGCCATTTCCGCCAACAAAGCCGAGCTGCTCGCGATTGCCGATGCCGTCGCGCGCGAAAAGATCATCGACAAGGCGATCGTCATCGAGGCGATGGAAGACGCGATCCAGCGCGCCGCCCGCGCCCGTTACGGTGCCGAGAATGATATTCGCGCCAAGATCGACACGGAAACCGGCGATCTGCGCCTGTGGCGCGTCGTCGAGGTCGTCGAGGAAGTCGAGGATCATTTCAAACAGGTCGACCTCAAGCAGGCCGAAAAGCTCGACAAGAAGGCCAAGCTCGGCGACTTTATCGTCGACCCGCTGCCGCCGATCGAATTCGGCCGAATCGCCGCCCAGGCGTCGAAACAGGTCATCTTCCAGAAAGTCCGCGAAGCCGAGCGCGAGCGGCAATATGAGGAATTCAAGGACCGCGCCGGCGAGATCATCACCGGCGTCGTCAAGCGCGTCGAGTTCGGTCATGTCGTCGTCGATCTCGGCCGCGCCGAAGGCGTTATCCGCCGCGATGCGCAGATCCCGCGCGAAATCGTCCGCGTCGGCGACCGCATTCGTTCGCTGATCCTCAAGGTCGTGCGCGAAAATCGCGGCCCGCAAATCTTCCTGTCGCGCGCGCATCCCGATTTCATGCGCAAGCTCTTCGCGCAGGAAGTTCCCGAAATTTACGACGGCATTATCGAGATCAAGGCCGCGGCCCGCGATCCGGGAAGCCGCGCCAAGATCGGTGTTATCTCTCACGACGGCTCTATCGACCCGGTCGGCGCCTGTGTCGGCATGAAGGGCAGCCGCGTCCAGGCGGTCGTGCAGGAAATGCATGGCGAGAAGATCGACATCATTCCCTGGTCGGAAGATCTCGCGACCTTCGTCGTCAACGCGTTGCAGCCGGCCTCGGTCAGCCGCGTGGTGCTCGACGAGGAGGAAGAGCGGATCGAGGTCGTCGTGCCCGACGATCAGCTCAGCCTCGCCATCGGCCGGCGCGGCCAGAATGTCCGGCTCGCCTCGCAGCTTACCGGCTCGGCGATCGACATCATGACCGAGGACGAATCGAACGAGAAGCGGCAGAACGAATTCATGCAGCGCTCGGACATGTTCCAGGCCGAACTCGATGTCGACGAAACGCTCTCGCAGCTGCTCGTTGCCGAAGGGTTCAGCGAGTTGGAAGAAGTCGCCTATGTCGACCCGGCCGAGATCGCCGCGATCGAAGGTCTCGACGACGAGATCGCGGTCGAACTCCAGTCGCGCGCCGTCGAAGCGCTCGAAAAGCGCGAGGAAGCGGCCCGCACCCGGCGCAAGGAGCTGTGCGTCGAAGACGATCTGGCCGAGATGCCGTATCTGACCGAGGCGATGCTCGTCACGCTCGGCGAAGCGGGAATCAAGACGCTCGACGATCTCGCCGACCTCGCCACCGACGAACTGATCGAGAAGAAGCGTATCGAACCGCGCCGCCGCGATCAGGCCGCCCCTGCCCGTCCGCAGCCCAAGGGCGGCGTGCTCGGCATGTATGGCTTTACCGAGGAACAGGGCAACGAAATCATCATGGCCGCGCGCGCGCACTGGTTCGACGATGAAGACGAACCGGCCGCTGCCGCAGACGCTCCCGAGGAGGACGCAACTGCGGATGGCGAACAATGAGACCGCGGACGGCCTGAAGCCGAAACAGCGCCGGGCGCACGAACCCGAAAGGAAATGTATCCTTTCGGGCGAGGTGCGGCCGCGCGAATCCCTGCTCCGCCTGGCCCTGTCGCCGGACGGCGAGATCCTGCCCGATGTCCGCGCCAAGGCGCCCGGGCGCGGCGCGTGGATTTCGGCGGATGGAGACGCGTTCAGGGCAGCGGTCGCCAACGGCAAGTTGCGCGGCGGTCTGGCCCGCGCCTTCAAGACGGGCGATTTTCGGATTCCAGATGATCTGGGCAAGCGGATCGCGGACGCGTTAGAGCGCAATGCGCTGGATCGCCTGGGCCTCGAAGCCCGGGGCGGAACGCTGATTACCGGCTCGGAAAAGCTGCGGGACAGTGCGCGGGCCGGGCAGGTCCATCTGCTGCTCCACGCCGCCGATGCCGCCGAAGACGGGCGGCGCAAACTGGATCAGGCATGGCGCGTCGGCATGGATGCCGAGGGCAGCGATATGCGGGGGTTGGTTATTCCGGCGAACCGCACCATATTGGCCGAGGCGCTGGGCCGCGAAAATACGGTTCATATCGCGATTGTGGACGAACGGGCCGCAAAACGTGTATCAGGCGCAATCTCGCGCTGGATGGAATTTTCTGGATCGAATGAAACGGCCGGTCCCGGTGAGCGAGACTCGCGGGAACCGAACGATAATGAGTTGGAAGACAAAGGCTTAGAATGAGCGACGATAACAAGAAGACACTTGGCACCCGGACCCTCGGCGTAAAGCGCACCGTCGAAGGCAAGGTGCAGCAGCAGTTCAGCCATGGCCGCAAGAACACGGTCGTGGTCGAGCGCAAGAAACGTCGCGTGCTCACCAAGCCGGGCGAAACCCCCGCCCCTGCGCCCGCCGAGGAAGCCAAGGAAGCGCCGGCACCGGCTGCTCCTGCTCCCGCCGCTCCGCCGCCTCCGCCCGCCGCGAAGAAGAAGAGCGAGGCCGACGAAACGCTGACCCGCAAGGAAAAGCAGGAAAAGCTGCTTCGCGAGGCCGAAGAGGCCCGGCTGGCGCAGCTCGAAGATACGCGCCGCCGCGAGGACGAGGCCAAAAAGCAGGCCAGCGAAGAAGAGGCCAAGCGCGCCGTGGAAAACCGCAAGGCCGAAGAGGTTGCGGAACAGGAAACGCAAGACACGGCTGCCGACGAAGCCGAAACGGCCGAGGCTGCAGCCGCGGAACCGGAAGCCGACGGCCCGACGCTCGATCCCAACAAACCCGCGCCGCGCACCTTTACGCCGGTCGCCAAGCCCAAGCGCCCTGAAAAGAAGAAAGAGGACAAGGGCAAGCCGAAACGCGCCAGCGACAAACGCAAGGAACGTTCCAAGCTCACCGTCAACCGCGCACTGCGCGACGGCGATGGCAGCCCGCGCTCACGCTCGCTCGCCGCGCTCAAGCGTGCCCGCGAAAAGGACAAGGAAAAGCGCGCGCATGCCGACGACCAGCCCAAGGTCAAAAAGGCGCGCGACGTCGTCGTTCCCGAAGCGATTACGGTTGGCGAGCTCGCCAAACGCATGGAGGAAAAGGCCGCCGATCTGGTGAAATCCCTGTTCAAGATGGGCATGGCGGTTACCGTCAACCAGACGATCGACCAGGACACCGCCGAACTGCTCGTGACCGAATTCGGGCACAATATTCAGCGCGTTTCGGAATCCGACGTCGAACTCGGCATCGAAGGCGAAGAGGACAAGCCCGAAGACCTGAAGCCGCGGCCTCCGGTCGTCACCGTTATGGGCCATGTCGATCACGGCAAGACCAGCGTACTCGATGCGCTGCGCGGCAGCGAAGTCGTGTCCGGCGAAGCGGGCGGCATCACCCAGCATATCGGCGCCTATCAAGTGAAGACCAAAAGCGGTCAGGAAATCACCTTCCTCGACACGCCGGGCCACGCCGCCTTTACCGAAATGCGGGCGCGCGGCGCGAACGTCACCGATATCGTGATCCTCGTGGTCGCGGCCGACGACGGCATCATGCCGCAGACGATCGAGGCCATCAATCACACCAAGGCCGCCGGGGTCCCGATGATCGTCGCGATCAACAAGATGGATGTCGAAGGCGCGAACCCACAGAAAGTGCGCGAGCGCCTGCTCGAACACGAAGTGATGGTCGAGGCCATGTCCGGCGACGTACAGGATGTCGAAATCTCGGCGCTGAAGGGCGACGGGCTCGACGAGCTGACCGAGAAGATCCTGCTTCAGTCCGAACTGCTCGAACTCAAGGCCAATCCGGACCGCGAGGCGGAAGGCACGGTCGTCGAGGCAAAACTCGACAAGGGCCGCGGCCCGGTCGCCACGGTACTCATCAATCGCGGCACGCTGAAGCGCGGGGATATCTTCGTCGTCGGCGCGGAAAACGGCAAGGTTCGCGCGATGGTCAACGACAAGGGCCAGCAGGTGAAGGAAGCCGGCCCCTCGGTTCCGGTCGAAGTACTCGGCCTGTCCGGCGTTCCCAATGCCGGTGATCCGCTGACCGTCGTCGCGGACGAATCGCGGGCCCGCGAAGTCGCCGAATATCGGCAGGGCGTCATTGACCGCGCACGCACGACGCAAACGCCGACCAGCGTCGAGAACATGTTCTCGGCAATGGGCGAAGCGCAGGCGATCGAGTTCCCGCTCGTCATCAAGGCCGATGTGCAGGGTTCGGTCGAAGCGATCATCAGCTCGCTCGAACAGATCTCAACCGACGATATCCGCGTTCGCGTCCTCCATTCGGGCGTCGGCGGGATCACGGAAAGCGATGTCACGCTGGCCGCCGCCTCCGGCGCGCCGATCATCGGCTTCAATGTCCGCGGCAACGCCAAGGCGCGCGAAATCGCCAAACGCGACGGCGTCGAGATGCGCTATTACGATATCATCTACAATCTGCTCGACGAGATCAGAGCCGAAATGGCCGGTGAACTCGGCCCCGAGCGGATCGAAAATGTCGTCGGCCGCGCCGAGATCAAGGAAGTGTTCCCAGCGGGCAAGAAGGACAAGGCGGCGGGCCTGCTCGTCACCGAAGGTTTCATCCGCAAGGGCCTCAGCACCCGCCTGATGCGCGACGATGTCATCGTCAGCGCGACGACGATCGCGTCGCTGCGGCGCTTCAAGGACGATGTCGACGAGGTCCGCTCGGGCCTCGAATGCGGCGTCGTGCTGGAAGACACGAACGATGTGAAGGCCGGCGATACGCTCGAAGTGTTCGAAGTCGAGGAGCGCGAACGGACGCTGTAGCAGCCACTCAAAAGCGCCCAGGTCACGCTCGACCGACTGTGAGAGAGCGAAGACCGACAACAAGGGCGGCAAGAAATAGTCTGCGCCCGAATCCCGCTTCGGTGATCCGGGCGCGGAGCTGATAAGCGGAACGCGAAGAGATTGCCGATATGAAATCCGAAGAAACACAATCCGTGCGTCTGCTGCGCGTCGGCGAACGCGTGCGCCATGTGCTGTCCGAAATCCTCTCGCGCGGCGACGTGCATGACGAGGTGCTGGCGACGCATATGGTCAGCGTGACCGAAGTACGCATGTCGCCGGACCTCAAACACGCGACCGTGTTCGTCAAACCCCTGCTCGGCGGGGACGAGGAGGACGTGCTTGCCGCGCTCAAGCGAAATGTCCGTTACCTGCGCGGCGAAGTCGCCAGCCGTGTGAACACCAAATATGCCGCCAATCTGAAATTCCTGCTCGACGAGAGTTTCGACGAGGGCGGGAAGATCGACGCGCTGCTGCGCGATCCCAAGATCGCCCGTGACCTCACCGAATCCGACGAGCAATAGGCTCGCCCCCGCGCAATCTGCTATCCGATTCGGGCCGAACGGCAGCGACCGGGGAGGGTGCAATGGATTTCGAGCGAATAACCTATGATCAGCCGGGCCCGAACATTGCCCGCATCACGCTGAACCGGGCCGACAAGGCAAATGCGCAGGACGCCCAGATGCTGTACGAGGTCGACCGCGCCCTGTCGGATGCCGCGCAGGATGACGATATCCGCTGCATCGTGATCGCGGCCGCCGGCGAGCATTTTTCCGCCGGTCACGACCTGAAAGACCGGTCGACTCCCGCCGACCACGACCCAGTGACGCTATGGGCAGGCTTCGACGAACCCGGGCAAGCCGGCCAGATGAGCACCGAACAGGAAATGTATCTCGGCCTGTGCTGGCGCTGGCGTAACCTGCCCAAGCCGACCGTCGTCCAGGTGCAGGGCCAGTGCATCGCGGGCGGGCTGATGCTGGTCTGGCCGTTCGATATCGTCATTGCGAGCGAGGATGCGCATTTCTCCGATCCTGTCGTGGCATTCGGCGTGAACGGCCATGAATATTTCACCCATGTCTGGGAAGTCGGGCACCGCAAGGCGAAGGAAATGCTGTTCACCGGCACCAGTTTCACCGCGGAGGAATGCCGGCAACTCGGCATGGTCAACCATGTCGTGCCGCGCGAAACGCTCGAGCGCTTCACCCTCGACATGGCCGAACGGATTGCCAAACGGCCGATGATCGGCCTGCGCCTCGCCAAGCTCGCGTGCAACCAGAGCCTCGACGCGCAGGGCCAGTGGACCGCGATCCAGGCGGCGATGGGCTGGCAACAGGTCGGGCACGCCAATGCGCGGCTCAATCATGGCATGCCCATCGACCCGGCCGGACTCGATACGATCCGCTCGGAAAAGCGGTCATCGGGGGACTGAGATGGCCAAGCTCTATTTCTACTATGCGTCGATGAATGCGGGGAAGTCCTCCACGCTGTTGCAGGCCGCGTTCAATTATGGCGAGCGGGGCATGCAGGTGATGCTCTGGACGGCGGCGCTCGACGACCGGCCGGGCTTTGGCGCGATCAGTTCGCGCATCGGTCTCAACAGCGACGCCCATCGCTTCGACGACAATAGCGATATTCATGACGCCGTCCTCGAAGAGCATCGCCAGTCGCCGCTCGCTTGCGTGCTGATCGACGAGGCGCAGTTCCTGACCCGCGACCAGGTGTGGCAATGCGCGCGCCTGGCGGATCGGTGGAACATACCCGTTCTGGCCTATGGCCTGCGCACCGATTTTCGCGGGGAACTGTTCGAGGGATCCGCGGCCCTGCTTGCCATCGCGGATTCGCTGGTCGAACTCAAAGCAGTCTGCGAGTGCGGAAAAAAGGCGATCATGAATTTGCGCATCGACGAAACGGGCAAGGCCGTCAGCGCGGGCGAGCAGACCGAGATCGGCGGCAATGAACGCTATATCGCCCTGTGCCGCAAGCATTTCATGGAGCGGATGGGGCGATAGCCGGGCTTCGGTAAACTGGCCTTTTGATCGAACATTGCACCCACTCAGTTTCTGTTCAGGCAGATACCGATAAGCGTTGGCGAATGAAGACGATTCTCGCCCCAATTGCCGGCCTGATGCTGGCCGCTCCAGCTGCAGCCCAAGACCGTCCTGCGGCGAATGCCGAGACTGCGGAACCGGAACAGGCTTACATACCGTTCGCGAACAGCTCGATCCGGAACTGGCGCGCACCGGAACGCGATGTCTTGCTGATAGAGGCCAATCGCGGCCGGTGGTATCGGGCCGAATTTCTTGGGCCCTGCAACGGTCTGCGTTTCACCGAAGCGATCGGGTTCGACGTCAACAGCAATGGCCGGTTCGACCGGTTCAGCAGCGTGGTCACGCGCGACCAGCGCTGCCGCGTGCGCAGTTTGGTGCGCATTCCCGATCCCGACGAAGCGGAAGAAGAGGCGCAGGCGGAATAGCCGCCCCGTCCCCGCCACAATCGCCTGCCAATGGGCGGCTATGGCCGGCGATATCGCTTCCCTTGCACGACCGTTGTCCGACGGCGATGTCCGTCTCGAACTGCGCACCGAATCCCATCGCGAGGGCCTGCGCGTCGCTTGCGCGGCCGATCCGGACATCTGGGAGATCTACCCGATGTCGATGCTCGGCGAGCATTTCGATGCCGGTTTCGATGCAATGGAGGCATTTCACCGGACGAAGAACTGGGTCAATTATGCGGTGCTGAACGGCGATACGGTCGTCGGCATGACCAACTATATCGGCGCCGATCCCGTGAACGGCGTCGTCGAGATCGGCGGCACCTATATCGCGCCAGACGTCCGCGGCGGACCGTTCAACCGCACGATGAAGACGCTGATGATCGATCATGCCATTGCCTGCGGCTACACCCGGATCGAGTTCCGTGTAGACGCTCGCAACGAACGCTCCATGGCGGCCGTGCTGAAGCTCGGCGCCACGCATGAGGGCACCTTGCGGAAAAACCGCGTCACCTGGACCGGATATGTTCGCGACACGGCGGTTTTCGGGCTATTGGCCGACGAATGGACGAACCGGAAGCACCCGCCAGCCTCCACGGCTGGCTGATCCTCGACAAACCTGTCGGCATCGGCTCGACGCCGTGCGTGTCGGCAGTGAAAAGAGCGTTGCGCGAAGGCGGTTATGCCAAGGTCAAGGTCGGCCATGGCGGGACGCTCGATCCTCTCGCATCGGGCGTGCTCCCGATTGCGCTGGGCGAGGCGACGAAACTGGCCGGACGGATGCTCGACAGCGACAAGCTGTATGAGTTTACGGTCGGCTTCGGCGCCGAGACAGATACGCTCGATGCCGAGGGCGAAATCACCGAACACTCGGAGCATCGCCCGTCCCTCGCCGAAATCGAAGCTGTGCTGCCGCAATTCACCGGACCGATAGAGCAGGTCCCGCCCAAATATTCCGCGCTCAAAATTGACGGGAAGCCCGCCTATGCCCGCGCGCGCGCCGGGGAGGATGTGGAAATGAAGACGCGCGCGGTGAAGGTTCATAATTTGATGCGCTCCGGCGAAGGCCGGAGCCCAGGGCAACATACGACATCGCCTGCGGCTCTAGGCTCCGGCCTTCGCCGGAGCACAATGGACGAAATCACCCTTATCGCCCATGTGTCCAAGGGCACCTACATCCGCAGCCTCGCCCGCGATATTGCGCGCGCCTTGAATACCGTCGGTCACGTCACTATGTTGCACCGCAGCAAGGCTGGGCCCTTTTCGCTGAAAAGGGCGATTTCGCTGGACAAACTGGACGAACTCGCTAAGAGCCGCAGCCTTGAACAGGCACTCTTGCCATTGGCGGCAGGGCTGGACGACATCCCGGCTCTACCCGTCGCTCCCGATCAGGCAAGGCAGCTCCGCATGGGGCAGCGGGTGATCGGGGTTTCCGCCACAGCCGGGCTCTATCTTGCAACCGACCAGTCTGTTCCGGTTGCTCTCGTCGAATGCGACGGGATCGAGCTGAAGGTCGTGCGCGGATTTAACTTATAGCGAGCATTTCGGATTGTCCGGACGCTCGTGGAACAACTCCCGAGCTGCCCCTCTAGGGGATTGCTCGCACAGAGACTCGAAAGGAATGAAGCGATGTCGATTACTGCCGAACGCAAGGCTGAAGTCATCAAGGAAAATGCCCGTGAAGAGGGCGACACCGGTTCTCCGGAAGTCCAGGTTGCCATTCTCACCGAACGGATCACCAACCTGACCGACCATTTCAAGGGTCACCACAAGGACCATCATTCGCGCCGCGGGCTGCTGATGCTGGTCAACAAACGCCGCAACTTGCTCAGCTATCTGCGCAACGTCGATGAGGGCCGCTATCAGGACCTCATCAAGAAGCTCGGCCTTCGTAAATAATTTTGGGGAACGGCTCCGTCTTCGGGGCCGTTTTCGCATTTGGACCGCGGGCAATCCGGCACGCGGCCATATCAAAGGGAAGCGCGAAAGCTTCCAGACCGCGCAGGGCCGGTACTGCCCCTGCAAATGAGCGGCGATCGCATAGGGTGATCGCTGCAAGGAAAGTGAAGAAGACACGATGTTTGACGTAAAGAAAGTCGAAACAGAATGGGGCGGCCAGAAGCTGACCCTCGAAACGGGCCGTGTGGCCCGTCAGGCCGACGGCGCGGTACTCGCGCAGCTCGGCGACACGGTGGTGCTGTGCGCAGTCACGGCCGCCAAATCGGTGCGCGAGGGGCAGGATTTCTTCCCGCTGACCGTGCATTACCAGGAAAAATACTCAGCCGCCGGACGCATTCCGGGCGGCTTCTTCAAGCGCGAAGGCCGCGCCACGGAAAAGGAAACGCTGACCTGCCGTCTTATCGACCGCCCGGTCCGCCCGCTTTTCCCCGAAGGTTTTTACAACGAGATCAATGTCATCGCGCAGGTTCTCTCCTATGACGGCGAGAACGAGCCGGACATCCTCGCGATGGTCGCCGCTTCCGCCGCGCTGACGATCTCCGGCCTCCCGTTCATGGGCCCGATCGCTGCCGCGCGCGTCGGCTACAAGGATGGCGAATACCAGCTCAACCCGAGCATGGACGAAGTGGCCGAAGGCGAGCTCGATCTCGTGGTCGCCGGCACGCAGAATGCCGTGCTGATGGTGGAATCGGAAGCGAAAGAGCTTCCCGAGGACGTCATGCTCGGCGCCGTCATGTTCGCGCACGAAGAATCCAAACCGATCATCGATGCGATCATCTCGCTGGCCGAGCAGGCTGCCAAGGAGCCTTGGGAACTGGCTCCGGCTGACGACCAGGACGGCATGAAGCAGCAGCTTCGCGACCTGGTCGGCGACGATATCGCCGCCGCCTACAAGCTGACCGACAAGTCGGAACGCTCGGACGCGCTGAATGCCGCCCGCGACAAGGCGAAGGAAGCCTTTGCCGAGGAAGACGGCCAGACGCAGATGACGGCCGGCAAGGTGGTCAAGAAGCTCGAAGCCGAAATCGTCCGCGGTGCGATAATCAAGGACGGCAGCCGGATCGACGGCCGCAAGCTAGACGAGGTTCGCCCGATCGAAGCGATGGTCCATTTCCTCCCGCGGACGCATGGCTCGGCCCTGTTCACGCGCGGCGAAACGCAGGCGATCGTTACGACGACGCTCGGCACCAAGGACGCCGAGCAGATGATCGACGGTCTGAACGGCCTCTCCTATTCGCCGTTCATGCTCCACTATAACTTCCCGCCCTATTCGGTCGGCGAAGTGGGCCGCTTCGGCTTTACCAGCCGCCGCGAGACCGGCCATGGCAAGCTCGCCTGGCGCGCGCTCCATCCGGTCCTGCCGACTGCGGAGGAATTCCCGTACACGATCCGCGTCCTGTCCGACATCACCGAGTCCAACGGCTCGTCCTCGATGGCGACCGTCTGCGGCGGCAGCCTCGCGATGATGGATGCCGGTGTGCCTCTGAAACGGCCGGTTTCCGGTATCGCGATGGGCCTGATCCTCGAAGGCGACGATTTCGCCGTGCTCTCCGATATTCTCGGCGACGAGGATCATCTCGGCGACATGGACTTCAAGGTCGCGGGTACCGAAAAGGGTATCACGAGCCTGCAGATGGACATCAAGATCGCCGGCATCACCGAAGAGATCATGAAGACGGCTCTGGAGCAGGCCAATGGCGGCCGCGCCCATATCCTGGGCGAGATGTCCAAGGCTCTCGACACCACGCGCACCGAGCTTTCGGACTTCGCGCCGCGGATCGAAACGATGCAGATCGACAAGGAAAAGATCCGCGACGTTATCGGCACGGGCGGCAAGGTGATCCGCGAGATCGTCGCCGAAACGGGCGCCAAGGTCGATATCGACGACGAAGGCGTGATCAAGCTGTCCTCCTCGGACGTCAACGAGATCGAAGCCGCACGCAAGTGGATCGAAGGCATTGTCGAGGAACCGGAAGTCGGCAAGGTTTACGACGGCAAGGTCGTCAACATCGTCGATTTCGGTGCGTTCGTGAATTTCATGGGACAGAAGGACGGCCTCGTCCATGTTTCTGAAATCAAGAATGAGCGCGTCGAGAAGGTCTCGGACGAGCTCGAGGAAGGCCAGGAAGTCAAGGTCAAGGTCCTCGAGATCGACGGCCGCGGCAAGGTTCGCCTGTCGATGCGCGTCGTCGACCAGGAATCGGGCGAAGAACTCGAAGACACCCGCCCGCCGCGCGAACCGCGCGGTGACAAGGGCGGCCGTGGCGGACGCGGCGGTGGGGGCGGCCGTGGCCGTGGCCCGCGTCGGGACCGCGGTGATCGCAATGACGACAAGGGCGGCAAGGAAGCCGAAAGCGGCGATCTGCCCGAGTTCATCACCAAGGACTAAGCACCGAATTCATCGGTAACGGGAAAGGGGCTCGCTTGCGGGCCCCTTTTTCGTTGGCCGCGAAGAGTCCCGATGCGGAACAGCGCCTTTCATCGCGGTTCACAAGGGGTTCAAGCGCGATCCTTATGGTTCCACACTGAATTGGGGCGCTCGAGTTACGGGCCGTGGGGAAAAGATCATGCGGATTGCGCGCATCAGGAACATCGCCTTTCTGGCCGTCGCCGCGGCGGGCCTGTCGGGCTGCACCATCTATGACGGCTATGGCACGGGCTATTATGGCAACCGTTATGCCGGCGATCTCTACCCCGACGAGTGTTACGACAAGCGGGGTTTTGTGTATCCGGAATGCGAAGACTCCGCCTATATCGCCCGCAACGGCTATGGCTATGGCAACGTCTTCTTCAACAACCGCTACGGGCCCTATGGCTGGTATGACGGCTTCTACTATCCCGGCTATTCCTTCTACGTCTACGACCGGCTCGGGCATCGCTACCGCTGGCGGGACAGTCACCGCCGGCACTGGGAGGAACGCCGCGCTCGTCGCGAGTTTCGCCGCGAAGCCCGAAGAGATGCACGCAGAGACGCCCGTCGCGATGAGCGCCGCGGCGAACGCAGGGATCAACGCCGTGCTGAGCGCCGAGCGAACAGGCGCGATGACCGTGGCGCGCGAAACAGCTATCGCGGTCCCTATCCGCCGGTAACGAACAGCCGACCGCCGCGAAACGCCGGCGGCGGCGATCGTCGCGGACGGCCAGCGGCGCGCCAGGCCCCGGCGCGCAATACGGCTCCGCCCGCCCGGTCCAACACGCGTTCGACCCGCCAGAACTCTACGCAACGCATGCGCAGCGGTCCGCGAAATACGCATCCGGAATAAGATGCCAGACTAATATGAACATAAACCGGTGATCCCGGTCACAGCCGATTCATCTCCATTCATCGATACTCGGCCTCGTTCCATCGACGGAACGTTGAGGAGATAATCGATGTATCACGACCAGAACGCCTTCTGCCCGGCCCGGTTGGGAATTCGCATCGTCTATCGGGCGAACGAAACCAATCATTGCCCCGGCTGCGGCCGCTCGCACTGGATTGTCGGCCGGATGAGCGCCGAATGCGCTTTCTGCGGCACCGCCCTGCCCCTCGAACGCGGGCCGACCATCGGCACGGGACTGTTCCGCAATCGCGGCAAGACAGACGCGTTCGCGCCGCTCGCGGCCTGATCAGGGCTCGGTCCCAGCGCGGAAAGGGCTGCTTAACCCCCGGCTGCTACATATGCGGAATGGAGAAGCTCGTTCCCATAATCGGCATCGCCATGATTGCGCTCGCCTTTCTCGGCGGCGAGCGTGAGTCTGAGCCGGTTCCGGTCGAGCTTGCATCGTCCGCTGTCGAACCGGATATCGAGCCCGATATGGAACGCGCCGGAGACGGCGTCTCGCAATTCGCGACCAGCCGGGCTCCGGACGGCCATTTCTACGCCGATGTGCGGATCAACGGCACGACCAGCCGCATGCTGATCGATACCGGCGCGAGCAGCGTCGTCCTGACACGCGAGGATGCGCAGCGGGCTGGCATTCAGGCCCGGCCCGGTGAATTCACAGCAACGGCGCAGACGGCGGGCGGCCCGATCCCGCTCAAACCGGTGGTGATCGATCATATCGCGCTGGGCTCCATCGACAGCCGTAATGTGCCGGCGATGGTGGCGGAAAACGATCTGCCGATATCTTTGCTCGGCCAGTCCTTCCTCGAGCGCGTCGGTACGGTCGAGATCAGCGGCGACGAGATGCGGCTGCGCTAGAATTCGTCAGACCTTCGCTTGCGCTCAGGCGCGGTAGATTCTTGTGTCAGAATTTCCCTTGCGGGAAATCGCGGCACCGCCCTCAACCGCAAGGTTGCGTCTGACAAACCAGTCGCGATCTCGCGACCGCGGTTAACCGCCGATCCAGCGGCCGCTATCGCGATATTCGGGACGGACCTGCGAATCCGGCAGTGCATTCTCGATCGGTCGGCTGCCCGGCAGATTATTCGGTTCGCGGGCGGTGCTAGCATCGGCAATATCGGCCCGGACCACGGGCGCGGGCGGGAGGCCGTCGTCGATTGCAGCGGAATCGGTCAGAATACCCGTCTGCTCGGTCGTATCTTCGGCCGCCATGGCATCGCGCGACCGCCAGGGGCGCGGCGCGGGCTCGCGCCCGGAATAGCGAACGGTAAAAGCGCCGGGCGAACCGGGCGAACCGCGCAGCCGGTGGAACAGGTGGCGGCCGATCATATTGGTCATCGTCAGCGTACGCCCCCAATAGGGCCAGATATCGAGCGTATGATAATGGGTCGCATAGCCGACATCGCGAAACTGCCGGCCGTCAATGGCCTCGCGGGCGTACCGCCGTGCCTGCGCCCAAAGCCCCGGCACCGGACGCCGGGCCAGTGCGCCGTCGCAGGTAAAGGTAAACTGGCACCCCGTGCTGCGCTCGCTGCCTTCATAGACGACGCCGCAAATACTGTTGGCGTAGCCCGGGTGACGAACGCGGTTGAGCACGACCTGCGCAACCGCCCGTTGCCCCGCTTCCGATTCCGTCCCGGCTTCGTAATAGATGGCCTGGGTCATGCAGCGCAGGGCGCGTTCGCGGTCGGCATCGCTGGCGGGTCTGAACGTGATCCCCGCGGGCACCGGCCCCTGATAGCCGGAATGCTCGGCCAGCTCCGCCTCGATCGCCGCACGGACCGCTTCTTCTTCAGCGGGCGTCAGCGTCACCGGCAAGGTGCTGCCGTCATCGGCCTGCCCGACCAGCTCGGAAAATGGCCGTGCTTCGGGCAAAGGCACGGTAAGCCCGCGTTCCGGCAGCGCCAGCCCGGCAGCGCTGAGCGTCACGAGCCCGACCAATCCCAGAAAGGCGGCAGCGAGAGCCGACCATGCGGGCCGCTTTCTCGCTACCACCACGCCTTTCGGCCTTGTCAGAACCAGTGTTTCGGAAATGTCGTCATCAGCGGTGGCGAGAGCATCGCGCTGCACAGAAGATCCCGACTGCAACGGCGCATCTTCCGCCCAAGGCCCCTGCATCCATCGGGGCAGCGATGTCCCGGCATCGGCCACGGCTTCGTCCCTCTATTCGAAAATCCCGCAGCATCGGCGCTAGGCGAATTTCGGGACAAAGTACCGCTAATAGATGGTTAACCGGCGCCCGCAGGCCGCCAAAGATGCTTAACCGGCCGCCGCACGCCGGATCGGCAGATTGACGTTGCAGACGTCCACCGCGCCGGCCGGGCGAATGAACCAGCCGGTCCGGTTCGCGCGCGCGTCCACATAGGCCCGAAATGCGTCGGTATCGGTACGCATCACCTCGAAACGCGGCTGCGCCGGTTCGTCCAGCTCGCTGGCAAGGCGCACGCTCGCGATCGGCACGCGTTGCTCTTCCTGCTCATAGAAACCGAGAGGCCCGGTCCCCCGCGGCAGGCTGGACAGATGCTCGATCCCCTCGATCACCCGTCCGACCAGCGCGATATTCCGGTCGAGATGGCGCGGCGCATGGCCGATCACCGTATAGAGTTCCGCGCCGGTGCCGGTATCCGGATTGTTGCCGCGCCCGACGCCGACCATCCCGTAACAATGCACGAGCGTCCCGCTGCGCTGTCCGTCTTCGCGCGGACTATGACCGACCGGCCAGCCGTCGAGATAGCCCGAATATTGCTCGTAATGCCCGTCTTGCACGTTCACAAAATCGGCGAGATAGGTATCGCCCATCGCAAAATCATATTCTTCGGGCGGGTCGCGCTCGATGCCTTCGGGCAGCGCCTTGCTCTCGCTCGCATCGCCCCATTGGACGACATAATTATCCTGCACGCGGTTGATGCTGATCCCGTCATACCAGCCTTCCCGCGCGAGCCTGCGGATATTCGCAACATGGATCGGCGCGAAGCCGGGCGCGAGTTCGATCATGACCTCGCTGCCATCGCCGAGCGACATGATCAGCAGGTTCTCTGGCAATATCGGCCGCCAATCGGCTTCCGTCGTCGCGGCGACGATTTCGGCCGGGGATTGCGGCGTTGCGGGCGCCTGCATGGCGAGGAGAAGCGGAGCGGCGGCGATCAGGGCGAGCTTTGTCATGCCGCCCTTCTGCCATGGCTTTTCCCGCTATTCCAGACGCGGTTACTCCTCCTCGCGGGCTTCGATGAGATTGCCGACGACCGAACGGCTGACATAGCGGAGATTCCACGGCACCTGCGGCTCGCCCCATTCGCCGTCCTCCTGCCTGATCCGGATTTCGCCCCAGCTGTGAACGGTCCCGTCCGCTTCGGGCACCCAATACCAGGTACGGTGATATTCGACGCCGTCGGGCCCTGCGAATTCCTGCGTGAGCACGATCGCACCATCGCTCTCGCGCCGCTCGCCTTGCACCGTGATCGCCCCGCCCGCATTGCCGACCCACATCTGCTGCCAGCGCGGCCCCGGTATGAGCGAGGTGATCGACATGCCGCCATAGCGGTGCGGCGCGCCCGGTGTGCGGTACCGATCCGTCATCTGCGACCATTGCTGGCGCAGCGCGCAACCATGTTCGATCTTCTCGATCCGATCGATTCCCTGAACGATCCCGGTCTCGTAGTCGAACGCGACCCAGTCGCCGACCCAGAAATCGAACTGCCGAAACGGTTCGGCCGAGCAGGGTTCGGTGAACTCGCCGTCACCATCCTGTTGCGGCGATTGCGCGGTTGCTGGCGCTCCCAGCAAAATGAGCGCAAACAGCCCTGCGCCCAGCGTATTTCCGATAGTCTTGACCATCGCGTCCTTCTCCCGATTGGAATGGTTCGGAAGCGCCCTGTCACAGCCTGCATAGCGGTTTGAAGAGCCGGGAAGCCGCGATGTGATCAATATCGGCAGCGTTGGGACGAATACGCCACCAAAAGGGACTGAATTTCGGGCGGCATGCTGAGACGGTATTCAGGCGGCTGCGTGTTGCGCCTCGAGCAGGCGCGCAAGAACCTGTCTGCCCGACGCGCTTACCGGAAATTCGCGCCCGCCCGGCATCAGGACGGCCTGCGTGCGCCCCGAACCCCGCTGGACCGAGACGATCGCATCGGCCCGGACGAGGTGCGAGCGATGGACCTGCACGAAGCCATGACGCGTCAACAGCGCATTCATGTCCGCCAGCGTCGCACGATGGAGAAACTCGCCCGCTTCGGTGACAAGCGCGACATAATTGCCCTGCGCCGTGGCGGCGATCACATTGTCGATATCGACGATATCCACGCGCAGGGCCGAACGCACGACGATCTTGCTTGCGTCGGCCTCCAGCCGCGCATCCGCCGACTGCCGCCCCACCGCGCCCAGAACATGCCCGGATAGCAGCGCGACCGCGAAAATCAGAATGTCCCAGATCCATTCGCGAAAACTGTTCGCGGCCAGCATCTCGCCCGGCGTAACACCCCAATAGGCGGCCACGACGAATGCCATATTCGCGAGCACAATAGCGGTGATACCGGCCGCCAGGATCACGCTTTCGAGCGCCAGCCGTCCCCAGCCCGGCCGGCGCTGCGCCTGGTCGATACCAACATACACGGTCAGCGGCGCCGCAATCAGCCATGGGAGAAAACCCAGAGAATAGATCTGCACGATCTGCGCAGCGCGGGCATCCGGCGCGTCGAGATAGCTGGTCAGCGTGAACAGGCCGACTGTTGCGATCCACAGAAGCGTCGTAATCCGGGCGATTGCGACTATCGACCTTGCGGGCCGGTTCGGGAGTTCGGAAGGCTGTGCGTTTGCCATCGCGCCAATCTATCCGATTTTGGCCGGAGCGCCAGCCTGTCCGCGGAAACGGATCGCGCGGTCTTGCACGAAGGCCTCCGCCGCTTTAGGTGCAACCGCTTGCCAGGATATGCGGAGCGGTGGCCGAGTGGTCGAAGGCGCACGCCTGGAAAGTGTGTATAGGGCAACCCCCTATCGTGGGTTCGAATCCCACCCGCTCCGCCACCAAACGCTTTTGTGAATGCCGCCACTGACTATGGCAGTTTGCAGCACAAGTCCGCCCTTGGGGGCTGTCCGCTTTGCGCGCAGTTGTCGTTCATGATCAGACAGTCTCCGATCAAGGCGCATTGTCGATATCGTCTTGCTGGTAAAACGTTCTGTTCTGCCACTCTGCCGCGGCTGGGTCGGGTATTGTGGCAGGGTCGAGGCCGACGGCGCGAAGAAATGACGGGATGACGGAGCCGTCGCGCTCCATTGCTTCCTCATATGATAGATATGTCGCATCCGGACCGAAAAAGTTTCGGATATCCTCGTGCCGGCCGACGGGTGAATCCGGCGAACTGTCGAGCACATGCTCTGCATAGCCGGCGATCTTTCCATCGTTCCGCAGGTCTTTGCGCGTCGCATGATCGAGCAATTTGGCAACCTGTCTTTCCCAACTTTTCAGCCAGGACGTGCGCTCGCGCAGGAATATGATGGGCTGCAGGATATGCCCTCTTGCAAGCGCGTCGAGATGGCCGCGCTCTTCAGATGTTTTGAGAAACGAGAACGCTTCCGCCGACACGATCACCTTCTCCGTCGCTATGCGCGCGAGAAACGCACGTATCTCGGCAATAGCCGCCCGTCGCTCCGCGTCATCATATTCAGGAACCTGATCGCGCACCCGGATCGGTGTGGCCAGGCCGGGCCGCAGCAGAATATGCGCCATGCCGCAACTGTTCGCCGGCGCGACGCGACCGCCTCGCGGATCGGCGGCGATATCGCTGTTCAGCATGACATATATTCCACGCGCTCGAAAAATGTCGCGATGCGCATGGAGATAGGACTGGATCGAGGTCGATCCCGTTTTGTGCATGCCGGCGTGCAGATAAATCGTTTTGCCTGTCATCAAGCCGCTCGAGATCACGCCTTGCAGAGCATATGCTTGCCGAACCCGTGCTCTTGGTACAGCGCGATATCCTCTGCATAAAAGTCGGCGAGCCGTGCGATGTTCCTGTCGTGAAGAAAGCATCGCGGCGCAATCGTCCGGCCATTTTTTGCCTCCTGAAGCAAATCGAACGCGCTGCGCGACGAGGCTTCGGAGTCTTCGATTTCTTCGGAGCTCCGCGAGGCGAGATCGTGCCGAAGCGCGCCACGCGTGTCGACTATCTCGAAATCGATCTTTCGTTGCACCGTGTCGACCAGTTCGGCGTAATTCTCGACGCAAAAGACGTCATCATATGCCCGATAGAGCATGAAATCGACTTGGTGGCGCCAATGGTCGTTAAGGCGTCTGCGCGGTTGAGACGTGATCAGGTCGACAAAATCGTCGAACGTAATGTCGTGCGGATGCACGCGCCTTCGCGTTGCATTGTAAAGTTGCCAGCTTTGAAGATCCATGCACACGATTTTGTCATAGAAGGCGCTGACAATGCGGCGAAAAGGGCATCGTAAAACGGTGAACGTATAATCCGCGCCAAACGCCGTTTTGATATCGCATGCAAAAGTGCCGTTATTTCTATGAACCCAGTTGAGATCCTGCAGGCCCGAAATGCACCCGTTCGCCAACGCGATCGAGTAGCGGATCGAGGAACAGCCATTTTTGGGAATCATCGAGTAGACCGCATTGCTCCCAAAGATGTGCCAACTGTGCTGCAGCGCGAAGGTATTCGATTCATTCTGTCGAAGGCTGACATCGGCAGACGCGGTATGGCGGAACTGTCTCATATCGCTTCCTTAGTCGAAAAATCGCGTAACATCCTAGAGTAGAGAACGGATATGGCCGGCGATCGCGGAGGGGCCATCAAGGGCGCCGATGGTTCGCGCAAATTTCCGAGCGCCAGTCTCCAGCATCGCGAAATCGGGCCATTCATGGGGCCAGTAGCGAGATTCACGCTCATCCAGCAACAATGCAACGCCAAGGCGTTCCAAAAGCTGCCCGAGGATCAACTGATTGCGATGGTGCGGCAAAATGGCGACCGGTTTCCCCGCCGCCAAGGCCATATAGGTCGAACCGGTACCGCCATGCGTAAGAACGAGCGGCGCCTCGTCGAGAAAGGGTCGGATAGGCGCCATGCTATGTTGCGCAACGACGCCGTTGAAGTCGTCGAGCTTCGTTCGACTCGAACCCAAAAAGGCTGCTCCGCGACTGTCCGACCATGCGATCAATTGTTCGACGAGTTCGCCGGTCAAATGTTGCGGACCGGTCGAACCGACGCTGATCAGCAGCGCGCACTCCGGCGCATCGGGCGGTGATGCGTCGCCATTCTCATACTCCCAATTGCACGGACCGCAGGGCAGGACGTTCGCGGGCCGCGCGGGATAGAGATCACAAATCTGCGGCGGATCGGCAAGACAGATGAGGTCGGCGTCGAACAGGGCGCTCGCTGATTCGAGTGGCGGCAGTCCTCGTTCCGCGCGAATGGCGTTGACTGACGAACCCATCCTTCGAAATTCGATATCTTGTTGAGTAGGGCTATCGCCAGACAGGCATATGAACGCGTTGCTGACGATAAGCCGGGGTACGCCATCGGGCCAGCGCACGGCGGAGGCAATGCGCAGCAAATTCATGTCGAGCACGATGCAGCGCCATTTGCGACTGCCCAGAAGCGTCTCAAGCGCATCGGCATAAGACCGGATGGACGTGACGGTCGTTTTGTCGAACGGCAATATGTGCGTCGCATAACCCGCACTTTCCGCCGGATTGGGACACGCTATCCCTTCCGGAACAGCGAACTGAGCCTCCACTCCGCCTTGGGCGGAGAGCGCGTCGGCGATCGTAAGCAACCGGCCAACATGGCCAAGCGCCAGGCCGGAAACGAAGAGAATCTGATCCATGAAAGCCGTTTGCGTCGCTCCTAATGCCGCTACGGGAAGCGGCTAAGTGCACAACCGCGCGATGCTTTTCCAGTGACAAATATGCCCTGTCGCTGATCCGGCAACGGGCAACCGCGTACCGCCCGTCGGCCGAATAGGCCGCAACCGCTTCGCCTTCGGACCGCAACCAGACATCTTCGTCCATTGTCGGGCTGGCTGGCGTGGGTCTATTCTCGGCCAATCGAACGATAGGAGCACGGCATGGCTGAGAGACTTTCTAGCGGTGCGACGCCTATTCATCGTTTCCTGTTCGCCCCGGTCACCGTGAAGCGCGCCGTCAAAGTCTCGCTCCTCATCGGAACGCTGCTCATCCTTATCAACCAGGGCGACCTGATCCTTGCCGGTGGCGCCCCCGCGATCTGGAAGGTCCTGCTGACCTATCTCGTTCCCTATGGCGTGAGCAGCTACTCAACCGCCGCTTTGCTGCGCGATACGGCACGGGCTGGCGAATGAAGCATGCCGATCAGGCAGGGGCAGGTTGCGCCGATACGGGCTCGCTCTGCTTGCTTCCCGAGATCCGCAGCAGGAAATATCCGAGCAGGCCCGAGATCAGCGAGCCGACGATCACGCCGAGCTTCACCTGCTCCATCTGCGCGCCGTCGCCGAAGGCGAGCGTGCCGATAAACAGGCTCATCGTGAAGCCGATACCGGCCAGACAGGCGAGGCCATAGAGCTGCACCCAGGAAATCTCCTCGGGTTTCTTGACGAGCCCGATCGCATTCGCGGCGAAGGCGAAGCCGAAGATGCCGATCTGCTTGCCGACGAGCAGTCCGAGCGCGATGCCGAGCGGCAGCGGCGCGAGCAGATCGGCGATGCTGATCCCGGCAAGGCTGACCCCGGCATTAGCGAAGGCGAACACCGGAAGGACCAGGAACGCGACCCAGGGGTGGAGCTGATGCTCGAGATGCTTGAGCGGCGAATGGCCGTCCTTCCCGCCGCTGAGCGGAATGGCCAGAGCCGCGACGACGCCGGCGAGCGTCGCGTGAACGCCCGATTTGAGTACGCAGACCCAGAGGATGACGGCGATCAGGATATAGGGCGCGATTCGCAAGACGCCGAAACGGTTGAGCAGGAAGAGTCCGACCACGGCGACCGCGCCCAGCACCAGCGCCATCATCGACAGGTTCGACGTGTAGAACAGCGCGATGATCATGATGGCGCCGATATCGTCGATGATCGCGATCGCCAGCTGCAGCACCTTGAGCGACACGGGTACCCGGCTGCCGAGCAGCGCCAGCACACCGAGCGCGAATGCAATATCGGTCGCGGCCGGGATCGCCCAGCCGTCGAGATTTTCGGGCATTCCCCAGTTGATGGCTACGAAGACCAGCGCCGGAATCGCCATGCCGCCGATCGCCGCGACGATCGGCAGGCCGGCCTTGTCCAAAGACGACAGCTCTCCATCGAGAATTTCGCGTTTCACCTCGAGCCCGATAAGGAAGAAGAAGATCGCCATCAGGCCGTCATTGACCCACAGGAACAAGGGCTTCGCGATCTCGAGCGCGCCCGCGCGCACTTCGATAGGCGTTTGCCAAAGGCCCGCATAGATCGACGCTAATGGCGAATTGACGACGATCATCGCGAGGATCGCGGCCGCGAACAGGAAATACCCGCCCGTCGTTTCCTGGGCGAGAAATTCCTTCATGGCAGGGCGCAGTTGAGCGATCATCGAAAGCCTTTTCGGTTTAAAATCCGTCTGTTGAGTGTGTGAGCGCTCGAAGCGCAAATAGAAAGGGGTGGCGCGCCGTTAGAGGGGGCATCGGCGCGCCACCCAGGGAGGGAAACTATGACGTTACGCGGCGGGGCGTGCGCTGCCGCTGTTCAGCGTCTGAATTTCATCCTTTATAGCAAGCCGCATCCGTTTCAGATGACCGATCTCGGCAGACCGATCAGGCGTGGATCGTTGGGCGTCGATCCGGGTATCCAGTTCGCGATGTTTGGCGATCAAGCTGTCGAACCTGCGTCTCATGATTGTCCCTCTTCATATCTGCTATTGCTGTATCGGGCGCGGTGACAGTGCGATCGGATCGCTCGCTGGAAACGTATCCGCCAAGGCATCGTCCAGCCTTCGATCGATGCTGCGCGCATGCCGCGCTTGCCTGCGCTCTGCATCCCGTTCGATAATCTGCGGCGCTCGCATTATGCTGCGCCGATGACGGGCCGTGCGCAATTCGCGCAGCGTGGCAAAAAAGTCTGTCTTCATTTTTTGCCTCCTTCCCGTTCTCGATGAGACCAATATAGGCGAACCGTTGCAATCGATCCAATCGAATGATACTGACTGCCTCTATAGGAGATATCTATAGAAGGTCCGAACGCCAATGCCGACGCTTCGTCAGCTCGAATATCTCGTTGCAATCGCCGATAATCAGCATTTTGGCCGGGCAGCCCAGGCTGTGCACGTCTCGCAACCGACCCTCAGCCAGCAGTTGCGGACCCTGGAAGACAGGTTGGGCGTCGTCCTGGTCGAACGCAGCGCGCCGACGGCCGAGCTGACCCCGATCGGCCGCGAACTGGTCGAGCGCGCGCGCAAAATCCTCGTCGAGGTTCGCGAACTCCGGGCCATGGCCCATCGGGCCGGGGAAAAGCTGGCCGGCACGCTGCGCTTCGGGGTCAGCCCGACGCTTGGGCCCTATCTCATGCCCTCGATCGTCGCGGCGCTCCACAAGCAACAGCCCGATCTCAGGCTCTATATACGCGAAGGTATTCCCGACGATCAGGCGATGGAATTGTCGCGCGGGGCGCTCGACATGCTGCTCGGGCCGATGCCGATCGAGGGCCCCTCGCTCCATGTCGAGCCGCTGTTCAGCGAACGTCTTTTCCTGGTCGCCGCCACAGATCATCCGCTATCGGCCCGCGACACCGTCACGCGCGCGGACCTTGCCGGCGAAACGGTACTCAGCCTCGACCGCCGCCATAGCTTCCACCGGCAGGTCACGGCGATATGCAGCGAGCTCGATCTGGAATTGCTGAGCGATTATGAGGGCACGAGCCTCGACAGTCTCCGGCAAATGACGGGATCGGGACTGGGCCTCTCGATCCTGCCTGAATTTTACATCCAGTCCGAAGTCGGCGGGCAGGCCGGGGTGAAAGTCCTGAACGTCGACGACTGGACGGCCAGCCGGGCCATCGCCGCAAGCTGGCGGGAGGGGGCGGCCTATGCCCCGGCCTATCGCGCGATCGCCGACCATATTCAGTCCGAGGCCCGGTCGCAGCTGGCCTGAAGGAAGGGGCCTGTGGGATCGAAAGGCCCTATCGGCGCCGATTGCGATATTCTATAGGGCGCCACTGTAATTGTTCCAGCCGCCCACTACATCGCGCAATTCGATCCGCATCACCCGGGATATCTCGATTCCATGCTTATTTTCTTGGCCATTACCGGCGGCTTGATCCTGTTGATCGTCGGCGGCGAGACGCTCGTCCGCGGTGCCGTCGGACTGGCGGAACGCGCCGGGGTCGCGCCGCTGATCGTCGGGATCGTCATCCTCGGCTTCGGCACATCGATGCCTGAACTGGTGACCAGCCTGGAAGCGTCGCTGGCCGGTGCGCCCGGGATTGCCTGGGGTAATGTCGTCGGATCGAACATCGCCAACACATTGCTCATTCTCGGCGCCGCAGCACTGCTGGCACCCTTCACCGTGACCGGCCGGGCCGTCTGGCGCGACGCGGGCGTGGCGCTCGGCGCGACGGCTTTTCTCGTCGGGCTGGCCGTTATGGGCTGGGTCAATATCGCGACCGGCTTCCTGCTGCTCGCGCTGCTCGTGATCTATATCGTCACGGCCTATTTCCACGAAAAGGCGCATGCCGACGATCATGGCGCCGCCTATGACAGGAGCGCCGCCTTCGAGAGCGCCGATCCGCGGCTGCACGAAGCGTTCAACGGCTGGGGCAAGCCGCTGCTGTTCACCATCCTCGGCTTGGCGGCCGTTGTTCTCGGCGGCCGCTTTCTGGTCATGGGGTCTATCGACCTGGCGCGCATAGCAGGGCTTTCGGAAGGCGTGATCGGCTTGACCATCGTTGCCATCGGCACCTCGCTGCCCGAACTCGTCACTTCGGTCATGGCCGCGCTGCGCCGCGAAGGCGAGATCGCTTTCGGCAATGTCGTCGGATCGAATATCTACAATGTCCTCGGCATCGGGGGCGTCACGGCGATCGCGGCCAATGGCGGCGTACCGCCGGCATTCGTGACGCTGGACCTGCCGCTGCTGCTCGGCCTCGCCGTCGGGCTGATGGCCCTGCTCTGGGTCAGCCGTCATCTTGGCCGCGTGACCGGCGGATTGATGATCGTCGCCTATGTCGCCTACATCCTCTGGCTGCTGCTCGGCCACGGATGACCATGATCGGCACGTTACAGCGGATTATCGAATCGCCGCGGTTTACCGCCGCGATCATGACCGTCATCATCACCAACGCGGCGGTTATCGGGCTCGAGACCGTGCCGAGCCTGGAACAGAATTACGGCAATCTGCTCCGCACGCTCGATATCATTGCGATCGCGATATTCGTGGTGGAAATCGCGGCCAAGCTGATCGTCTATCGCCATCGTTTCTTCGCGAGCGGCTGGAATGTCTTCGATCTGGTGATCGTTGCCGCAGCGCTGGTGCCGGGCAGCCGCGAATTCTCTGTCTTGCGCGCGCTGCGCATCCTGCGCGTGTTGCGCCTGATCTCGGTCATCCCGAAGATGCGGCAGGTCGTACAGGGTCTCCTGTCCGCGATTCCCGCCATGGGCTCGGTGATCCTGCTGCTGATCCTGATCTTCTATGTTTTCGCCGTCATGGCGACGAAGCTGTTCGGCGAAAGTTTTCCCGACTGGTTCGGATCGATCGGTGCGTCGCTTTATTCGCTGTTCCAGATCATGACACTGGAAAGCTGGTCGATGGGGATCGTGCGGCCCGTGATGGAAGTCTATCCGCTCGCCTGGATGTTCTTCGTGCCGTTCATCCTGATCACCTCTTTCGTCGTGCTCAACCTGTTTATCGCGATCATCGTCAATGCGATGCATGAAAGTCAGGACGAGGCCGAGACCGCAGAGCGCGACGCGATCATGGACGAGATCAAGGCGTTGCACGCGAAGATCGACCGACTGGCGAGCGGGAAGACGCCGCCCGACTAATCGGCGATTTGCGTCTCCAGCCAATCGGCCGCCTCGGCCGGACTGACCTTGTTCTCGTCGCGATCGACCATGTAATTCGCCTCGCGCATCATCTCGACCGGGATCGCATCGAGCAGCGGTTCGAGCGCGGCGATGAACCGTTCTTCACCGATCCGGCCCGGCGCCACCATCAGCACCGCGTCGTAATTCGGGATCGCCCCGCGCGGATCGGTGAGCGTGAAGAGATTGCTCGCGGCGATACGCCCGTCGGAGGAGAAGGCCGTGATGACATCGGCCCGCCCGCTTTCCACCGCGCGGTACATGAAGGTCGGCTGATAGGATTGGGCATCCTCGAACGCGAACCCATAAGCATCGCGGATGGTCGCCCATTCGGGACGGTTCAGGAATTCCATATCGGTGCCCATGGTCAGCTGCGGCGCGGCCGTGGCGAGATCCTCGAGGCTCTCCATCTCGTATCGCCGGGCGGTTTCCTGGGTCACGGCAAAGGCATAGGTGTTCTCGAACCCCAGTCGCCCGAGCAGCAAAGCCCCGCGCGTATCAGCTGCCCAGTCGGTAAGCTCGGCCAGCATTTCGTCGCGCGGCGGATTGTCCTCGCGCCGCATCGCGTTCGTCCAGAGCGTCCCGGTATATTCGACATAGACGTCGACATCGCCGCTCGCGAGCGCCTCGAACGCAACCGCCGAGCCCAGCCCGTCGCGATAGCGGACAGTGTAACCGGCATCCTCGAGCCGATCACCGAGGAGCCGGGCTAGAATATATTGCTCGCTGAACCCCTTGGCCCCGATCGTCACGAGATCGGCCCGCGTGCCGCTCGCCGCGAGCGGCGCTAGCGCGAGCATGACGCCGGTAGCCAGCGCAATCAGCCCGCCCCAAATCCGCCAGCGGCTGCGGTGCGCGATACCGGCTTCGATCAACCCCAGCAGCGCATCGGCTGTCAGCGCCAGCGCCGCGGCCGCGAGGCACCCGACGAGCACGAGCGTCCAATTTTGGGTTTGAAGCCCGGCGAAGATCATGTCGCCCAGACTGGGCTGGCCGACTGTGGTCGAAAGCGTGGCCGCACCGATCGTCCAGACCGTCGCGGTGCGGATGCCCGCCATCACAACCGGCGCGGCGAGCGGCGCTTCCACGAGCCGCAATTTCTGCCGCGGCGTCATGCCCACCCCGTCAGCGGCCTCGATGATCGCCGCGTCTATCCCGACGATGCCGGTCACGGCGTTGCGGAGAATCGGGAGCACGGCATAGAGCGCGAGGGCCAGCAGTGCGGGCAGGAAACCCAGCGCTGGCAAGGCAAGGCCGAGTGGCGCGAAGAGCGAATTGAGCGCGAGCAGCAACGGATAGAAGAGCGCGAGCAGGGCGAGACCCGGAATCGTCTGCACAAGGCTCGCCGCACCCAAAGCTATCCCCCGCAGGCGCAGGTTGCGCGACGCACCGACGGCAAGCGGTAAGGCGACAGCGAGGCCGAGCGCCAGCGCGGCGGCTGACAGCAGCACATGATCGGCGAGTAGCCGCGGAACCTGCTCCAACGCTTCCTGGAGGCGGGGGCTCATGCCGGAGCCTCGATTGTATCGACGCTACTACCGCCATCATTTGTCAGACTCGACCTTACGGTCGAGCGCGGCACCGGCCCGCTCCCCCTCCCGGCCTCCCACAGGGTACACACATTGGGAGGCCGGGTGGGGGAGCGGGCCGGTGCCGCGCTCGACCGTAAGGTCGAGTCTGACAAATGATGGCGGTAGTAGCGTCGATACAATCGAGGCTCCGGCATGAGCCCCCGCCTC
>JBCBSD010000012.1:0-104756 GCA_039819365.1 Pseudomonadota bacterium
CCATCAGCCAGGGGCCTTGGATGATATCGGCAAAGCCCGGATAATTCTCGACTTCGGTCGTCGTGGTCAGCTGACCGCCGGGCTCGAGACCCTGGACGACGATCGGCTCCATGCCCGCGCGCGCCGCGTAGATAGCGGCCGACAGGCCCGCCGGACCCGATCCGAGGATAAGCATTTTGGTGCGATGCGTTTCAGCCATGACTATTCCCGTTCGACGTTAGGATCATGAGATAGGTGCCCTGCCGTGCCCTGCGCAAGCGCGCAAGCTGCTGGCAATGCTTGTACGGGGAAAAGAGAAACTTGGTAGCGGAGGAGGGATACCATCGTTACCCCCGCACCTCCGAAGGCGGCGATGCCCTCAGGCGTATTCAAGCATATCTGGTGGATTTGGCGCGGTTCAAGGCCAAAAGGAAGTTGATTTCCTAACAAGAAGCGGTGCTCGTGACTTCACGGACGCTGCAAAAGTGGACGTCAACGTCGCGCCCGCACTGTTTACGCCGCACAAACGACCTAAATGGTCTTCGGTGAAAGAACCTCCTACCCAAGAGCAGAATATGACCGAAAACGAAATCAGGGATTTGCTATTCGACGCACACAAGACCGATCTTTATTCTTTGATAGTTGAAACAAGGCAGCCCTTGGCGCTCCCGCAGGACAGCTTCCCCAGCATTGCTCAGCTATTGCAACATCGGACTGAAACCAAAATCAACAAGATGATCGATAATCTTGAAACCCTCCAACTGGATGGGAAAGAGGTTCGGCTGGTCCGAGATAGTGACTCTACGACCCGCATTGACCTGCTCGGGAGCATTGCGGACTCTGGCGACCTCGCAATCATAGAATTGAAGAAATCGGACCAAACCGAGCGACAGGCCTTCACCGAACTTTTGGGCTACGCCAACCATTTCTGCACATTATTCCCGCCCTTGTCAGAATCCAGCCTGCAATCAATTCTGATTGCTCCAATGGAAGGAAGGGGCGTTAGGGACGCTCTAGCCCAAGAGCTAATTATCAACGACAAGAATATCCTTGCGTTTATTCCAAAAATTGACGGCGAGAACATAGCGCTCGAAGCTTATTATCCGAGCGACCTCTATTACCGTTGGGTCGAGAATAGCGTCTTGGACGATAGCTCAATGACCGTTGTGACGGCATCGTTTCCATTGATTGATGGGTGGATTGATAGTGGCGATCCAGGGGGTGCGCCGCCGCACTACACGCAAGAGGCGTTCAAAACGATGACCAGCTTAATCGCTCAACGTCTTGAAGCCGCAGGGCTTCATGGTTTCGTATATGCACGGCAATATTGGGCTGAGACGTGCCAAGCTTTCGCAAATCCAAACACCCTTGTTCTGTGCGTCGTGAATCCATTCAACCCGCTTCGAGCATCATCCGAGGACGGGGTTGTATTTGGCTCGTCCAATCAGTCTCGCCTGAATGCTCTTCAAGCAATTATCGATCAACTACCAGACAACGAATTTTGGCTGGACGGTCTGCATTCAGCTTTTATGGGGCAGGCAATCCGTATCATGCAGGATGCGTTTAAAGAGTTTTTCAACAGTCGGGACGGAGTTGCCGTTAGGCCAGAAATCAGCTTGCCTGATTGGTGGGGTTTCAAGACCAGCATGATCGAAGCTGTCATCTGCCATAACATGCACATACGGCTGACGGGGCTACTACGAACGATTTTCACGGACTATATGGCGCATTGCTATCAGAGTGGCATCGACGAGATTTTTTTCTCTGATGACCTTCCGAAATATGGTTACATCGCCCACGATCATTTCCTAGCCGCGTGGGAGATTTTAAGCGGGTTATCATGGACAGAAGCCGACGAGAGTGAGGTCTAGTGGACTCAACCTCGTCGGCTCCGCGCTAATATCTGTCAAAAAGCCATAAACACATGTACCGAATCCCATGCGGTACTGACCGTGAACACGTCACCACCGATTTCCATGTCACGCGCCATCGCCTGATAGTCGATGTAGTAGGCCACGTTCTCGGGAATTGAGACGCTTGTTTCCTCGGTAATGTCTCGCGCAAAGTCAGCAAGGCTTTCATATGTCCCTGCATAGCCTTCGCTCATGGCTGTTTCTGCTTCTTCAAGGTTGTCAAAATGCGTGAGCAATTGTGCACCAAGCGCGCCATGCTCTGCAATGAATGCGGCCATCTTTGAAACGTCTTCGAAGCTTTCCCACTCTGAAAGTCGGACGCCTTCAAAGCCCTCATAGTCATGAATGGCCCACTCTTCGGCCTCTCCAATCGGTGAGGCTTTGAGCATGTCCTGCACTTCGTCATAGATTCCCCAACCATCCTGCTCGGCATCAATCCAGCGCCCATGCAAAATACCGTTGTTATATGCTGCCAGACAGGCAACGTAGATTCTGATTTTTGCTGTGTTTGTGTTCCCTTCCATTTCTAAATCCTCCTTTGGAAAACGGGTTCGTCATGAACCTCTGCCTTCCGGCGAGGATGGGGGTAGCAAGGGCAAGGAGGCTCCGAACGAGGGTCCGAGGCGTTAGCGTTGGATACGTTTGGATGCCTTGCCTGCGCGAGGGACGATGTCCCTTAGAAAACGCGCAAAGGATCGAAGCCGAATGGCCGAGACAGCAAGCTGTCTCGGTTCACGAGAGCGTGGTCCGAAGGATGCGCTCTGCTCCTACTTAATCTGGTATTTAAGCCGTCTCTGGACGAAGGCGGGTCTTGAGCCCTCGAGAATCTTGACAATCACATCGTTGATTCTTGGGTTCTCAATCGAACCAGACTCATACGAAAATTTGTAATCTGCCACCTTGTCGAGAGATACAAAGAGTATCTGTTCGGCATCAGCACCGACAGCCAAATTAGGGTTGTGCGTCACCAAAATGACCTGCCGATTTTTTTTGGCCTGCCTGATACATTTAGCGAGAACGCTGAAGATGCTGTCATTATCTAGGTTGTCCTCGGGCTGGTCGATTATCAGCGGCGTCTTCTCCTTATCGAGGTGCAAATAGAATATCAGCAAAAGCAGCCCCTTCTCACCAGGGGAGAGCTGGTTGAGGTTTTTTCCACCTAAACGCAGTTCGTATCGCGCGTCGAAATATTCGAAAGAGAATAGAAGGTCATAGAGCTTCTTGATATCCTTGACCTGCTTGGAAACATCCTCTTGGCGAAGGGCATCGATAATGCCGTGTGCAAAACCGAGGACACTTTCAATATCGTTCCAATCAGTCTCTGTCATACGAGTTTCAAGAGCTGTAGCGCCTTGGCTCGTCCCCCTAAAAGGTCCAGCCGAAGATTGATTGACCAAGTCCAAAAATTGATTGGGGAACTCGTGGGATGGAACGAATGACGCATCGATCGTCACTTCGAATTCTTCAGAGCGAACGGTTGCTAATCGCTCTTCGACACTAGATTTCAGAGACTCGTAGAAGCCTCTGACCTTCTGTTTCGCGGAAAAGATTGAGCGCGAAATTTGTTCGCGAGCCGAATATCTCTCAGCGAGCTTGGAGGCGAGGTCGTTCTCGATATAGCTGATGCGGTTTTCGATGCTTTTAATCGTGCCGGGTTTCGGACTCGCATCGTCGCCCCTAACTGCGGCGATCTTGGTCGTTAGCTCGGACATGGTTTGGACGTAGCGCTGATAACGCTTTTGAGGCGCCGAAAGTGTGTCCTGCAATCCCTTCAGTTTCTCGGAGTGGAACTGATATGCGGCTCGCAAATCAGGAACACTGACTAGCGCTGCAAGGTCAGTTTCATTGGTCACTATTGGGGAATTGTCCGTTTCGAGGGCTTTTATCTCCCCTGAAATCGCCGCGACCTTCGCGTTTATAGAGGAAGCATCAATCCGATGGGAGATGATGGCATCGATATCGAGACCGAACCGGTTGCAGGACGTGCGCAATTCCTCCTTGGTAGTTTCGATATTGGATGAAAGTGCGGATACTTTCTCCTGAACATCTCCAAGTTCGACAAGGTCACTCTTGAGTTTCGACAGCCGCTCAACAGCTTCGGTTCTTCGGCCCGCAAGGTTCGTCAGGTCTTGTCTGACCTTCCCGATTTGCTCGGATACCGCTTTCTGTTCGTCCGTCTCTCCCTCTGGCCTGGCCACCTCTGTCGGTTTGGAGGCTTCGAGAACTCGGAGTTCCTCCTGCTTTTGCTTTAGTTGCTCGACCAGAGCTTGCTTGGTCGAAGGATCAGCTTGCTCTTCAAGATCAATTATCTCGATATTCAATTCGCGAAGCCGCACCTTAAGGGAGCTGATGTCGCTCTTACTCTGCGCGGTCTTCAAGTCTTCAAGCTCGGAGAAGGTGGACTTTCCCATGCGGTCGGATTCTTCGACATGCGAGAAGACGACCTCTTCAATCTCGTCCCTGAATGCCTTGACCTCAATCTCGTTAGTAAGGCTCTCGAAATAGTTTTGGGGGAGGTATTTGACGACCTCGGGTTTTCTCAGATCGACGTCACCATCGAGCTGCTTTTCTGTTTTTGACGCGCTCGCCCAGGAAAGGGACGACGCAAAGTTTTCAGCATAGCCTTTTTGGCGGAACTTACGATTCTGCGACTTGTCGGTGAGAAAGGAGAAGTGCTCAAACTGTCGAGACTCCCCAAGCAGGCCGATGATATCGGCAACTGCGCTCTTACCACTTCCCTTGTTGCCAATGATGGCGGTCAATTCGGGATTGAAGGGAATTTCGACGTCCTTGAACCATGAGCCATTTGCACCTGAATAGCTCGGCACTTGGTCGATCTGCAGTTCGGAGATGAAGCGTGTAGCGTCTTGGTCTAGCCTCTGAAGGACGGTGGGTCGTTCTCCTATGTGAACGCGCCCTTTCGGTTCAAACAGCGTTTGTCGCAAACCGCGAAATGTCAGGTCAGCCTTAATCCAAGTAGGCTCGAAGCCAGCTTCGTCACCCGACAGCCTGGAGAGGTCTTCAAACGAGTGAGCATCAGAGCCTGAGAACACTGGCTTCGGGTCCGATGAAGAGCCATCCTCATATCGGTCAGCGCGCAAAAAGTAGTCAGTGTTCTTGGAAGAGCCGAAGAACGCGTCACCAGCCTTATCGAGTTCATCGGATATGGAGAGGCTTCTGGGAGACTTCGTATCGACGCTTTTCAAACCGTCATTGTTCGCAGCGATGACAATGATATACGAGGCCCTATCTGGGAAAACGCTTTCCAGAGCCTTCTTCAATTCAAGGATGCCAACGGTCGCCTGCTCGTAGTCAGATTGACTCGAAAGTTGGCTGCACCTTACCCTCCCGCCATCACGGGTGATGTGAGTAAAAACATCGCTGAGTAAGGTATTGAGCCCAGTTTCGGACGCGACGTTTGGGTCAATGAGAACGTGAGCGTTGACATTGCGCGCGTCCTTATCAACAGCTTCAGTTAGGCGAAATTCGATATTTGGGATGAAAAGCTTCTCGCCCTCTGGAAACGCTGTTTCGTAAGCTTTTTTGACGGCGAGATAGGTGTCGAATGAAAAGTAGTCCGTTATGCCAAAAACTTGGACATCTGACTGTTCGAGTTTCTCGACATAGGATTTCAAACTAGCTTCATCAGCAGTGCCGAAGCCGCTGGACAGCTTAGTGCCAGGAGCGTGCAGGTGAAGGTCCCATCGTCGCCAAATCGACCCAATTTTAGCGTTTGCAGTTGTCATCTGGCTACGCCCTTTCCTTGCCTCGACCTCAAAGAGGCCAAGCTTGGATCGTATGAGTAACCTTCAATCGAGCCATCTTTGATGCGTTCGACGGCCTCATCAATTACAAATCTCGGAACCAAGAACCATTCCTTCGGAGCAACGGGTTTTCCGAAACGGTCTTTGATTTCGATGTCGAGTCTAGCTGGGCCGAAGACACGATGGATAACGTTTTCGAGCTTTGTTCGATTGATATTGAAGAGCTCGTAGGTTGCGACGATTTCGACATCGGCCATGAGAAAGGTCGGGTCGATCTTGGCATTCGCGATACGTCGCTCGACCTTCCCGCTCGTTACTCCAATTTTGTGAAGCACCTCGCGATTGGCCGCAACGGTCGGATGATCGGACTTGCTTCGCAAAACATATATCGTTCCGCTTGCCTGGTCGTCTTCGTCTTCGTTGTCGGTGAAGAGAGGGCCGGCGACAGGTTCAGTAATCCGCCTTCCTGCCTCGTCTTTATAAAGCGCCCTTTGAAGTGAGCGAAGCAACAGATTGCTCTCGGTTCCGTTGGAATAGATGACACGAAGGCGAGCGTCTGTCTCACCGTTAGGCGCTTTGATAGTTTCTCCGACCTCGGCGACGTAAACGGTTTGTCCGCCCAGGATAAAGAACTCACCCTGCTTGATGTCAGCCTTCAGGAAGCCCGAGTCTTTGACGAATGAGCGGGTTTGTCGAATGCCGTCTTTGATTTCCCTTTGAACCTTCTCCAAGAGGGGCTGGAATTTCTCGAAGTCCTCGCATTTGTCGCGATTGGCAATCTCTTCTGCCGCGCGCTTTTCGGCGCTGGAACGGACATGTCGAAGCTCGGTGATGTCTGCCGTTTCGGCTTCCACGCCTAGCTCAGCGAGAAGTGCATCATCGTCGAGTTCATCAACCTCGACTGGTTGCTCAATGTTGGTGGTGTAGAGTAAGCCTTGATGGTCCATCGGTTCGACAAGATTACGACATTCTTCTTGGTCTCGAATGCGCTCTAAGCGGACAGCATACAGGCGTTCAAAAATGTCATTTTCCTCGCCGTGCCGTGGGCACTTGCCATGCTCTTCGACGAAACGCTGAATTTCCTCAAAGCCCGCGATGATGCGCTCTTCGCGAGGTGTGCGAGTGGCAACCTTTTTGGCTTCTACCTCAACGCCTAATTCTTCGAGAAGGTCATCATCTTCTTGCGTGAAATTAGCCATTGGCAGCCTCGGCTTTCATGCGCGCAAGGAAGGCCACGCCTTCTGCCATTCTCTTTTCCCAAGCATCTGCTGAGGTGATGGACGGCAAACGTCCGCGTTCCTGTTTGAATTTCAACGCGCGTTTGGCGAGGTCGCGAGCCTCTTCAGGTGTCAAGTTGACGCGCTTGCCAGAAATGATTGAGGCAACCTGTTTCAGGCTCTCCTCGCTCATAGTCTTTGCAAGAATGGCGTATGCTTCTCCGAACGGATTGATGCGGTCGATGAGGTCGATGTCGAGTTCTCGCACGTCCATCGCGTATTTGCGGACGCCATCAATCAGAGCCGTATTGCCTTTCTCCTCGTTATCACCGCCAACGGCAATTTCCTTGGCCTTCTGAGTGAGATTAAGGGCTGCGATGGCGTGTTGGCGAACGGCCTCCTGATCCTCGTCATCGAGTTCGGGAAACTTGTCCTTGATGATCTTGCCCATGCGAACCTGGGTGAGCTCTTCGGGCACAAGCTCCTCATCAAAGAGACCGCGTTCAATCGAGGACTTGTCCTGAACGAAGGCCGTGATGACTTCATTGAGGTCTTCTCGGCAAATGCGTTCGGCCTCTTCGGATTTTGGCTCGGCGAGGCCTTTTATCTCGATTTGGAATGTTCCGCGCTCTTCGTTGAATCCGACATTGCAGGCGTCGGGGTCGTAACCGCCCTCCCCATAGTCGAAGCCTTCGGTCGCGACGTTCGTGGCCCTCTTTGGCTTGAACTCGAAGCGTGGTGCGAGAACCTGCTCCATCAAAAGGCTGGCAGCGATGGCTTTCAGCGTATCGTTGACGGCTTCCGTCACTGCCGCTTCCGAAGCGTCGGGCTCAGCAATCAGATTGGTGAAACGCGCGCGGGTTTTACCTTCAGCATCGCGCGTAGCTCTTCCGATGATTTGAACAATCTCGGTCAGGCTGGCGCGATATCCAACCGTCAAAGCATGCTCGCACCATATCCAGTCGAACCCTTCCTTCGCCATGCCAAGAGCGATGATGATATCGACATTGTCGCGATTGTTCTTCTGTGCAGGGTCTTTGAGCGCCGCAAGCACTTTGGATCGCTGGCCTTGGTCGCTGTCATCGACAAGGTCGGCAATCTTTAGAACCTTGCCGTCGGAAGTATGGACGAGCTGAAAGCCTGTTTTCGGGTCGGTTCCTTTCCACTCACCAAGCTCGTCGATGATGTGTTCAACTTCGCGGTGTTTGTCCTTGGTGCTCTCCCGCGAATTCACACTTGGAATGTGAATGATTGTCTTCTCGTCGGGGTCGAGAACCTTCAGGATGTCGTCGGCGTAGGAGCCTGAGTAAAAGAAGTAGCCGATATCGAGAGTCTTCAGCCATTTGTAGCCGTTGAGCTGCTCATAATAAGTGTAGGTGACGCTATCGAACTTGGCCTCATCCTGCGGAGCGAGAACCGCCTCGGCATCGCCACGGAAGTAGGAGCCTGTCATCGCAACAACGTGAACCTTGTCGCGCTCAATCAACTCGGCAAGCTGTGCGCCCAGCTTGTTATCGGGGTTTGCGGAGACGTGGTGAAACTCGTCCACCGCGATCAGGCGATTGTCGAATGCCTCAACGCCAAACTTCTCGACCGCATTACGGAATGTCGCATGCGGGCAGACGAGGACGCGCGCATTGCTCTTCAAGAATGCTCCAACTGAATCAGCTTTGCTGCCTTCCGTGCCAGGAGCGTTGCAGAGATTCCATTGTGGCTCGACCTCCCAATCTGCCCAGAAACCGAACTTGCCGAGGGGTTCGTTAGCAAAGCTCGACCCGATGGATTTTTCAGGGACGGTAATAATGGCCTGTGCCAAGTCCTGATTGTGCAGCTTGTCGAGCGCGATGAACATAAGCGCGCGGCTCTTTCCTGACGCAGGCGGAGACTTAATGAGGAGATACTGCTCGCCGCGCTTCTCGTATGCCCGCTCCTGCATCGCCCTCATGCCCAGCTCGTTCGACTTGGTCGAAGCGCCAGTCTGGGCATAGTTTACTGATACGGAAGGAACGGATTGCTTAGTCATGATACCTCAAATTCGGTTAGTTGTTCGCGCAGCCATGCAGGTGTGGATGGCCAAGAATATGATCTGTGTTTGCTCCACGAGTCCGAGTCATTGATGCGTCCAGCAGCATCAATGCGCTCAGCCATCTCGTCGTGGGGATAGACGAAGACCTGGTCGTCGTGGATGAATGCGATGTATAGGTCTCGACCGATGTATTTTCGGTCGATGGTCATGCGCCCCTTAAGCTGGATACGATAAAAACGCTCGCCGTCATTGTGGTAGGCAATAAAATCGGCTCCGAGCCAATCGTCTAAGAGGAGGATGCTGTTGTAGCCATACTCTGCCAAACGTGCGGCCACTTTGTGAAAGTTATAGGTTTCCTTCTGACGGGAATTGAGTTTCGAATAGTCGATTTTCCGCAAGGCAAGCGGCGCTGTGGGGTGTGTCATGCCGCCTCCCTCTTGGTCATTTTGGTGTAAAGCTCGAACAGCTTTTCCAGCCGTTCAGTGTCATTCTTAAAACGTCTGCCGAGGTAGATGCGCTCTAGCACCTCATCATTGCGCTCGTGAGCCTCTCGTAGGTTCGCGGGCATATCTTCTGAGGAATAGAGTTCAGCAATTGTGGCAGGAAAATGCGCCTCACGCGCTAGGAGAATATCCTCCGCACATCGCGTCAAATCCTCTTTGTTCTTTTCGGTCAATTTCGGGATGGGAAATGTATTCCAGCCTAGGGTATTGGAATAACTGAAGTCCGTTCGCATTCGGACGCACACGGTCCCAATCCAAATCAAATGCAACCTCGATGCGATGAGGGCCATATTCCACAATGGTGCATCATAGATGGCGAAAGCCTTAGCGTATATTATCGCATCGCTCGCCAATATGCCTACAGGGAGAAACGGTCGTCTTTCTGAACTTACTGCGGGGACGATGATGCTGTGGCTCTTGGCTACCCCTTGGACTTGTCTAAATTTGTGCGGCCATTCGGCGAAATCTCTAGTTGATGCTGCTTGGCTACTGAGCCGCATTTCGCGAACACCATCGATACGCCGATTGATGCTAGCTATAGCCTTGGCCTCAGGTAGGTCTTTGTCTTCGATCCAAATGCAGAACCTGTTATTGCCTCGAATATATTCAGCGGAACCAAAGAACCGCCTGATAAATTTTTCCCGCTGGTTATCTGAAAGATTCAGTTGAGCGACTTCATCGGGCTCCAGCAGTAAATGCCCACCATCGGTAGGCTTGTTCCCCCAGACCATTCTAGCCTGTCCGCCGAGAGGAGCTTTCTCTGTGTTGACGATAACATCTGCACCCTGCACCAAGTAGGCATTGATGGTATCGCCTTCTTTGACAACGGTTTCGCCAGCTTCGGTTACGGAATATAGCTTCCTAACTTTTGGCGACTTCCGTGTGATTGCGACAATCGCAACGGTCACGCCTGCATTGTGGCTGGCTAGATTAGCCCATTTGAAGCTGGTGTGAGCGAAAGCAATTTCATACCCTAAGTCGAAGATAATGGGCCAAAGGATGGGGACTTGCTGGCCCTGGCAGATAGAGTTCGTGGTAACGAATGCAGCACTACTATCAGTCTTCAAACCGAATTCAGCAGCTTTGATGAACCAGCCGGCAACGTAGTCCAGAGATTTCCAACTTTTTGTATGGTCTTCAAAGAGCGTTTTGAGATCGGCCTTCTGCTGGGCAGATTGCCATGTCGAACCAACATAGGGCGGATTTCCGCAAATGTAGGTTTCGCCTCCTTCGTTCTCAAAATCGATTTGAGCTTGGTCCAACGGCGTATGAAAAAGGTCGTCGGCGGTGTGCTTCACACCTGTTCCTGTCGAGGGGCAGATACTTAGCCAATCGAGGTGCAATGCGTTGCCGCATGTAATCCAATTTTGTGCGTCAAGGGGCAGGAATTCAGCAAGAGCTTCTTTCTGTCCTCGATATAAGACATCGCATTGATATTCAGCGATGATAAGAGCCAGTCGGGCTACTTCGGCTGGGAAATCACGGACTTCAATACCGCGAAAATTCGTAAGTGGGATTTCGGTTCTCCGATCCTCCTCATCGCGCCTTTTGTTGATTTCAGCCTCAATCGCACGCATCTCTTTGTAGGCAATGACAAGGAAATTGCCTGACCCGCAGGCAGGATCAAACACCCTAATCTTTGACATCCGCTTTCTGAGATTGAGTAACTTGATGGGGCTGTCGCCAGCCTCTTCGAGCTTCTCACGCAAGTCATCGAGAAAGAGTGGATTGAGCACCTTCAGGATATTGGGGACACTCGTGTAGTGCATGCCCAGCGCGCCGCGCTCTTCGTCGTCGGCAACGGCTTGGATCATGCTGCCGAAAATGTCGGGATTGATTCTCTTCCAATCGAGATTGCCGATGTTGATAAGGTAGGAGCGCGCGATCCTGCTGAAGGTCGGGACTTCCGTGCTTCCCGAAAACAGCTCGCCGTTCACATAAGGAAACTGGTTTGCGTATCGGGGCGTGTCGTTGGCGTCTCGCTCAGCGACCTTACAATCCATCGCGCGGAATATCTCGCCAATCACCTCATGCGTGTTTGAGGAGTCACGCTCACTCATCTGCTCGATGGTGCGCGTGAAGAGGTCTTCGCCGTGGAAGATGTCAGTGTCCTCGGCAAAGAAGCAAAAGATAAGCCGCGCCATGAAATGGTTCATGTCAGGGCGGCGCTCGTCCGTGTCCCAATCGGGATTGTCTTTTAAGAGCTCGACATAGAGACGATTGAGCCGCCCTGTGGCCTTGATGTCGAACGAGCTCTCGCGGATTTGCTTGACCGTCGTGATGCCAGCGAGCGGGAGCAGGAAACCGAAGTGGTCGGGAAAGTCCGCATATTCGCAAGCAATTGGCGCTTCGTCGCTTCCTACCTCTTCGGCTTGGAGCGTCTCCCCGTCGGTAGCGAGAATGAACTTTGCGCGAGCACTCGCCGTTTGGGGACTTTGTCGTAACGCCTGAAGGGTTGCGTCTACCTCGCCAGGTTCACATGTCGCGATGTGAATGTTGTTGCGCTGTAGCACCCCGCCCTCAAGGTCGGAGCTATTGGACGCGCCAGAGCGAAGGCGCTTTATGGTGGTGGCTTTATTTCCGAAGGCGGCAAGGAATTGAAAGGGGAATTCAGCCTTGTCAAAAGGCTGTTCCGCTAGCTCTGATATCGCTTCTTCAATCTCAACCGCATTCATATACTGTTTCTAGTCTTTCTATTTCAGCAATAGATGCGCTCAGCATCCCCTTGGTGACTAAAGCATATTCCGTGATTCGACTCAGCAATGAGTTTCCCTGCGTTGGGGGTTATCCACACGGTCTCCTCTAGCAGACTGCCTCGCCTGCGCGGCTCTTTTCGATGTGTCTCTTAAGGAAACTCGAAATTGAAAGGTCAACCCAGACGGGTTCTCCACGTCCGTTGCGACCGCTTTGGCGGTGAACCTCCATCCAAATTCCCTTCATGGGCCTCTCGAAAGGTCGCGATAGGCGCGGCCTCCCACTCGAAGGAGGACACAATGCTAGATCATTTCAACGCAAGCGCACTAGCTCAACTGAGTATCGCGGAATTGCACGGCCTGCTTGCCCGATACCGCAAAGAAGCTGAAAATGCGCAGACTGAAAGTGGGCGAAGCGTCGCCGCTGCAAAAAGCGAAGCAGTCAATCTGGCGCTCTCACTTAAGCTCTGAAGACTTCCGCATCGCGGGTGGCTGCGATGCGGGTTTCTTCATCCCATTGGTCGAACGGCGGTAATCCATCACGTATCGCAGTCGGTATCATCCAGTGATCGACGAAGGCCCGAAGGGCATCCTCCACGCTCTCTGTCTCTCGCTGCTCGTCAAGCGAAGCGACTAGACCGCCCAACCCCTTAGCCTCTGCAAGAAAGCCGTTCTCTTCATACCAATCGAGATGAATCCAGTAGAAGCGTTCAAGTGAGATTTGTTCAAGCACGCCTGAATCTGCCAGAACCTTTCGGCTCTCGATGTCGTGAGGGTCGAAGTCGGGCGTCGGGTGAATGAGCCTATCGGTCATTCGATGGCCCTTTTCGAGTCTGTTCATCGCGAGAGGCTTTCTCAACGACCTTCAAAGCCTTTGCGGCCTTGTTGAAGGTCTTGCTCTGGGATTCAGGCTGCGGAGCTTGCTCACGCTGGCCTTGGTTTCCGCCCTTGCCCTGACTCGTGCCGAGCTTCGATTTAAGCGCCTGCCATTTTTCGGAAACGCGCGATGCTATCGCGTCGTAGGCGTTTCCAAGTCGCGAGCGGATGGTTTGTGCAATCCCAGAGGTTGCGCGGAGTCTTTCTCCCAATGCCTTTGCATACCGCTCAAGGCCGTTGGAGGCAGATGCCAATTCGAGCGCCTTCTTAGCTCGACCACGCATCGCCTCCTTGTCTGATTGCGGGATCTGCTGCGAAGCGTCATCCCGCTTTGTCGTCTCGCCAGATTGCTTGTCCTTTGAACGAGCTTTGTCCGATGCCGCTTCTGTGAATTCGGTCTTTGCTTTCTCTTTCTCAACCTTCTTCGATTTATCGGATGCGAGCTTGTCGCGTATCAGCGACTTGGCCTCATCCACTGAGGGCATCTTGCTCGCATTGAGCGGCTCGAAGAACTTGCGCAGCTCCTTGGTCTTCACGCCCTCGATACATCGCGGCAGCGAATAGACCTGCCCGAGTTTGTCGAGAATGACGAAGTCTCTGCGGTCGCCTTTTGCAAGCGTGTAGCCCGCATGGGCAAGCGAAGCTGCGAAGCTCTTTGCGCCGTCTGATTGTCTGAATAGCTCTGTGACCTGAGCAATGCGCTCTTGCTTGCTCAGGCCAGCTTTCTCTTCCTGATGCCGTTCATGGTCGGGGACGGCCTCGCGGTCGCGCTCCTTCGAGCGCGGCTCTGCGTGTTTGCCAGGAACGATCTCGTGCCCGAATTTCTCTTCGAGATGTCGTGCCGCTCGTTCATGGGCGATGTAGTTCCAGCTATCGGGAATGAGAGACAGACGCTCTTTGTCTGTCCGCTGGAACACAACATGGGCGTGGACTCTTGTCCCGCCCTGCCCATCGTTCTTCTCGTGTAAGACGATGGCGCGTGGCTGATGGTCTAGCTTCAATTGAAGCCCCAGAGCGTCGGCCGCGTAGAGCCACTGCTCTTCGGTCATTTGATATCCAGGCTGGGGCGAAATCACTGCGTGATAGAGCCCCTTGACCCCGCGCTGCCCTCTATCCGTAATCTCCTGCATTTCGATAAGGGCTTGGGTCAAATCGCTGGTCGCCATGCCTGATATCTCCAGCACGCGCACCTCCTCGTTGACCTCCATCGAGAGGAGATATGCGCCGAGCTGGACACCGTTGGAGCGGCTCTTTCCTTTAACGATCATATCCCAAGACCTCTCGGATATGAGCGTTGGTGCGGAAGACCTCGGCGAGAGCCTGTTCGGTCTGACGTGCCAGGTTTGATGCGGGAGAACTTTGTGCGGCGAACGATGTCGCGATGCGGTTCAGACTTGAAGCGACCTCGCCGAGATCGATTTTGATACGGCGGAGCTCTTCGCGATCGGCAATCGAAATAGCAGCTGTGGAGGAGGAGAGGCGCTGGCGAAGTCCAGTGGCGCGGAGGAAAGCTGGAAGCGATGTTTGGCGGGAAGCAGCAAGTGCTTCCAGGGCGGTTCTCTCGTCTTCCGAGAGCCGCACGCCGACCAAAAACTTACGCTTACGCTTGTCCGATGCCATATCCTCCACATCTCCCGCGAGAACCAAAACTGCGGGTCCAGGGACGCATGCTCTCTGGCCGTGGTGCACCGACGGAAACGGTGCGATTGGCTGCCTGAAACTCAATGTTTCGGGGCGGCCAAACAGCCGGGGATTGTCAACGGGGGCGGCGTCTAAGCCCTCTTGACCAAGCCGTTGCGGTTAACCGCAACATGGCTTGCAACGTCCATGAATCCATTATCTCACGGGATTTAGTGTTAGGTAAAATTGCCGCAATAGGCTCTTGTTATCGTTGGATTTCCGTTTCCATGCAATGACTCTAATATTTCCATAATATAGCCAACTGCAAAGGCTCTTCACCGATACGCAACGTATCAAATTATCGGGATTTGAAGGTCGGTCATAGGTCGGCCTCTCGTTCAAAGAGCTCTTTCAGAGTGAGCGTAGGGCTCAAAGGTTTAGGACGAAAAAATCGGCAAGCTGCTTTGCAGCTCGCCGACTTTTCGGATTCGATGATAGGAGGAAGGAAGTGGGGCTACTGCGCCGCTTCCTGATTGATCGGGAAGAGATAGAAGCCCGACGAGATAACCTGATTGCCGACTAGGCGACAGAACATCGAGCCGTTGTCTCGTGTCCAGGCCACTCCGATTTGGTCGAAGCGGACATTGTCTCCTGTGTCGTTCCTGACCTTCAGCGCGAAGTTAGGGCGGTTCTTGGTGGCGGTTTGTGTTTCTTTGCTCATGGCGATTTCCTTTCCGTGTGATGTCTCGACTGGCTCATCCTGCCGATAACAGCCTAAGAGCGGGCGAGAACGACAAGGCGCATGGTCAACACGGGAGGGCAGAATGCCCGAATGGATCGGGCAGGCCATTGCGCCAGGTGAAACCGATTGGCGGGCCGACAGCAATCAGGCGTTGTGTAGAGAGGCAGGTTGCAGAGAGGCGGATCGCCTAGGAATGAATGCAGGCAAAAGAAAGCCCCGCACCGATGCGCTCGATGCGAGGCTAAGTCTTGAGCTGGGGTCGATTAGGCCGCAAGGTGATCGTCCCAATTTGGAGGGGTCAATTCGACGATCCTGAGGTATGCGTCGATGATGACCAGCTTGTCATGGCGAGTCATTCGCCCTTTCTCAAAGTTGTTCAAGTCGCGGTCGGTCAGACCCGTAGGGTCAGGCAGTTTTGTCTCATCGGGAAACTCGATTTGCGCGCGTTTAGCGGAGACAGTCTTGTAGATTGAGTGCGCTAAGCTCGGATTACCGATCCCTAGCGCAGCCTTACGGTCTTTGAACCTGGCGCGAATTATCTCGCGCTCAGCAAGCGTGTATTCAAATGGGACTTCGAACAGTTTTGTCATCTCGACGATGCTCCCTCTATGTCTTTTGCGCTCCAACAAGCGAACCTGTTGGATAATCATGCGTGCAGATTTCTCCGCACATTGCTGTTCGACGAGAAGGTTGGGCAGACTTTCTCTGTCCCACTCGTATATTGAAACAACGTCCAAATTTTTCCAGTTATTTCGGAAAATTTGATGCGCTTTTCCTATGCGAGTGACACTCGTTACCACTCTGCAAGATACTGAGATTCATCCAATTTCGCGCGTTTCCATGCTTCTTTTGAACGAGTGCAATTTTGCACGCGAAGGAACTGGAAATGATGCAAAAGAATAATGCGGCAAAGATGCCGCCCTCTGCGGCTCCATCGCAGAGTCCAAAGATACAACCAATGCAAACTGGCTCAAGTCGCCTGACGGGTGTCGCTCGATTTATGGTCGTTGTAGGTGGGCAGAGCCTCATCCTGGCAGGTCTAATCGCCGCAACCCAAGTTTGGGCACCAGAGGAGTACAAACCCGCTACGCTTATCGGCACTGCTATCGGAACAGTCGAAGCTGAAGCCGCAAGGGCATTGCAGGATGAACAAGCCGATTTCGAGCGCGCCGTTGCGGAGGCGCGTGTCGAAGGCGAGCGGGTGGCCGAACTTGCTTTTCAAGAGGAGATCAAGGCGCTTGATTATCAATATCAGGCGCAGCTCGAAGTCCTGCAAGGCCAAGTGCAATCATCGGTATCGGCCTATCAGAACCTCTACGACCGAGCGGCCCAACTTCAGCAAATGGCAATGACGCTGGAAAGCTATGTGATGCAACAACGCGCTGAAGCGGTCCGCAGCACGCAGGTTGGCACGACTTTCGCGACCAATGTCTTCGATGTGCTGTGCGTCTTCGACCCGCAATCTTGCAACACCGCAAACCAGCTTCGCGGGCGCTTAGTCGATGAAGTGAATACGGCGAGTCAAACTGGCTATGGCGATGTTCTCGCGCAGACGATGAACGGCATTCCCGATCCTGCGACACTGCGCGCGCAACTGGGCAATCCCGAACTCTGAAACCACCGCTCAATCTCAAAGCCCGATTTCTCAATGAGAAGTCGGGCTTTCTTTTTCTGGAGATTTTTGATGCCTTCACCGACTAAAGGAAGCCCGAACAGTTCGCGTGGCGACTTTTCTAAAGCCGCAAGCGAAACCTCCGTTTCCTCATCGAAAGGCTCTACCCAACACCAACCTCTTGCGGTTCCAGCACTCCAGCCGAAAGGGATGGGAGAAAGCACGGTCAATCGGGATGCACACTACAAGAAGCAGTCTGAGACCGCACGAGCTGCCCAGCCTCAAAAATCAAGTCGGAACAATGCCGTAAAGGAGAAGCGTGCGGCCAAGGCTTTCGCGATGGTAGCATCGAAAGATGGGGTCATTCGAAGCGACAATTCCAAAGAACGTTGAGCCTGTCCTGCGCTATCGCGAAGGCTTCTCCCCGCGCGCCCTAGAGCTTCCTGACGGCGCGAAAATTTTCCAATACCTGCACAATAAATATTGGGCGATCCTCGACCATCTCGAAGCCGAATATCCAGGTTACGAGCGCGACATCGTTCAATGGGCATGGGAGCACTCTCTGCGGTTCGCGGACGGCCACCCATACAAATTTGCTTATGGGCTGTTCGGCTGGACACTGCCGTTTGAAATCTGTCTTCAAAGGGCGATGATGGGGGCAGCCAATCACAATGCAGCCAACGACTATCTCAACGGCATCTATGAGAGCTTTGAGAGGCGCATTAACGACTTTGATTGGCCGACCCCGCTCACCTATCGCAGAATTTTCACGATGAGCGACCTGAGCTAGTTTCAGGCCACAACGTCCCGCTTGAAGAGCGGGTCTTTGAAGTAGGGTGTGCGCTCCACCGCATAAGGTCCGTGCCCGCCAAGAAATGCAATCATTGAGCCTTCGTCACGGTCGAAGAAACTCGCAATTTCCTGCGGGCTCATCAATGGCACGGCTTGGGTTCTCCTATTCGTCGTCTGACCTTCCGCTCTTGAGTGAGACGTGGTGTGATTTTGGGACTCACCATCTGTTTCCGAGCGCGACTCTGAACGGCTCTGCCCCCAATTTCGGGCAATCGTTTTTGCTGTTCGACGCATCAGCATGTCGAGGAGGCTTGTTCCGCCCTGCACCGTTGCTACCTCATTCATAGGAGCCATATCGGCTGCACCTTCGCTGGAGCTATCCTGCTCGCTCTTGCCTGTGCTGCGCGAACGCCCCTTCTGATCGGAAGTGCCCTTGGTCTCTGTTGAACTCGAAGAGCTATCAACGATGGTGATTTCAGTCTGACCCATGCGCTTCGAAAGCCAGTCGAGTGTGGTGAGGTCGGTGTTACCGAAAAAGGTGAGTGTTCCAGCATTGCCAAGGAACGTCTCCCAACTCTCGCGGTAATGACGCTTGAGCTGGGTTAGGTCTTGCAGGATCGGCCAAAGCTTGATGCCGTAGCCTGCCATTAGACCTGCCGCTTTCTCGATGGTCTCCATGTGCCCGAGGGCTGCGAACTCGTCTAGAACGAAGAGAACAGGATGCCCAGATGCGGGTTCGGCAAGGCCGATAGCCTCCATCTGAAAGAGCACCTGATTGACGATTAGGCGAAGAAAGCGCGCGTGGCTCGAAAGATAGCGAGCTGGCAAGCAAAGATAGACCGAGACGCCGCCAGGGTGGGTTTTGAGTTCGTCGAGCTGGAAAGTCGTTCGACCTAGCGTTCTTTGAATTCGGGGTGTGCCTAGAAATCTCGTATTGCGCCGCGCTGTCGAAAGGACACTGCCGCGCTCGGACTCACCCATCGCCTCGATGGTCTGCGATGCGCCGATGATGACATCACGGACATTCTCGTTCTCGGCCTCGCAGGTCGCCATGTGCATCCATAGGGCTTTGAATGTTCCGAGTTCAGGCGCCTCCTGACCATTCTTCACGGCCTCCGCATCTATCATGTCGGCGAATTCTTGGTCGCCGCGCATGAGGAGCTGATAAACGCGAGCGAGAGTTCGACGCTCGGGATCCTCTTCGCTCTCGCAGACGTGAAGTATCAGTGCTTCTATAAGTTGCTTGGCTGATTCATCCCAATGCGCGTCTTTGTCGCTGGTTCGCATGACAAGCGCGCTCGAGAGCGCGCCTGCGAGGTCAATGGCCTCGTCCGAATTCTGGTCGATGAGGTCGAGCGGGTTGTAGGCTCCGCGAAGTTCATCGCTCAGCTTCGCTTCGTCGAACGGATCGAGGACAATAACCTTGTGATTTGGGAGCGATGCGCGATGGCGCGCGGTAAGCGCGGCATTCTCGCCCTTCGGGTCGATGACGACGGTGCTGCCAGGGTAAAGCATAAGGTTAGGAACGATGAGCGAGGTGCCCTTGCCGGCTCTGCTGCCTGCAACGGTCACGATATGTCGGTTGTCGTCGATGCCGACTGGTTTTCCGTCGCCGTCGCGACCAAGCCAAAGTCGGCCTGTCACGAAGTCATGGCTGGGCAAATGCCAGTAGGACGTGCCGCTTAAACCGTCCTTTAGATCGGGTTTCTTGCGGCCTCGCGGGAATGTGGAATTGATAAGCATTGGGTAGTCTCCTTTCCGAATTGAGCGCGGAAGGAGTCGCGGGAGATGCACGCCAATTGATACGACACGCGCGACCCGCTGGCGGGACTTTCCCTCAAAAGAGGGAAAGCTGCATTCGCTTTGCTTGTTCGGCCTGCCAGTCGGGGCTGGCTGCTGCTTCGGCAAGCCACGCTTCAACGAAATTCACGGGGTGTCCGTATTCGTTGATTTCCGATGGCGGGGTGAAGTGGGAGCGATATCCAGTTCGCGTGATGGGAAGAGGCGCTCGTTCGGGTGAGAGTGCTTCGACCTCAAGGTGTGCCATGAACACATCATTCTCGTCGTAGCGGAGATAGTCAGGGTTCCAGCGGATTTCGATGGTGATGCCCTGCCAGTTGATTTGATGAATTTGATAATCGTCCTTTCGCATTTCTGCCTCCTGTCGTTGGTCTCATTGGACAGGGAGACAGCCAAGCGGGGTGTAATGAGGTGAGGTTCACGCTCGCGGGAACGGCAAACACGGGGCCGAAGGCCTGGCGCGGGCATGCCGTTGAACGTCACCGTCACTCCGCAAAGTTGACCTGAACTTATGAGGCGATTTCATCGACATGGTACACTGCTGATAGGACACCCCTTTCAGAAATATCACTTGCATTTCGCCCTCAGAAATATGAGAACATAAATAGAACAATATGTGGAATAGTCCTGGCAACCCAATACCGAGAAGTCACATTATTCGAGACGCCTTCGAGCACTTGGAGCGCGTTCGGCTGTGTGTGCTTGAGGAAGAATATCCGATGGACTTCCGCTCTGCATTGCGTGTGCTGACGGAAAAAGGAAGCCTCCCCCACCACCATGCAAGGCAATTTGAAGCTTTGATGACCTCGGAAAGTCTCGATCCCAGCCGACGTGCCGTGGAGCTGGATTACTGCCTACGGCACATTCGTTCCGCCTTGGGCAGCCAATTGAGATAGCCTAAGAATCCAGCTTATATGCGGGTTTCCGCATATAGGTTAAAAAAACGTTAACCATTTTCTGATTTAATTAGAGGGTAGGCGCATTGGCTGAATGCTTTGGGATTCATAGCTTAGGTTATGTTTCGAGCCTTTGCGTTTCGAATGTTTTGACCAAACAACGAACGGAAAGGGCGTGCCCGTGGGCTGAGCTAAGATGATTTGACGTTATGCCATTGTATCGACTGAATTTTGGAAAGCATGATGATCGGGCCTCTAAGACGAAGCAGAGCCCAGGCAAGTTATCATGCGCGAGCAGGACGAACTAAAATCGAAATTACGAGCTTCGTTCGATGAGAAATCTGCGGAAAAGTCGCTGATTTCCTTGGTGAAATTGCTTGCAAGGCATGCCGCTAGGTGCGATTATGATGCTTATATTCAAGCAAACATTAAGCCCGATGAAGACGCGCCATGACCCGCATTGCCATTTACGCCCGCTATTCCACAGACCTTCAAAGTAACGCATCCATTGAGGATCAGATTAGGGTCTGCCAAGAATTTGCAGAGCGTGAAGGCTGGGAGGTCGTTCAAACCTACAAGGATAGAGCGCAGTCGGGCGCAAGCCTTATGCGTCCTGCAATCCAATCGCTTTTAGAAGATGCGCGCGCAGGCGACTTCGAGCTGATACTTTCGGAAGCGTTGGATAGAATTTCGCGTGACCAAGCGGACATCGCTGCCATCTATCGAGATATGTCCTTCGAGGGCATCAAGATACATACGTTGTCGGAAGGCGCGGTCGATCAGCTTCACGTCGGCCTGAAAGGCACAATGAACGCGCTGTTCCTCAAAGACCTCAAAACCAAGATTCATCGCGGAATGAGAGGCCGTGTCGAGAACGGCAAGTCGGGTGGCGGAATTGGGTATGGCTATGAGGTCGTAAAGAAGTTCGACGCCCAAGGCGAACCCATCCGAGGCGACAGGTCAATCAAAGTTGATGAGGCGGAAATCATTCGTCGCATCTTCGACGAATATGGGATTGGTGTATCGCCACGGGAGATTGCCAAGCGATTGAACGCTGACGGTGTTCCAGCTCCGCGTGGCAAGGCTTGGTCGCCAAGCTCAATCAACGGCAACCGCCATCGCGGCACGGGCATCCTCAACAATGAGCTCTATGTCGGTCGCCTTGTCTGGAATCGCCAAAAGTTCATCAAGAACCCAAAGACGGGCAAGCGCGTGACGCGCTTTAATCCGCAAAGCGAATGGATCGTGCACGATGTGCCCGAGCTTCGGATTGTGACCGATGAACAATGGGAGAGGGTAAAAGAGCGCCAGGGAGCACTCGACGAGCTGACAAAGGACAGCATTCGGGAACGTGCAACGGAACGAGCACGTCGCCCGAAATATCTTCTGACGGGCATTGCCAAGTGTGGGTGCTGCGGTGCCTCTTACACGGTGAAGAATAAGACTCAGCTTGGGTGCGCGAGCTATTTCAACACGGGCGAATGCGACAATAAGATGCGCGTGAAGCGTGAAGAGCTAGAGGAAATGGTTCTCGACGGTCTGCGCAAGCGTCTCATGGACCCCGCGATGTATGAAGAGTTCTGCCGTGAATATACTCGGAGCTTCAACGAACTTCAGATGCAAAAGACTCGCGCTCGTGCAGGCTTGGAAGGTGAGCTTGAACGCAACCGACGCCGCGTGAAGCAAATGGTCAATGCGATTGCCGACGGAATGCCAGCTCTTCCGATGAAAGACGAGATGATTGCGCTGGAAGCTCGCCGAGAAGAGATTGAGGCTGAATTGGCTGTCGAGGTAGAACCAGTGCCAATGCTCCACCCAAGTCTCGCAATTCGATACCGCGAAGAACTCGACCGCCTTCATGAGGGCCTGACGAGTGAAGAGAATCGCCATGAGGCGTTTGAGGTTGTTCGCAGCCTCATCGACAAGGTCATCATCCAGCCCGAGGAGGACGGTTACACCGTGTCCTTGGAGGGAGACCTTTGTGCGATGCTGAATCTCGCCGGAGGCGGCGATTTATCAAGGGTTATCCCCCTATCGGGGGTAACGATGGTAGCGGAGGAGGGATTTGAACCCCCGACACATGGATTATGATTCCACTGCTCTAACCAACTGAGCTACTCCGCCCCGACACGCCAAGGCGAGCGCCGCAAACGGGCGTTGGGGGCCTATAAGCACGGTGCCGAATAGGGTCAACCGGTTTGGTAGTGTCACGGAACTCCGGTAGGATGTTGCGGGTTATCTGAAGAGACAGCCGTTCGCAGGAGATACGCAGATGGAACTCGAAACACCGCTGGACATGATCTGCCGGATCATCGTGCGCGCCCGCGAATGGGACGCGCAGGTCCCGTCCAACGAACCCGACGAAGTGGACGAGGAGGGCCCGGTTTCGACCGATGACGAGTATGACGTGATGATCGACGAGAAGAATAATTCGGTCGAGGAAGAGATCGAGGGTGCGCTGGACGATCTTGCCGAGGATCAGCAGGCAGAGCTGCTTGCGCTGGCATGGATCGGGAACGGCACCTACGACGCACCGGACTGGGACGAAGCGTTAGCAGAAGCCGGCGATCCGGATAACGATCCGATTGTCGAACAGTTGATGGATATGCCGATGCTTGCCGCCTATCTAGAGGCTGGCCTCGAAGCGTTCGACCTGAGCTGCGATGGCATCGGTCAGATCGACTGAGCGGCTTCAGCGCGCGAACATGTGCCGCGAGAGCAACTCCCAAGGCCCGCCGCGATAGTACCAGCAGGCAATGCCCGATATCTGTATCGGGCGCGGCGCGAAATCTTCGGATAACGCGGTCAGGAGCCGCCTGGCCTCCGCCGGTTCGACCTTGTTCTGGATCGTGACATGCGGCCGCCAGCGCTGCTCATCCTGCGGCATCAGCATGCCCGAAAACGCGTCCGCCAGATTTTCCCGAATATCTTCGAGTTCCGGGCTGTCGATGCGAAACGCGACGCCGCGGCCAAGCGACATCAGGCCGCTTAGGCGGGCTTTGGGAGGCGGCACACCGCGCGTTTCGGCGTTCAGCCTATGTTTGAGTTCGCCGGCCATGCTCGGCGGCATGTGATGGAACAGGGTCAGATGTGCGTCGATCACATTGCGTTCGGGCGGAAAATGCTCGCGCCGCAAGCCGTTGAGAAACGCGAAATCGGCGTCGCCGAAAAGGGCCGAGACGATTATCGGAGCGTTTGTTTCAGCCATTTCCGTACCCACAGGCTGGGATCGCGCGGCGATCTCCGGGGCGGTCGATGTCGGCTGCGACCCCCGGCCCGCCCTCGATCAAACGCACCTCGTTCCGCGCAAACGGGCCTTCGCCGGATGCAAGACGGTTCCGGATCAGCGCCGTGTCGGCGATCAGCACCGGATGACCGGGCGTACCGTGATGACCGGCGCGGATCGCGACATGACCGCGTTTCGCGTGCATGGCCAGCCGTACCCCGATGCCTGCCGGAAGATCCGGCACGTCACCCAGAAAAACGAAACTTTGCCGCTCCCGCCCGCGCAATCCCCGCAAACCGCATAACAGGCTGACGTGCCGCGCCCGATTACGCCGAGAGGCAGTCAAGCTTGCCACTCGATGGGCTGGAAATCGGTGGACAATGGACTGCACGCGCCGATCGGGCCCAACGACCACAATCACCCGGCCGACCGGCGCTCTCAGCGCGCTCTCGATGGCCCATTGCAGCAATGGCTTGCCGCGATATCTCGCCAACAGCTTATTGGCCGCGCCGAACCGCCGCGAGCGACCGGCGGCAAGAATGATGGCTGCGCGCAATCGCTCCCGCCCTATATCTCGACCTGACTGCCCAGTTCGATCACCCTGTTCATCGGCAGGCGGAAGAATTGCATCGCGGTTTCAGCATTGCGCAGCATCCAGGCGAATATCTTCTCGCGCCACGGCGCCATTTGCGGATTCTCCGAACTCAACAATGTCTGCCGGGCGAGGAAGAAGCTCGTTTCGATCATGCGGAACGCCGGGCCGCACGTCGTCACCTTCTCCAGCGCGGCCGGGACATTCGGGTCCTCCTTGAACCCGTAGCGCAGGACGATGCGGTAAAAGCCCGCTCCGAGATCCTCGTATTTCACGCGATCCTGCTCACCGACATGGGGCCTGTCGAGGATCGAAACGGTCAGCAACACGATCCGCTCGTGCAAGATCTTGTTATGTTTGAGATTGTGTAGCAGCGCATGCGGCACGCCTTCCGGCGACGTGGTCATGAAAACCGCAGTCCCCGGCACCCGTGTCGCTTCGCCGACCGCAGATTTGACGAAGACTTGCACTGGCATCGCGGTTTCGCGCATCTGGGCGATCAGGAGCGAGCGGCCCTTGGCCCAGCTCGTGAGCAGAATGAAAGCGACGCCGCTGATCGCGAGCGGCACCCAACCGCCCTCTGCGAACTTTGTAAGGGTCGCCGCGACGAACAGCAGGTCGATCGCGAAAAACAGGCCGACAAGGAGCACCGCGAAAAGCTTGTTCCATTTCCAGAAGCTGAAGAGCAGCACGGCCAGCAGGCAGGTGTTGAGCAGCATCGCGCCGGACACCGCAACGCCATAGGCGGCGGTCAAATCGGATACGCTGCCGAATGTGAGGACCAGCAAGACGACGACGATCATCGCCGCCCAGTTCACAACCGGAATATAGAGCTGTCCGACAGACGCACTGGCACCGTGATTGATCCGCAGGCGCGGCATGAAGCCGAGCTGAATCGCCTGCTGCGTCACCGAGAAGGCGCCCCAGATCACCGCCTGGCAGGCGATGATCGCTGCCAGCGTGGCGATGATCAGCAATGGCAGTTGGAACCAGCTTGGGGCGAGCAGGAAGAAGGGGTTGACCATAACCGCCTCGCCGCCGCGCAGCGCGAGCGCCCCCTGCCCCAGATAGCTGAGCACCAGCGCGGGCAGAGCGAAGACCAACCATGAAATGCCGATCGGCTTGCGCCCGTAATGCCCCATGAAGGCGTAGAGCGCTTCGGCGCCTGCAACCGCCAGGACCACCGCGGCGAGCGCGAGAAACGCCTTGAGCGGCTCGGCCATGGCGAACTGCGCCGCATGGTGCGGGCTCAACGCCCAGAGGATTTGGGGGCTTTGGACGATGCTGAGAATGCCGAGTACCGCGATAACCAGGAAATAGAGCAGCATGATCGGGCCGAAAAAGGCGCCGATGCGGGCCGTTCCCGATCGCTGGATCAGAAACAGGAAGATGAGCAGGAACACCGCAATCGGTATGATCCAACCGCTGAGCGACGGGCTGACGACGGCAAGGCCTTCCACCGCGCCCAGCATGGACACCGCGGGGCTGATCATTGCATCGCCGAAAAAGAAAGCGGTGGCGAGCACGCCGAGCATGACGAGGCCCCCGCCCCATTTCCGGCCCGTATTCTTGCCGCTCATCATCGCCAGCAATGCGAGGCTGCCGCCCTCGCCGCGATTGTCCGCTCGCATGATAATCGCCAGATATTTGCCGGTAACGACGAGCATCATCGCCCAGAAGATCAGGCTGAGAACGCCGTAAATGTGAAGTGCGTCCAGCGCGAGCGGGTGATGGCCGGTAAACGCTTCGCGAAAAGCGTAGAGCGGCCCCATGCCGATATCGCCGAACACGATGGCGATCGCGCCGAGCGCCAGCTTGACAGCCGACTGGTCGCGCGTCGGCGAACCGGATGCGGAGTGAGCGGTGCGTGAATCACTCATTTCGGACGAATGCGGACCCCCGATTTGCGTAAGGCGAATGCTGCGTCAGCCGCCGCGTTCCGACCCTTTCGTGCGCGGCGCGGCAAAGCGCGCGGCCTATCACGAGATCAGCCTGTTCGCAATGGGAGGACAGGGGGGAAACTGGGCGCTATAGGCCGGGCATCAGCAATTTCAGGAGGCGTCCATGCGCGTCGGAATCCCCAAGGAAATCAAGAATCACGAATATCGCGTGGGCCTGACGCCCGCTTCGGTATTCGACGTCATCCAGGCCGGTCATGAGGTCATTGTCGAAACCAAAGCCGGGTGCGGTATCGATTTCGACGACCAGGATTATCGCGACGTCGGCGCGACGATCGTCGACACCGCTGCGGACGTATTCGCTGGCGCCGACATGATCGTAAAGGTCAAGGAGCCGCAGGCCGAGGAAGTCGCGATGCTGGAATCGCGGCACATCCTGTTCACCTATCTTCATCTGGCGGCGGACAAACCGCAAACCGAGGGGCTGATGAAATCGGGCGCGACCTGCATCGCCTATGAAACGGTGACCTCGCCCAATCGCTCGCTACCGCTGCTCAAGCCGATGAGCGAAGTGGCGGGCCGCATGTCGATCCAGGCCGGCGCGCATTATCTGGAGAAGGAACAGGGCGGTCGCGGCATATTGCTCGGCGGCGTGCCCGGCGTGGCCCCGGCCACTGTTGTGATCATCGGTGGCGGCATCGCCGGCCTCAACGCGGCGCAAATGGCCGTCGGCCTGCGCGCGGACGTCACGATCTACGATATCAGCAATGACAGGCTGGCCGAGCTTTCCACGAATTTCGGCGCGACGATCAAGACCGGTTATGCGTCCAAGGCCGCCATCGCGGCGGCCGTACAGGAGGCCCATCTGGTGGTCGGCGCAGTGCTCGTGCCCGGCGGCGCTGCACCCAAGCTGATCACCCGCGAGATGCTGAAAACCATGAAACGCGGATCGGTGATCGTGGATATCGCCATCGATCAGGGCGGCTGCTTCGAGACTTCGCGCGCAACGACGCATGACGAACCGGTCTATGAGGAAGAAGGCATCATTCATTATTGCGTTGCAAACATGCCGGGCGCGGTCGCCCGGACATCGACCTTCGCACTGAACAATGCGACTCTGCCTTATGTGATCCAGCTCGCCAACAAGGGGCCGATACAGGCGATGGCTGACGATCCGCATCTCGCGGCCGGGCTCAACGTGTCGGACGGCAAGATCCGCTACGAGGCGGTCGCCGAGGCGCTCGACCTGCCGTTCAACTAGGAGTCGCTTTCAGTTTCCTGCGGGGGCGCTTCGGGCAATTCGACCGGGCGCCCCTGCGAACGGGCGATACTCGCCAAGCGACTCTCAAGGTCCGCGCGATAGGGCGCATCCGGCGCGCTGCGCTCCAACAGGGCTCGCCATGTCGCTTCGGCATCGTCCAATTGCCCGGCTTGTGCCAGCGCCAATCCAAGGAAGAAGGGCGGTCCCGGATGATCGGGCGCGAGTTGCGCGGCGCGCTCGAAAGCGAGCTGCGCGGCCGGGTTCATCTGGCCCTCTCCGTGGAGCAGAAGCGCATTGCCGAGCGCGACCCACAGATCGGGATTGTCGGGATCGTTATCGAGGCCGTTCTGGATGGCGTGCGCGGCGTTCATATGGTTGCCGACCCGGTTCAAGGCCTCGGCGAACTCGATCCAGCGTTCCGAAGAGGCGTTGCGATTATTGAGAAACGCCTCGTTAACTTCCGTGCTGCCTTCCGGTGGGCGCTCCGTCCGGCTTTCCGTCGGCCGCCCTTCCAGTATCGGGCTGCCCTGCCACGCATAGCCGGCCAGTCCGATCAGCAGTGCTGCGCCCAACCATTCGAGCCGGCGGCCGCGAAACTCGGCCAGACGCCAGAGCCAGAACAGTATCAATGCGATCAGGCCGATCGCCGCGAACCACCCCATCAGTTTTCCTTGCCACGCCGGCGGAACCGGCCGCGCGCGAGCCAGATGCCCGCTCCCAGCAACAAGATCGGCAGGAGCCAGAGCGGCCAGGTCACGCTGTCGATAGGCGGATCATAGGTGATCCAGCGGCCATAGCGGTCGACCAGCCAGTTGCGAATGTCGTCCGGCTCCTCTCCGGCCGCGATGCGCCTGCGGACGAGCGCGCGCATGTCCATCGCCATCTCGGCATCGCTGTCCGCGATCGACTGGCCCTGACAGACGAGGCAGCGCAGCGATTCCATCAATTCCTTCGCTTCGGCTTCCTGCGTGGCGTCCGGCAATTGGCGATTGGCCCATTCGGATTCGGGCATACGGGATTGCGCGTGGAGCGGGCCGCTCACCGCAACTATCAGAAGAAATATCGCAAGCCGGCGCATCATTGCGCATTCTCCAGCGCGGCGAGGATTTCCGGCACATGTTCGGGGCGAATGTCGCCGATATGTTGGTGGACGATCACGCCGTCGCCATCGACGATAAAGGTTTCGGGCACGCCGGACGATCCGAGAGCGAGTTGCGCTTCGCTCTGCACATCGGCGCCGATCCGTTGATAGGGGTCGCCCCATCGTTGCAGGAAGGCATAAACGTCTTCCGGACGATCGCGCACCGCGATGGCGTCGATCGGCACACCGGCCTCGCGGAGCTGCATCAGCTGCGGCGCTTCGGCGATGCACGGTACGCACCAGCTGGCGAAGAAATTGAGAAGTCGGGGTTCGCCCGTGGCCAGATCCGCGCTGTTCAGCCCCGGGCGGCCGGGCAGCGATGGCTCGAGCGAGAATTCCGGCATCGGTTCGCCGACCAGTTGCGATTCGATCGCCCGCTGCTGCGGCGAGCTGTTCCCGAAATAGAGCGCATAAGCGAAGAAACCGAAGAAGATCGCCGCAATGGCGAGCGGCACCCAGAGGATGAAACGCTTCATCGCTGCGGTCTGCTTGTCGATGGCCGGCTCCGTACTCACGCCCAGGCCTCGCGTTCCATGATGCGGCGCTCACGGCGAACGCGCCCGATGAGCGACAACAGCCCGCCAAGCGCGATCAGCAGCGCGCCGAACCAGATCAGCGTGACGAACGGCTTCCACCACAGCCGCAACTGCGAGCGGCCCGCGCCGTCACTGCTGCCGAGTACGGTATAAAGCTGCCCGTTCCAGGCGGTGCGGATGGCCGCCTCGTTGGTTTCGGTCTGCGGCGAGGAGAACATGCGCGATTGCGGTTCGAGGACGAAGGGATCGCCTTCGCCGCGCCGGACGGTCAGTCCGCCTTCGACCGCCGTCCAGTTGGGCCCGGCGACCGGCCGCGTGCCGTCGAAGGTGATCGAATAGGGCCCCACCTGATGCGTCTCGCCCGGCGTCGCGGCAACCAGCACTTCTTCGCTGAACGCGCTTTCAAAGGCCATGCCGGCCATGCTGACGGCGATCCCGAGATGGGCGATCACCATGCCGTATGTAAACATCGGCGTCCGGCGCAGATTGCGTTTCCACAGCGGTGCGATGCTCGCCGCAGCCACGCCCGCGGCCAAAATCAGCCCCAGCATCGGCAAGACACCGATCGGCGAGGCCGCCAGCACGAGCGCCATCAATGCCAAAGCGCCGATCAGCACGGGCAGCGAGATGCGTCCCATGACATTGCGCCACGTATCGCGCCGCCAGCGCAGCAGCGGTCCGACCGCCATCGCGGCAACGAGCAGCAGTGCCAGCGGCCCGGCCGTCGCGTTGAAATAGGGCGGTCCGACGGAGAGCTGCTCGCCGGTCACCGCCTCCACGCCCAGCGGATACAGGGTTCCGATCAAAACGATGCCGAGGATCGCCGACAGCAGCAGATTATTGGCGACGAGCGCGCCTTCCCGGCTCATAAACTCGAACTGCGAGCCTTCCCGCACAGTGCTGACGCGCGTGGCGTACAGCGCCAGCGCGCCGCCGATATAGAGGATCAGAAGCGCGAGGATAAACGTCCCGCGTTGCGGGTCCACCGCAAAGGCATGAACGCTGGTCAGTACGCCGGAGCGGACAAGGAACGTCCCGAGCATCGACATGGAGAAGGCGACAACGGCAAGCATTATCGTCCAGGCGCGCAGGGCATCGCGGGTCGCGAGCACGGTTACCGAGTGCAGCAATGCCGTTGCCGCCAGCCATGGCATAAGCGAGGCATTCTCGACCGGGTCCCAGAACCACCAGCCACCCCAGCCCAGCTCGTAATAGGCCCAATAGCTGCCGGCCGCGATGCCGATGGTGAGGAATATCCAGGATGCAAGGACCCATGGCCGCATCGCCCGCGCGAAGGTCGGCCCGACATCGCGCGTCAGCAACGCGCCGACGGCGAAGGAAAAGGCAATCGAAAGGCCGACATAGCCGACGTAAAGCGTCGGCGGATGGAAAGCGAGGCCGGGGTCCTGCAACAGCGGATTGAGTCCCCTGCCCTCGGCCGCCGCCGGGCTGATCCGCGCAAAGGGGTTCGAGGCGAAGATCAGAAAGGCATAGAAGCCGAGACCGATCGCCCCCTGGGCGGCCAGCGTCGCGGTCAGCGTGCGTTCCTTGAGGCGCTTCTCGAACATCGCGACGAGCGAGCCGGACAGGGCGAGGATCGCCACCCAGAGGAGCATCGAGCCCTCATGATTTCCCCATGTCCCGGAAAATTTGTACAGCATCGGCTTGGCCGAATGGCTGTTCGCCGCCACCAATTCGACCGAAAGATCCGTGCGCATGAACAGCCATACGAGCATCGCGAAGGAAAATACGGTCAACAGACCCTGCACGATCGCGACCGGCCGGATCGCGCTCACCGCACCGCGGCTGTTGGAGCGCAGCGCCATCACGCCGAACACCAGTTGCAGCCCGCACAAGGCAGCGGCCAGCCACAGGGCGGCAAGACCGGCTTCGGCGATCACTGGCGCGGATCCCCGACCAGCTCCACATCGGCCAGTTCGGGCGGCATGTAATTCTCGTCATGCTTGGCGAGGATATGATCCGCGACGAATATGCCGCGCTCGTCGAGCGCGCCTTCCGCGACCACGCCGGAATTTTCGGCGAACAGATCCGGCGTGATGCCGGCGTAGACGACAGGGATTTGCGCTTCGGCGTCCTGGACGAGGAAACGGATCGACACGCCGTCGGGAAGTTCCTCGATCGAACCCTGTGCGACCATACCGCCGAGCCGGAAGGCCTGTCCGGCGGGCACCGGTTCCGCTGCGATCTCGCCCGGGGTGCGGAACAGGGCGGCATTGTCGCGCAGACCGTATAGCGCCAGGAAACCGGCTGCCGTTACCGCCACGACGGCGATAATCGCGAGCGTGAGGCGTTGATGCTTGGCTTTCATTGCGACTTATCCTCCCGCAGCGCGTCCATCCGCGCCTCGGACGACCGCATCTGCACATAGCTCCAGAGCGTCAATCCGGCGGTTCCGATGATCGTGCACGCATAGGCGGCGATGATGAAGGGCCAGGGTTCCATGCTGCTATCCTTGCGCCAGTCGACGGAGCCGCGCCTCGACCCGTATGCCCGCAATGATCGCGCGCATTCGAAAGAGGACGATCGCCGCAAACAGCAACGAAAAGCCCAAGGTTGCAACCCCCAGCGGCCATAGCATCGAGCTATCGATGGCCGATCCGCTCAAGGTGAGGCTTTGGGGCTGGTGCAGTGAGTTCCACCAGGTCACCGAATAATGGATGATCGGCAGGTTGATCGCGCCGATCACGCCGAAAATTGCCGCGACCCGACTGATGCTCGCGCGCTCATCGCTCGCCGCGGCCAGCGCCATGAAACCGAAATAGAGAAACAGCAGAACCAGCATCGATGTCAGCCGCCCGTCCCAGATCCACCAGGTTCCCCAGGCCGGGCGGCCCCAGATCGATCCGGTTAGCAAGCATAAAGCCGTAAACAACGCCCCGGGCGCCGCGATGGCGCGCGCGGCAATACCCGCCAGTGGATGCCGCCAAACGAGCTGCATGATGCTAGCGATCAATATGCCGCTCCACCCCGCCATGCCGAGCCAGGCGGTGGGAACATGCACATACATGATGCGCACGAGCTCGCCCTGCAGGAAGTCCGGCGGCGAATAGACGAGACCCATGACGAAGGCCGTCCCGACCAGCAGCAATCCACCCCAGAACAACCAGGGCGTCAGCGGGCGGGCGATCGACAGAAATCGGGTCGGATTCGCGAAAACATGCATCTTGGCGGTGTCTTAGCGTAGCTTCCGCGCGGGGAAAAGCATAACAGGAGCGTTCGAAGAAAATCCCTCCGGGAATTATCGAACAGGATCGCTGGATCAACCTTGAGTGAGTTTTCCCTGCCCGAACAACGGCCTGTCGCCGGCATCGTCTTGCGCATTCTCGCGGCGACGGTGTTCGCGTTCATGGCGGCGATGGTGAAGATCGGGGCGGACCACGGCCTGCATCCCATCGAAATGATCTTCTGGCGCTTTGCCTTTGCGCTGCCGCCGCTGTTGCTCTGGGTTCTGCTGCGCCCGGGCTTGCAGATTATCAAGACACGGCGGCCGCTCGCGCATCTATGGCGCGCGCTGATCGGCTTCGTCGCCATGGGTTTCGGCTATTGGGCGATAACGCTGCTCCCGCTTGCCGAGGCAACCGCAATCAGCTTCGCCGCGCCGATCTTCGCGACCCTGCTTTCGGCCATCTTCCTGCTCGAGCGCGTCGGCTGGCATCGCTGGAGCGCGGTCCTGATCGGCTTCATCGGCGTTCTCGTCATCGTGCAGCCGCACAATATGAGCCTGCCGGGCGAGGGACTGATCGTCGCGCTGATCTCCGCTTTCGGTGTGGCCTGTGTGATCATTACGATCCGCCAGATCAGCAGAACCGAGCGCGCGCTGACCACGGTGTTCTGGTTTACCGCAATATCGGCTGTGGGAACCGGACTCATCGTCCCGTTTTTTGCCGAAAACCATGATTGGCAGGGTTGGGCCATCATGGTCGCGATCGCCATTTTGGGCGGAACCGCGCAATTGCTGCTAACGGGTTCTTTGCGGTTGGCGCCCGTGGTCGTGGTGGCGCCCTTCGACTATACCCAGCTGCTCTGGGCCGTCACGCTGGGCTGGTTGATCTGGTCCGATATACCGTCTGTCGCGACATGGAGCGGCGCGGCGATCATCATCGGTAGTGGGCTATACACGCTCTATCGGGAACGCATGCGGACGCGCCCTGTCCGTCCCGTTATCGTTTAAGCGCGGCCGATCAGGCGGCGCGCGATCCGATCGGCGACATGGGCGGCCGGAGCGCCGGTTTCTTCGCTTTCCTGCCAGACCTGTTCGAGCCGCTCCGGTATCTTCGCGATCCGCGCCTTCACCTCGGCTTCGTCGCCCTGCCCCAGATATTCGAGGCCGACATTGATGATCCCGCCTGCATTGATCACATAATCGGGTGCGAAAAGGATACCGCGATCGTAGATGCGCTGGCCGTCGGCCGGGGTCGCCAGCTGATTGTTCGCGCCACCGGCGACTGCCGCGCACCGCAATGCCGCTATGCTCTGCTCGTCGAGGACCGCGCCCAATGCGTTCGGGCTAACGATATCGGCCTCGACCGACAGGATTGCGTCGGCTTCGACCGCTTCGCCGCCATATTGGGTGGCAAAGGCTTTAGCCCGCTCGATACTCACATCGGCGAGCGTCAGACGCGCGCCTTCTTCGGCGAGCAGCTTGGCGAGTCCGCCGCCGACGCTGCCGATACCCTGGACCGCGACATGCACATCCGTGACGCTGTCCACGCCGAGGGCGCGCTTCGCCGCGGCCTTGACGCCGAGGAACACGCCGAGCGCGGTATAGGGCCCCGGATCGCCGCCCGCCGCGCCGCTTTCGACGGGCAGGCCCGATACATGGTCCGTCTCCGAACGGATCACGACCATGTCCGCATCCGTCATGCCGACATCTTCGGCCGTGACATATCGTCCGCCGAGACTGTCGATCGCCCGGCCGAATGCCTTGAGCATTGCCGGCGACTTCCGCTTCGCCTGGTCTGCGAGGATGACGGCCTTGCCGCCGCCCATGGGCAGGCCGGCCATCGCGTTCTTGAAGCTCATGCCGCGCGAGAGGCGCAGCGCATCGGTGATCGCCCGCGTCGTATCGGCATAATGCCAGAAGCGGACCCCGCCGGCGGCCGGGCCGAGATGGGTCGAATGCACCGCGATGATCGCGCTCAATCCGCTTTCGGCATCCCGAAAAAGATGCACGGCTTCATGGTCGTCATAATCGGGAAGGTCCCAGGTCGCGGACATTCGGTATTCCTGCCTAGCCGGTGATCTAAGGGTTCGGAGTTAGTGCCAATACCGCTGTGGCGTCAAAATGGCGAACATATCGGGCGGAAATCTGCGCCGGGAACAGTCATTCTTTTCCCAAGCGGATTTCTGTTCGAGATGGAAGCCATTTTGTCGTCCCTCCGGGATTTGACCGATTGGGCCCATTGCTGCGTTGGGAAGGCTTGAAATATATACATATTCCGTCGCCTTCCCGCCTTGCACTGAGCCCAATCGCTTCAAACCTCAGTGGTATTGGCACTAACTCCGAACCCTAAACATCCGAGAAATGGGGCGATCGACGGGACTTGAACCCGCAACCTCCGGCATCACAAGCCGGCATTCTAACCAATTGAACTACGATCGCCATGAACGGCACAGAGCCAGCAGCGCACATAGGATTGCCGAGGCCCCACCGTCAATGGTTTGTAATATAATTACGGCTGCTTTTTGTGCGGGATTTTTTGGTCAGGTTCGACCGAGCGAAAGTCTCCGACAGAAAATGGTGGGCGCGGCTGGGATTGAACCAGCGACCCCTGCCGTGTGAAGGCAGTGCTCTCCCGCTGAGCTACGCGCCCGCTCCAGTTTCTGGTGCCCCGCGACGGAGCAGTCCAAAAGAAAATGGCGGGCACCGCTATAGCACCCGCCTATTTCCTTGCGACCCTGTATGGCTCGGCCGCTCGCCCTGTCCGGCCGTATGGCCGGGAAGCGGTTTAGTTGACCGCGTCTTTCAGGCCCTTGCCGGCCTTGAACTTCGGCTGTGTCGAGGCCGGGATCTGCATCGGCTCTCCGGTGCGCGGATTGCGGCCCGTCGAAGCCTTGCGCTCCGTGGTCGAGAAAGTTCCGAAGCCTACCAGACGGACCTCGCCGCCATTGCTGAGCGCTCCGGTGATCGTGTCGAACACCGCTTCGCAGGCTTTGCCCGCATCCGCTTTGCTCAGACCCGACGCATCTGCGACCGAAGAAATAAGTTCTTGCTTGTTCATGCTCTCCGCACCCCTTGTTTCTGTATTTCGAAAAATTATGACTCACGGCTAGGCCGACGGCGCCATCTAAGTCCAATTGACCTGCTGCTGTAAAGCCCAAAAGCCAACAAAAACGGTAAAATTCCAAGGTTTCCGAGCCAAAACGACCTTTTTGTTGCGAATTAGTGACGGACGGTCGGCTCTCCGTCGCCCGGTACGCCGGCCGTAATCTGCGGGCTTGGATCGGTCGCAATCTCGTCCGCATCGCTCCATTCGATCGGCGCAACCTGACTGGTCAACGCGAGCCCGAGCACCTCGTCGACATGTCCGACGGGGACTATTTCGAGACCGTCACGAATATTTGCCGGTATTTCCGCCAGGTCCTTTTCATTCTCTTCGGGGATCAAAACCTTCTTGATCCCGCCGCGCAGCGCCGCCAGTAGCTTTTCCTTCAAACCACCGATCGGCAAGACGCGCCCGCGCAGGGTCACTTCGCCCGTCATCGCGATTTCGCGATTCACGGAAATTCCCGTCAGCGTCGAGATCATGGCGGTGACCATGCCGATGCCGGCCGAAGGACCGTCTTTGGGTACGGCGCCTTCAGGCAGATGGACGTGAATGTCCTTCTTGCTGAAAACGCTCGGCTTGATCCCGTAACTCGGCGCCCGCGCCTTGACGAAGCTCATCGCTGCCTGGATCGACTCCTGCATGACCTCGCCGAGCTTGCCCGTCGTCTTGATCTGGCCCTTGCCCGGTACGGTCACAGCCTCGATCGTCAGCAGTTCGCCGCCGACTTCGGTCCAGGCGAGGCCTGTCACCGCGCCGACCTGGTCTTCTTCCTCGCCGACGCCGAAACGGAACTTTGTCACGCCGAGATAATCCGAGAGATTGTCCGGCGTGATCGTCACCGACTCCGAATCGCCCTCCAGTATCTCGCGCAGCGCCTTGCGCGCCAGTTTCGCGATTTCGCGCTCCAACGTGCGCACACCGGCCTCGCGCGTATAGTTGCGAATCATGGCGCGCAGCGCATCGTCCTCGAGCGCGAATTCGTCTTCCTTCAAGCCGTGCGCTTCGATCTGTTTGGGTAGCAGATGGCGCTTGGCGATCTCGACCTTCTCGTCCTCGGTGTAGCCGGCGAGCCGGATGATTTCCATCCGGTCGAGCAGCGGCTGCGGCAGGTTGAGCGAGTTGGCGGTGGTTACGAACATCACGTCCGAGAGATCGAGGTCGATCTCCAGATAATGGTCCTGGAACTTGTCATTCTGTTCCGGATCGAGAACCTCGAGCAGCGCCGATGCCGGATCGCCGCGGAAATCCTGCCCCAGCTTGTCGATCTCGTCGAGCAGGAAGAGCGGGTTGGACGTTCCGGCCTTTTTCAGATTGCTCGCGATCTTGCCGGGGAGCGAACCGATATAGGTCCGCCGATGGCCGCGAATCTCGGCCTCGTCGCGCACGCCGCCCAATGACTGGCGTACGAAATCGCGGCCCGTGGCGCGGGCGATCGACTTGCCGAGCGAGGTCTTGCCGACGCCGGGCGGACCGACCAGACACAGGATCGGGCCTTTCAGTTTGTTGGTCCGCGCCTGGACTGCGAGATATTCGACGATCCGGTCCTTGACCTTCTCCAGCGCATAATGGTCCTCGTCGAGAATCGTCTGCGCCTCACCGATATCCTTTTTGAGCTTCGCCTTCTTGCCCCAAGGCAATCCGAGCAGGGTATCGAGATAGTTGCGGACGACCGTGGCTTCCGCCGACATCGGCGCCATGGCCTTGAGCTTCTTCAGCTCCGCCTGGGCCTTGGTCCGCGCTTCCTTGGAAAGCTTGGTTTCCTTGATCTTCTTCGCGAGTTCGGCGAGTTCGTCGCCCTCTTCCCCGTCCTCGTTGCCCAGTTCGCGCTGGATCGCCTTCATCTGCTCGTTCAGATAATATTCGCGCTGGGTCTTCTCCATCTGGCGCTTCACGCGGCTGCGGATCTTCTTTTCGACCTGCAACACGCCGAGCTCGCCTTCCATGAATGCAAAGGCCATTTCGAGGCGCTTCGACGGGTCGCGCTCGACGAGCATCGTCTGCTTGTCCGAGACCTTGGCGCCGATATTGGCGGCGACGGCGTCGGACAGTTGCGACGCCTCGTCGATCTGCCCCAGCTGAACCGCGGTTTCTTCCGGAATCTTCTTGTTGAGTTTCGCATAATTGTCGAACTGCTCGACGGTCGAGCGCATCAGCGCCGTCACTTCCGGCCCGTCCACGACGTCGTCTTCAATCAGGGCGATATCGGCAACCAGATGCTCGTCGCGATAATGAACGTCCTCGAGCGACGCGCGCTGCTGTCCTTCGACGAGAACCCGCACCGTGCCGTCGGGCAGTTTCAGAAGCTGCAGGACCGTTGCCGTCACGCCGACATCGTACAGCGCGTCGCGATCGGGATCGTCCTCCGCAGGATCGAGCTGCGCGACGAGAAAGATCGTCTTGTCCGCCGCCATCGCGCGCTCGAGCGACACTACGGATTTATCGCGGCCGACGAACAGCGGCACGATCATGTGCGGAAACACGACGATGTCGCGCAACGGAAGAACAGGCAGAGAAACGGTCATTACATACTCCAACTTCGGGCTTGGCCCGGCTTATCGCAGTATATGGGGTCCGATGTGCGCGTATCAACGCCGCAATGCGCCAAGGATGTGCATGACCGCCGTGCCGCCGCAATCGATCGGATCGCGGTCCTTTGGCTCGAATCGGACTGTGAGGGCGGGTTCAGGCCGCGTCGTCGGCGGTCTTTTCCTTGGCCTTGGCGAACACGCGCACCGGATCTTTCCGCCCTTCGACAACATCCTTGTCGATCACGACTTCGCTGACATCCTCGAGCGTCGGCAGGTCGAACATCGAATCGAGCAATATGCCTTCGAGGATCGAGCGCAGGCCGCGCGCACCGGTTTTCCGTTCGATCGCTTTCTTGGCGATGGCGACCAGCGCATCGTCGGTGAATTCGAGATTCACCTCCTCCATGTCGAACAGCTTCTTATACTGTTTGACCAGCGCATTTTTCGGTTCGCTGAGAATCTGGACGAGCGCGTCCTCGTCGAGATCGTCGAGCGTCGCGATAACCGGCAGGCGGCCGACAAATTCCGGGATCAAACCGTATTTGAGCAGATCTTCCGGCTCGACATGGCGCAGCACCTCGCCGACGCGGCGTTCGTCCGGCGCTTCGACATGCGCGCCGAAGCCCATCGACTTGCCCTGCATGCGATCCGAAATCACCTTTTCGAGACCGGCGAACGCGCCGCCGCACACGAAGAGGATATTCGTCGTATCGACCTGCAGGAATTCCTGCTGCGGATGCTTGCGGCCGCCCTGCGGGGGGACGCTGGCGGTCGTGCCTTCCATCAGCTTGAGCAGCGCCTGCTGGACGCCCTCGCCCGATACGTCGCGGGTGATCGAGGGATTGTCCGACTTGCGGGAAATCTTGTCGATTTCGTCGATATAGACGATCCCGCGCTGGGCGCGTTCGACATTATAGTCGGACGCCTGGAGCAGTTTGAGGATGATATTCTCGACATCTTCGCCGACATAACCGGCTTCGGTGAGCGTGGTCGCGTCGGCCATGGTGAAGGGCACATCGAGGATGCGCGCGAGCGTTTGCGCGAGCAGCGTCTTGCCGCAGCCCGTCGGCCCGACCAGCATGATATTCGACTTGGCGAGTTCGACATCGGCGCCCGCCGCGCCATGGTTGAGGCGCTTATAGTGGTTGTGAACGGCGACCGAGAGGACGCGCTTGGCACCGTCCTGACCGATGACATAATCGTCGAGAACTTCGCAGATTTCAGCCGGCGACGGCACGCCCCCTTCCCGCTTGGACGAAATGGAGCCTTTCGTTTCCTCGCGGATGATATCGTTGCAGAGTTCCACGCATTCGTCGCAGATGAACACGGTCGGTCCGGCAATCAGCTTGCGCACTTCGTGCTGCGATTTGCCGCAGAAAGAGCAATATAGTGTGCTTTTAGAATCGCTGCCGCTCAGCTTCGTCATAATCAAATCCCTCCGGCTGCATCGCCGCAGCCGCCAACATTCTAGCGCGTCGTGATCCGCCTAGACAATGACTTATTACACAAGAAAAATAGCTAATGGCTTAATCGCGTTTAGCCGTCCGCCTTCGACTCGACCTCGGGCCGTTTCTCGTAAACCTCGTCGACAAGGCCGAAAGCCTTGGCTTCGTCGGCATCGAAGAATTTGTCGCGATCGACATTTTTCTCGATCTCCTCGATCGGCTGACCGGTATATTTGGCCATCAATTCGTTCATCTTGTGACGCGTTTTGATGAGCTCTTTCGCATGAATCTCCACATCGGCCGCGGTGCCCTGCATGCCGCTCGACGGCTGATGGATCATCACCTTGGCATTGGCGAGTGCGACTCGCATGCCCGGCTCACCGGCGGTCAGCAGAAACGCGCCCATCGATGCAGCAAAGCCGACACACACGGTGCCGACGCGCGGGCGGATATATTGCATCGTGTCATGGATCGCCATGCCGGCCGTTACCGAGCCGCCGGGCGAGTTGATGTACATATAGATGTCTTTTTTCGGATTTTCCGATTCAAGGAACAGCAGCTGCGCCGTGATCAGCGAGGCCATGCCGTCTTCCACGGGCCCGGTCAGGAATATGATGCGGTCGCGCAGCAGCCGCGAGAAAATGTCAAAACTGCGCTCGCCGCGATTGGATTGCTCGATGACGATGGGAACGAGCGCGTTTTCGATGGGATCGTGCATTGATGGCCTTTCCGGGAGAATGTCTGCCGCCAACATTGCGACTTATGACCCCGGCTTCAAGAGGCTTGATACGAAGACGCTGATTGCGGCGCGGAAAAGCTGAGATATGCCAGCCGGCGGAATTCGCGCCGGCCGCGAACGACCGTGTCGAGGACCAAGCCGGCAAACAGGTTGAGCGACGCGAGAATCATGAGCCCGGTAGACAGGATAGCGGTCGGCACGCGCGGTACCAGTCCGGTCTGTGCATAGGTGATCGCCAGCGGGATCGCGAGAATGATGGCGGCGAGCGCGAGCACTCCGGCTATCGCCCCGAAGAACAGCACCGGCCGCTCCATGCGGAACAGGGTCGCCATGGTGTTCAGGATGCGAAAACCGTCGCGATAGGTCGACAGCTTCGATTCCGACCCTTCGGGACGCGCGCTATATTCGGTGACTTCCTCGGCAACCGGCATTTTCAGTTCGAGTGCATGGACGCTGATCTCGGTCTCGATTTCGAAACCCTCGGACAGCACCGGAAAGCTCTTGACGAACCGGCGCGAGAAGACGCGATAGCCGGACAGGATATCGTTGAAACTGCGGCCGAACAGGCGCGCCAATATGCCGGTCAGCAAGGCATTGCCGAGACGATGGCCGCTGCGATAGGCCGCTTCCACTTCGGTCTTGCGCGCGCCGACGACCATGTCGAGCTGCTCTTCGACGAGCCGGCGGACCAGACGCGGCGCGGCGCCGGCCTCATAAGTCGCATCGCCATCGGCCATGATGTAAATATCGGCTTCGACATCGGCGAACATACGCCGGACGACATGGCCCTTGCCCTGCATCTTTTCGCTGCGGACGATGGCGCCGGCGGCGCCCGCTACCTCCGCGGTGCGATCCGAGCTGTTATTGTCGTAGACATAGATCTCGGCCTGGGGCAGCGCGGCGCGGAAATCGGCGACCGTCTGAGCGATCGCGGCTTCCTCGTTATAACAGGGCAGGATGACGGCGATCTTCGGCGCCGCTGCAAAGGGCGCCGCAATCTCGCGTTCCGCCACGAATTCGCTGATATGTTCCATCGCCTGTCCCTGGCCGTCCCTGTGATCGGACAGCTTCTAGACAGGCAATGGTTAACAAGACGTTCGGAAATCAGCGTTTCCGGCAGAAAATCAGCCGTCAGACGGGGATGCCTTCTTGGCGGCCGGCTTCTTGGCAGCGGGCTTTTTCGCCGCCGTTTTCTTCGCCGGAGCCTTTTTCGCGGCAGCCGCCGTTTTCTTTGCAGCCGGTTTTTTCGCCGGTGCCTTCTTGGCCGCCGGCTTCTTTGCGGGCGTTTTCTTGGCCGTGGCCTTCTTCGCGGCGGGCTTTTTGGCGGCCGGTTTGGGCGTTTCGTCTTCCTCGGCCTCGATCGCCGCTTCCAGCTCTTCGCGTGTTACGGTGCGCTCTGAAATCTCCGCATTCTCGAAGAGATAATCGACGACTTTGTCTTCGTAGAGCGGCGCGCGAAGCTGGGCCGCAGCCATCGGATCCTGCTGCACATATTGGATGAACCGTTCGCGGTCCTCCGGCCCATATTGCTGGGCGGCCTGCGCGATAAGCTGGCTCATCTCGCTCTGGTTGATCTCGACACCATTCTGCTTGCCGATCTCGGACAGCAGCAAGCCGAGGCGGACGCGGCGTTCGGCGATTGAACGATATTCGTCCTTCTCGTCTTCCATTTCCTTGCGCGCGGCTTCCGGATCGGGCTCGTTGGCCGCTTCCTGCTCAAGCTGCTGCCAGATCTGGTTGAACTCGGATTCGACCATCGTCGGCGGCACCGGAAAATCGTGATTGGCGGCAAGATTGTCGAGCAATTTGCGCTTCATATGCGTGCGCGTGAGGCCGTTAAGCTCCTGCTCGACCTGGCCCTTCATCAGCTCGCGCAACTTGTCGATGCCCTCAAGCCCAAGCGACTGGGCAAACTCGTCATCGACCTTCGCTTCCTTGGGCTTGCGGACCTCGCCGACCGTGACGTCGAACACGGCGTCTTTGCCTTTGAGATAATCGACATTGTAGTCGTCGGGGAAAGTGACCTTCACTTCCTTGGCGTCATTGGCCTTCACGCCGACAAGCTGGTCTTCGAAGCCCGGGATGAGCTGGCCGGACCCGATGGTCACGGACATTTCCTCGCCCTTGCCGCCTTCGAACGGCTCGCCATCGACCTTGCCCTCGAAATCGATGACGACGAGATCCCCATCCTTCGCCTTGTAGGTCTTGGCCGCGGTCTCATAGCTTTTCTGGTTTTCGGCGAGGCTCTGGATCGCTGCGTCGACCGCCTTGTCGTCGGCCTCGACCGTCAGGCGTTCGAGCGAGATATCGTCGACCTTGGTTTCGGGGATTTCGGGAAGGACTTCGACCTTCATCGAAATCTCGATGTCCTTGCCGCGCTCCCAATCCGGATCGAGCTCGACCTCGGGCTGCATCGCCGGGCGGATCTCCTGCTCGGCCATCGCTTCCTGGATACCGGTCTGGATCGCCTTGTTGACGACATCCTGCTCGATCGCTTCACCGTGCATCTTGCGCACGAGATTCGCCGGCACCTTGCCGGGGCGGAAGCCGGGCATCCGCACCTGCGGGGCCACTTCCTTGAGCTGCGCGTCCACCTGCTTTTCGATATCGGCGAACGGAATGGTCAGGGTATAGGCGCGTTTCAGGCCTTCATTGAGCGTTTCAACGGTCTGCATGGTTCTTACAATCAAGCCTTCGTCAAAAAAGGGAAATCCGTCTGGCGGTTAGCCGCGGGACGGTGGCAAGCCTGGTGCGGGCGAAGGGACTCGAACCCCCACATCTTTCGATACTTGGACCTAAACCAAGCGCGTCTACCAGTTCCGCCACGCCCGCTAGAGGACCGCCGGTCGGCGGCGTCTATAACAATAACGCGCCGAAGGGCAAGCGATGTTCATTAGAGGATGGCGCGATTGCCGTCCAATCGTTTCCCGCGCCCGCCGATCCGGTCGAAATCCCGGGTCCGCTTCTGGCAATTGCCGGTCGTGCGCCCTAATAGGAAAGGCATAGCTTCAAACGGGATCGCAATGAGCTTTTTGAAAACCCTTTTCTGGATCGTCCTGTCGACCGTGGTCGTGCTGTTTTCGATCAACAACTGGCTGCCGGTCACGATCAACCTGTGGGGTGGACTGGAGGCCGACGTCAAAAAACCGGTCCTCGCATTGTTCTTCTTCCTCGCCGGGTTCCTGCCAACCTTCGTCTATTATCGCACCAAAGCCTGGCGTCTGAGCAAACGCGTCGACAGCTTGTCGCGGCAACTGGCCGACGAACGCGGGATGCGGACATTCCGTGCACCGCAGCGCCCGGGCGCCGAAGATACGCCCGAACCTGCGAGTAAAACCGAAGGTGAACTGCAGCTCGACACGCCGGCTCCCGAAGAGAGCAAATCATGACGTGTCCGATCTTCATCGCGCTCGATACGCCCGATCTCGACAAGGCGAAGAGCATCGCATCGGCGGTCCGCAACCATATCGGCGGGATCAAGCTAGGCCTTGAGTTTTTCGCCGCGAACGGGCCGGTAGGCGTCAAGGAAATGGCCGCGCTCGACCTGCCGATCTTTCTCGATCTGAAGCTCCACGACATTCCCAACACGGTCGCCAAAACGGTGCAAGCGCTGCGCCCGATCGAACCGGCGGTGCTTACCGTCCATGCCGGCGGCGGCCGTGCGATGATGGAAGACGCCAAGGCCGCGGCTCCCATCGATACCAAGGTTGTGGGTGTGACGGTTCTCACCAGCCTGGATGGCGAAGATCTGCACGATATGGGCGTATCCGGCGATCCGCACGACCAGGTCCTGCGCCTGACCGAGCTCGCCAAACTGTCGGGGCTGGACGGCGTGGTATGCTCGGGCCGGGAAGTCGGTGCGGCCAAGAAAATCTGGCCGGACGGTTTTTTCGTCGTTCCGGGGGTCCGCCCTGCAAGCGGCACCGAGGGCGATCAGAAACGCACGGTTACGCCGGCGGACGCCATGCATGCCGGCGCATCCATCATCGTCGTCGGCCGTCCGATTACCCAATCGCACGAACCCGACCTCGCCGCACGAGCGATCGAAGCGACGCTCTGACCGATGGCGGATATCGATGTGAAAATATGCGGCCTCACAACGGCCGAGGGCATCCAAGCTGCCGCGGATGCGGGCGCCAGCCATGCCGGTTTCGTGTTCTACGACCCCAGCCCGCGCAATATCCGTCCGCGCGACGCGTCCGCGCTCGTCAAGCATGTCCCCAAATCCATGAAGCGGGTCGGCATATTCGTGGAGCCCGAAGATTCGTTGCTCGAACGCGCGATTACCGCGGCGCGGCTCGATATCGTCCAGCTGCACGGCAAGGAGCGGCCCGAACGGCTCAAATCGATAAAGGCACGCCTCGATGTCGATATCTGGAAAGCCATACCAGTTAGCACGGCCAGCGACCTGGCAAGTGCGCAGCAATATCGCGACCAGGCCGATATGATCCTTTTCGACGCCCGGACGCCCAAGGCGTCTCGCCTGCCGGGCGGCATGGGCATCGCGTTCGACTGGAAGCTGCTCAACAAGTTCAACCACAAGATCGCCTGGGGACTGTCCGGCGGCCTAACGCCCGATAACGTGGCCGAAGCCATCGCCACAACCGCCGCACCGTTGCTGGACGTTTCGTCCGGCGTCGAAAGCGAACCGGGCGTGAAGGACCCAGCCAGGATCGCCGAATTCATGGAAGCCGTAAAAGCCGCATGACCGACCACACCCGAAACAGCTATCGCGCCCAGCCCGACGAAAGCGGGCATTTCGGCGATTATGGCGGCCGTTACGTCGCCGAGACTCTGATGCCGCTGATCCTCGATCTCGAGAAAGAGTATCGCGCGGCGAAGACCGATCCTGCGTTCAAGGCCGAGTTCGACGATCTCCTCGAACATTATGTCGGGCGCCCCTCCCCGCTTTACTATGCGGAACGGCTGACCGAGCTGTTGCGGCAGAATGCGCCGGACGGCATGGGCGCGCAGATCTGGTTCAAGCGCGACGAGCTCAACCATACCGGCGCGCACAAGATCAACAATTGCATCGGCCAGATCCTGCTGGCGAAGCGCATGGGCAAGACCCGGATCATCGCGGAAACCGGCGCCGGGCAGCATGGCGTGGCGACGGCAACGGTGGCGGCGCGCTTCGGCCTGCCGTGCATTGTCTATATGGGCGCGCGCGACATGGAGCGGCAGCAGCCCAACGTCTTCCGCATGAAACTCCTCGGCGCGGAAGTCATCGGCGTCGAAAGCGGCGCGCGGACGCTCAAGGATGCGATGAACGAGGCGCTGCGCGACTGGGTCGCGAATGTCGACGATACGTTCTACATCATCGGCACGGCCGCCGGGCCGCACCCCTATCCCGAGCTCGTCCGCGATTTTCAGAGCGTGATCGGCACCGAAGCGCGCGCACAGATGATGGAGCGCACTGGCAGGCTGCCCGATCTTCTCGTCGCGGCGATCGGCGGCGGGTCCAACGCGCTCGGCCTGTTCCACCCGTTTCTTGACGACAAGATCGTCGAGATGATGGGCGTGGAAGCTGCGGGCACCGGCCTCGACAAGAAGCACGCCGCGAGCCTGACCGGCGGCTCGCCCGGCATTCTCCATGGCAACAAAACCTATCTGTTACAGGACGAGGACGGGCAGATCGCCGAAGCCCATTCGATCAGCGCCGGCCTCGATTATCCGGGCATCGGCCCCGAACATAGCTGGCTCAAGGAAACCGAGCGCGTCATGTATACGAGCGTGACCGATACCGAAGCGCTGGATGCGTTCCAGCTGCTCTGCCAGACCGAGGGAATTATCCCGGCGCTCGAACCCAGTCACGCGCTGGCCGCAACCGTCGCCGAGGCGCCCAAACGCAAGCGGGACGAGATCATCCTGATGAATCTCTGCGGCCGCGGCGACAAGGATATCTTCACGGTGGCCGAGGCGCTGGGAGTCGAGATGTGACCGGGAGGTTCGATGAAACCTTCGGCGCGGCGGCAAAGGACGATCGCGCGGCGCTGGTCGCATTCGTTACCGCGGGCGACCCGGCTCCGGATCGAACCGGTCCGATTCTTGATGCTCTGGTCGACGGCGGCGCGGACATCATCGAACTCGGCATGCCCTTTACCGATCCGATGGCCGACGGCCCGTCGATCCAGGAGGCCAATCTTCGCGCACTGGGCGCCGAAACGACCACCGCCGACATATTTGCCATCGCCAAGGATTTTCGGTCGCGGCACGCTGACATACCGCTGGTCCTGATGGGCTATGCCAATCCGATGGTGCGGCGCGGGGCGCAATGGTTTGCGGACCAGTGCGCCGAAGCCGGCGTCGATGGCGTGATCTGCGTGGATATCCCGACGGAGGAGGACGCCGCGCTCGGCCCCGCGCTGCGGGATGCCGGGATCGCCACGATCCGTCTCGCGACGCCGACGACCGACGAGGCCCGTCTCCCGGCTGTTCTCGATGGCGCGTCCGGTTTTCTCTACTATGTTTCGGTCGCGGGGATCACCGGCAAGCAGCAGGCGGCGCAGGAGAGTATTGCCAACGCCGTATCAGCACTGAAGGCAAAAACGGACCTGCCCGTCGCCGTCGGTTTCGGCGTTCGCACACCCGAACAGGCCGCCGACATCGCTCGTGTTGCGGATGGCGTGGTCGTCGGCTCGGCCATCGTCGAACTGGTCGGCAAGTATGGCGGGGATGCATCCGGACCGGTTCGCGACTATGTTGCCTCGCTGTCCGAGGCTATACGGTCTGCGCGCACATAACAGGAAGCCGCCCATGAACTGGTTCAATAACGTCCGAAACCGTATCCCTTTCATCTCGAAGCGGACCACGGAAGATACGCTCTGGCACAAGTGCCGGGACTGCCAGCAAATGGTGTTCACCAAGGAATACGAAGAAAATCTCTCGGTCTGCCCCGAATGCGGTTTCCATGGGCGGATCGGACCGTCCCCGCGCTTCCTCCAGCTGTTCGACGATCATAGCTGGGAAGAATTGCCCGCGCCGCGTGTAAAAGAAGATCCGCTCAAATTCCGCGACCAGAAACGCTATGTCGACCGGTTGAAAGCGGCGCGCGCCGCAACCGGTGAAAGCGACGCGTTCGTCAATGCGAAGGGCACGATCAAGGGCCAGAAAGCCGTGATCGGTGTCCAGGATTTCGCGTTCATGGGCGGATCGATGGGCCTGGCTGTCGGCGAAGCATTCGTGCGCGGAGCGCGCGCGGCGATCGAGGCGCACTGCCCCTATATCGTGTTCACCGCCTCGGGCGGCGCGCGCATGCAGGAAGGCGCGCTGTCGCTCATGCAGATGCCGAAGATGACCGTCGCGGTCGAGGAACTCCGCGAAGCCGGGCTCCCCTATATCGTCGTCCTCACCGACCCGACCTCGGGCGGCGTGATGGCGAGCTATGCGATGCTGGGCGATGTGCAAATTGCCGAGCCCAAGGCGCTCCTCGCCTTTACCGGGCGGCGCGTGATCGAGAATACGATACGCGAAAAGCTGCCCGACAATTTCCAGAGCGCGGAATATCTGCTCGACCATGGCGCACTCGACATGATCGTCGCGCGCCACGAGCTGCGCGATACGCTCGCCCGAATGATCGATTTCCTGCTGCCCTCCGAACAGGCGGCCTGACCCCAGCACCATGCCCGATCATGCCCGTTCGGACGATCCGGCTGTCCAGCAACAGCTCGACCGGCTCGCGACATTATCGCCGGGCCGCGATACGCTGGGGCTGGAGCGCATAGCGGCGCTGCTGGAGCGCCTCGGAAATCCGCAACACGCTCTGCCGCCGGTCTTTCATGTCGCTGGCACGAACGGCAAGGGCTCGACCTGTGCCTTCCTGCGCGCCGCGATGGAGGCCGCCGGGCTCTCCGTGCATGTTTATACGAGCCCGCATCTCGTGCGCTTCAACGAACGGATACGTATTGCCGGCACGCTGATCGACGACGCCACGCTCGCCGCGCATCTCGGCGAGGTACTGGATCAGGCGGACAGCATCGCCCCCAGCTTTTTCGAAGCGACGACCGCAGCGGCATTTCTCGCCTTTTCGCGCACCCCCGCCGATGCGTCGATCATCGAAGTCGGGCTGGGCGGACGGCTCGACGCGACCAATGTGATCGAACGGCCGCTGGTCTGCGGCATCGCCCATCTCGGCATCGATCACGAGGCGTTCCTGGGTTCGGACATCGTCGGCATAGCGGGAGAAAAAGCCGGCATCGCGAAGCGCGGCCGACCGCTGGTGACGCAAAGCTACACCAACCCTGTCGAGCAAAAGATAGCCGAAACCGCCAAGCAACACGGCGCGGAGTGGATAGCCCGCGGACGCGACTGGCGGGGCGCGCCCTATCGCGGGCAATTGCACTATCGCGATCATGACACCTTGTTGCGTCTGCCTTTGCCGGCCCTGGCGGGACCGCATCAGGCCGACAATGCGCTGCTCGCGATCGCGATGCTGCGCCATCAACGCACCCTCGACGTGCCCGAAGCAGCGCTGCGGGCGGCCATGGGCTGGGCCGACTGGCCCGCGCGGCTCCAGAGGCTGGAACCCGGCCCGCTTACGGCGGCGCTGCCGCCCGGCACGGAAATCTGGCTGGACGGCGGGCATAATGTGCTCGCGGCCGAGGCATTGGCCACGCATTTTTCCGAAAGCGACGGCATACATTTGATCATGGGCATGCTTGCGAACAAGGATCCGAAGGGATTCCTGTCCGCACTCTCGCATGTCCGCAGCGCGACCTTCGTTCCCGTCGACAATCACGCCCATCACACGCCCGATGCGCTGGCGGAAATCGCGCATGATCTCGGCATAGCGGCACAGACGGCACCCGACATCGAATCGGCACTCGCGCAACTGTCGGCCGATCCTGAAAGAGCCGATTTGCCGATCGTCATTGCCGGCACGCTCTATCTGGCGGGCGATGTATTGCGGCTCAATCGGAATATCCCGGAATGATCTTTATTGCGATTGACTTGCATTAGCATATAAGTGATCAGGGCTTCCCAACGGAAAGGAAGCCTGTGCCCGATTCCACCAAGTTCGATACGATGCTCCCTCATGTCGCGCCGGCAAGCGGCGATGGCCGCACTCTTCTTTTTGCCATCCGGCGCATGGCCATCCACGGGATGGACGATGCCTTCGCGGTCAATACGATGATGGCGGCCTATGGGATGCGCTACCGCAAACCGCTGCTGCTGTTGCGCACGATGCTGATCGATATCGCCCGCAATGCGCGCGGGAATATCGTCGTCACACCCTGCTGCGCTCCGCGGATGACCGCGCACGAGCATGCGATACTGTCCGCCATCGGCGATCCTGACAGGGCGATCGCCCATCTCTCCCCTCTCATCGACACCGAACGGGCGTCCACGACACAGGCGACGGTCTCCGCGCTCAGCGAGAGCCTGACCGCTTTGGGGCGGCCCTTTTCTATCTAGGCGGCTCTTCGGCCTCTCCCTGCGCCGATCCCGCCGAGCCGAGAGAGCGATCGACAAGGCCCGAGCGCATCATCCACCAGAACAGGATTACGCCCGGAAACGCCGCCGCCGTCGTCAGCAGGTAGAAATTCACATAGCCCATCGCCTCGATCAGCGAACCCGCGGTCGTACCGGTCAGGAAACGGCCGAGGATACTGGCGGCGGCCGAGAGCAAGGCGAAATGCGTCGCCGTGAATTTGAGATTGCAGAGCGCCGAGAGGTAGGCGACGACCGCGACTCCGCCGATACCGCTCGCAAAATTCTCGAAGCCGATGGCCAGCGCCATGCCGATATTGCTGTGCCCGACCGCAGCCAGTCCCGCAAAGCTGAAATTGGAGACCGCCATCAGCACGAGGCTGATCATCACCGAAATCTTCATGCCCAATCGGGCGTAAAGGAACCCGCCCACGAAAATGCCGGCGAGCAGCGCCCAGAAGCCGACGCCGACGTCGTAAATGGCGATTTCGTCATTGGTGTAGCCGAGATCCTCGAACAATAACCGGAAGGTCAGGTTTGCGAGTGTGTCGCCGATCTTGTGGAGCAGCACGAAGATCAGGACGATGATCGCGCCTTCCCGGCTGAAGAATTCGACCAGCGGGCCGACAACCTTCGATTCGGTCTGGCCCTCGGTGCGCGTCGGGGTGACGCAGAGCCAGCCGATAATTGCGAAACCCAGCGCCAGCAGCGGCCAGAGAATGACGGCCGCACCGCCGAGTGCGCCGGCGACCGTCGTCCAGTCCCAGACAAGCACTGACAGCAAAGCGACGAGCGGCGGTACGATCAGCCAGTTGACGTGCCCCGACCATCCGATGTCGCGGGCGCGCCGCGCGGTCAGGTCGAAGAGCGGGAAGACATAACCGACGATGATCATCAGGCTCAAAATCTCGACGCCCAGGAACCGGTCGAGCGCGACGCCGCCCGCATAGGCGACCGGGAAGCTGAGGATGAAGATTGCATAGGGCGTACGCGTCATGAAGCGCGGCCAGTCGCGCTCGATCTTGCGCGTCGGCTCGCCCATTACCAGCCCGGTTATGACGGCGGGCAGCGCGAGCACCGCGCAGGCGATATAGGCCGCACCCCAGCCATATCGAGCGGCGACAACGAGAGCCAATGCGCCGGCCACCGCGGCGCCGATCCGCCAGCCATATTGGCTCATCCCAGAACCAACGCCGAGTTCGTGCGGCTCGAGCAGTTCGATCCGGTATCCATCGATAACGATATCGAAGGTCGCGCCCATCACGCCGACCAGCACCGCGGCCAACGCAACCGCGGGTAGGGACGCCGTGGGATCGATATTGCCGAGCAGCGCCACCGCACCCATTACGGCAGCGCCGATAACGATCAGCCAGGACCGCCGCTGGCCGATCCGGCCGAGGATGGGAATCTTCACCTTGTCGATAATCGGCGCCCAGGCCCATTTGAGATTGTAGGCCAGAAAGGTCAGCGCAAATGCAGTCACCGCCGATTTCTCGATATCGTCCTGGGCGAGCCGCGTGGTCAGCGTCGCGCCGATCATCGCGAAGGGAAAGCCCGACGAGATACCGAGAAACAGCGCGGCTATCGGCGCGGGCTGCGTATAGGGACGAATTCCGGCCGGAATCGCATCGCGCCATGTTCCCGTCGCCGTCACGGCTTGCTCGTTTTCGGCCATAAAATCACTTCCCGCCCTGGTTCGGCGCGAAACTAGCGGCAAAAACCGCCATGGATAGCCCCGTTATCCACGCAAGCGCATCTTTCGACGACGAACGGCCTACCCGCCGAGATAATTGGCTGCGAGGATGGGGCCGGCAATGCCGTCCCGCACAACGATGGCATGTCGATCGCCTTGGGACAGAAGCGGGTTGCCGCTGTCGATAGTGACGGTCCGCGCTTCATCGCTCGCGAGACCCAGATCCGCTTCCGCCAATACGATATTGGTGTAGCGCACAGATCGGCCGCCATTCTCGCCCCGGCCGATGGACACGGTCTCGCTCTCGTCGAGCGCGAGCAGGCGGACTATCGCCCCTTCGGCGCCCGCACCGGCGACGGTTATCGTATAGCCCGAGGCTGCATCGCCGATTACATCGATGGTCGCAGGTTGTGCATTGCCGCGCAGCTCTGCGATGGCATCCGCCAGCTCGCCGCGCCTGGACCCGACCAGTCCGATCCGTCCGTCGACAACGGCTTGCGGCGTGTAAGACCGCCCGCCGCCCCGCTCGAGCCGCGTCGCATAAGCGCGTTGCAGCGAGGTATTCTCCTCGCGTGCCAACGTATCGCGCCAGCCCAGCCTGTCCCAATAGGTGACGGGACGGGTAAGTATCACCAGGTCCGGGTTGTCGACCAGTTCCGCCACCAACGCATCGGCCGGCGGACAGGAGGAGCAGCCCTGGCTCGTAAACAGTTCGATGGCGACGGGGCCGCGATCCGGCATTGAGGATGCGAGCACGACTTCCTCGGTCTCGGTGTCCTCGACCCGCTCTTCATGCGTTTCCATCGGCGCACAGGCTACGAAGAAAGCCGCCACGCCGGAAAGGGCAATAGTGGTGCGCAAGTGTCGCATAGCCGCACTCCATTTGTTCGTTCGCGTTCCCCTTGTTCGCAATCGGGGGAAAAAGGGTTACAGCAGCGCGCATGCCGCGAACCACGAAACCGCGCGAGGAACAGCGTATCGCCAAGCTTCTGGCGCGCGCGGGCGTCGCATCGCGGCGGGAGGTCGAACGGATGATCGAGGCCGGGCGCATCGCGATCGACGGCAAGACGCTCGATACACCCGCGACACTCGTCAAATCGCTGCACGGTGTGACCGTGGACGGCCAGCAGGTCGGCCAGCCCATACCGGCCAAACTCTACAGTTTTCACAAGCCTGCCGGTCTCCTGACGGCGGAACGCGATCCGAAGGGCCGCGCGACAATCTATGACCGTTTGCCCAAGGGCTTGCCGCGCCTGATGCCGATCGGGCGGCTCGATTTGAATACCGAGGGCCTGTTGCTGATGACGAATGACGGCGAGCTCAAGCGACAGATGGAACTCCCCTCCTCCGGTGTAGAACGCGTTTACCGTGCCCGCGCATTCGGTGAGATCAGCCAGGAGCAGCTCGAGCGCCTCATAGACGGGATCAAGATTGACGGCGTGCGCTACGGCCCGATCGACGCCAATCTCGAACGGCGCACCGGCCGCAATCAGTGGATCGAGCTGAAACTCGCCGAGGGCAAGAACCGCGAAGTGCGCAAGGTGCTTGAACACTTCGGACTCAAAGTCAGCCGGCTGATCCGGACGGCGTACGGCCCCTTTTATCTGGGCGACATTCCCAAGGGCGGGGTCGAGCAGGTGCGCCAGCATGATCTCGTGAAGTTTCGCCAATCGCTAAAGTGAAGGCATCGCTGAAATGAAACCGCCCGCCCCGCGCATCATCGCCGGGAAATGGAAGGGGCAGCCGATCGAAACCCCGCGCACGGCCGGCACCCGGCCCACTTCCGCGCGGACCCGCGAAGCGCTGTTCTCCATGCTGGCGAGCCGGCTCGGCAGCTTCGAGGATTTGACGGTCGCGGACATTTTCGCCGGATCGGGCGCGCTCGGTTTCGAGGCGCTTTCGCGCGGCGCTCGCACATGTTTCTTTGTCGAGAATAATGCCGACGCCTTGGCCGCTATTCGCAACAATGCCCGTAGCTGGGACGTGAGTGCACAGATTACGGTTCTGAACCGCTCGTTCGATTCGGAGGCGCAAATCCCGGAGACGGTGGACCTCGCATTCTTCGACCCGCCCTATTCGAGCGGCGACGGGCCGCGGGCGCTTGCAAGGCTGGACGAACTCAGCTGGTTTGCGCCGCACGCCTGGGCCGCCCTGGAGACGGCCGCGCAAGAAGAGGTTTCGGTAAGCGGCTGGACCGCGGACGCGACCCGCAATCATGGCAAGGCGAAACTCACCCTTTTGCGGCGGAACTGAGGGTTTTCGCGCCGAAATGTGCCGCCCGTCACAGGCGGTTAACCGGGATCCTGCAAGAGTCTTGACTGTCGGCGGCATGATTCGCCGTTAGGAGCAGGACGATGAAAAAGCGCGAAGACCTGACGATGGACAATGAGAGGTTGGCCCGCGCGCTTGCGGCGACAGCCGGTATCGAATGGGCAAGCCTTCGCGACTATCCGGGTTACGGGAAGAATTACTGGCGCGAAAAGGCACGGAACTTCTTCAAGCTCGAAGAGAGGATGGCGTAGGCCAACCATTCTGGCGATCAGCGAACGATCAGATCCCCCGTCATACCGAAGACACTGTGCATGAAATGCGAACAATGCACATCGTAGCGGCCGGGCTCGGCAACGAACACGCGGACTTCGGCGCGTTCGCCGCCATCGAGTTCGATTCGCCCGCGATCGAGCCGCGCCCGATCTTCGGCCGGCATCTGGGCGGCCCTGAAAAACTCCCGTGCCACGAAGTTATGACCGCCCGAAGAACGATTGACGAAGACGAGCCGATAGGGCCGGCCATGCCCGATTTCGATCGTTTCCGGCGTGAATTCGAAGCTCGACAGGGTGATCGTGACGGTTTCGGCATTGGACCAGTCGACCGACTGCCCGAATAGCGGCGTTGTGGGAATGACGAACAAGAGGAAGAGAAGGCGATAGAGAATCATCGTGCGACTCCGTTGAAATCGCCCCCGAGGTTTCCTTATACCATCGATCGCCGCACAAGAGTAGAAAGCCGCGACAGCGCGCTTGCGCCCCTTTCCCTTGTTCCCTAACTGTTCACGGGTGACCGACCCCGCCGTCCAGCAACCCGAACCGCCCTATCTGCGCGCGCTCAACGAGCCACAGCGCGAAGCGGTTCTGACCACCGAAGGGCCGTTGCTGGTCCTCGCGGGCGCCGGTACGGGCAAGACGGCTTGCCTGACCGCCCGGCTCGCCCACCTGATCTGGACCCGCAAGGCCTGGCCGTCCGAGATCCTCGCCGTCACCTTCACCAACAAGGCCGCGCGCGAGATGAAGGAGCGCGTCGCCCGGGCCCTCGATCAGGATGTCGAGGGCATGCCCTGGCTCGGCACGTTTCACGCGATCGGCGCGAAGATGCTGCGCCGCCATGCCGAGCTGGTCGGGCTCGAAAGCAATTACACGATTCTCGATACCGACGATCAGCTGCGGCTCCTGAAACAGCTTATTCAAGCCGCCGAGATCGACGAGAAGCGCTGGCCCGCGCGCCTGCTCGGCGGTTTGATCGACCGCTGGAAGAACCGTGGGTGGATACCCGCCGATGTGACGGCCGATGAGAGCGAGGCCTATGCCAACGGAAAAGGGCAACAGCTCTACCAAGCCTATCAGGACCGGCTGAAGGCGCTCAACGCCTGCGATTTCGGCGATCTGCTGCTCCACATGCTCGTGATCCTCAAAACGCATCGCGACGTGCTGGAAATGTATCAGCAGCGGTTCAAATATATTCTCGTCGACGAATATCAGGACACTAACAGCTCCCAGTATCTGTGGCTGCGCCTGCTCGCACAGGAGCGCAAGAATATCTGCGTCGTCGGCGACGACGATCAGTCGATCTACTCGTGGCGCGGCGCGGAAGTCGCCAATATCCTGCGCTTCGAACAGGATTTTCCGGGCGCCATGATCGTCCGCCTCGAACAGAATTACCGCTCGACGCAGCATATCCTCTCGGCCGCAGGGGGTGTGATCGCGCACAATAGCGGTCGGCTCGGCAAGGAGCTGCATACCGAGGCAGGCGACGGCGAGAAGGTGAAAGTCATCGGCGTCTGGGATGGGCCCGAGGAAGCCCGCCGCGTCGGTGAAGAGATCGAAGCGCATCAGTCCAGGGGCGGCAGTCTCGACGATATCGCGATCCTCGTGCGCGCCCAGTTCCAGACGCGCGAATTCGAGGACCGCTTCATCCAGATCGGCCTGCCCTATCGCATCGTCGGCGGTTTTCGCTTCTACGAACGGCAGGAAATCCGCGACGCCCTCGCCTATCTGCGTGTGATCGTTCAGCCGGCCGACGATCTCGCCTTCGAGCGGATCGTCAACACGCCCAAGCGCGGGCTTGGCGACAAGGCGGTCGGCATGATCCACGGCTACGCCCGACGCGAGAATATCCCGCTCAGCCTCGCCGCCGCGCGGATTATCGATACCGATGAATTGACTCCGCGAGCCCGCAAACCGCTGACCGAACTGATGGGCAGTTTCGCGCGCTGGCGCGATCGGGCAAACGACCTTCCCCATCCCGAACTAGCCCGGCAAGTACTCGACGAATCCGGCTATACCGCCATGTGGCAGAACGACCGCTCCGCCGATGCCGCGGGCCGCCTCGAAAACCTGACCGAGCTGACGCGCGCGATGGAGGAGTTCGATACGCTCGGCTCCTTCCTCGAACATGTCAGCCTCGTCATGGACAATGACGCGGACCGCGAGTCCGAAAAAGTGACGATCATGACGATCCATGCGGCCAAAGGCCTCGAATTCGATACGGTCTTCCTCGCCGGATGGGAGGAAGGCGTCTTCCCGTCGCAGCGCTCGCTCGACGAGGGCGGCGCCAAGAGCCTCGAAGAGGAGCGCCGCCTCGCCTATGTCGCGATCACGCGGGCCCGGCGCCTCTGCAATATCGTCCATGCGGCCAATCGGCGCATCTACGGGCAATGGACGAGTTCGATTCCGTCCCGCTTTATCGGCGAGCTGCCCGAAGACCATATCGACGCGGAAACCAGCATGACCGGCGGGGAATCGCTGTGGCGCGCGAACTGGTCGGAACAGTCGGATCCCTTCTCGAACGTTACCCGAGCCGGCAAGCGCGGGCCGGGCTGGCAACGCGCGGCGGCGGCTGGTGCGCTGCCCAAGGCCGCGAAGGTGATGGAAGCCAAGGCGAGCGCGGCCAGTTTCGCGGCGAAGCCGCGTTCGGATGTCACCATCGGCCAGCGCGTATTCCACCAGAAATTCGGCTATGGCGCGGTGGAGGCGATCGAGGGCAACAAGCTTGAGATCGAGTTCGAGAAGGCCGGACGAAAACGCGTGCTCGACAGTTTCGTGGAGCTGGCCTGACGCGAATTCCGTCCCATCGCGGGACAGTAACCCAAATCGCTAACCCCGCCCCGCGGAATCGGGCCGAAATCATGGTAAACACATGCTTGCGCGGCTTGCTTACCGATGCGTTAAGATGGTTCAAGCACCGCAGAACAGGCGGGAGTTTGCCGAAATGGCCGCGAACACGGAATTGGGATTGGGTTTCAAACTGGTGGCGGCCGCCGCTCTGGTCGCCGGTGCGTCGCAGCTCCTGTCCGCGGGTTCCGAACCGGCCACCGCCGAAACCGAGGCAGTGGTCGCAGCGGCAACCTTGCCGACCGCAGCGGAGGCTCCCGCCGAAGAACTGCTCACGCCCGCGTCTTTCACCGAAACCGAAGCGGACGAAGAAGAGCCCGGCTTTCGGATTACGCATCCGCTCACCGTCGATGGTCAGATGGCGTTCGGCGAATATGCCTGGAACGACGAAGGCGTGCCGGAGGGCGAACTCCGGATCATCATCGATCTCGAGGCTGAGCGGCTTTACGCCTATCGCGGCGGGTACGAGATCGGTCGCGCGGTCATCCTGTACGGCCATGACGATACCCCGACGCCGACCGGCAGCTTCACGATCACCGAGAAAAACCGCGATCACATCTCGAACCTCTATTTCGTTCCGATGCCCTTCATGATGCGGCTGACCAATGATGGGATCGCCATCCATGGCAGCCTGGTCGAAGAAGGCTATGCCTCGCGCGGCTGTATCGGCATTCCCGATGTTTTCGCCGAAATGCTGTTCGAGGAAGCCGAGATCGGCACGCGCGTGCTGATCTCGCGCGGATCGCCAATCGTCGACGGAAACCGCGTCGCCGATATCTGAGCAGCCGGTTGCAGCTTAGAGGCAGCCTTCCACATATTGGATAGCCGGGCCACCGGCATGGATGAGCCGGACCATACCATCCTCGCCGATCTCGTAGCGGATACCGCGGGCATTATCGTCCGACGTTCCGTTTTCGCCGACATCGCCCGTTGACCAGACCGTCAGATACTCGCCCGGCGCATCGATATAGGTGTGCGGCCTCGCACGGAGCGCATCGCCATAGGCGGCACGCACCTGATCCGCGCTATCGCCGACGGTGATGCCTTCGGCTGTCCGGACTTCGGTATCGCCGGCAAGCGTGATCCGCGCGAGATTGCCTTCCTCGATCATCACATACAGGCCTTCGGGCGTGTCCGCGGGCTGATATTCTTCGCACAGTTCGGGTTCGGGTCCGCCCATGGCATCGGGGTCGGCCTTGGCGCCGACAGCTGCCGTCACCTCTTCGCGCGTCATACCGATGCGCAGCGGACCCCAGCCCTCCGCAGTCAACAATCCGTCGCCCGGTGCCTCGGAGGTTTCTTCCTCGATTTCGGCCGGCGGCTCCGCCGGTTCGCTGCTTTGGCCGCAGCCAGTCACCAGCATCATGGTCGCCGTCATCGCTATCACACGTCGCATGCCTGTCCCTCTTCCTGTGTCGCCGGCGCGGCGTCGCACCCGCGCGTTTCTCTATCGCCCGTCGATCCGATAGCAGCCAAGCTACGCTTTCGTCCATGAAACGCCGCATCGCTTGCCGATCCGCCACCGCAGCGCCTAGAGGGCGGTGATGGCCGACGCCCCGCACCCTTTTCGGATCCATAATTTCCGCGCCTATTGGACGTCCCGCCTCGCGATGACACTGGGCCAATATGCGATGATGCTGATCATCGGCTGGCAGGCCTATAATATTGCACGCGACGGCGGGATGAGCGTGGGCGGCGCGGCCGGGCAGCTGGCGATTATCGGCCTGTTGCAATTCGCGCCGCTGTTCCTGCTGACGCCTTTCGCCGGCCTGGCCGCCGACCGTTTCGACCGCAAGACCGTCGCACGCGTCACGGTCGCGCTACAGGCCCTGTGCGCTGCACTGCTCGGTTGGGCGACATGGTCCGGCGCAATCAGCCTCCCGATCCTGTTCGGTGTCGCTGTCCTGCTTGGCATCGCCCGGGCCTTTGCCGGACCCGCACTCAGCGCACTCGCGCCCAACCTCGTGCCGAAATCGGTGCTGCCCAACGCAATCGCGCTCAGCTCGATCGCCTGGCAGACCGGCATGATCGTCGGTCCGGCCATCGGCGGCTATCTCTATGTCGTGGCGCCGGCCTTGCCCTATGCCGCGGTCTTCGTCCTGCTCGGCATATCCTTTGTCGCGCTCAGCACCATCGGCCATGTTCCCAAACCGCAAATCACCGGCGCCCAGAACCCGGTCGGCCAGGTCATTGACGGTTTGAGATATGTGCGCCGCAACAAGATGGTGCTCGGCGCGATCACGCTCGATCTGTTCGCCGTGTTCCTGGCCGGCGCGACGGCGCTGTTTCCCGTCTATGCGCGCGATATATTGGAAGTCGGCGCAACGGGGCTCAGCCAGCTGGCTGCTGCACCGGCTGTCGGCGCGGCGCTCACCGCGCTCTGGTTCTCCTTCCGGCCGCTCAGGCACAATGTCGGCCCGAAGATGCTCTGGGCGGTCGGCATGTTCGGCCTCGCGACCATCGTTTTCGGCTTTTCGACATCGATGCCGCTATCTCTGGCGGCTCTGTTTGTCGTGGGTTCGGCCGACATGTTCTCGGTCTATATCCGCCAGTCGCTGATCCAGCTTCATACCCCGGACGACAAGCGGGGCCGCGTGTCCTCGGTTTCCTTGCTGACGATATCGGCATCCAACGAGTTCGGTGATGCGTTCAGCGGCGGGCTGGCCTGGATCGTCGGGCCGGTTGCGGCCGTCGTTTCGGGCGGTATCGGAGCCATCGCGACGGTGCTATTGTGGACCGCATGGTTTCCCGCTTTACGTAGTACCAAGACTTTCGATCCCCCGGACGATCTCGACGAGGAGAGACCGGGGCAGACTTTGCAGGAGAAGACGACATGAAAGCCGCAAACACCCTCGAAACGATCGGCAACACCCCGCATATCCGCATGCAGCGACTGTTCGGAGACGCGGAAGTCTGGATCAAGTCGGAACGCGCCAATCCCGGCGGGTCGATCAAGGACCGGATCGCCCTCGCGATGATCGAGGATGCCGAGGAATCCGGCGCGCTGAAGCCCGGCGGCAAAATTATCGAACCGACCTCCGGCAATACGGGGATCGGCCTTGCCATGGTCGCCGCCGTCAAAGGTTATGAGCTGGTCCTCGTGATGCCCGAAAGCATGTCCATCGAACGCCGCCGGCTCATGCTGTCCTTCGGCGCGAAATTCGATCTGACGCCGAAGGAAAAGGGCATGAAAGGCGCGATCGAACGCGCGCAGGAGCTGGTTGGCGCGGACGACAGCGCCTGGATGCCGCAGCAGTTCGACAATCCGGCGAATGTCGCCGTGCATGTGAAAACAACGGCCGAAGAAATCCTTGCCGATTTCGCCGACAGTCCGGTCGATGTGCTGATCACCGGCGTCGGTACGGGCGGCCATCTGACCGGCTGCGCCGAAGTGCTGAAACAGCATTGGCCGGAGATGAAGGCCTATGCCGTTGAGCCCGTAGGTTCGCCCGTGATTTCGGGCGGTCAACCGGGCCCGCACCCGATCCAGGGGATCGGCGCAGGGTTCATCCCCGGCAATCTCCATACCGAGGCCATCGACGGGGCGATCCAGGTCGATCCCGAAGACGCCAAGGACATGGCCCGCCGCGCCGCGCGCGAAGAAGGCATGCTCGTCGGTATAAGCTCCGGCGCGACGCTACAGGCGATCAAGCAGAAGCTGGACGAGATCGGCGATGGCGCGCGCATACTCGGCTTCAATTACGATACCGGCGAGCGCTATCTCTCCGTGCCCGACTTCCTGCCCGAGGAATAGCGGCTGGCTGCGCCATGTGCGTTCTGGCATTCGCCTGGCAAGCGCATCCGCACTGGCGGCTTGTACTGATCGGCAATCGCGACGAGCTGCACGCCCGTCCGGCCGCTCCGCTCGCGCGCTGGTCCGATCCGCCGCACATCGTCGCCGGCCGCGACCTCGAGGCCGGAGGGACCTGGCTCGGCGTGTCGGACGAGGGGCGGCTCGCGGTCGTGACCAATGTCGCCAATCCGGATGGACCGCAGCCCGGAATGGCATCGCGCGGCGCGCTGATCGCGGATACGCTTGCCAAGAACGGACGCTATGCCGACGCTCGGAAAAACGATCTCGACGATTTCAACCCGTTCAACGCCATCGCCGTATCGGGCACTACCGCCCATTTGCTGACCAACCGGCCCGAACCGCTGCGGCAGCGGCTCGATGAAGGCCTCTACGGCCTGTCGAACAGCCGGTTCGATGAGAATTGGCCCAAGGTCGATCGCATAAAGGCCATGCTCGGCAATTGGCTCGCATCGAACAGCGGCGAGGCTGGCGCCTTGCTCGACGCGCTCCGCGCCGACGATGCGCCGCAGGTCGAACCGCGCCGCGCCCAGGCGAGCCCGATCTTCATCCGCAATCCGGTCTACGGCACCCGGTGCAGTACCGTCGTCACCGTCGATGCATCCGGCAACGGGCTGATCGCCGAGCGGCGATATGATGAGGCCGGCGCTGCGACCGGCGACACACGCGTCGAGTTTTGCTGGGAGCAGGGCCTCTAGCCCGACCACCTATCTGCGGTTTTCGCCGCTCATTTCCGGCGGAAGCAGGTTTTCCGGCGCATCCTCAGAATCGCGGTCCGGAGCGGGCGGCGGCAAATCCGCATCCTCAAAACCCGGGTCGCCCGGTGCCGGCTCATCGAAACCCGGTTCGAATTCGTCCTTCTCGCCGCCGAAAATATCGTCCTCGAATAGATCGTCTTCGGGCTTTCCATCGAAATCGGGATCGGGACGCCGGGTGACGAGATCGGCAGCCGCGAGCCGGTCGATCAAGTCATCGGCACCGCTCATACGATAGATCGACCCGCGGCCGTCGGGCGCGGGCTGCGCGATATATTCGAGGCTCGCATTCAGACGCCGGCTGTAGTTGAACGCGGGTTCGGTGCCGCGCGGCAGTTCGAGGATCAGCCGCCCTTCGCAGCGCGCCTGTTCGAGGCCCTCGTCGAAATCGAGGAGACGCGGATTTTCCATCCGCGCGACCGTGCCGCTTTCTAGCCGGCTCAGAAGCGCACCGTCATCGCTACTGGCAGTCCGCGCGCGTGCGAAGATGCGCCGGCGGATCGAATCCGTGGTAGTCTGCGAAGCGCAGAGCAGCTCGCCCGGCGTCATATCGGCAAGATCGTCATCGTCGCCGGATGTCTCGACCCGCGAATCCTCGATCTCGGCCAGGCCGAGTTCCATCGTACCGTAATAACCAAGACCCGCCGCAGCGAAGACGCCTAGTATTGCGAGAACCCATTTCAGGCCTGTCGACACAGCCGTTTTCTCCCCACTCACCGGTTTCCCTTAGAGCCAAGGTGCAAAGAAGGTCCAGCCCGGCCGCGTTTCGGCGGGCCGGGCCAGACGCTGTACATGCACTATCTGTCGTATTTCGCCCCGTCAGGCAGCGACGAACATCTCCGGATCAAGCGCCATCAGGCTATCCGAGCCGCCTTCGATTTTCGCGCGAAGACCGGCCGCATCGGGCATGATCTTTTCGGCGTAGAAACGGGCGGTGACGAGTTTCGCTTCATGGAATGCCGGGTCTTCGGCACCGGCTTCGATCGCCGCCGCACTGGCCTTGGCCATGCGCAGCCACATCAGGCCGAGCGATACGACCCCCATCAGCTCCATGTAATTATAGGCCGCGGCGCCGGCATTGTTGAGATTGGCGAAGGCGTTCTGCATCAGCCACATCGTCGCGCCGCGCAGTTCGCCATTGGCCTTCTCCAAGCCGGTCGCCACAGCCTGGACGCTCTCATCTTCGGTCAGTTCGGCCACTTCCTCGCCGACCATCGCCAGGAACGCCTGAATGGCACGCCCGCCATTATGGGCGAGCTTGCGGCCGACCAGGTCCATTGCCTGAATGCCGTTTGTGCCTTCGTAGATCTGGGCGATCCGGGCGTCGCGGACATATTGCTCCATGCCCCATTCGCGGATGTAGCCATGGCCGCCATAGACCTGCTGCGACTGGGTCGCGATCTTGTAGCCGAGATCGGTCACATAGCCCTTGATAACCGGCGTCAGCAGCGAGATGAGATCGTCCGCTTCCTGCCGTTCTTCTTCGGTCTGCGCCTTGTGCGCGAGATCGACCTGCAGGCCGCCCCAGATGCACAGCGCCCGGCTCGCTTCGAGATAAGCCTTCGATTCCATCAGCATCCGGCGCACATCGGGATGCACGAACAGCGTATCGGCTTTTTCTTCCGGCTCGGCGGGACCGGTCAAAGCCCGGCCCTGACGGCGGTCCTGCGCATAGGCGACCGCGTTCTGGAACGCGACTTCGCCGACCGCGAGACCCTGGGTGCCGACGCCGAGGCGGGCGGCATTCATCATGATGAACATGGCGGCGAGACCCTTGTTTTCCTCGCCAACCATCCAGCCGGTCGCACCGTCATAGTTCATGACGCAGGTCGAGTTTCCATGGATACCCATCTTCTCTTCGATCGAACCACAGGTGACGGCGTTGCGCTCGCCGATCGAACCATCGTCATTGACCAGGAACTTCGGCACGATGAACAGGGATATGCCCTTCACGCTGTCGGGCGCGTCCGGCGTCTTCGCGAGCACGAGATGGATGATATTCTCGGTGAGATCGTGCTCGCCCGAGGAGATGAAAATCTTCGTGCCCGAAACCTTGTAGCTGCCATCGGCTTGCGGTTCGGCCTTGGTGCGGATCAGGCCGAGATCGGTGCCGCAATGCGGTTCGGTCAGGTTCATGGTGCCGCCCCATTCGCCCGAGACCATCTTGGGCACGTATTTTTCTTTCTGGTCCTGCGAGCCCTTCGCCATGATCGCTGCCGTCGCGCCCATGGTCAGGCCGTTATACATGGCAAAGGCCATGTTGGAGCTGATCATATATTCCTCGATCGCCGTGCCGAGGACATGGGGAAGCCCCTGCCCGCCGAATTCCTCCGGCCCCGTCAGCGTCGTCCAGCCACCCTCGACGAGCTGGCGATAGGCCTCCTTGAAACCTTCGGGCGTTGTCACCGAACCATCGTCATGTCGGGTGCACCCTTGTTCGTCACCGATCTGGTTGAGCGGGAAGAGCACTTCGCTGCAGAATTTCCCGCCCTCGGTGAGAATGGCATCGGCCATTTCCATCGTCGCATTCTCGAAGCCCGGAAGGTTCGAATAGCGGTCGAGCGAGGCGATGTGGTTCAGCACATACTGGCTGTCGCGAACGGGCGCGGTGTAGGTCGGCATTGTAAATTCCAATACTGAATGAGTGTGAGTGTCTAGCTTTCGACTTCGTCGAGCAGTTCGAGGAAACCTTCGAGCTCGGCAATCGACGAATCGATATCGGAGCGCTGGCCCTTCAAGGCTTCGATACGCTCCTCGCATTTTTCGCGAGTCACGGCGCGTTGCTTCGTTCGTCCGTCGCCCAGATCGTACAAATCGATCATCTCGCGCACATCGGCGAGGCTGAAGCCGACACGCTTGGCGCGCAGGATCCAGGCGAGCCGCGCACGATCCCGCTTCGCATAGACCCGGGTCAGCCCGTGCCGCTCCGGCGAGATCAGCCCTTCGTCCTCGTAGAAGCGCAACGCGCGCGGCGTGACGCCGAATTCCTCGGACAGGTCGGAGATCGAATAGGTTTCGCGATTTTTTTCGTCAGGCGTATCGATGCCTGCTTGCGGAAGTGCTTTTGCCATAAATCCTCTTAGCTAACGTTCACGTTAACGTCAAGCTATGACGCTACGTCAAGCTATATGCTATGTCCGGATTTTTGTTTTTGCTAGCCTGTCTTCAACAGGCGTCGGCCATCGATACTGCGATAGAAGCAGCTTGTCTCGCCCGTATGGCAGGCCGGGCCAGCGGGATCGGCGATCAGCCACACCGCGTCCTGATCGCAATCGATGCGCATCTCGACCACGCGCATGACATTGCCCGACGTCTCACCCTTCTTCCAGAGCGATTGCCGGCTGCGCGACCAGAAATGGGCGACGCCGGTTTCGATCGTCAGGTCCAGCGCCTCCCGGTCCATATGGGCGACCATCAAAACGTCGCCGCTCTGTCGGTCTGTCACCACTGCCGTCACCAGCCCGTTTCCATCGAATGTCGGCGTCAGCTCGGTTGTCGTTTCGCGATCCATGCGCCCTGCTAGTGCGAGCGGATAGCTTCGATCAACTCTTCTTTCGACATATCCGACCGGCCATCGATGCCGATCTCCTGCGCCTGGTCGTACAACTCGTCCTTCGTTCGCTCTTCCAGAGGGCGGCTATCATGATCGACATCGTCACCTGCTTGCGCGTTAGCGATCCGCGCGGCCTTTTCCTTCGACGCGCCGTCTTCGCTCAAGGCCTGATAGGTTTCGTCGTCCTTGATGGATGGACCGTGATCTTTCGCCATTAGTTTACTCCTTTCCCTTTCAACGCTGTTTCCACGCAAAAGCTCCGACGTAAATTTGTGACAAATGCGAGACAAAGCGGACAGGGCACCCTATATGCACCCGCGTGACCGACCACTGCGCCGGAGTCGCCATGCTGACCACAGATCCATTTGACTGTTCCGACGACGACGACAAGCTGCGCGAGGAATGCGGCGTGTTCGGCATCTGGGGCGCCGATACGGCCGCCGCCGTGGTCGCTCTCGGGCTGCATGCGCTCCAGCATCGCGGGCAGGAAGCCGCCGGCATCACCAGCTATGACCGCAAATGGTTTCACAGCCATCGCGCGATCGGCCATGTCGCCGGCAATTTCGACGAAGACCGGATTATCCGGCAGCTTCCCGGCGATGCGGCGTGCGGCCATGTCCGCTATTCGACGACCGGCGAAAGCGGCCTGCGCAACGTGCAGCCGCTCTATGCCGAACTCTCGTCCGGCGGTTTCGCGGTCGCGCATAACGGCAACATCTCCAATTCCTGGACGCTGCGGAAGGAGCTGGTGAAGCATGGTTCGATCTTCCAGTCGACGTCCGACACCGAGGCCATCATCCATCTGGTCGCGACCTCCGTGTTCAAAACGCTGCTCGACTGTTTCATCGATGCGCTCAAGCAGCTCGAAGGCGCTTATTCGCTCGTCTGCCTGACGCCCGAAGGCATGATCGGCTGCCGCGACCCACTCGGCATCCGCCCGCTCGTCATGGGCAAGCTGGGCGATGCGATCATCTTCGCATCGGAAAGCGTCGCCTTCGATGTCGTCGGCGCCGAATTCATCCGCGAGGTCGAGCCGGGCGAGCTCATCGTCGTCAATGATGACGGGATCAAGACGCACCGCCCCTTCCCGCCCGTCGCGGCCCGTCCCTGTATCTTTGAGCATGTCTATTTCTCCCGGCCCGATTCCATCGTCGACGGCCAGTCCGTCTACACGGTCCGCAAGCAGATCGGCGCGGAACTCGCCATCGAAAGCCCGGTCGAAGCGGATCTTGTCATTCCGGTTCCCGACTCCGGTACGCCGGCGGCCATCGGCTTTGCCCAGCAGTCCGGTATTCCGTTCGAGCTCGGGATCATCCGCTCCCACTATGTCGGCCGCACGTTCATCCAGCCCGGCGACAAGGTCCGCCATCTCGGCGTCAAGCTGAAGCATAACGCGAACCGCGCGCTGATCGAGGGCCGGCGCGTCGTGCTGATCGACGACTCCATCGTCCGGGGCACGACGAGCACCAAGATCGTCGACATGATGCGCGAGGCCGGGGCGACCGAGGTCCATATGCGGATCGCGAGCCCGCCGACGCGCAACAGCTGCTTCTATGGTGTGGATACGCCCGAGCGCGAGAAGCTGCTCGCCGCCCAGCACGATGTCGACGGCATGCGCGAGTATATCCGGGCGGACAGCCTCGCCTTCATTTCGATCGACGGCCTGTATCGCGCGGCCGGCGAACCAGGCCGCAACGACGCGCAGCCGCAACGATGCGATGCCTGTTTCACCGGCGAGTATCCGACACCGCTCACCGATCGCGACGGGCTCAAAAACGTGACGCAGCTCCCGCTGCTGGCCGAGCGGGTCACCTGATGCGAGACCACAGCAGGATAATCGAAAACAGATGACCCAATTGCTGGCAGGCAAGCTCGCCCTTGTAACCGGGGCGAGCAGAGGGATCGGTGCGGCGACGGCCAAGGCGCTCTCCGCCCAGGGCGCGCACGTCATCCTGGTCGCGCGGACGCCCGGCGGCCTCGAAGAGGTGGAGGACGCAATCCACGAAGCCGGCGGTAACGCGACGATAGCGCCGCTCGATCTCGTCGACGGCGACAGCATACAAAGGCTTGCCGCCGCGGTGGACGAACGCTGGGGCACGCTCGACATACTCGTGCTGAACGCCGCGATACTGGGATCGCTGACCCCGGTGGCGCAGATCGAACCGAAAGAGCTGCGCGACGTGATGACGCTCAACTTCGTTGCGCAACAGGCGCTGATCGCAGCCTTCGATCCGATGCTGCGCAAGAGCGAAGCCGGGCGGCTGATCGCCGTCACATCGAGCGTCGGAGCGAAGCCGCGCGCCTATTGGGGCAATTACGGCGCATCCAAGGCGGCGCTCGATACGCTGGTGACGGCCTATGGCGAAGAGGTGAAGAATCTCGCGCCGGTCAAGGTCGCCATCGTCGATCCCGGCGCCACGGCCACCGATATGCGCGCACTCGCCTATCCGGGCGAAGACCAGGCGACGCTCAAATCGCCGGACATTGTCGCAGGCGATATCGTCGAGCTGGTCTCGGCCGATTTCGAAACCGGGCATCGGCATACGGTCGAAAAGCCGGACGCCTAGCGCATTGCGTCCGGTCGGCGTAAGAGCGTCCCGTCAATGTCCGTTTCCGTCACTATCATCAGCGATACCCATGCGATGCACGGATCGCTGTCATTGCCGGGCGGCGACGTCCTTATCCATTGCGGCGACATGCTCGATCTTTTCGACCGCGACGCGGCGGCATTGACGGATATCGACGACTGGTTCGGGCGGCAGGATTACCCGACGATCCTCGTCACCGGCGGCAATCATGATCTTGCCCTGGAGACCGCGCTGGCGCGAACCGAACAGCCGTTCCGCAATGCGCACTATATTCAGGACGAACGGCTCACCGTTGCGGGACTGGATATCTACGCCGCGCCCTGGGTCCCGGAACTGGCAAGCCATGCCTTCTATCTCGACGACGAGGCGCTGCGCGACAAATGGGCGGCGATCCCCACGGGCCTCGATATCCTGATCACCCATGTGCCGCCCACCGGGATACTGGACCGGTCAAGCCGCGGCCATTCGCATGGTTGCCGGCACCTGGCCGCCCAGATCGAACGGATCGCTCCGCGCCTCCATTGCTTCGGGCATGTCCATGCCAGCGCGGGTGAGGTCCGCATCGGCGATACGCTGTTCGTCAATGCGAGCTCGGCGATCAGCGGTGAACGTGCCGTGAGAGCCCCTTTCGTACTGGATGTCGAGCGCGGGCGCACGCCATAGATCGCAACGGACGCTGATCGCCGCCCAATTTCGAAACCGGACACGGGCACACGGCGGAAACACCGAAGCCCGGAAGCCAAAACCACCCGGCCGACGGGCCCTATGGACACCGCTCCGGCGCACAATCATAAGCGTCCGTTCACACTGCATCGGCTCCTGTCGTCGCGGTAAGACTATGCGATACACTGGAGACCGTCATGGCCGACGCCCCGACACAGGCTGCCGAACCGCGCCGCAACGCCTTCACGCGCTTTCTCGACGGCGTCGAATGGCTCGGCAATCTGCTGCCGCATCCGGTCACGCTGTTCGCCCTGCTCGCGGTCGGCATCGTCCTCCTGTCCGGCTATCTTGGATGGATCGGGCTGGCGGTGGAAGACCCGCGTCCCGCGGGCGCAGCCGGCGTTGCAGAGGACGGCATGATCCGTGCGGTGAGCCTGCTCGATGGGGACGGCGTGCGGCGTATCTTCACCAATCTCGTGACCAATTTCACCAGCTTCGCGCCGCTCGGCGTGGTGCTGGTCGCGATGATCGGCGTCGGCGTGGCCGAGCAATCCGGGCTGCTCTCCGCCGCCGTGCGCGGCATGGTGCTTTCGGCCCCGCCCAAGCTCGTGACCGTCGCGATCGTCTTTGCCGGTATCGTTTCGAACACGGCGTCCGAAGTCGGCTATGTGGTGCTGATCCCGCTCGCCGCCGCAATCTATTATGCGCTGGGCCGCCACCCGCTGGCCGGCATGGCGGCGGCTTTCGCGGGCGTATCCGGCGGCTATAGCGCAAACCTGCTGATCGGGACGATCGACCCGCTGCTCGCCGGCATCACGCAGGAGGCCGCCCGCCTGATCGACCCCGACTATATCGTGCTGGCGACCGCCAACTGGTATTTCATGGTCGCCTCCACCTTCCTGATCACGCTGGTCGGCTCCTGGGTGTCGATCGCCATCGTCGAGCCCAAGCTCGGCAAATACGACCCGACCCATGCCGACAAGACGATCCTCGACGACCATATGATGCAGCCGCTCGAGCCGCAGGAGAAAAAAGGGCTGCGCTGGGCCGGGATCGCGCTGCTCGGCGTGCTCGGGCTGATGGCGCTCACACTGGTTCCCGAATGGGGCATATTGCGCAATCCGGAAACCGGGGACCGGATCAACTCGCCCTTCTTCCAGGGCTTTGTCGTGTGGATCCTCATCTTCTTCATCGCCATCGGCTATGCCTATGGCCGCGTGGTCGGCACGATGAAGACGGACCGCGACATTATCGACGCGATGGCCGCCGCCCTCTCCTCGCTGGGGCTCTATATCGTCCTCGTATTCTTCGCCGCCCAGTTCGTCGCCTTTTTCGGCTGGACCAATCTGGGCGCGATCACGGCGGTGACGGGCGCCCAATTCCTGCAGGACAGCGGCATGACCGGCCCGGCGCTGTTCTTCTTCTTCATCCTGATCTGCGCGATGATAAACCTCTCGCTGGGCTCGGCCTCGGCGCAATGGGCCGTCACCGCGCCGATCTTCGTGCCGATGCTGATGCTGATCGGCTATGCGCCCGAAGCGATTCAGGCCGCCTATCGCATCGGCGATTCGACGACCAATATCATCACCCCGATGATGAGCTATTTCGGGCTGATCCTCGCCTGGGCGACGCGCTATGAGAAAAATCTGGGCGTCGGGACGCTGATCGCGATGATGCTGCCCTACACCATCTTCTTCATCGCGACCTGGTCGACCTTCTTCTTCCTATGGACCTTCGTCCTCGGATTTCCGGTCGGTCCCGGTTCGCCGACCTATTACACGCCTTGAGGACAATCATCATTCCCCTCCCCTTGATGGGGAGGGGTCAGGGGTGGGGTGATCCGTCCGCTAGCACTATCCTCAGCCGCTGGCTCACCCCCACCCGACCAGCTCCCATCAAGGGGGAGGGCCTGAGCGACAGCGACCTCTATTGAGTGACGACTATTATCCGCAATGGCGGACTCACGCTCGCTTCGCCTCGCTCTGCGGCCCCTCACCCGGCCCTTCGCGCCACCCTCTCCCACAAGGGGAGAGGGGATAAGCGCATCGCATCCAAAGTTGACATAGTAGACACTGAGCCGCGGTTCAGGATTTATCGCCCTCTGCCCCGTCGCCGCCCGGGTCCTCCGCCGGTTCGGGCAGCGTCGCGGGTGGCTCGCCCTCTTCTCCCGGCAGTCTGCGAGCCCATTCCTCCTCGGTCTCGGTAAGCCGGCGCAAGGACGGTTCGATCGCTTCGGGCTTCTCGATACCGCGCTGGCGCATCCAGCCCTCCAATTCGGTGAGCGGCGCCCAGTTCAGCGGATCGCGCACCCGCAGCATCCATTGCAGGTGACGATTGTCATATCTGTCCCGCCACCCGACGAACTCGCCTTTGTAATAGACTTGCTCCTCGGTGCCGTTAACCGCCCGGTCGAACGCCGTCGTGGCGAGGACATTGGTGCAGGCGCGCAGGGCTTCGTCCCACGCCTTGCGGATATGCGCGCTGTCCTCGCGATTATAGAGATTATAGGCCGATTGGCGCGACATGCCGACGATCCGGCAGGCATCCTTGATGCTGGCCGTGGAGCGCAGCGCTTTAAGGAATCGCTCGATCCGATCCGGCGTCCAGCCATCGTGGCGAAAGCGGCGCGGCGGCGGCTTCAGCTCGCCCCACTGCTCCAGCTCCGCCTTCGAGCAGTAATAATAGGACGAGATGCTGCCATCCTCGCGGCGCGGAATATCTTCCATCGGCCCATGATCGGGATGGGTTTCGGGCATCGGCGCGCCGCTATGATAGCGGGGCCAGTTCGGATCGTCCTCCGCGCCTTCGGGAACACGGGGGCGATAATCGTCTGTGGGGGTCTTGTCCGTCATCCGACAGTGTAGGTCAGATGTTTTCCTACATTTCAAGTGAATAGGGTTTTGGGAGAAGATTGTTCGACAAAAAATCGATCATCCTAAAAGCTGGTCGATATCTTGTGCATCCTGATACCGCGCGATCGTTTCCCTCGAAGCAAATGATTGAAGAGCATCTCTTGAGTTATCTCGAATTTCATTCTCCATCAGATCGACGCCAGATTGCGTGTAGTAGATTCTCTTCAACTTTTCATCGTTGATGCAGAATTGAGGGTCGGCTTCTCCGTCGCCTCGGATACCGAGATGCTTGGCAAGTTTTGCAACATGCGCTCCGGTCAACGGCATCGAAAATCCAAAAACTTCTTCGGCAACAGGTTTTAGCTTCTCGGCAACTTCGGTCGGCAAATTTTTGTCTGCAGGATCAAGCGGGCCAGGGACCACTTCGTTAAGCTGAACTCGTCCAACGACCATATACGCTGGATCGCCCTGATCTTTGGTTTCGACGAAACGGCCTTCGTCAATAAAGCTAAGAGATTCAGCAGTTTGCCTCGAGAGGTAGAGTGTGCCCTCGTCGTTTGGGGTTGCCGCTCGCGACATATCAACGACACCTACTCGGTCAGGCCCGACATCAGACATAATTTTCAAGTTCTGTAGATACGCGTTCAGCCTTTTTTGATCCCGCTCATCGATTATTTTCCGCAATTCTGCATGATACATCGGTCGGGTCTGACCCGCCTGTCTGTAGTAAATTGCGCCTTTTTGCGTGAGGGGGACAGCTCTAGACACGCCACTTACGACCTTTTCGGTCTGGCTATCGCGAAGGCAACTGATCGGCAAATCCTCGCCGCGGTCTACACCGACGGCAACAACTGTCAGCGCATTGACATTATACTCGCGGATACGAAAATCGATCTCTGGCGCAAAATACCGTCGGAGCCAATCCGACCATTGCGCCTCATCCTGAATTCCAGCTGGATCAACGCCAACTATCGTTCGTGGCGCGTCTGTAACCCCAAAAATTAGAATGCCGCCATCAGTATTTGTGAATGCTGCTAGAGCTTTAACGTACTTTGCTACGTGTCCCTTACTGAATTCTTGTTTGAACTCTCGATGCTTCCCCTCACGACTCGAAACTCGCATCGTGTCAGTATCGAAATCGAGTATCTCACTCAGGTCAGCAGGAAGGTCGCGCAAGTTAACTCACTCCCCTTCCCCATCCACCGCCGCCTGCACCGCGCGATAAAACGCGTTTCGCCGCTCCCGATAGCCCGCTTCGCTCGCCACGGGCCAGTTGCCGTTGCTTGCGATCACGAGGTTGCGCGCGGGATCGATGAAGATGCCCTGCCCGAAAATGCCCTGGGCGGCGAAGCTGCCATCGTCGAAGGTCCACCATTGATAGCCATAGCCGCGGCCCGGCGCGCCGATATCGGCCTGGCGGGTCGTGGCTGCGGCGAACCAGCCTTCGGGGACGACGCGCTCGCCGCCGACAACGCCGTCGGCCAGCACGAACAGGCCGAAGCGCGCATAATCGCGCACCGTCGCCGAGATGCAGCAGCCGGCGATCTCGTTGCCGCCCGCGTTGACGATCCACTCGCCGTCCTGCGCCATGCCGAACGGCGCCCAGATCTGCTGCGACAGATAGTCGGCGAGCGGCATGCCCGTGGCGTTGGCGACGAGCACGCCGATCAGGTTGGTCTCGCCGGTATTATACTGCCAGCGCGTGCCCGGTTCGGCCTCGCTCGGCAGATTGCGCATATAGGTGACGATGGGATCGATGCCGGGTTCGGGCGTGACCTGGTTGAACAGCGAGACGTCCGAATTGGGATCGGTATAGCTCTCGTTCCAGCGGACGCCCGAAGTCATCGTCAGCAGCTGGCGGACGGTGACGCCGTCATAGCCGCTGCCGGACAGCTCCGGGATATAATCGGTGACCGGCGCATCGAGCGATTCGATATGCCCGTCGACGATCGCCGCGCCGACCAGCGTCGAAGTCAGCGATTTGGCGACCGAAAAGCTCGTCCAGCGCGTATCGATATCGGCTTCCATGCGATAGCGTTCGAACCGGACCTCGCCGCGATGCACGATCACGATACCGGCCGCGCGCTGGTCTTCGAGATAGCGGTCCACCGTCCAGCTTTCGCCGTCCATTTCCAGCGCGATGGTGAGATCGGGACCGCGTGGAATTTCGCGGAACGTGTCGCCATTGGGGATCGTGCGGACCGGGGCAAGCTCCTCCATCCGCGGAAAGCCGAAATCGCGCTGCGGCTGCGTCCACATCAGGACATTGGTGTCGGTCGGGACATAGCTCTCCGCCTCGGCCGCTTCCTGTGCGTGCGCCGGTGCGCCAAGCGCCAGTCCGAGAACCGCGCCCAGCGGTATTGTCCATTTCGTCCCTGTCATCCTATTCCCCTTTGGTCAGCGTCACCTGTGCAACGTCTATGCCGCCGGCGCGGAAGCCGCCTTCGCAATACATCAGATAATAGCGCCAGAGCCCGTGGAAGCGCTCGTCAAAGCCGTCGGGGAGGCGGTTCTCCTCGACCGCGCGATCATAGTCCGCGCGCCATCGGCGCAGCGTTTCGGCATAATGGAGGTGAAAGCCCTTGCGGTTCGACCATGTGAGCCCCGCCTGTTTCGCGATCTCGGCAAAGCGCGTTTCCTCGATCAGCATGCCGCCGGGGAAGATATAGGTCTGGATGAAATCGGCGCTCGCGGCATAGGCGTCGAACCCCTCTTCCTCGATCGAAATGAGCTGGATCGCCGCCTTGCCGCCATGTTTCAGACGGCGGGCGATCGCATCGAGATAGGCCGGCCAATATTCCTGGCCCACGGCCTCCACCATCTCCACGCTGGCCACCGCGTCGAAGGTTCCGTCGACATCGCGATAATCGACGAGCTCGACCTCAGCGCGATCTTCCAGGCCCGCATTGCGCATCCGCTCTTCGGCGAACGCCTTTTGTTCGGTCGAGAGGGTGATGCCGGTGACATGCACGCCATATTCCTCGGCGGCGATTTCCATCAAGCCGCCCCATCCGCAGCCGATCTCGAGCAGATGATCGCCCGGTTTCAGATCGAGCCGGTTGAGCAACATGCGGACCTTGCGGCGCTGGGCATCGGCCAGCGATTCGTCGCGCGACAGCGGGTCCTCGAACACCGCGCTCGAATAGCTCATCGTCTCGTCGAGCCAGGCCGCGTAGAAATCATTGCCGAGATCGTAATGCGCCTCGATATTCTTGCGCGCATTGGCGCGGTTGTTCCGCCGCTGGGCATGGGCGAGCAGGTTGCGCAGCCGCGCCGTACCCTTGGCCCGGGCGACATTGCCGAGCGAGCGGCGGTTCGCGACGAACAGTTCGAATATCTTCTCGGGCGCCGGGCTCGTCCACTCGCCTTCGGCCCAACCGCGATACCAACCGACCGAACCGGAGGTCATCAGCCGGATCAGCGGCCGCCAGCTTTTGAGTTCGATCTCGGCCGCCGGCCCGGGCGCATGGCCGCCAAGCAGGCGCGTCTTACCGTCCGGCAGCTCGGCTTCGAGCCGGCCGACCCCGAGCCCCGCATCGATCCGATCGAGTATCTTGTGAAAGCCGGGCGCGAACAGGCCCATAAGCCAGGACGATCCGGTCGAAAAACCGCGATCGGCCCGCAGCAAATGCTCGCCCCGTGGTGACGGACTCGTCGCCATATCCCCTCCTGCGCGGACTTATGGCCCAAAAGCGTGGCATAGAGCAACGGTTTCCGGGGCTGATATAGCGCTCAGGATTTCACGTTTTGATATGCATCGAGCGCCCTTTGCCGCGCCTCGCGATGGGCGATGACCTTGGCCGGATAATCGTCGGGCCTGCAGCCATGTTCTTCCGGGTCGTGAACATAGGGATCGTCGATGTCCGCCAGCTCGGGCACCCATTTGCGGATATAATCGCCCGCATCGAATTTCTCGGACTGGCTCAATGGCGCCATGATCCGCACGAACATGTTGGAATCGACGCCCGTGCCCGCGACCCATTGCCAGTTGGTGGCGTTCGATCCGTAATCGGCATCGACGAGCGTATCCCAGAACCATTGTTCGCCTTCGCGCCAGTCGATCAGCAGATGCTTGATGAGGAAGCTCGCTGCGATCATGCGGACGCGATTGTGCATCCAGCCCGTCGCCCAGAGCTCGCGCATCCCGGCATCGACGATCGGATAGCCGGTTTTGCCCCGGCACCAGCGGTCGAACTCTTCGCGCGCGTCATCGTCCGACACATCGCGCCAGGGGAAGTCGTCGAATTGGTCGCGATAGCCTTCGCCGCCATATTTCGGAAATTGCAGGATCACATTCTGCGCATAATCGCGCCAGACCAGCTCTTTCTGGAACGTCGTCACATCGCGGCCCGGGCCAGAGACGCGGTGCCAGACATAGGCAGGCGAAACCTCGCCGAAATGGAGATGGGGGGAGAGGCGTGCTGTGCCTTCGATGGACGGCAGGTTGCGGCGATCCTCATATCGCGTCGCCTTATCGATAAAGCTGTCGACGTTGCGCCGTGCGCCCTCTTCGCCCGGCGTCCAGTCCTCGAAGCCGGTCGCCCAGTTGGGATTGGCCGGCAGCAAGTCCCAATCGGCGAGATCGTCGCTCGCAGGCCATTCATCCGGCGCATCGATCGTCTGCGGCGTGCGCACGGGGTCGGCGGGCGGCATATGCTCGCGCAGCGATTTCCAGAAGGGCGTGAAGATTTTGTACGGGTCGCCGCTGCCGGTCGTCACTGAGCCCGGCCGCATCAGGTAATTCCCGTCATGCAGGCAAAGCTCCACGCCGTCGGGCAGCGCTTCTTTCAGATCGCGCTCGGCATTGCGCCACCAGGGCTCATAATGGCGCAACGCATGGATTTCGCTCGCGCCGGTTTTCGCCGCGATATCGGCGAGGATCGTCGCGCTCGTTCCGCGCCGCAGGATCAGCCGCGAGCCTTTTTCCCGCAAACTCGCGTCCAGGCTTTCCAGCGAATGATGCAGCCACCAGCGCGAGGCGGCGCCCATTTTGCGGTGCCTGGGCGTCTCGTCGTCGAGGATATAGACGGGGATGACCAGTCCGCGCGCCGCAGCCGCCGCCAGCGCCGCCTGATCGGACAGGCGCAGGTCGCGCCGGAACCAGACTATCGCAATATCGCTCATTCGGCGGGCGTTACATCAACCGTGAAGCGGTCGCCAATACCGTCGAAAGTGAACCTCTGATCCCTGAGCAACACCCTGCCCTCGCGCCGCTCGACGAACGGCATGCGCGCCCAAAAGAGATAGGCATGCGCGTCCAGGTTAGTGGCCGTGATCGCATCCCAGTCGACCGTATCCATCCCGTCCGGGCGTGTGTCGTCGTTCAGCGTCACCATGTCTTCGCCGCCGAACAGGGTGAAATATCCGCTGCCGATCTCGCCCTGCCCGCGCCAGTGCATGTCCCGCGCCCAGAAGGTGATCGGCAGATTATTGGCGACGACCAGTTCGGCAGGCTCGCCGCGCATATCCGTCACCTGCTCCGCCGTCAGATGTTCGGCGCGATTGGAAATCAACCCGTTGGCGCCGATATAGGCGAGCACGATGGCCAACGCCGCGACGGCAGGCCGGCGCCAATCCGTGCGCCCACGTTTCTCCCGCCGCAGCGACAGCCATAGCGCAATGCCGAGCGCCGCCCACACCCAGACATCGATAATGAACAGCGTATCGCCATAAACCCATTCGCTGGTGAACGGCTCGAGCAGGCGAATGCCGTAATTGTTGAGATAATCGAGCGCGGGGTGGCTCAGCGTCCCGATATAGGCGAGCGCGAGCAGCCAGCCCTTGTGAATCGGCAGCCGTTTGTCCGGCCTCTTGCCGCGCCGCGTTTGCCATCGATCGAAGGCGATCATGATTCCGGTCAGCAGCACCGGCAGTATCAGTATCGCCAAGGGTCCGTGCGTAATGCCGCGCCGGATCGCGAGATGCTGATGCCCGCCAAGTATCGTCGCCACCGCGTCGATATCGGGAATATTGGCGGCAATGATCAGCGTCGCCATGCCAAGCCCGGTTTTCTTCTTCAGTCCCATCTGACCGAGCACGGCGCCGGCCAGGCTGTGGGTCAGATTGTCCATGCGCGATTAGCGTCCGGAGCCGCTATCGATCCTAAAGCTCCGGTCCGTCGGCATCGACCGTCCAGGTCTGGCCATGCTCGATCAGCGCCTGCAGGTCGGCCGGCTTGCCCGCCGACACTTCCTCGCGCTGCTTGGTCAGCACCTGGTTGAAGGTCGGGCGCTCGTCATCATAGACCACGCCGAGCGCCATCGGATATTCGCCGAACGGCATTTCGACGAGCATATAGGCGAGCGCATGATTGGTCTGGTCGTGCCGCAGCACGCCGGCCGCCTGCCAGTCGCCATCCACGACATCGACGACGATGGGCTTCAGATGTTCGGGATGGTCGCGATCCAGTGCGAGGCCCTTGGTGCCGTTGGCGAACAGGAGAGGTTCGCCATGTTCGAGCCAGATCTGCGTATCAGCGGCGGTTTTCTTGTTCGCGAATTCCTCGAACACGTCTTCGTTGTAGACGATGCAATTCTGGAAAATCTCGACGAACGCCGTGCCCTTATGCGCATAGGCCGCCTTGAACGCATCGGTCAGCTTCTTGTTGACGTCGATGCCGCGCGCCACGAAGCGCGCGCCCGAACCCAGCGCGAAGGCGCACGGATTGACCGGCCGGTCGACCGAGCCGAACGGCGTCGACGGGCTGGTCGTGCCGGTGCGCGAAGTCGGCGAATATTGGCCCTTGGTCAGGCCGTAAATCTCGTTGTTGAACAGCAGCACCTGGCAATCGACATTGCGGCGTAGCAGATGCAGCATGTGGTTGCCGCCGATCGACAGCCCATCGCCGTCGCCGGTGACGAGCCAGACATCGAGCTCGGGATTGGCGAGCTTGACGCCCGTGGCGACCGTCGGCGCGCGGCCGTGGATCGTGTGGAAGCCATAGGTTTCCATATAATAGGGAAAGCGCGACGAGCAGCCGATACCCGACACGAACACCGTGTTCGCCGGGTCGGCGCCGAGTTCCGGCATGGTGCGCTGCATCGCCTTCAGGATCGCATAGTCGCCGCAGCCGGGGCACCAGCGAACTTCCTGATCGGTTTCCCAATCCTTGAGCGTCGTTTTGACGGGAGTCATATCGTTCATGGCAGCCTCCTCAGCTCCACAGGAAATAGATGATCGCGACGATCACGATGAGCATGCCGACCAACGGCATGACGCTTTTGGGTTTCTCATCCACCAAGATGCTCCGCGATGGCCGCTTCGATCTCCGAAATACGAAACGGCTGGCCGGAAACCTTGTTCAGCGGTTTCGCATCGACCAGATACTGGTCGCGCAGCACGGTCTTGAGCTGGCCCTTGTTCATTTCCGGCACCAGGATTTTGTCGAAACCGCGCAGCAATTCGCCGAGATTGCGCGGCAGCGGCCAGATATGGCGCAGATGGATTTGCGCCACGCTGTGCCCATTTTGCCGTGCGCGCGCGACGGCCTGATGGATCGGCCCATAGGTCGAGCCCCAGCCGACCACGGCCAGCGTATCGCCGGCCTCGCCCAAATCGATCTCCTGCTCGGGAATATCGTCGGCGACGTTCAGGATTTTCTGCGCCCGGATATCGGTCATCTCCTGATGGTTCTCGGGCGAATAATCGATATTGCCGCTGCCCGACGCCTTTTCGATCCCGCCGATCCGGTGCATTAGGCCCGGCGTGCCCGGCTTGACCCAGGGCCGTGCGAGTTTTTCGTCGCGGCCATAGGGGTTGAAATGCTCGCCTTCGGCCGGTGCGTCGGCATGGAAGGCGACGGGGAACGGCTCGAACGTGTCGACGTCCGGCATTTTCCACGGCTCGGCGGCATTGGCGATATAGCCGTCCGTCAGCAGCATCACCGGGGTCATGAAGCGGGTCGCGATCCGGCAAGCCTCGATCGCACATTCGAACGCGTCGGACGGCGAAGCGACGGCGATCACCGGCAATGGCGCATCGCCGTTGCGGCCATAAACGGCCTGGTACAGGTCCGACTGCTCGGTCTTGGTCGGCAGGCCCGTGGACGGGCCGCCACGCTGCGAATTGACGATCACCAGCGGCAGCTCGGTCATGATCGCCAGCCCCATCGCCTCGCCCTTCAGCGCGATGCCGGGGCCGGAGGACGAGGTCACGCCGAGCGAGCCCGCATAGCTCGCGCCGATCGCCGCACCGATGGCTGCGATTTCGTCCTCCGCCTGGAACGTTGTGACGCCGAACTGTTTGAGCCGCGAGAGATGGTGGAGGATCGCGGAAGCGGGCGTGATCGGATAGCCGCCGAAGAACATCGGCAAACTGGCCAGTTTCGCGCCTGCCAGCAGGCCCAGAGATATCGCCTCGGCCCCGGTGATCGTGCGATACAGGCCCGGTTCGGCCGGCGCGGCATCGACATGGCGCGGCTGGAAGGCATAACCGAGCTCGGCCGTTTCGCCATAGGCATGGCCCGCATTCAGCGCCGCGATATTGGCTTCGGCCACCTCCGGCTTTTTCGCGAATTTTGCGTTGAGCCAGTCGATAACCGGCTGGCGCTTGCGGTCGAACATCCAGAGCGCAAGGCCCAGCGTCCACATATTCTTGCAGCGCAACGCTTCCTTGTTGCTCAGGCCGAACGGCTTGACCGCCTCGAGCGTCATTTCCGACATGTCGAGCGACAGCAATTGCCATTTGGCGAGCGATCCGTCCTCGAGCGGATTTTCGTCATATCCGGCCTTGGACAGGTTCCGGTCGCCGAACGCGCCGCTATCGGCGATAATCAGCCCGCCGTCGCGCAGCTCATCGACATTCGTCTTCAACGCCGCCGGGTTCATCGCGACCAGCACATCGGGCGCGTCGCCCGCCGTGCGGATGGCGCGGCTGCCGAAATGAATCTGGAAGGCGGAGACGCCGAACAGCGTGCCTTGTGGCGCACGGATTTCCGCGGGAAAGTCCGGGAAAGTCGCGAGGTCGTTGCCTGCGAGCGCCGTGGACAGGGTGAACTGCCCGCCGGTGAGCTGCATGCCGTCGCCGCTGTCGCCGGCGAAGCGCACGACGACGGACGCCGCATCTTCGGGAGCATTGTGTTTGATAGTCTCTGCCGCACTGGCCATTAGATTACTCGCATTGTTCCGCTTTGCCGCACATATGCACAGCTCGCACACGGAACAAAATAGAAAATATCACTGGCGAACTAGCCCTGTTTGCTCGCTTCGTCGGCGAGCGCGATAATGGTTCGCGCATGGCGCATCGCCACCGCACCGTCATCGGCGCCATATCCGCCGCCCAGAACGCTCGCGAGCGGGATCGATCGACGGCCCGCTTCGCGCATGACAAGGCGTTCGCGCGCCTCCAGCCCGGCATCGCTCAACGCCAGCCTGCCAAGCCGGTCGTCGCGATGCGGATCGACCCCCGCCTGGTAGAGAATGATATCCGGCACGAATGCATCGAGCGCCTTCGCAAGCGCTTCGGCCAGTGCGGTGAGATACCCCTTATCCGCCAGTCCGTCCGGCAGGCCGATATCGAGCGAGGACCGCGCCTTGCGCACCGGAAAATTCTTCGCGGCGTGAAGCGACAGGGTGAATATCTCGGGCCGTCCGGCCAGCAGAACGGCCGTGCCGTCCCCCTGATGCACATCGCAATCCAGCACGAACACGCGCCGCGCCCGGCCCTCGGCGATCAAGCGGTTCGCCGTGATCGCCAGATCGTTGAGCACGCAATAGCCCGCGCCGGTATCCGGCAGCGCATGATGGCTGCCCCCTGCCCCGTTGGCGGCGAATCCATGGTCGAGCGCCAGCAAAGCCGCCTGCCAGGTACCGCCCTGCGCCAACAGCGAGCGCTCGCGGATATCGGGCGTCACCGCGAAACCGATCCGCCGCTCTTTCTCGCGCGGCACGGCCGCCGTCATCACCTCTTCGACATAATCGGCATCATGGACGCCCTCGATCCACCCGCGCGGGATCGGCTCGGGCGCATGGATCGTCATGGCGCGTCCGCTCGCCCGCAGCGCCTCGCGCACAAGACCGTATTTGTTGAAGCGAAACGCGCTGCCCCTGGGCGCCGGCGCGACATAGCCGGGATGGTGAACAAAATGCAGCATCGCGGGACATATAGGCGCTCGCGACTTCAGAGACTATGACCCGCTCATGCAGCAACGCCTTGCCTCGCACGATCCGCGCGCAATCTGGTCGATTGCGCTCCCGGCGATGGCGACCAATGTCGCGACCGCGCTGATCGGGATCGCCGATATCTGGATCATCGGCCAGCTCGGCGATGCCGCGGCACAGGGCTCGGTGGAACTGGGCGCAAGGCTGTTGATGAGCCTGCTCGTCGTCTTCAACTTCCTGAAGACGGCAACGACCGGGCTAACCGCGCAGGCCATCGGACAAAGCAACGAGACCGAGAAGATGGCGGCGTTGCTGCGCGCTTCGGTCATCGCCCTGGCAATCGGTTTGCTGCTTCTGCTCACCAAGCCGGTCACCGTGCCGCTCGGCCTCGATTTTCTCGAAGCGGGCGCGGATGTGCGGGCCGATGCGCAGCTGTATATCGATATCCGCTTCTGGGCCGCTCCGGCCTGGCTGGTGAATGCCGCGTTGGTCGGCTGGCTGATCGGCCTCCGGCGCATGCGCACGGTGCTGGCCATCGAGGTGGCCGTCAACCTCACGAATGTGGGGCTTGGGGTGTTGTTCGTGCTGGTCTGGGACTGGGGCGTGAGCGGCATTGCCTATGCAACGCTGATCTCCGAGGTCGGCAAGTTCGGACTGCTCGCGCTCGCCATCCTGCCCAGTGCAAGACTGGACGAGCTGAAAGCGGCGACCCGGCATCCCGACCTGTGGAATGCGGGACGAATGGGCGCCCTGTTCCGCGTCAATCGCGATCTCTTCCTGCGTACGCTGTTGCTGACCGTCGCGATCATGCTGGTGACGCGCCAGGGCGCGCTGCAGGGCACGAACATACTCGCGGCCAACGCCATCCTCTTCCAGATGTTCATGCTGACCGCGCTGCTGCTCGACGGATTCGAGAATGCCGCGCAGGTTTTGTGCGGCGAAACCATCGGCGCGAAGGACCGGGAGGGTTTCGACATAACGGTCCGCCGGATCATGCTGCGCGGAATCGGCACGGCGCTGATCCTGACCGGCCTGTTCGCCATCGCCTCCGGGCCGATCGTGGCCAGCTTCTCGACCGACCCGCAGGTCGTCGAAACCGTGTTGCGCTACGATATCTGGCTGCTCGCCCTGCCGCTGGCCGGCGTCACCTCCTTCGTCATGGACGGCGTATTCGTCGGCGCGACCTGGACGCGCGCAATGCTCGCCACGATGGCGGTGGCGTTCCTCGCCTATGGCGCCATGCTCTGGCTGACGACGCCGCTCGGCAATCACGGCCTGTGGCTGAGCTTCACCGTGTTCCTCCTCATCCGCGCGGCCGGCCAGTTCGCCCTGACCCCGCGACTTGCCGCCCGCACGTTTGCCCCTATAACTGCCGAAAAATAGACAAGACACTGGAGACAATTCGATGCCTTATGTCCGCCCCGATGTGCAGATGATGCTCGACCTTCTGGCCGCCCAGGAAGGGCCGAAGACGCACGAGACCGACCCGGCGACGGCGCGCGCGATGATGGACATGGTGTTCACGATGGCCGAGCGCCCTGCCGGCGACCTCGCGATCAAGCGCGACTTCACACTGCCCGGACCGGCCGGCGATATTCCCGCCCGGCTTTACGACGCCCGCGAAAGCCGCGAGCCCGGCCCGGTGGTCATTTTCTATCATGGCGGCGGGTTCGTGATCGGCAATATCGAAACGCATGACGGGCTGTGCGCCGAAACGGCGCGGACGCTCGACCTGCCGGTCGTCTCTGTCGATTACCGGCTGGCGCCCGAACACCCCTTCCCCGCCGCGCCCGACGATTGCATCGCGGCAGCCCGCTGGATCGCCAAAAGCCCGGACGAACTGGGCCTGCAAGTGACCGGACTGATCCCGGCGGGCGACAGCGCCGGCGGCAACCTTGCCGCGGTAACGTCGCTCGCACTGCGCGACTTGCCGGCGGACGTGCCCGTCATCGCGCAATGGCTGATCTATCCGGCCACGGACATGAGCGCCGATGGCGGATCGATGGAGGATTTCGCCGAGGGCTTCCTGCTGGAATCGGCGACGATGGAATGGTTCAGCAATCACTATGCAGGCGACGAAACGGACTGGCGGCTCAATCCGGTGTTGAAGGATACGGCGGGCCTGCCGCCGACCGTGCTTGTCACGGCCGGTCTCGATCCGCTGCGCGACCAGGGCCGCGAATATGCGGGCAAGCTGATCGCAGGCGGCGTCCACACCGTCTATCGCGAAGCCGGCGGCAATATCCACGGCTTCGCGAACCTCCGGAAAATCATCCCCTCGGCGCATGACGATGTCGTCGCCTGTCTCGATGCGCTGAAGCTGATCCTCGCCGAGATCGAGGCGGACGCTGTACCCGAGCAGGCCGCCGCCGCCGAATGACCAAAGGCGCAGATTTGCCCTACCGGCCCTGTGCCGGGGTGATGCTGCTCAACGCCCAACGCCGCGTTTTCGTCGGCCAGCGGATGGATTCGAGCAGTGAGGCCTGGCAGATGCCGCAAGGGGGTATCGACAAGGGCGAGGATGCCCAAACCGCCGCTTTCCGGGAATTGCAGGAAGAAACCGGCATCGCTCCGGCCAAGACCTCGTTGATCGCCCGCGCCTCGCGCGAGTTGCAATATGACCTTCCGGACGAATTGATCGGCACGATCTGGAAAGGCAAATATCGCGGCCAGCGGCAAAGCTGGTTCCTGATGGGTTTCGAGGGCGACGACAGCGATGTGAATATCGCGACCGATCACCAGGAATTTCGCGCCTGGAAATGGGCCGATCCGTTGGAGCTGCCCGCGCTGATCGTGCCCTTCAAAAGACAGCTGTATAAAGAACTTCTGACCGAATTCTCAGAGTATCTCTGAAATCGAGATTATGGCCCTTCTCCCATTGGGAGCGGGCCGATCAGTTGCCCTTCACCTTGCGCCGATACTCATGGAGCAATGGCTCGGTATAGCCGCTCGGCTGCTCGACGCCTTTGAAGACGAGATCGCGCGCCGCCTGAAAGGCCGCGCCATCCGGGTTCTCAGCCATCGGTACATAGGCCGGGTCGTCCGCATTTTGCGCATCAACCTTGGCCGCCATGCGCGTGAGCGCGGCATCGACTTCCTCCGCGCTGCACACGCCATGATGCAGCCAGTTCGCCATATGCTGCGAACTGATCCTGAGCGTCGCGCGGTCTTCCATCAGGCCGACATCATGGATGTCCGGCACTTTCGAACAGCCGACGCCCTGATCGATCCAGCGGACGACATAGCCGAGAATGCCTTGGGCGTTGTTGTCGAGCTCCTCGCGGATTTCATCCGGCGACCAGTTGGTGCCGTCGGCAAGCGGGATCGTCAGCAGCTTTTCGAGCGACGGGATCGGCTCTTCCGCCAGCGCCTTTTGCCGCTCGAATACATCGATGCGGTGATAGTGCAGCGCGTGCAGTGTCGCGCCGGTCGGGCTGGGCACCCAGGCGCAATTGGCGCCGCTCTGCGGATGGCCGATCTTGGCCTCCATCATATCCGCCATCAGATCGGGCGCGGGCCACATGCCCTTGCCGATCTGCGCCTTGCCGGAAAAACCGGCGGCGAGGCCAATCTGGACATTGCGCGCCTCATAGGCGTCGATCCAGTCCGCCTCCTTCATCGCCGCCTTGCGCATCATCGCACCGGCCCGCATCGAGGTATGGATTTCGTCCCCCGTGCGATCGAGGAAGCCAGTGTTGATAAAGACGATCCGGTCTTTCACCGCATGAATGCAGGCGGCGAGATTGGCCGATGTCCGCCGTTCCTCGTCCATCACGCCGACTTTCAGCGTATGCCGGTCGAGCCCGAGCATATCTTCGATCGCGTCGAACAACCGGTTGGTGAAAGCGCATTCTTCCGGCCCGTGCATCTTGGGCTTGACGATATAGACGGAACCTGTGCGGCTGTTGCGGTATCGCCCGAGCCCTTTGAGATCGTGCATCGCGATCATACTCGTCATGATGCCGTCGAGAATCCCTTCCGGCGCTTCGGAACCATCCGGGAGCAGCACGGCTGGATTGGTCATGAGATGACCGACATTGCGGACGAACAACAGGCTGCGGCCGGGTAGTGAGACGGCTTCGCCATCCAGCGCCGTACAATCGCGATCCGGATGGAGTGCGCGGGTCATGGTCTCGCCGCTTTTGTCGAAGGACGCCTCCAGATCGCCGCGCATCAGGCCGAGCCAGTGGCGATAGGCCAGTAGCTTGTCCTCGGCATCGACCGCCGCGACCGAATCCTCAAGATCGACGATGGTCGTCAGCGCCGCCTCGACGATCACATCGGCGATACCGGCCGTGTCGGTCTTCCCAATCGGATGATCGCGATCGATCACCACTTCGATATGCAGGCCGTTATGCCGGAACAGCATGGATGCGCCGTTTGTACCGACCAGTTGGGCCGGATCCTTCAGCTCGGGCGTGCCGCCCGCATAATCGGACCAGCGTCCCTCGGCGAGCGGCAGGATTTCATCGAGCAGGTCGCGCGCCGCCGCGATGACCTGCGCGCCGCGCTCGGCGTCATACCCGCCCGGCTTTGCGCTTCCGGGCAGCACGTCCGTCCCATACAGCGCATCGTACAGGCTACCCCAGCGCGCATTGGCGGCGTTGAGCAGGAAGCGGTCGTTGAGCACGGGCACGACAAGTTGCGGCCCGGCGATCCGCGCGACTTCGTCGTCGACATTCTCGGTGCCGATCGTGAAGGGCCCAGGCTCCGGCACGAGATAGCCGATCTCGGTCAGGAAGGCCTGATATTCGGCCTGGTCGATCGGCTGGCCCTGCCGCGCCTCATGCCACGCGTCGATCTTCGATTGCAGCGCCTCGCGCTTTTCAAGCAGCGCGCGATTTTCCGGCGCGAAATCGCGATAGATATCCGCCACGCCCTGCCAGAAATCGCCGGGCGCGATACCCAGCCCATCCAGTGCTTCGTTCTCGACAAATGCGGCGAGATTTGCAGCTACGCGCAGCCCCGCGCGATCGACATAATCAGACATGAACACTCCCTGCTCGCGGACGCCATCCGCACGGTTCGATTGCAATATAGGGGGAGGAGACGGACGCGCTATGCCGTGCCCGAATTGGGGATGCAAGGCGGTGACGCAGCGCGCAGCAGCGGCTAAGGCGGTCGCGATGACACAGATGACGAACGACGAACGGGCGGCGCTCGACCAGGCCGCCGACGCGCCGATGCTGGACCAGACGAAAGACTGGGCCGCGATCAATAGCGGCTCGGCCAACCTCGCGGGCCTGGAACAGGTGGCGGGCAAGCTGGCCGACGCCTTTTCCGCGCTGCCCGGCGATCTCGAACTGGCTGACCCCGTACCCGGTGAGATCGTCGAATCCGATGGCTCTGTCACGCAACGCGTGACCGGCAAGAATCTGCACGTGACAGTGCGCCCGGATGCGCCGGTCCAGGTGCTGCTGACCGGCCATATGGACACCGTGTTCGGCAAAGATCATCCGTTTCAGGACCTGACCTGGCTCGACGACAATACGCTCAACGGCCCGGGCGTGACCGATATGAAAGGCTGTATCGCGCTGATGCTGTCGGCGCTGAAGACGATCGAGGCTTCGCCGCTCGCCAAACGGATCGGGTATGAGGTCGTCATCAATTCCGACGAGGAAATCGGCTCGCCGGGATCGGCGGCGCTTCTCGCGCAGGCCGCCAAGGGCAAGCTCGCCGCGCTCACCTATGAGCCGGCCCTGCCCGATGGAACTCTCGCCGGCGCACGCGGCGGTAGCGGCAACTGGTCGATCATCGTTACCGGCAAAAGCGCCCATGCGGGCCGCAACCCCGAAGAGGGACGCAGCGCGCTGCTCGCCGCGGCCGAACTGGCGCTGAAACTCGAAGACGCGATCGGCCCGGGTCTCAAGGTCAATCCGGCTAAGATCGAGGGCGGCGGCGCGAACAATGTCGTGCCCGACCATGCCGTACTGCGCCTCAATATGCGGCCCGAAACGCTTGAGGACCAGGAACGCGCCCAGCGCCTGCTCGATGAGGCCGTGGCCGATATCGGCTCGCGGCGCGAGGTCGATATCCATGTTCATGGCGGTTTCGGCCGACCGCCCAAGCCGATCGACCCGCAGGCGGAAAAGCTCTTCGGGCTCGTCAAGGAATGCGGCGCCGATCTCGGCCTCGATATCGCCTGGAAATCGACGGGCGGCGTATGCGACGGCAACAATATCGCGGCTTGCGGCGTGCCGGTCGTCGATACGATGGGCGTGCGCGGCGGTGCGATCCATTCGTCGGACGAGTTTCTGATTGTCGATAGCCTGCCGGAACGGGCGCAGCTTTCCGCGCTCGTGCTGCTCCGGCTCGCCGAGAGGGGAAAATTATGAGTTTCGTTGTCCGCGCCGCGCGCCGCGACGATGTCGACCAGCTTTATGAAATGGCCAAGCTGACCGGGGGCGGTTTCACCAACCTGCCGCCGGATCGCGGTGCGCTAAACGAGAAGCTCGCCCGGTCCGAAGAGGCCTTCGCGAAGACCGAAGGCGAGTCCGCCAACGATCTGTTCCTGCTCGCGCTCGAGAACGTCAACACCGGCCATGTCCGCGGCACCGCGCAGATATTCGCCGCCGTCGGGAAACGCTGGCCCTTCTACAGTTATCGCATCACCACCTATTCGCAGCACAGCAAGGAGCTGGACCGCACCTTCAGTTCCAAAATCCTCTCGCTGACGACCGACTATGAAGGCGCGTCCGAAGTCGGCGGCCTGTTCCTGCACCCGAACGAGCGCGCCGGCGGGCTCGGCAAGCTGCTCGCGCGCAGCCGCTATCTGTTTATCGCCGAGCATCGAGAGCGTTTTGGCCGGAAGCTGATCGCGGAACTGCGCGGCGTGATCGACGAAGCGGGCGGATCGGCATTCTGGGATGCGCTGGCCGGCAAGTTTTTCGGCATGTCCTTCCAGGAGGCCGACGAGTTCAACGCGCGCAACGGCAACCAGTTCATCGCCGATCTGATGCCGAAACATCCGATCTACCTCAATATGCTCCCCGAAAGCGCCCGCTCGGTAATCGGCAAGCCGCATCCGTCGGGTCGCGCCGCGATGCGGATGCTCGAGACCGAGGGTTTCCGATATAACGACTATGTCGACATCTTCGACGGCGGCCCGACAATGGAGGCCGATATCGACAATGTGAAAGCCGTTGCCGAATCGCGCACCGGAAAGATCGTGAATATCGAAGCGGAGGGCGGCAGCCGCTCGCTCGCTGCGACCGGGCGGCTCGAAGCATTTCGCTGCTGCTATGCAAATGTCGGGATGCTCGGCGACGAAGAGGTCGAGATCGATTCGCAGGCCGCCGATATCCTCAAGGCCGAAACCGGTAGCAGCATCCGTTACGTCGCGCGCTAGCAGGAGACCGCACCATGGCTCTCGTCGAAATCAATTTTGACGGCATTATCGGTCCGTCGCACAATTATGCGGGGCTGAGCCTCGGCAATCTCGCCTCGGCGAAAAATGCCGGAAAGATATCCGAGCCGCGCGCGGCCGCGCTGCAGGGCATCGAAAAGATGCGGGCCAATATCCGGCTGGGCCTCGTGCAGGGCGCATTCCTGCCGCATCGCCGGCCGAATAGCAGCTGGCTGGAAAGGCTTGCGACCGATCCGGCCGAAGCCGATCCAGTGCTGCTCGCCAACGCCATGTCCGCATCCGCCATGTGGACCGCCAATGCGGCGACCGTATCGCCGGCGCCCGATACGGCGGATGGCCGGTGTCATCTCACGCCGGCCAATCTCGTGACCATGCCACATCGCAGCCATGAATGGCCGGAAACGCTGGCGCAGCTCCGCCTCGCCTTTGCCGACGAAGCGCATTTCGCCGTCCATGATCCTGTGCCGCCGCCATTCGGCGACGAGGGCGCGGCGAACTTCATGCGGCTCAGCGCAACGCACGCCGAGCGCGGCATCGAGATCTTCGTCTATGGCAAGAGCGGCGGCCCCTTCCCCGCCCGCCAGCATATCGAGGCGTCCAAGGCCGTGGCCCGCAAACATGCTCTCGATGCCGATCGGGCGATATTCGTCGAACAGTCGACCACGGCGATCGCGGCAGGGGCGTTTCATAACGATGTCGTCGCCGTCGCGAATGAAAATGTCCTGTTCTGCCACGAACAGGCCTTTGCCGATCGGGCCGGCTTTTTCGCCGAGTTGCAATCGAGAATGCCCGATGCCGCCATCGTCGAAGTTCCGGCGGACCGCGTGTCTCTCGAAGAGGCGATCAAGACCTATCTGTTCAACGCCCAGCTCGTCACCCTGCCCGAGGGCGGCATGGCTTTGATCCTGCCCACCGAATCGCAGGCGAGCGAAACCGTCTGGCCGTGGCTCGAAGAGATGGTTGCGGGCAACGGAGCGATCCGCAAGCTCATCCCGGTCGATGTCCGGCAGTCTATGGCCAATGGCGGCGGCCCGGCCTGTCTGCGGCTGAGGGTGCTGGCCGATCCGGCGACGATAGACCCCCGATTCCTGATGGACGAGACGAAGCTCGACGCGATACGCGAAGTCATAGCTGCCACCTGGCCCGAGCGTATCGACGCGGACCACCTCGCCGATGCCGAGCTCCATCGGGACATCGCCGCCGCGCGCACCGCATTGTACGAAACACTCGCGCTGACCGAACTGCTCTGACGCCCCCTGTCGGATTAACTTACAGTTTACCATTACCGTTAACCCGCAAACCGCGGATTTCCGGGGTTGGCATACACTTTGCTTAACTATTGGGCATGTGGCTGCGCATCGCTCGTCTGTTCGTCATCACGACCCGGTTCGAAGCCTATCTGATAATCTACGCACTGGCCGTCGGCGCTACGGCACGCGCGCAGCTTTACCTGATCCAATATAAGGGGCCGATGGGGATATTCCTCGCACTGTGTTGCACCGGAGCCGTATTTCTCGGCGGCGCGAAAATCCTGGATGCGACGCCAAGGCGGCCAAGGCAGAAGCGGTTGCGCAGACTCGCCGCCGGCTGGCGCGACCGGCATTAGCGGCTAGCGCTTCAACTCCGCCATCAGCGAAAACAGACCGACGATATTGGGTGGCGACGTATCGCCGCGATATTCGCGGTAGAGCGTATCGACATTGACCGCGATGCGCTCCGCATCGATCCAGCTCGCATAATCGCCGAGCGCGATGTCATGAGCCGCATCGCGGACAGACAGCCCCGCGTCGAACCGCTTGCGCGCTTCATCATCGATATACCGCAGATAGGCCTGCACGGTACGCACGCCCTCCTTGTCCGTGATCGGCCCATGACCGGGCACGATGGCCTCGACATCCATCGCAAGGATCGTGTCGCAGGCCGCTATCCAGTTGCTCACCGGCCCCGCCCACATGATCGGCGTGCCGTCGATGAACAGGATATCGCCGGTATAGACGATCCGGTCGTCCGGCACATGGACGAGCACGTCTCCCGCCGTATGTGCCGGGCCCACTTCGATCAGTTCGACCCGCTTGTCGCCCACGCACAGCTCCAGCTCTCCGGAAAAGGTGCGCGTCGGCGCGCGTTCCGCCACATCGCCAAAATCGAAATCGCCGAAGATATCGAGCAGATATTTGCCGGAAGGCCCGAGATTGGGCGCCGCCTCCATCATGGTGCGCAGCCGCGCTGCATCGACCTCCTCCATCTCGCGCGCGCTCGCTTCGGACGCGATAATCTCGGCATGACGGCACAGGCCGTTGCCGTGCGTATGGTCGCCATTGGCATGGGTGTTGACGAGCGTCCCGATATCGTCTGCCGCCAGCCCGGTCGCATCCTGCATCGCGCCAAGCATCTCACCAGTCAGCCGGGCATCGAACAGCGTATCGACGAGCAAAGACCGGTTGCCATCGACGATCAGCCCGGCATTGGACCATCCCCATCCGCCATCCGGCTGCAACCACGCCCAGGCGCCATTGCCGAGATCGTGCAGGCCTTGTTTGTAGCTCCAGGCGGGCGCGTTCATGTTTGAGGACTTTCGCTGCTTGTCTGCGCATAGCGTAGCGAAAGTTTGGCGCGCCCGGAAGGATTCGAACCTCCGACCCCCTGATTCGTAGTCAGGTACTCTATCCAGCTGAGCTACGGGCGCTTGGGAACGCGCCATTTAGGCGGACTGGAACGCGGGCGCAACCCCGTTGCGGGCAAAAGCGTGTGCGCCTAGGAGAAGCGCATGATCATCCGCCGTATCACCCTCGGTCTGCCGCTTATCCTGATGGCCTGCGCCGGCCCGGAAGGCGAGCCGCCCTCACTCGCGACCCGGCCGATCGAGGGCGTGCTCGACGAGCCGGTGCGCGGGATAGCGCCCGTGCCGTCAGAAAATGATCCGGCGTTAGCGGCCGAGATCGACAGGCTCGTAAACCAGGCGACAGCCGGCGAACAGGATTTCACGGCCGCCTATCCGGCAACCCGGCGCGCGGTCGACGCCGCCGATGGAAGTTCCGCGGAAAGCGAGAGCTGGATCGAGGCGCAACTTGCCGTTTCCGCGCTCGACGCCGCGCGCGCAGAGACGATAACGGCGCTCGGCCAGCTCGACGCCATTCTGGCGGATCAGACCGTCCGGGGGCAACCGGCCGAGATCGACCGGCTGGTCGCGGCGCGAGACCGGGTTGCCACGCTCTACGCGGCGCAGAACGAGCGATACGACGCACTGAACGCCCGGCTCAGGACTCGCTGACCGCCTCGGCATGCAGCGGCGCGAGCTGCGCGTAATGCATGGTGCCGAGATTGTTGACCGCCTGCTGCTGTTCGGTGAGGTCGCGCATCTTCTTCGCGGGACGACCGCCCCACATTTCGCCGGCCTTTATGATCTTGCCCGGGGTCAGCATGCCGCCGGCCGCGATCATCCCGCCGCTTTCGATCTCGCAGCCGTCCATGACGATCGCGCCAAGCCCGACGAAACTCTTGTCGTGCAGCGTGGTGCCGTGGATCATCGCCATATGGCCGATCAGCACATCGTCTCCGATGACCGTCGGGGTGCCCGGATGTTCGGGCCCGTGATCGCCGTCGCAATGGACGACAGTACCGTCCTGGATGTTCGAGCGCTCGCCGACTGCAATATAGTTCACGTCCGCGCGCAGCACGCAATTATACCAGATGCTCGATCCCGCGCCGATCCGCACGTCGCCGATCAGCCGGCAGCCGGGCGCCACGAATGCGGTCTCGTGAATCTGCGGCGTCTTGCCGTTGAACGGGATGATCGAGACGTCTTTCATTGCGGGCGATCCTTCAGGTAAACCACATGGCGTTTGAGCGGACTGTCGTCATCCAGCGCGGGATGGTCGAAATCAAGGTCCGGGCTATGTTCGAGTCCGATTTTGCGCATCAGTCCCCGGCTCGGAGCGTTGATTTCGGCGGTGAACGAGACGATCCGCGGTACATCGCGTGTGGACCAGATCCAGTCCATACATGCCGAGGCCGCCTCGAAAGCAAGGCCCCGGCGCCAAAAGGCCCGCGCCAATCGCCAACCGATTTCGATATCGCCCTCGACCGGGCAGGAAAAACCGACGATCTGGAAGCCCGTGAAACCGACAAAGGCGCCGCTTTCCTTATCCTCGAGCGCGAAGAGCCCGAAATCATGCTGGGCAAAATGCGCGACGATCCGGTCCACTAATGCGTCGCTCTCCTCGCGGGTCAGCGTACCGGGAAAGTATCGCATCACTTCCGGATCGGCGTTGAGCGCGGCGAAGGGCGCACGGTCCGCGTCCCGCCATCGGCGAAGTATCAGGCGTTCCGTTTCGATCATCGCGGATTGCACGACCATTGCTCTATATCCCGGAGTCGACGAAGGATGCGGGCAAACGCCGCCGAAAATCCTGCAAAGCGAAGAAACTGTCTTCGGTGATCGCGCGGGCGACCGAGTAATAGCCGTCGTCGCGCGGAACATTGATGAGATAGCGCGCATCGCGCTTGGGCAGATCGCGTTCGAACAGCTCAGTGTGCTGAAACGCTGCGCCGTCATATGTGTCGCGCTTCGCGAGTTTATCGAACTCGTTCTTCAACCGCTGCTGCGACCAGCTCCAGCGCGAGCGTCGCCCGCCCATGCCCTTGTCGTAATAGTCGAGAATATCGTCCTGCCGCGCGACGATCCGGTCCGCGTCCAGATATTTGAGATGGACGAGATACAGATCGGGGTCGAGAAAGAAGGGCTTTGTCGCTTTGTGCGGCAGGACCCAGTCGGTCGAATAGAAGAGGTGCGGTTTGCAATATTCGACGCGGTAAATGTAGTTCGGCCGCTGCGCGAACAATGGCATTGCAGGATCGTAGGCGGCATCGGCATCGACATCCTGGAACAGCTCGATGCCGACGCCCGAGACGACCCCGCCGCGCCGCGCTTCATCGGCGAGATAATCGTGCAGCCCGCTCCATCGGGCCGGATCGGGCACGAACAGCTCGTCGATATCGTTATGCAGCACGATATTATAATAGCTGCGCAATCCCGCGATAAACGCGTTGATGAAGGAGAAGCGCGTATAGTCGAACCCGCGTTTCTGCAGCCGGCCGACGCCGTCCTGGAACGGGATTTTGACGACGCTCACCCGCGCAAGGATATCCTGAATTTCGGACGGCATCCCGTCCGCCCAGACAGACCCATTGTCGATCACATAAAGATGATCGTCACCCAGTTGCCTGGAATAATATTGATGCCAGATTCGCAGGAAGAACGGATCGTCCCGCATCATCGTCACCGCCGCGACGCGCAATGTCATGCTAGTCGATCTCGTGCATCAAACGCGCCGCATGCAGGGCATGATAGGTGAGCACGCCCGAACAGCCCGCGCGCTTGAACGCGAGCAGCGTTTCGAGCACCAGCGCGTCGCGGTTCCCTGCCCCGGCCACGACGGCCGCTTCGATCATCGCATATTCGCCGGACACCTGGTACGCGAAGACCGGCACTTCGAACCGCTTTTTCACGCGCCGCACGATGTCGAGATAGGCGAGGCCCGGTTTCACCATCACGCTGTCCGCGCCTTCGGCGATATCGAGCGCGACTTCGCGCAGCGCTTCCTCGCTGTTCGCCGGGTCCATCTGATAGGTTTTCTTGTCGCCCTTGAGCAGCCCGCCGCTGCCGACCGCATCGCGGAACGGCCCGTAAAAGGCGCTCGCATATTTGGCCGAATAAGCCATGATCTGGACGTTGGTATGCGCGTCATCTTCCAGCGCGGCCCGGATCGCGCCGACGCGGCCGTCCATCATGTCCGAGGGTGCGATGATGTCCGCCCCGGCGCGCGCCTGATTAAGCGCCTGTTCGACGAGCACCGACACCGTATCGTCGTTCAGCACCCGCCCGCTTTCGCCGACCAGCCCGTCCTGGCCGTGCGATGTGTACGGATCGAGCGCGACATCGGTGAGAATGCCGATATCCTCGCCGCACGCATCCTTGATCGCGCCGATCGCTCGGCACATCAAATTGTCCGGGTTGAGCGCCTCCCCGCCGTCGTCGGAGCGCAACTCGGGCTGGGTATTCGGGAACAGCGCGACGCAGGGGATGCCGGCATCCGCTGCTTCTGCCGCACGCTCGGCAATCTGCTCGACCGGCCAGCGCGACACGCCCGGCATGGTGGCGATCGGTTGCGCCTCCTCGCCATCGGTGACGAAGAGCGGCCAGATGAGATCAGACGGATGCAGGCGGTTTTCCGCGACCATCGCGCGCGACCATTGGGTGGCGCGGGTGCGGCGGAGACGCGTGGCGGGATAAGCGGCGTTGGTCATGGTGAGCGGTTTAGCGAGGATTTCTGATACTTGCCATATTAAGCGCGTCATTCCCGCGAAAGCGGGAATCCGGCTTTTTTGGCTTCAACCGCAAGACAGCGGGATGCCCGCTTTCGCGGGGATGACGATCTAACCCAAACGCTCCAGTGCCGCCCTGAGCCGCTCGGCCTCCGCGGTCTTCTCCGCATGATCGGCCTTCGCCTTTTCGACCGCCTCGGGCTTCGCCTTTTCGACGAATTGCGGATTGGAAAGCCGCTTGTCGAGCGAACCGGCTTCCTTCTCGGCGGTCTCGAGCGCCTTGGCGAGCCGCGCCTTTTCGGCATCGAGATCGATCACGCCTTCTAGCGGCAAGTAATAGGTCGCCTCATCGACAACTACTTGAATCATGCTGCCCTCTGGCGGCGATTTCATGGCCAAGTTACCGATACGTGCTAAGCGCGACAATGCAGCCGTATCTCGTGACAAGACCAATCGAGCGAGCTCAGGAGCATCTGGCAAGTACAAATCCAGCTTCGTGCCAGCCGGCACGTTCAATTCCGATCTGGCTGCACGGACTTCCCGAACAAACTTGATCAGCCAATCGATCTCCTTCGCGGCATCCTCGTCCATCGAGCGTGCATCGGCAATCGGCCATCTAGCGGTGATCAGCGGATAGTCCGGGCGGTCGCCCATCTTGCTCCAAAGCTCTTCGGTGACGAAGGGCATGAACGGGTGGAGCATCACCAAAATCTGGTCGAGCACCCAGCCCGCGACCGATTGGGTCTCATCGTCGATCTGGCCTTTGATCAACTCCAGATACCAGTCGCAAAAGCGATCCCAGACGAAATGGTAGATCGTGTTCGCCGCGCCGTCGAAACGCAGATCGGCCAGCGCGATATCGAGCTGCTGGATCGTCTGGATCGTTTCGGCGATGATCCAGCGGTTGACGGGTTTCTCCGCTGCCGGCGCTTCGAGCGTCTCGCTCGCGCCGATACCGTTGGACTGGCAGAAGCGCGCGGCATTCCAGAGCTTGGTCGCGAAGTTGCGATAGCCCTCGACGCGCTTTTCATCCATCTTGATGTCGCGGCCCTGGCTTTCCATCGCCGCCATGAAGAAGCGCAGCGCATCGGCGCCGTACTGATCGATCAAACCGAGCGGATCCACGGTATTGCCCTTGGACTTGGACATTTTTTGCCCGTCGGCCGCGCGGACCAGGCCATGCAGATAGAGGGTGTGCCACGGTACCTCACCCATGAAATGCATGCCCTGCATCATCATCCGGGCATCCCAGAAGAACAGGATATCGAAGCCGGAAATCAGCACGCTGTTCGGATAGTGGCGTTTCAAGTCGTCCGTTTCCTCCGGCCAGCCCAACGTGGCAAACGGCCAGAGACCCGACGAGAACCAGGTATCGAGGACGTCGGGGTCTCTTGTTATCACAGCCACTCCGGTATTTTCGCCGGAGAGCTGAAGCGCCTCGTCAACGGTGTCAGCTATCAGAACATCATCCGCAGAAACTTCGTAATAAGCTGAACAAATTTCCTTCACGTCTTCATCGCTCGAAGCGACGAAAACCATTTCGGTGGAACCTTCGAATGCATCTGCAGTCGCTGGATCAAGCATCTCCTTTTTGATCCCATACCAAGCCGGTATCCGATGCCCCCACCAGAGCTGCCGCGACACGCACCAGGGCTGGATATTCTCCATCCAGTTGAAAAAGGTTTTTTCCCAGCTTTTCGGAACGATCTCCACGGTGCCGTCGCGTACGGCCTTGATCGGAGCCTGGGCCAATTTCTCCGCATCGACATACCATTGGTCGGTCAGCCAGGGTTCGATGACGACATTGGAACGGTCGCCATAGGGGGTGACGATAACGCGATCCTCGACCTGTTCGAGCAGCCCCGTATCGTCGATCATCTCGACAACTCTCTTGCGCGCTTCGAACCGGTCGATACCGATCAATTCGTCCGGGATCAGCCCGTCCGCCGTCTGGTAGACCGCCGCATCGGCATCGAGCATGTTGAGCATATCGGTGGGCTTGAAGCCCGCGCGCTTGCCGACCTCGAAATCGTTGAAGTCATGACCCGGGGTAATCTTGACCGCACCGCTGCCAAGCTCGGGATCGGCGTGTTCGTCGGTAATGACAGGGACGAGCCGCCCGGTAATCGGGAGCTTCACCTTCTTGCCGACGATATCCTTGTAGCGCTCGTCGCTCGGATGCACGGCGACCGCCATATCGGCGAGCATCGTTTCGGGACGCGTCGTAGCGACCGAAATCGCGCCGCTGCCGTCTTCGAGCGGATAGGAGAAGTGCCAGAAATGGCCGTTAATCTCGCTATTCTCGACCTCGAGGTCCGAGATCGCCGTCTTGAGGCCCGGATCCCAGTTCACGAGCCTTTTGTCGCGATAGATCAGGCCGTCATTGTAAAGATCGACGAACACCTTGGTGACGGCTTTCGTAAAGCCCTCGTCCATCGTGAAGCGTTCGTTGCTCCAGTCCATCGAGCAGCCGAGACGGCGGAGCTGGCCGGTGATCTCGCCGCCGCTCTCTTCCTTCCACTGCCAGACCTTTTCGACGAATTCCTCGCGCGTGAAATCGGTGCGTTTCTGTTGCGTTTCCATCAGCTGGCGCTCGACGACCATCTGCGTTGCGATGCCCGCATGATCTGTCCCGACGACCCACAGCGCATCCTTGCCGAGCAGCCGCTGATGCCGGATCAATATGTCCTGCAGCGTATTGTCGAGCGCATGGCCGATATGGAGGCTGCCCGTTACATTGGGCGGCGGGTTGACGATGGTGAACGGCTCGGCATCGTCCCGCTCGGGGCGAAACAGTCCTTCCTTTTCCCAATGGGCATACCAGCGCGCCTCGATAGCGGCGGGATCGAAATGTTTGGACAGCTCGGTCATGGCGATCAGCCGTTAGCAAGGCAGGCCGCCCCACGCCACCGGCTTTTCGCGTGCTCGGCTTTCGCGTCAGTCGCGCTCCAATGCGACGCGGATATGCTCGTCCAGTTCCTCGATCAGGAAGGGCTTGAGCACCACATCATAATTGCCCAGGCTCTCGATCGTGATCTGGTGATGCGGAAAGCCGCTGATCAGTATCGTTTTAAGGCCCGCCATCTCCTTGGCGAACTCCGCTATATCGGGGCCGCCGAGTTCGCCGGGCATCACGACGTCGGAAACGACGATATCGACGTCCGGGTTGGTCGCCAGCACGTCGAGGGCGGCCGCCGCGTTCGATTTGGTGATGACCGTATAGCCCCGGCCAATAAGCAGCTCTTCGGTAACCTCGGCGACATCGGGCTGGTCGTCGACCAGCAAAATGGTGATCGGCTTGTTCAATCGCGCAACGGCTTCCGGCCCGGCGATTTTCTTGAAGAGCTTTTTGAGTGTCATGGCGTGTAAACAGGCGGGAGCGCCTTCCGTTCCACGCTTGCGACAACTTAATTTCTGCGATCGTAAACGGCCAAGTGCGATCACGGCTGCCGCGCCGCAAAGGTGCACTTTTTTAGCGGTATTTACAATGCTTTACGTATGAGCGCAATTGTCAGGCAACAGCGTGTTCAAACGGTTTCGGAATATGGCTGATGCCGTGTTAACGATTGGCGGCGCTGCTATTCCCCGTCGAGAGCCGCCCGGACGCGTTGACCCAGTTCCTCCATTCGAAACGGTTTGAGGATGACGTCGAACCGCTCGAACTGATCGTTCGGTATCGCCTTGTCGGCATAGCCGGTGACGAGCACGGCCTTGAGGCCCTTTTCCTCCTGAACCCGCAGCGCGAGATCCGCACCGTTCAGTTCGCCGGGCATCACGATATCGGTCAGCAACAGGTCGATATCCGCACCTTCTTCCAGGACATCAAGCGCGCGCTGCGCATTGATCGCGTGAATAACGGTATATCCGAGTTCTTCCAGCATGGCCTGAGCGACTTCGGCGACTTCTTCCTGATCCTCTACGAGCAGGATCGTCTCACCGCCTTTGCCGCTGTCGTCGTCACTCATACTCGATCCTTCTGTCATTCCGAACTCAATTCACCGCCCGCTATTTCGTTCCGCGGGTTGCGTAAACTGCATCGATATCGGCCCAGGCCTTGCGGCGCATATTGGCCTTCACTTCGTTAAATGCCGGTTGATCCGCCAGTTCTTTCGCTCTCTCGACCGCTTTTTCAATTGTCCTTTCGGGCAGTGCCAGCTCGTCGGCCAGCCCCGTTTCGATGGCTTCGGCCGCGCCCAACAATCGCGAACTTAATGCCAAGCGCCGGTGCCAGACCGGATCGAGGCCATATTCCATCACGATCTGAGGCACTTGCGGAAAGGCGAGCCCGGCCTTCGCCTCGGGCAAGCCGATCTTCAGATCGGCATCCGCGATCACCGTCCAGTCGGCGGCAATCGCGATAATACCGCCCGCGCCGATCGCGTGGCCGGGCACCGCGCAGACATACGCGCATGGGAGACGAATCAAAGCCGCGCAAAAATCGTTGATTCCCCAGAACAGGCGCCGACGCAGCGCCTCGTCGGCATCGGCCGCCTGTTTGATATCGACGCCCGCTGTGAGAACGCCGTTCGCGCCGGTCAGGACCAGGCCACCGGCGGGCGGTTCGTCGGCCACGCTCTGTAGCAGCATTGCACCTTCCTCGAGCGTTTCGGCGTTCAGCGCATTGAGCGGCGGCCGGTCCAACGTAACAAGCAGCGTTTCGCCGCGCCTTTCGGTTCGAAAAACGCTCACTCGTCCGCGCCCGATGCCGTATCGGTCCAGCGTGCGACCCAGTCATAGACCGTGCGATGCCATTGCAGGCTGTTGCGCGGGCTGTTGATCCAGTGATTTTCGTCGGGAAAGACCAGCAGCTGCGAGGCGATGCCCTGCCGCTGCAGCGCCGTGAAGGCGGCAAGGCTCTGGCTGTAGGGAATCCGGAAATCCAGCTCGCCATGAATCACCAGCATCGGCGTCTGCCAGCTTTCGACATGATGCACCGGGTTCCACCGTTCATAGGCCTCTTCCCGATCGAAATAGGGCCCGCCGAAATCCCATTCGGGGAACCACAGCTCTTCGGTCGAATAGTAGAACTGGCGAAGATCGAATATCCCGGCATGATTGACCAGGCAGTCGAAGCGGTCCGGCCAGTTACCGGCGATCCAGTTCATCATATAGCCGCCATAAGAGGCACCGAGCGCACACACCCGTTCGCCATCCATCCAGGGATTGGCGTCGAGAACGGCGTCGAGACCGAGCTGGAGATCGCGCAACGGCTTGCCGCCCCAGTCATTGTTGATGCTGTCCGTGAAAGCCTGGCCATATCCGGTGCTGCCATGGAAATCGACGGTGACCACCGCATAGCCCTGCGACGCCATGGCCGCCGGGTTCCAGCGATAGGACCAGCTGTTGCTGAACGAGCCCTGCGGCCCGCCATGGACGAAATAGGCAATCGGCGCGCTATCGCCCTCGGCAAGTCCCGGCGGCCGGAATATTTGGCCGTAGACGGTCTCGCCGTCCGATCCTTCGAAGGAAAATTCCTCCCGGGCCGGCATGTCGAGTTCGGCGAAGGTCGCGCCGTTCACATTGGTCAACTGACGCATCGAACCGTCGGGATCGATGCGGTACAGGTCTGACGGGGCCAGCGCGCTCGCCATGCTGACTATCAGCGAACCGTCGGCCTGGGGCAGGATTGCGCCGATGCTGCCCTCGCCGGAGACCCGTTCGATCCGACCCTCCGTCAACATGTAGCGGAACACGGCGGTATCGAGCCGATCCTGTGCGACGAGATAGATGGACTGGATATCGGGCGCCCAGGCAATGCCGCCGATGCTGTGATCCCAATCCTGCGTCAGCGCGCGGGTTTCCCCGGTGATCAGATCGCGCAGATGGAGGACCCGGCGATCGCTCTCATAGCCGGGCCGGTCCATCGCCACATAGGCGAGAAAGCGTCCGTCCGGGGACGGCGTGGGCAGCGAATCATAGGCCTCGTTCTCGGCCGTCAGCGGTTCGGGCGCGCTGGCGCCATCGGCGGACGCACGGTAGATATCGAGATCGGTCGACGTCGCTTGGGACGCCCCGCCCTCGCGCAGCGTGAAGAAAATGGATGCGCCGGACGGATGCCAGGCGATCTGCTCGCCGCCTCCGAACGGGCGGGTCGGCGTATTGCCATCGAGCGGGCGCGATACGACCGCGCCCTCGCCGGTGACAACGCCGTCCGCCATCGCAAAGGTGACGAGCCGGGATTGCGTGCCGTCGTTCCAGCTGCCCCAGTGGCGCGCCATGATCGCATCGTAGGAGCGCCCGCTGCCTGCATTATCGGCCTCATCTTCGTCGGCGCAGCTGACCGCGACGCAATCCGCGGCTTCGTCGAACCAGACCGCGATCCGCTGACCGCCCGGGCCGATCGCGAAGCCCGCTACATCGGCCTCGACGTCCGTTACCTGCGCCGCCTCGCCCTCGCCCAGCGGCGCGCGCCAGACCTGGCTCGTCCCGCTGCGATCGGAAAGGAAATAGATGTGCGAGCCGTCCGCCGAAAAGGCCGGCGCGCTCTCGTCGCTATCGGCCGTCGCCCGCCAACGTTCCGGCGTCGATCCGGGCTCGCGCAGATCGAGCAGCCAGAGATCGCCGCTGCGGGCATTGGCTTCGAGATCCGTCTCCTGCATCGCAAATGCCAGCATGCCGCCATCGGCCGAAACGGCGCTGCCGCCAAGCCGATTGAGCTCGACGAGATCCTCGGGCGTGAAATTTCGGGCGGCAGCCGGCGATGCAGTTGCCGCAAGCGCGAGCGCTGCGGTCGTCAGAGCGATTTTTTTCATGGCAACCGTGATAGCGCGCCGTTTTTGCGGCGCAAGCACCGGCGGGCGATCACGATGTTGGCAGGCACGCGTCTAGTCGCGGCCCGAGGCTATTCTCGCAATTTCGCGGGCGACCATTTCTTCGACAAGACCGGGCAAATTTTCGTCCAGCCACTCCTTGAGCATCGGCCGGAGCATTTCCCGCACCAATCCTTCGAGCGGATGGGACTCTTGCGCGTCGCTGCCCTCCGCGCGCGACTTCGTGATCGCCGTGAGCGCTGCGAAAGCCGCCTGGCTCGCTTCGACGGTCTCGTCGGCGGCAATGGGTTCGGCTGACTGTTCGGCAACGTCCGCGCTCGGCACTTCGGGCGCGGCGTCCATTTTATCGGTCAGTTCGAGGACATCGTCGGAAACGGGCGGCTCGGACGTTTCCAAAACCGGCTTCTTGCGTTGCGAGCGCGCATCGGGCGCTGCGGCCGGCGTATCGCCGTCCTCTGCGATAATCTTTTTGATGGAAGCGAGTATCTCTTCCATCGTCGGTTCATGGTTAACGTCGCCCATGGGCGCGACATGCCTCAATTTTCGGGATTTGTCACCACGCGCTCGGGATTATCGACCGTGCGTGTCGATTGAGTCACAGGGCGCGGATCGTCGTTCCAGTCGAACCACTGATTGTCGACGCGCTCATAATTGACGTTCGGATCGTAAAGCGCCCCGCCGTCGAGCCCCAGATCCTGCGCTTCGGCCTGCCCCATGGCGGCCAGCAGGTTGAAACCGGCGACATAGGCGTTGCGCCGCGCCGTCACGAGGTCGACCTGGCTGTTCAACAGTTCCTGCTCGGCATTAAGAATGTCCAATATCGTCCTCAAACCGACCGAATTTTCTGCCCGGACACCTTCCAGCGCCAGCGCATTGGCCTCGACCGCCGTTCCGGTGGCCTCGATGACCTGCAATGCGGCTCGATAACGTGAAAAAGCGGCCCGTACATCGGCAACCACGGCTCGCTCCGTGGCGACCACGGTTTCCAACGCTTGTTGCGACCGGGCTTGCGACTGGCGGACCTGCGCGGCGGGCCGGCCGCCCTGGTAGATCGGGAGAGTCGCGCGAAAGCCAACCGTTGCGGTCGTTTCCTCCTGCACGAACTGGTTGCCGAGCGGCCCACCCAAAGTATCGAGGAAATTATTGTAATTCCCGCGGGCAAAGGCTTCGAGCCGCGGAAGACGCGCGCCGCGCGCCGCTGCGATGTCCCGCCGAGCGGCCTCGGCATTGCGCTGGGCGGACAGCAAATCGGGATTGTGGACGATGGCGATATCTTCGGCCGCATCGGGCGTCGCTGGAAGCGACGGCAAAGGCGGCGGAGGTTCCAGTTCTTCCGGCCACTCCCCGACAAGCTGCAGATAATTCTCTTCGGCCGCAGCGAGCTCGGCCTGCGCAGTGTCCAGATTGGCGCGCGCGGTCGACAGCCGCGCTTCGGCCTGCGCCACATCGGTGCGCGTCAAATCGCCGATCTCGAACCGGTCGCTCGTCGCCTGCAGGTTGGTATCGAGGACGCGGACCTGGTTGGCGTTGAGCTCAACGATGTTCCGGTTGCTGATCACGTCGAGATAGGCCGCCACGACGTTGGTAAACAGATTTGCCTCGGTGGAGCGCAAATCCGCCTGCCCCGCCTCGACCCGTTCACGTGCCGCGCGGATCCGGTTGCGAACCGTGCCGCCCTGATAGATCGGCAGGGTCACGTCCGCCTGCGCGCCTGTATTGCGGGCCGGCGCGGTGAAACTGTTCGCCGATGTTCTGACATTCTCGTTGTAGAAGCCCGTCACGTTCACATTGGGCCGGCCGTCCGCGAGCGTGATCGGTACATTTTCGTCATTGGCCCGCTGGCCGGCCCGCGCAGCATTGAGCGTCGGGTTGCTCTGGTACGCCTCGAGCAGCGCATCGCGCAGCGTTTCCGCCGATGCGGGGCTTGCGGCGACCAGAGCGACAGCCGCCGCGCCGGTCAGAAGAATTTTTGCGTTCGCCGCCATATTGCTCATCCTAAAACACAAATGCCGCGGGTCGTTCGAATCCCGGCAACGCAGCCGACTGGGCGTCCACAAAAGCCGTGGTTCCGAACGCCTCGCCCTGCTTGCGGCCATAAACCAGGCGGGTAACGCCGCCTTCGACCATGCCGGCGACGAGACGACCGCCATCGGCGAGCTGATCGATCAGCGCCTCCGGCAGATGTTCGATCGCGCCGTCTATGAGAATGACGTCATACGGCGCGCCCTCAGCCCAGCCTTCCGCAAGCGATCCCGTGACGCTCTCGACATTTGCGTAGCGGGCGAGCGCCGCGGCGCCGTGGGCGGCCAGCGTCTCGTCTTCCTCGAGCGCGACGACCGATTTCACGAGCCCGGCACACAGGGCCGCCGTATAGCCGCCAGCCGAACCAACGACGAGAACGCGGTCTTCCGGCCGGAACGCGGCCTCGGTCAGCAACCGGCCCGTCGCCATCGGCAGGTTCATGCGCCGGCCATCGCCAAGCGGCAGCAGCATTTCGGCATAAGCGAGCGCGGCCTTGTCCTCCGGCACGAAATCTTCGCGCGGAACGAGCGACATCGCCCGCACGACGCGGCGATCGTCGATCGCGTTGGGCCGCAGCTGGCTTTCCACCATTGCCGCGCGCATCGCTTCGAAATCGTGAGTCATAGCCGTGAAGCCTTGGTCATGGTCATATCGTTTTGCATCGCCGTGTCATTTTCGCTGTCTTATATAAGCAATACAGTTACGTCAACGCCGCCTTCTATCGGCAATAGTGGACAAGGCCAAGCGCCGATGATGCTGGTTTCGACGAAAGTGCGGTTGCGCTTGACAGATTGCCCCGGCTTGCCCATTTGCCCGCCCTCGATAGTTGCCGCGGGGCCCGATGGCGGAGTGGTGACGCAGCGGATTGCAAATCCGGTTCCGGGCCGCGCACTTCCTACATAGTTAGCAGTTTTCACCGTCTGTTCACGGCACGGTTTTGTGCGGCGTTCAGAGGCGAGTGCGAACTTTTCCCCACCCCGGATGATTTGGCTAACCTATGATGGAGGATGAAGATGCAGGAACCAAAATACGATTTTCAAGGCGGCAAGGTCATCAACCGCGCATCCGGCAAGGCGATACCCGACGACGAACCTGTGATGGTTTTTCGCGCACGTGATTTCCATGCCAGCCCGATGATAAAATACTACGCCGACTTGGTGAAAGACCCGATGCACAAAGGCGTTGTCATGGATCGCTACCACGACTTTGAAATGTTTAGACTTAAGCGGCATTATGTAGGAAACGCACCAAGTGATTAGCGCGGCCCTTTGGGGCGTGTTGGCGCTAGGTGGAGTGATTTCCTTTTTCGCTGATGGCGAGGCGAATAGTGCCGTCTTTGCCGATAGAATCGCGATGG
>JBCBSD010000013.1:0-103844 GCA_039819365.1 Pseudomonadota bacterium
CGATATCCCGCGCAATGCGGAAGAGCTGAACCTCAGATTCGTGCCGTTCGAAGGGGCGTAGTCTTTCAGAACAGTGCTGGCGCAATGTCGCGGCACCGGCCCGCTCCCCCTCCCGACCTCCCACAGTGTACCCTTATTGGGAGGCCGGGAGGGGGAGCGGGCCGGTGCCGCGACATTGCGCCAGCACTGTTCTGAAAGACTACGCCCCTTCGAACGGCACGAATCTGAGGTTCAGCTCTTCCGCATTGCGCGGGATATCGATCTCGGCCGAATTGAACTCCACCATTTCGCGGGGCGGAAGCGTGCGCTGCGGTGCCTGGATCGTCCAGTCATAGACCACCGCGCCCTGCGCGTTGCGCAGCTCGGCGCGGATATCGGGTACGCGCTGCTCTTCGTCGGTCATGTTGACGATCCGCCCGGAGATCGAAAGCAGTTCATGGCCGCTCGCCAGCGTCCGCCGCTCCGGGCTGCGCACGAGCTGGACATCGAGCGCGCCATCGCTCGCATTGCCGCCAATCCCGGCTATGAAGCCCGGCGGGCCGAACCATGCGACCGCGCCGATCCCGGCGGCGAGGACGATGAAGAGCCCGGCGGCGATCGCCGTCCACATCTTGGCCGGGTTGCGCCGCGGCTTGAACGGCGGTTCGTGCGCGAACGGATCGGCATCGCCGGCGGTGCGATGCGGTTTTTCGGCTGGCGCGGTTTCTGTCGGCGGCTCGGGCGCGGGCGGCTCGGAGAATTCCCGCTGCACGGGCGCAGGCGGCGGTTCCGGCGCAGCGACCGGCGGCTCGGGCACGGTGTCCGGCCCTTCGGCGAACCAGCTATTCTTGCAATTGGCGCATCGGACTTGCCGTCCGTCCACCCCGATCGCCGTATCGGGAACCAGGTAGCGGGTCGAGCAGGCGGGGCAAACGAGGATCATGCGACAGGGACGCCAACTGGTTGCGGATAAGGCGATGATTTACGCGCGCTTGCCCCCGGCTGGCAAGGTCGCCGGCGCTGTGCGTTGTGTGCTTTACGCCGGATAGCGGCCTGTGCCATGGCTGCCCCGATGGCCACGACAATTGCCCAGTTCGAAAATGTCGGGCTGCGCTACGGAACGGGCGCAGAGACGCTGTCCGATGTCAGCTTCTCGCTCGATGGCGGCGGCTTCTATTTCCTCACCGGTCCGTCCGGTGCCGGCAAGACGTCATTGCTCAAACTGCTCTATCTCGCGCTGCGGCCGAGCCGCGGCCTGATCCGGCTGTTCGATGAGGATGTCGTAACATTGCCGCGCGACCGGTTGCCCGGTTTCCGGCGACGGATCGGCGTCGTGTTTCAGGATTTCCGGCTCGTCCCGCATCTCTCCGCTTTCGATAATATCGCACTGCCGCTGCGCGTTGCGGGCGTGGAGGAGAGCGAATTGGCGACGCCGGTAAACGAGATGCTCGCCTGGGTCGGCCTGTCGGATCGCGCCAGCGCCCGGCCCGCCACGCTGTCGGGCGGCGAGCAGCAGAGGGTCGCGATCGCGCGCGCGGTGATCGGGCGGCCCGAGATCCTGATTGCCGACGAGCCGACCGGCAATGTCGATCCGGAAATGGCGGCGCGGCTGCTGCATCTGTTCGATGCGCTGAACAAGCTCGGCACGACGCTCGTGGTTGCGACACACGATATCCACCTCCTCAGCCGCGTCTCGGCGGCGCAGATGATGCGGCTCGAGGGCGGCCGTCTGTCCGACCCGACCGGCGCACTCAAAAACCCGCCGCGCGAACCGCGAGGGCGGCGGCCCGGGGCCTCGACCTCGTGACCGGTCCCTTCGCCGCCAGCCCGGCCGAGCGGCGCCTGCTTACCGAAGGACGTCTGTCCGGCCCGATGCCCTGGATCATCGCGATCATGATGTTCCTGACGGTGCTGGCGGCCGCCGGTGGACTGGCGCTCAACCATGCCGCCAGCAATGTCACGGGCAGCATTGCCCAGCGAATTACCGTGCAGATCGTCGAAGCCAATCCGGACCTGCGCGAAGGGCAAACGCGTGCCGCGATGGCGGCACTGGGCGAAATGGAGGGCGTGACCGAGGTTATCCGGGTATCGGACGAGGAAATCGATGCGCTGATTGAGCCATGGATCGGCGCGGCCGGGGATGAGGAGGGCATTCCGGTGCCCACCATGATCGACGCGGCGCTGACCGCGGAAGCCCATGCCGATCTTGCGCGCATAGAGGAGGCGATAGTCGACGTCGCCCCGGCCGCGCGGGTCGACGATCATGCGCAATTCCTGGCGCCGCTCGCCGGATTGATCGGATCGCTGACATGGCTTGCGTTCGCGCTGGTTCTGCTGACCGCCAGCGCCCTGGCGGCCTCTGTGATCCTCGCCGTCCGCGCCGCGCTCAACACGCATCGCAGCACGATCGAGGTGTTGCACCTGATGGGCGCGACTGATGTGCAGATCGCGCGGCTGTTCCAGCGCCGGATTGCGCTCGATGCGCTGTTCGGCGGGCTGGTCGGGTTTCTGGTGGCCGTCATCGTCCTGCTTCTGCTCGGCCAGCGCATCGGTGCGGTCGGGTCGGAGTTGCTCGGATCGGCGACATTGCCGCTGCTCGCCTGGGCGATTTTGGCATTGCTGCCGTTGGCCGGTGCCGCGGTTTCGACTTTGGTCGCGCGGTTCACCGTGATTGGCGTTCTCAAAAAGTTGCTATAGGCCGTTGGCGATGGTGCGGCGTATTCTTTCCCTGATCGTGCTCCTATGGGCGCTGGGTTTTGCGGTCTTCGCGATCGGATTGCCCGGCCCTGCCGGATCGCAGCGTACGGACGCGATCATCGTTTTGACCGGCGGCGAATATCGCATTGAGCGCGGAATCGCTGTGCTGGAAGCGGGGCAAGCGGACCGGATGCTGATTTCGGGCGTCAACCGCACGGTCCGGCCGGTCGAACTGGCCGAGGAAACCGGCAAGCCTGAAGCGCTGTTCGATTGCTGCATCGATCTCGGGCAGGAGGCGGTCGACACGCGGAGCAACGGGGCGGAAGCCGCGCGCTGGATGCGCGAGAACGGCTTCGCCAGCGTGCGTCTTGTGACGACGGACTGGCATATGCCGCGTGCGAAATTTGAGCTCGAACGGGAGCTGGACGATAGCGTCACTGTGCTTCCCGATGCCGTCGCGAGCGAACCGAGTTTCATGCAACTCTTTCTGGAATATAACAAATATCTCCTGCGCCGATTGAGCGCATTGATTGGGCTTTAGGCCGGAAACTCATGGACAGGGCGTTCGAGGTTTGAAGCGGAATGGCCTAGCGCAAGAAGGAAAGGCGCAGCAATATGTCGATATTTCAAGGCTTTTCGACGCGGCGATTGGCCATTTCGATCAAATCCCGTAGGGACGCCCCAATGGCTTCCCTCTCGAACCAAAAGACGCTTGCAAAGGCAACCAGCCTTCGCAGCGCGCCTTTCGGCCCGATAGGTTCGCCATTGGGGCGCCTCGATCGTCCTGTCCATGAGTTTCCGGCCTAGACGGCATGGCGGCAATCCGGACGATTATTTTCATGCTTGTCTTCTATGGGATGACGATTCCGTGGGTGATTGCAGCGTTGATCGGCGCAGCGCTCGGCAGGCGGCCGATGCATGCGGTGATTTACGCTTGGGTGCGTTTCCATCGCTGGTGCGCGCGCTGGATCCTGGGCATTACCGTCCGGATCGAAGGCGAGATTCCGGAAGGCCAGTATCTGTTCGCCGCCAAGCACCAGGCGATGTTCGAAACGCTCGATTTTCTGAATCTCCTCGATACGCCGGCGCCCGTCCTGAAGAAGGAGCTGACGGGCATTCCCGGCTGGGGATGGCTCGCGGTTCGCTATGGCGGGATCGCCGTCGATCGATCGGGCGGCGCGAGCACCATGCGGGCGATGCTCAAGCGGACGCGCGAAATATTGGCGATGGGCCGTTCGATCGTGATTTTCCCGGAAGGGACCCGCGTTTCGCCCGGCGAGACGCCGCCGTTGCAAGCCGGATTTGCGGGGCTGTACAAGGTATTCAACCTTCCGGTCGTGCCGATCGCGATCGAGAGCGGGCATGTCTGGCCGCGTGACAGCTGGATCAAGCGCCCGGGGACCGTAACCTACCGTTTCTTCGAACCGATCCCCACGGGGCTGCCGCGCGACGAGATCGAGCAGCGCGTGTATCGGCTGATCAACGATCTAGAGATGAGCGGCGACTAGCGCCTCCAGCGCATCCGCGACGCCGCGCGTTTCCTCTTCGGTCCCGATCGTAATCCGCAGGGCATGGGGCAGCTGCTGTCCGGGCAGCCAGCGGGTGATGAAACCGCGCTCCATCAGCCCCTCATAGGCGGCTTCCGCGCTCAGCTTACCCTCGAACAATATCAGCAGAAAATTGGCCTCGGACGGAACCGCGCGCAGCCCGGCATTGCCGAGCCGTTCGATCCGCCCGGCCAGCCATGTGCGCCACTTGCTGTTATGCGCACGGCTTTTCTCGACGAAATCCTGGTCGCCGAGCGCGGCGATTGCAGCTGCCTGTCCGGCCGTTGTGACGTTGAACGGCGCGCGGATACGGTTCAGCGCATCGATGACGGGCGCGGGGCCATAGCCCCATCCAATGCGTTCCGCCGCCAGGCCGTAAATCTTTGAAAATGTTCGTGTTATCAATATGTTGTGCGAATTGCGCGCCAGTTCCAGCGGCGCTTGTGCCTCGGCCGGATCGAGATACTCGGCATAGGCCTGGTCGATTACCAGCAGGCAATCCGGCGGCATGGCGTCATGAAGCCGCTCGATTTCGGCCATCAAAGTGTAGGTGCCCGTCGGATTGTTCGGATTGGCAACGAAGATCACCCGCGTTGCCGGCGTGATCGCGGCGATCAGCGCATCGACATCCGTCGCATAATCCCTGTCATCCGCCTCGACCGGCGTCGCCCCCACCCGCTGCGCCGACAGGGGGTAGACGGTAAAGCCGTACCGTACATAGAGGATCTCGTCCCCGACGCCCGCATAGGCCCCGGCGGCCAGATGGAGGATCTCGTCCGATCCGGTGCCGCAGATGATACGGTCCGCCGCGATGCCGTTCAACTCGGCAATCGCCGCGCGCAAAGCCGTCGAGGCCGGATCGGGATAGCGTGCCAGGCTGCCCCGCGCCTCGGTCAGCGCGCGTTCCGCATTCGTGCTCGTACCCAGCGGATTTTCGTTGGATGAAAGTTTGACGACCGGCCCATCAGACGCCGTTTTCGAGCGCCCGGGCGTGTAGGGCGTCATCGCCGCGATCCAGGGTTTGGGTGTGGGGCCGGTCATGGAAGCGGGAATAGAGGGATTCTGCGTGGCCTCAAGGGGAAAGGTTTGGAGGATTGTCCTCAGAATTTCGCGGCAGCAATGTTCTGACAAAGGTTTGACAACGCCGCCCCGCGCGCCCTAGCGCCGCTTCTCTATGGCGGACGATCCCTCCCCCTTCGGCGCCGCACGCGCCGTGACGCTGCCCGGGCCTTTGACGCTCGATGGCGGGGCATCGCTCGCGCCCGTGGATTTTGCCTATGAGACCTATGGCGCGCTCAATGACGACAAATCCAACGCCATCCTGATCTGCCACGCGCTGACCGGGGACCAGCATGTCGCCTCGACCCATCCCGTCACCGGCAAGCCCGGCTGGTGGGTGCGGATGGTGGGCGAGGGGAAGCCGGTGGATCCGGCGCGCCATTTCGTCATCTGCGTCAATGTGCTCGGTAGCTGCATGGGGAGCGCCGGCCCGGCGAGCCTCGGGGAGGACGGCAAGCCCTATGCGATGCGTTTCCCGGTCATCACGATCCGCGACATGGTCCGCGCCCAGGCGATGCTGCTCGATCATCTCGGCATCGAGACGCTCCACGCGGTAATGGGCGGCTCGATGGGCGGGATGCAGGTGCTCGAATGGGCGTGCCTCTACCCGGATCGCGTCCGCTCGGCCATCGCCATCGCGACCGCGCCGCGGCATTCGGCGCAGAATATAGCCTTTCACGAGGTCGGGCGGCAGGCGATCATGGCCGATCCACACTGGCGCGGCGGCGATTATTATGCGGACGGCGAGCAACCGACCAAAGGCCTCGCTGTTGCTCGCATGGCCGCGCACATCACCTATCTCTCCGAAGAAGGCCTGACCGAGAAATTCGGGCGGCGGCTGCAGGCCAAACCCGGACAAGAAACTGGTGCCAAGAGTTTCGGCTTCGACGCCGATTTCCAGGTCGAAAGCTATTTGCGGCACCAGGGGATCAGTTTCGTCGATCGCTTCGACGCCAACAGCTATCTCTATATCACGCGCGCGATGGACTATTTCGATCTCGCCGAGGAGCATGGCGGCCTGCTCGCCAACGCATTCGCCGGATCGCACACCCGATTCTGCGTGATCAGCTTCGACAGCGACTGGCTCTATCCGACAAGCGAGGCGAAAACGATCGTCCGCGCGCTCAATGCCAGCGGCGCCGAGGTCAGCTTCGTCGAACTCTCTTCGCCCTTCGGCCATGACGCCTTCCTGCTCGATACGCCGGGTATGAACGCGACGGTCGACGGGTTTTTGAAGGCGGGGGAGGGGTGATGGGTGAAATCCGCTACTCGCGCGATCATGCCGAAATGCAGCAGGAGAGAATCCATGCTTTTCTCGCGTCCAGCTACTGGGCAGAGGGCATCCCGCGCGATCTCGTCGAAAAGTCGGTCGCAAACTCGGTTGTTATCGGCGCGTTCGATGGATCGGATCAAATCGGCTTTGCCCGGTTGATCACAGACGAAGCAACCTACGCCTATCTGGCCGATGTCTATGTCGAGCAAAGCCATCGCGGCAGGGGTGTCGCCCAGGATATGGTGGCCCGCCTGCAGGCTTTGCCCGAATTGCAATCATTGCGGCACTGGCATCTGGTAACGCGGGATGCCCAGCCGCTTTATGCCAGATTGGGATGGGAGCCGATCCCGCATGCTGAACGGCATATGCAACGCATCTTCAATCTTTACGGAACGCCACCATCATGAGCGCCCTCCGCCCCGATCTGGCTATCATCGCCGATCACCTGCCCGAAGGTGCGCGCGTGCTCGATATCGGCTGCGGCGATGGTGGCCTCATGGCGGCAATTCGCGAGGCGAAAGCCGCGGATGCGCGCGGGCTTGAGCTCGACGCCGACAATGTCGCCCAGGCGATGGCGAAGGGCCTGTCGGTGGTGCAGGGCGACGCCGATACCGATCTTGCCGACTATCCGGACGATGCCTTCGATTACGCGATCCTCAGCCAGACGCTCCAGACGACCCGCGCGCCCGATGCGATCCTTGGCGAGCTGCTCCGCATCGCCCCGCGCGCTTTCGTGAGCTTCCCCAACTTCGCCTATTGGCGGGTGCGGGCAAGCCTGATGTTCGGCGGCCGGATGCCGGTCACCGGCGCGCTGCCCCTAAGCTGGTACGCGACCGAAAACATCCACCATGTCACGATCGACGATTTCCGCGCATTGCTGCGCGAGCAGGGGATCGCGGTGGAACGCGCCTGGTTTTTGAGCGGAAACCGGCAGCGCGGCGCCGGGGCGGCGAATCTGCTGGCGGAACAGGCTGTGTTTTTGCTGGGGCGTTAACCCCGCAACTCACCGCCAACCTTCCCGGCCGCCTTCACCGCGCTGTCCGAAATCGCTTTCAGATCCTCTTCGGTGAAGCTTTTCTCGGCCGGTTGCAGCGTCACCTCGATCGCCACCGACTTCTTGCCCTCACCGACCCCTTTGCCGGTGAACACATCGAAGATGCGCGCATCGACCAGATGCTGCTTGTCCGCGCCCTTGACCGCGCGGAGCAGGTCGCCCGCGGGCGTGTCCGCATCGAGCAGGAAGGCGAAGTCGCGGGTGACGGCTTGCAGCGCGGGCGGGGTATAGGCTTTGCGCATATGGCCCGAGCTGCGCGGCATCGGGATTGCATCGAGATAGATTTCGCCGGCCATGACCGGGCCGTCGAGATCGAGCGCCGTAAGCGTGTTCGGGTGCAGCTCGCCGAATTCGGCCAATACATTCTTCGGGCCGAGGCATAGCCGCGCCGAGCGGCCCGGATGATAGAGCCCGCTCGCATCGCCGAAGAGTTGCAGGTTCGCAGTCGGTGCGCCGGCCGCTTCGAGCAGCGCGACGATCTCGGCCTTGGCGTCATAGGCGTCGAACGCGTTTGAGTCATTTGGGCCGCCGCCCTGCCAGTGGCGCGCACCCTTCGCGCCGGCCAGGATCAGGCCGAGGGTCGGGCGTTCTTCTTCTTCAAGATAGCGTCGGCCGATCTCGAACAGGCGGATGCTCGACGCGCCGCGATCGGCATTGCGCTTGGCGGCGGCGGCGAGGCCCGGGATCATCGAGGTGCGCATGACCTTCATGTCCTCGCTGATCGGATTGGCGAGGATCCATGATGCGTTGCCCGATAGAGCGGCCTCGGCCTCGGGGATGAAGCTCCAGGTCACCGCCTCGTTGAGCCCGCGTGCGGCGGCGGCCCGACGGACCGTACGCTCGCGCTTTTGTTCGGGCGAGGCGGTCGGCGTGGCGACACCCTCGGCGCGCGGCAGCGGCGTCGATGGAATAGCGTCATAGCTTTCGAGGCGCAGCACTTCTTCCACCAGATCGGGCGCACCGTCGACATCGCGCCGCCAGGTCGGAGCCGTCACTTCGAACGGGCCGTCGCCTGCGACCGCAAATCCTAGCGCCTCGAGCGAAGCGCGTTGCTTCGCGTTCGGAATGGCGAGTCCGCCCAGCGTCTCTGCCAGCTGGGGATCGTAGCTGACGGTTTTGGTATCGAGCGGCGGTTCGCCCGCGCGCACGACTTCCGACGGCGTGCCGCCGCACAGCGCGAGGACGAGCTGCGTCGCGATGGTCAGTCCATCGTCGAGAAAGGCCGGGTCGACGCCGCGTTCGAAACGCGCGCGCGCGTCCGACATCAGGCCGAGCTTTTGGCCGGTTCGCGAGATACGGGGCGGATCGAAATAGGCGCATTCGATCACGATATCGGTCGTGTCATCCTGTACGCCCGAATGCTCGCCGCCCATGATGCCGCCGATATCGTGGACGCCCTGTTCGTCCGCGATCACCGTCATGCTGTCGTCGAGCGTGTATTCCTTGCCGTTGAGCGCGACGACTTTTTCGCCATTCTCCGCACGGCGCGCGAAGATGGCATCGCCCAGTTTCGCGCGGTCATAGACGTGTAAGGGACGGCCGAGATCGATCATTACGAAATTGGTGATATCGACCAACGCGGAAATCGGCTTCTGGCCGATCGCCCGCAGCCTTTTCTGCATCCAGTCGGGCGACGTGCCGTTGGAAACATCCGAGACGGTACGGCCGAAAAAGGCCGGGCAGCCGTCCGGATCGTCGGTGCGAATTTCGATCGATGGCGCGCCTTTGCCCGCGATCGGTTTGACGGCTTCGCGCTGCCCGGTGGGATTGTTGTGACCCGATCCCGGTTCGGCGCCTGCCGGTGCATAGGCCTCGGCCAGCGGCTTCAGCCGCCCGAGTCCGGCCGCTGCAAGATCGCGGGCCACACCACGTACGCCCATGCAATCCTGCCGGTTCGGCGTGATCGCGATATCGATCACCGGATCGTCAAGCCCGGCCCATTGCGCGTAACTTTCGCCAACATGTTCGGCGGCCTCAGCGTCGAGATCGATAACCCCCTCATGCGCATCCGACATTTCCAGCTCGCGCTCCGAACACATCATGCCGAAGCTCTCGATGTCGCGGATCTTCGCCGGTTTCAGTGTGACATCGATGCCCGGAACATAAGTGCCGGGGGCCGCAAATACGCCGACCATGCCTTCGCGCGCATTGGGCGCGCCGCACACGACCTGGACCGGAATGCCGTCGCCGGTATCGACCTGCAGCAGTTGCAGCTTGTCGGCATTGGGGTGCTTGCCGGCCGAGACCACGCGCGCGATCCTGAAATCGGCGAGCGTTTCGCCCGGGGTTTCGACGCCCTCGACTTCGAGCCCGATCGCGGTCAGCGTTTCGAGAACGGTATCGAGATCGGCATCGGTATCGAGATGCTCTTTCAGCCAATCTAATGTGAACTTCATCGGCACGGTTCCGTTTCTACTTCGTCATTCCCGCGAAGGCGGGAATCCAGCTTTGCCGTTCTTTCGTGTTCGAATCCGAGGGACTGGACCCCCGCCTTCGCGGGGGTGACGGGTGCTTTTCTTTCTTGTTTGGTGGCCGTCAACTTCATGCGCCTACTCCCGCGCTCAACGTCGGCACATCGAGTGCAGAGAAGCCGTAATGCTCGATCCAGCGCAAATCGCCGTCGAAGAACGCGCGCAGATCGTCCATCCCGTATTTGAGCATGGCGAGCCTATCGATACCGCAGCCGAAGGCGAAGCCCTGCCACTCGTCCGGATCGAGATCGCACGCCTCGATCACGCGGCGGTTGACCATGCCGGAGCCACCAAGCTCCATCCAGCCGCCATCGGGGCCGTTCGGATCGCCGCCGACTATGCGCCGGCCATTTTCGATCGAAAAGCCCATATCGATTTCGGCCGACGGCTCGGTGAAGGGGAAATAGCTGGGGCGGAAGCGCAGCACGATATCGTCGCGTTCGAAAAACGCTTTTACGAACGTCTCAAGCGTCCACTTCAGATGCCCCATGGTGATGTCGCGATCGATCACCAGTCCCTCGACCTGGTGGAACATCGGCGTGTGCGTCGCATCCGAGTCCGACCGATAGGTACGGCCCGGAGCGATGATCCGGAACGGCGGCTCGCCCGCCGTCATAGTGCGGATCTGGACAGGCGACGTATGAGTGCGGAGCATCATCGGCTGCCCGTCGCGCTTCTGATTCTCGCCGAAATAGAAGGTGTCGTGCATCGCCCGCGCCGGATGGCTTTCGGGAATGTTGAGCGCGGTGAAATTGTGCCAGTCATCCTCAATCTCCGGCCCCGTCGCGACCGCGAAGCCGAGATCGGCAAAGATTTCGGCCAGTTCGTCCATCACCTGGCTGACGGGGTGTACCGAACCCTTCGGCCTTTCCTTCGGCGGCAGCGACAGATCGAGCGTTTCGGAGGCCATCCGCGCGGCCAGTTCTTCGGCGGCGAGGGCCTCCTTCTTCGCTTCGATCGCATCGGCGATCTCGCCGCGCAGGCCGTTGATCCGCGGGCCTTCGACCTTGCGCTCTTCGGGCGACATGCCGCCGAGCGTCTTCAGCAGCGCGGTCACGACGCCGTTCTTGCCGAGCGCATGCACGCGCACGGCATCGAGCGCCTCCAGCCCCGTAGCGACGTCGATCGCGGCGCATAGGTCCTGTTTGAGCTGTTCCAGATCCGGCTGTTGCTGATCCATCATTTCGTCCGTTCAGATAGCTGATGCGAAAAAGGGCGCGTGGAACAGTGCTGCTCCCCGCGCCCTTTTAGTTGGATTTGCCGGTCTTGCTACCGGCTAATGCTGTCGCTGCCTCAGGCCTTTGCGAGCGCGTCCTTGCTCTGGGCAACGACGGCGCTAAACGCCTCGGGTTCGTTCATCGCGAGATCGGCCAGAACCTTGCGGTCCAGCTCGACGCCGGCGAGCTTCAGGCCGTGCATGAAGCGCGCATAGGTCAGGTCTTCGGAGCGCACCGCGGCGTTGATCCGCTGGATCCACAGCGCGCGGAATTTCCGCTTTTTGACCTTGCGATCGCGATAGGCGTACTGGCCGGCCTTTTCGACTGCCTGGCGCGCGACGCCGATCGTGTTCTTGCGACGGCCCCAATAGCCCTTGGCTTCCTTGAGGAGCCGCTTGTGGCGAGCCTTGCTCGTCGTTCCGCGTTTGACTCGTGCCATGGCCTATTTCCTCAGTCCGTAGGGCGCCCATTTCTTGACGACCTTGGCATCGGCGGCCGACAGCTCGTCGGTGCCGCGATTCTGGCGGATATATTTTGCGTTATGGCTGATCAGCCGGTGGCGCTTGCCTGCGACGCCGTGCATGACCTTGCCGGTGGCGGTGATCTTGAAGCGTTTCTTCACACCGCTCTTGGTCTTCAGCTTGGGCATTTTCGTCTCCTTGTCACTGACGATTTGCGAACGGCCTCGGCAGCCCATTCCGGCCGGACAGTTCCTCACATCGTTTGGAAGAGGCGCGATATAGGGCGATGGAGCGCGAAAGGCAATATTGTTTCGGCGAGTCCATACGAGCATACGCAGCGACGTTGAAATCTGTTTGTCAGAAACTTTCTGGCGAAAGTTCGCGGCACCGGCCCGCTCCCCTCCCGACCTCCCAATCAGGATATGCTCATGGGAGGCCGGGAGGGGGAGCGGGCCGGTGCCGCGCTCGACCGATCGGTCGAGTCTGACAAAAAACTTGCCGCGCCTGAGGCAAAGCGGAAGGTCTGACAAACTAATTCCCGTGCAGTGCCCCGAGCACATCATCCAGCCGCGCCGAATCGCCGAGTGCGATCACGTTGCCGTCGCTGTTTGCCGATAAAGGTTCGCCGTGCCAGTCGGTCATCTGCCCGCCCGCGCCTTCGACGACGGGGATCAGCGCCGCGAAATCGTGGAGCGCCAACCCGGCTTCGATCACCAGATCGATATGGCCCGAGGCAAGCAGGCCGTAGCTGTAGCAATCGCCGCCATAGATCGGGCCCTGCCGCTTTTGCGCCTGGGCCTTGGCAACGACGCGCAGAAACGCTTCGCCTTCCTCGTCGGAGAAACAGTGCGGGCTCGTCGTCGCGAGCATCGCCCCGTCGAGCGCGCGGCAGCGGCGGGTGGCGACCGGTGCGCCGTTCAACTGGGTCGTCTGGCCCATCGCGCCGGTCCAGCGTTCGCTTGCGATGGGCTGGTCGATAACACCAAGCAGCGGCCAGCCGTCCTGCATCAATGCGATGAGCGTGCCGAAGGTCGGGCGGCCCGCGATAAAGCTGACCGTACCGTCGATCGGATCGAGCACCCATTGCCGGCTCGCGCCCTCGCGCGTCACGCCATATTCTTCGCCGATTATCCCGTCGTCGGGGCGCTCGGTTTCGAGGATAGCGCGGATGGCGGCTTCCGCGGCTTTGTCCGCCTCGGTGACTGGCGAGGCATCGGCCTTGTCCTCGCGCGTAAAGTCCGCGCGGAAAAAGGGGCGTATCGCCTCGCCCGCGGCGTCCGCGAGTCTGTGCGCAAGCGCGATATCGCTTTCGAATCCGCCCATCGTTTCCGTCTATCCGCGCGGCCGGTGTTCGGTGCCTTCGCCCGCCGTGATGAACAGCGCTGACGCTTCCCCATCAATATCGGCCGTGTGCCAGCATCCGGGCGGGTTCACCGCATATTCGCCGGGGGCAAGCGTAACGCTAGTCTTCGTTCCGTCGGCCAGTTCCTGATGCAGCGTCATCTCGCCCGACAGGCAGATCACGGCCTCGTCGCCTTTGGGATGCATTTCCCACACATCCCAGTTCTCGGTAAAGCGATGAGCACTGACCAACCGTCCTTCCGCGCCGTCGGCCGCCGTGCGTTTTCCATAGTCTTCATACCAGGGCATGCCGGTGAATTCAGGCTGCGGGATCGCCGTCGCGCCGAGGCCGAGATGCATCGGATGGGTGAAGAGGTCGGCTTTGGCCATGACTGGACGAATACCGGTCGCGCGAAATCAGGTCAAACGGTCGCGGCGGGCATCAGCGCAGGAAATCCCATTCGAAATCGACCAGCTTTTCGCTCTCGTCCCACAACCATTGCGCTCGCTCGGCATTGCGGCCGCGCATGGCAACGAAGGAATCGCCGACCGGGCCGCGCGCATCGCCCCATCCTGTCGGTCCGTAATAGGCGCCCGATTGGGCCTCTTCGGCGGCTGCGGCGAGCACCGTGGGAATGGCGCCCAGCTCGGCGGGTTGCGCCATGAGCGGGTTGAGAAATTTATAGAGCAGGTTGAGCGGGCCCGATGGCCCGGTGTCCTGCAGGGCGGTATTGGAATAGCCGGGGTGGCAGACGATCGATTTGACCGCGCTGCCCTTGGCGGCGAGCCGGCGATGCAGCTCCAGCCCGAACAGCATGTTGGCGAGTTTGGATTGGCCATAGGCCTGGGTCGGCGAATAGCGCTTTTCCAGCATCAGATCGTCGCTGAATATCGTGCCGAATTTATGCGCGATGCTCGATACGGTCACGATCCGGCCTTCGGCCTGTTCGACCAGGTCGAACAATAGCCCGGCCCAGAGGAAATGACCGAGATGATTGGTCGCCAGTTGCAGCTCGTAGCCATCGACAGTGCGGGTGTCGGGAGTTTGCATGATCCCGGCATTGTCGATCAGCCCGTCGATCCGGTCATAGCGCGCCCGGACGGTTTCGGCGGCGTTGCGGACATGGGAAAGGTCGGACAGATCCAGTTCGACCGTGTCGATCTTGCCGGTTGCGCCGCCCTGCAAAGTCGCGGCCGCCGCATTGATCTTTTCGCGGTTGCGGCCGGCAATGACGATATCGGCGCCTCTGCCGGCCAGCATGCGCGCGGCATCGAAGCCGATTCCGCTATTGCCGCCGGTGATGATGAAAAGCCTGCCGCCAAGATCGGGCAGGCTGTCCGGTTTCCAGTTGCGGATGCCGGTTTTGGTCACGTCGAGCATGGAGTTCTCCTTCGCCGCCTGGCGCGGCGCATGGCTATAGCCGAATCGGTATATTGACATAGTTGACAAAAAAGAACAAAAATGTCAATTTCGTCATCATGGGACCGAGTGATCCTCTCCATGCCGTGTTGCGCATTTTCGCGCATTATGGCTTTCGTAAAAGCTCGATGAGCGATCTTGCCGATGCGATGGGGATTTCGCGCCAGGCGCTTTACAATCGCTTTTCCTCCAAAGAGGCCGTGTTCGGCTGGGCGACCAAGACGCTGATCGAACAGTCGGCCGCCGATGCTCTGGCGGCACTGGAAGACGAGGAGCAGGAAATCCCGGACCGGCTGATGGCGGCCTATGAAATCTGGGCCGGGCAGCATGTCGATCTGCTCCGGTCATCGCCGCATGCCACCGAGATCCTGACGATGGTGCAGGGCGAGGCGGCCGAACTGTCGGAACAGGCCGAACGCTATATCAATGCCAAAGTGGCCAGGCTGCTTGCCGGGCGATCGGGCGGGATTTCGGACAGCCGGGCCGTTGAAATAGCGCATACCCTGTATTGGGCATCGAAAGGCCTGCTTTATACGGCCAAGGATCATGCCGCCTATCGCGACGGGTTGCGCCGGGTGATCGCCGCGCTGATGCCGGACTAGTCGAACAGGCTGGAGACCGAGCTTTCATCGGCGATCCGGCGGATCGCTTCGGCGAAGAGCGGGGCGATGGGCAGGTGGCGGATTTTCTTGGCCTCGGCGATGGCATCGTGATTGCCGATCGAATCGGTGATCACCAGTTCTTTCATCACCGATCCGTCGACCCGCGCCACCGCGCCGCCCGACAGCACACCATGGGTGCAATAGGCCATCACTTCCTCGGCGCCCGCTTCTTTCATCGCTGCGGCGGCATTGCAGAGCGTGCCGGCCGAATCGACGATATCGTCGACGATGACGCAGAACCGCCCTTCGACGGTGCCGATGATATTCATGACCTCCGATTCGCCAGGCTTTTCGCGGCGCTTGTCGATGATGGCGAGCGGGGCGTTGTCGAGCCGCTTGGCGAGCGCGCGGGCGCGGACCACGCCGCCGACATCGGGCGAGACGACGGTGATATCCTTCTTCGAGAAACGCGCCGAAATATCCGCCGCCATCACCGGCGCACCATAGAGATTGTCGGTCGGGATATCGAAAAAGCCCTGAATCTGTCCCGCATGCAGGTCCATCGTCAGCACGCGGTTGGCGCCGGCCGTGGTGATCAGGTTGGCGACGAGCTTGGCCGAGATCGGGGTGCGCGGGCCGGGCTTCCGGTCCTGCCGCGCATAGCCGAAATAGGGAAGAACGGCGGTGATCCGCTTCGCCGATGCGCGTTTCAGCGCATCGATCATGATCAACAGCTCCATGAGATTGTCGTTGGCCGGATAGCTGGTCGACTGGACGACGAACACATCCTCGCCGCGCACATTCTCCAATATTTCGACGAAAATTTCCTCGTCCGCGAAGCGCCGGACATTGGCTTCGGTCAGCGGGATTTCGAGATATTGGGAGATCGCGCTCGCCAGCGGCAGATTGGAATTACCCGACAGCAATTTCATGGACGCACTCCCCTTTGCGAAAAGCGTTTTAGGCCGTGGCCGGAAAAAATAAACCGCTGGCCCGCGCTTTTCTGGGGAGTGTGGAGGAACGGGGCGGTTGCTCCGCGCTAGAGCCAGCCCTCGGCGCGCAATTTTTCCCGGCGGCTGCGCGCGACGGGGGCGAGCAGGCCATTGGCAAGTTCGAGCTTGATACCGCGTCCCTCGCGCCGGATCGCGCGCACCTGATCGCGCGCCACCCACCAGCTGCGATGCACCTGCAACCCTTCGATGTCGCCGAGCTCGGCCATCGCATCGCGCAGCCGCATCAGCAGCATCTCGCTGCCCGCCAGCGTATGCGCCTTCACATAATGGTCCTGCATTTCGAGGCACACGAGGTGATTGCCGAGCTCGGGCGGGAGCCGCTCGAAAAAGGGAACGTCGGGCCGCTCGGGCATTGCGATATCCCGCACATCGAGCGGCTTGGGCGCCGACGGGCTCGCCGTATCTTCGGACTCCGGGCTGTCCGCGTTGATATGGCGGGTGAAGAGCAGCCACATTGCCGCCTGGATTCCGAGACCGATGCCGAGCACCTGGAGATAGAGCAGTCCGAAGCCCGCCCCGAGATAATCGGTGTCGACGCTCATTCCCGCCAGAGCGAAACCGACTACCGCCGTCAGCGGTATCGCCGCGAGCGCGGCCGCGAAGAGCAGCGTCGTCCAGAGCGGTATCGCCGTGGTTTCGGATAGCCACACAGCCACCGTCTGCACGGGTCGATAGATGACATAGCCGACCATAATGAAGCCGATCCAATAGGCGAGACGCATCGCCGTCGGCATTTCATAGGTGCCGAACGGCCCGAGCAGACCAAGCACCGCGCCGATCGCCGCAATGATGAAGATTTCGATGGCCAATTGGCGCAATTGCATCCGGCTTCCCGTCCCGTTCACGCTTCGTGAATGGGCAAATAGACCAAAATCAGGGGCTTTGCGAAGATTTTCTCCGAACCGCGCAGATCGGCTTGCCGGCGGACGGGCATACGGCATCCTGACCGTGTCACGAATAGGAGACACGACATGACAAATGATCTTAGCACCCTAGTTCCCGCGATCGGCACCGGCATCCTTGCGCTTTTCGTTTCGGCTACATTAACCGCCATGGCGACCAGCATGCCGGTTTGCGCTCTCGCCACGGCAGCGCTCGCATGACGCGGGCCGCCGCTGCATCCTGGGGCCGGCCGTCCATCCCTGCGGCCATCGCGACCGCAGTCGGAACTGTCGTCGCCACCTTGACCCTCATGGCGTTGAGTTATGGAAACGGCCAGCCAAGCGACAATAGCTTTTCGCCGGCCGTGGCCGTCCATCTGGCGGCTGTGTTGCCCGCATTGCCGCTCGGTGCGGTGGTTCTCTATGGCCGGAAGGGCGATACGACACACCGGCTATTGGGGCGCGTCTGGGTGATGCTGATGCTGACAGCCGCAATTTCGAGCTTCTGGTTTCCCCTCTCCTTCATTCATTTTTTCTCGGTCGTCATTCTGGTGTCGATCCCATTGTCGCTCTGGCGGCTGCGCAAGGGCGATATCGTGGGCCATCGCCGCCCCATGGAAGGCATGTATATCGGGCTGGTGATCGCCGGTGCCTTCGCCTTTATCCCCGGCCGCTTCCTGGGGACGCTGGCCTTCGGCTAGCGGGATACGCCCGCGTGAAACCCGGCCTCGATCTGGCCGCTCATATAGTTGGTGATGGCTTGGATACGGCCGGCTGGGTCGATCTCGAAGAAATTGCAGTTCCACATCACTCTCGGCTCCCCGCCATCGCTCGGCGTCAGCCTGATCCGGAACCGCACGGCGACCGACTGGTTTTCGACATCGGCCGTGACGATGAAATTATCGACCGTAACGGTTGAATAGGCGCCTAGAAAATCGTCGAAATGGTCGGCAATCGCCTGTTTGTCGGCGAAACGGATTCCCATTGAGGGAACCTGCATCGAAACGTCTTCGGCCATATTGCCGAGCAGGGCGGTGATATCGCGCCGCCCGACATTGCCGAAATAGCCGTCCACGGCGAGGTCGATAAGCGCATCGCGGGATAGTGTCATAGTCAGCACCTTGGCTCGGCAGCGGAAGCCCCATAAAGAGCGCTGCATGACCACCTTCCTAAAGATTGCCTTTGCGCAGCTCAATCAGGTGATGGGCGATCTGCCCGGCAATGCCGATGCGATGCTCGGTGCGCGGGCGGATTGCCCGGAGGCCGATCTGATCGTCTTTCCCGAGCTGCAACTGATCGGCTATCCGCCCGAGGACCTGGTGCTCAAGCCGGCGCTGATCGAACGCGCGCGGGCAGAGCTCGAGCGGATGGCCGAAGCCACGGCCTCCGGCGGGCCGGCGATGCTGGTCGGCACGGCGATGGTCGAGGACGGCAATCTGCACAACGTTATGGCGCTGCTCGACGGCGGAAAGATCGCGGCGGTCGTCCGCAAGCATCGCCTGCCCAATTACGGCACGTTCGATGAATTGCGTCTGTTCAAGCCCGGCCCCTTGCCCGATCCGATCGATTTTCGCGGCGTGAAGATCGGCGTGCCGATCTGCGAGGATATCTGGGTCGATGGCGTCTGCGCGCATCTGGCGTCGCGCGGTGCGGAGCTGTTTATCGTGCCGAACGGCAGCCCCTACGAGGTGGAAAAGGACGATATTCGGCTGGCGCTCGCGCGCGGCCGGGTTGCCGATACCGGCCTGCCGCTCGCCTATCTCAATCGCGTGGGTGGGCAGGACGAGATCGTGTTCGACGGCTCCTCCTTCATCCTCAATCGCGACGGCGAGATCGCCTGGCAGTTCGCCGATTGGGAGGAAGAGATCGCGACGACCGTATGGGAGAAACAGGCAGACGGCTGGGCCTGCACCGACGGGCCGCAGCATCAACTCGATGCCCACCCGGCCGATATCTATCACGCGATGCTCGTCGGCCTGCGCGACTATGTGAACCGCAATCGCTTCCCGGGCGTCGTGCTCGGCCTGTCGGGCGGGATCGACAGCGCGCTCTCCGCCGCAATTGCGGTTGATGCGCTGGGCGCGGACCGCGTCTGGTGCGTGATGATGCCGTCGCGTTTTACCTCGCAGGAAAGCCTCGACGATGCCGCTGGCTGCGCGCGCCTGCTTAGCTGCAAGCTCGACACGATACCGATCATGCCGGCCGTCGAAGGGTTCGATGCGATGCTCGAAGACAGCTTCGCCGATGCCGAGGTCGATATCACCGAGGAGAACATCCAGTCGCGCATCCGCGGCGTGACGCTGATGGCGCTCTCCAACAAGTTCGGCCATATGCTGCTCACGACCGGCAACAAGTCCGAAATGGCTGTCGGCTATGCGACCATCTATGGCGATATGGCGGGCGGCTATTCGGTGTTGAAGGACGCCTACAAGACGACCGTGTTCGATCTTTCCCGTTTCCGCAACGATACTCGCCCAAGTCTCGCCATGGGTCCGGACGGACCAGTCATGCCCGAACAGGTCATCACCAAACCGCCGTCCGCCGAATTGCGCCCCGACCAGAAGGACAGCGATTCGCTGCCGCCCTATGACGTGCTCGATCCGATCCTAAAGGGACTTGTCGAGGAAGAAGTCGGCATCGATACGCTGGTCGAACAGGGCTTCGAGCGCGAGACCGTCGCGCGGATCGAGCGGCTGCTGTACATCGCCGAATATAAGCGCCGACAGGCCCCGCCGGGCGTCAAGATCGGCGTCCGCAATTTCGGCCGCGACCGCCGCTATCCGATCACCAACGCGTTTCGGACGCACTAACCGATGACCATCACCCGCTTTGCCCCCTCGCCGACCGGCCGCCTGCATGTCGGCAATATCCGCACCGCGCTTCACAACTGGCTCTGGGCGCGCAAGCGGGGCGGGCGCTTTCTTTTGCGTCTCGACGATACCGATAGCGAGCGTTCGAAAGAGGAGCATGTCGCGGCGATCCGCGCCGATCTTGCCTGGCTCGGCCTCGATATGGATGGCGAGGAGCGGCAATCGGCGCGCGTCGATCGCTATGAGGCGGCGTTCGAGCAATTGCGCGCGGCGGGGCGCATCTATCCGGCCTATGAGACCGCACAGGAATTGGAGCTCAAGCGCAAGATCCTGCTGGGCCGCGGCAAGCCGCCGATTTACGATCGCGCGGCGCTGGAACTGACCGACCAGCAGATCGCCGATTTCGAGGCCGGGGGCCGGACACCGCACTGGCGGTTCAAGCTCGATCATGACGCGCCCATCGAGTGGGACGACCTGATCCGCGGCCCGCAGCATTTCGATCCCGCCCTGCTCTCCGATCCGGTGATCCGGCGCGAGGATGGAAGCTGGCTCTATATGCTGCCGAGCGCCGTCGACGATGCCGAGATGGCTGTGACCCATGTCGTGCGCGGCGAGGATCATGTCACCAACACCGGCCTGCAGATTCAGATGTTCGACGCGATGGGCGTCGCGCCGCCGGCCTTCGCGCATGAGGCTTTGCTCGTCGGCAGCGAGGGCAAGCTTTCCAAACGGCTGGGATCGCTCGGCGTCGAGGCGTTTCGCGAGCAGGGGGTCGAGCCGATGGCGGTGGTGTCGCTGCTGGCGCGTATCGGGACCAGCGATCCGGTCGAGCCGTTCACGGAGGCCGCGCCGCTGATCGAAAGCTTCGATTTCGCGCGCTTTGGCCGAGCGCCTGCGCGCTTCGATAGCGAGGAACTCGCGGCGCTCAACGCGAAAATCGTTCACCAGCTCGATTTCGATGCGGTGTCCGATCGCCTGCCTGACGGCATGGGCGCGGCAGGCTGGGAAGCGATCCGGCCGAACCTTTCGACGGTCGCCGAAGCGGCTGATTGGTGGCATGTCGTCGAAGGGCCGGTCGATCCGATCGAATTCGATGAGGATACGGCGGCCTTTCTGGATCGCGCCGCTGAACTGGCGGGTGAGCTCGACTGGCCCGATGCCGTCTGGAAGAGCCTGACCGGGGCGCTCAAGGATGTGACCGGCCGTAAGGGCAAGGCGCTGTTCCTGCCGCTGCGCCAGGCGCTGACCGGCCGCGATCACGGGCCGGAAATGGCAGCGCTGCTGCCGCTGATCGGCAAGGACCGCGCGATCGCCCGATTGGCGCGGCGTTCGTAACTTCGTCGCCAACCGACTTGCGAAAATCTGGCGCTCTGGCAAGGCGGGTTGCAAAACAAAACCAGTGAGGGGGAAATCGGCATGGCGGACATCCGGATAGACCGGCGGCAATTATTGGGCGGGATTGGTGCGGGTCTTGCGCTCACGACGATGCCGGCGCGTGCTCTCGCCGCGTTCGATGGCGCGCCATGGCCGACGGTCGCATCTTTCGTCCCGCGCTTCGTTTCCGAACATTTCATCCCCGGCGCTTTGATTGCGCTGGGCAGGGGGCAAGAGGCCCCAACCTATTTCGCAGACGGCACAACCGCCTTGGACAGTGATACGACGGTCGACGCGAATACGCTGTGGCGCATCTATTCCATGACGAAGCCGATCACCGGCATCGCGACAATGATGCTCGTCGAGGACGGCGCGATCGGGCTCGATCAGGATATCGCCGATTTCATCCCGGGCTTTTCCGAACCGCGCGTGCTGACCGATCCCGAGACCAGCCTCGATACGCGCCCCGCAAGTGACCCCATCACGATCCGGCACCTGCTGACCCATACCGCCGGGCTCGGCTATACGATCATCACGACCGGGCCGTTGCTTGCGGAGTATCAACGGCTGGGGCTCGAGCCCGGCGTGATCATGCATGAAGCGCCGGAGGCCGTTGCGCACCGCCCGGACAGTCTCGAGGAATTCGCCAACCGGCTTGCGACGCTTCCGATCATTGCCGATCCCGGGACCAAGTGGAGCTATTCGGTGTCGATCGATCTGCTGGGGCGGATCATCGAGATCGCATCGGGCATGGCGTTCGAGAGTTTTCTCGAACAACGGCTCTTCGCGCCGCTCGGCATGACCGACACCTTCTTCCAGGTGCCGGCGGAAAAAGAGGGCAGGATGACGGCGAGCTATACGCTGCGCGATGGCGCGCCGTTGCGAGTCGATCCGGCGCAGGGCTCGGTCTATGCGCTGCCGCCGCGCTATCCCTATGGCGGCGCGGGTCTCGTTTCGAGCGCGCGCGATTATGACCGGTTCCTCACCATGCTGCTCGGCGAGGGTGCGCTCGGCGATGTCCGCGTGATGGAAACCGAAACCGCGCGGCTTGCCATGTCCGATCTGTTGCCGCCCGATATCGACAAGACCGGCATGTACTATGAATCCGGTTTCGGCGCCGGCGGGCGTGTCACCATAGAGCCCGGCGCTGCGGGTGAGGGCGTCGGCACGTTCGGCTGGGGGGGTGCGGCGGGCACGGTCGCCTGGGTGGATCGGGCGAACAATCTGCGCGCTTCGGGCTATGTCCAGAACCTGCCCAGCGAGATCACCCCGTTCCGGGCCGGCGTGCTCGGTTCGGTCTATGCGGACCTGCACGGCGCGTCGTAACAAGCGACTCACGGGGTTGATCTGACTGCCGCGCTGGAGGAAGAGGGCGGTGCATACCGCACCGCACAACCGCGCATGATCAAAGGGACTGAGCTTGGCAGACACCGAAGACGAATACGGTCGGAACCTCAAAACGCCCGAAGAGCTGATCGGCAAGCTATGCGATCTGCTGACGGTCGAGGAGCTCGATACCGATCTCTATCGCGGCCCCCGGCTGCCGGGCGGCGTGGGCCGGGTGTTCGGCGGACAGGTGATCGCCCAGGCGCTGGTCGCGGCCAATCATTCGGTCGATGACGAGTTGATCGCCCATTCGCTGCATGCCTATTTCATGCGCCCGGGCAACGAGAATTACCCGATCATCTATCGGATCGAGCGGGACCGGGACGGGCGGAGCTTTTCGACGCGGCGGATCATCGCATTGCAACGCGGCAAGCCGATCCTCAACATGGCGGCCAATTATCAGCGCCCCGAAGAGGGCCTCGCCCATCAATTCGATATGCCGGACGTCGCCGGCCCGGAGGATTTGCAGAGCGAGGCCGATTTCTGGCGCGAGAATATCGAGATGATCCCCGAACCGTTCCGCAAGCGAATGCTGCGCCAGCGCTCTATCGAATTGCGCCCGGTCGAGCGGCGCAACCCGGCCGAGCCGCAAAAATCCGAACCGTTCAGCTATACCTGGTTCCGCGCCGTCGCTCCGATCGGCGACGATCATCGCCTGCACCAGGCGATCCTGTCCTATGCCTCGGACATGAGCCTCTTGGGCACGAGCACGCTCAAGCACGGGATCAGCTGGATGAAAGACCCGCTGCAAATGGCGAGCCTCGACCATTCGCTCTGGCTGCATGAGGAGTTCCGGGCCGATGAGTGGCTGCTCTACGCGACCGACTCGCCCTGGACGGGCCATGCGCGCGGCTTCAATCGCGGGCAGATTTTCACGCAGGACGGCCGGCTCGTCGCCAGCGCCGCGCAGGAAGGGCTGATGCGCCTGCGCGGCACATAGTCGCCGAAAACCGGGAAATTTTCGCGCACCGGCAGCGTGGCTCGCCATCCTGCGTTCGCGGTCAACTGGATTATTTGAGCGTTATGTTGTAACATGACTCGTCTTTCATGGTCTTGGGAGAGAGGGAATGACCGGATATGAATCGCAAGAATCGGGCTATCTGAACCGGTCCCGGCACAGTTCTTCGGGGCTGGCCATCGTTATCGCGTTGCATGGCGCCGCCTTGGCGGTTGCCTTTCTGGCGAAGTCGGGCGTGGTGCCGGCCATCATCGAAAACGGGACCACCGAGGTCGTCAATATTGTCCGCCCCGATCCGCCGCCGACCCGTCCGACCGATCCCGTGGAGCCCGAAGTGGCGCTGCCGAACACGCCGGTCGTATCGAATCCGGTTGTCGATAGGCCCGATTTTACGCTGCCGCCTGTCGATCTGTCGGGGCCGCCCGATATTCTCGTCCAACAGACACTGCCGGGCATACCCGAATCGGTGCCGGAGCCGATCCTCCGAGGCGCGCGATTCGCGTCCGGGGCCAATGTGCAGCCGCGCTATCCCAGCAATCTCCTGCGCCAGGATGTCGAAGGCAGTTGCACCATCCGGGTCCGGATCGCGCCGAATGGGCGGGTGGCGGAGGCACGCGCGGTAAGCGCGACCCACCCCGCCTTTTGCGATGCGACCGAGCGCCATGCGCTTCGCAGCTGGCGGTTCGAACCCGCGACGCGTGACGGTGTCCCGGTCGAAAGCTGGCAGCAGCATATCGTTCAGTTTCGGATCAGTTGAGCGGTACGTTAGACGCGCCCTCTGGCGCTGGCGGCCAAGCTGCCCTATCTTGATGCGATGGTCATGCTACCGCCAAAGCCGCGTATCATTGCGAGGGACGTCGCGTCTTTCTTCAGGCGCCGCGAGCGCCATAACTGGATCGCACTGGTGTTTTCGGTGGCCATCCCGGCGGTTCTGATCGGCACATTCGCCATGAGCAGCGAAACCGATGCCGAGCCCACCGGGCCGACAATCATCTATGCGGAAGTCTGGGGCTCGGACCGGACAGACGCGGAAATCATCGAACGACAGCGTGTCCTGGCGCTGGAAGAAAATGAGCGCCGGGCCATTTCTCGCCAGCGGTTTCAGGAACTCGCCGAGGGCAGCGGCGTCGAGTACGATCGCGAAGCGGCGGCCGAGGCGGATCGGATTACCGAAGAAAATCGTCGCAACCTGATGCGTCCGGGCGAGCGGATGGACGGCATGAGGCTGGAGACCGCAACTGACGACCGCTGATACGCGGTTCATGGAATCGGCGATCGCGCTGTCCTGGCGCGGCCGGGGCCGTACAGCTCCCAACCCCAATGTCGGTTGCGTGATCGTCCGGGGCGGCCGGATCGTCTCGCGCGGCTGGACGCAGCCCGGCGGGCGGCCGCACGCCGAAGCGATGGCGCTCGACGGTGTCGATGCGAAAGGCGCCGACGTTTATGTAACGCTCGAGCCCTGTGCGCACGAAAGCGCGCGGGGCCCGGCCTGTGCCGATCTGTTGGTCGAAGCCGCGCCGCGCCGGGTCATTATCGCCGCCACCGATCCCGATCCACGAACCAATGGTGCCGGTTTGGCGCGGCTGCGCGATGCGGGAATCGAGGTTGCGGCCGATGTGCTGGCCGACGCGGCCCGCCGGGCGATGGCCGGCTTCTTCACGCGCCAGGCAAAGGGCCGGCCCCATGTGACGTTGAAACTCGCGACGTCGCTGGACGGGCAGGTGGCGTTACCGGACGGATCGAGCCAGTGGATCACCGGCCCCGAAGCGCGCGCCCATGCGCATGTCGAGCGTGCGCTGGCCGATATGGTCGTTGTCGGCCGGGGGACGGTCGAAGCCGATTCACCGACGCTAGACGTCCGGGTCGAGGGTCTCGAAGACCGCACACCGGGCCGCGCCGTGCTGACCAGCGACTATAGCAATTTCACCAAGCTCCAGCTGCACGCGGACAACCCTGTCTGGCAGCATCTGGAAAGCCCCGAGGCGATTGCCGGGCTGGAGGGTGTCGACCATGTCCTGATCGAGGGCGGCGCCGGCGCCGCAGCCGCCTTCATCGCCGCCGGTCTCGTCGACCGGCTCGTCCTCTATCGCGCACCGATCCTTATCGGCTCCGGCCTCAGCGCCCTCGGCGATATCGGACTGGCGCAACTCGATGACGCGCACGGTCAATGGCGGCTGCTGGAGACGAGTATGCTTGGCAAGGACCGGCTGGAGGTCTACGAGCGCGCCTGATGTTTACCGGAATCATCACCGATATCGGCACGATCGCCAAGGCCGAGCAGCGGGGCGATCTGCGTCTGGCGATCCGATGCAGCTATGACATGGCGACCGTCGATCTTGGCGCGTCGATCGCCTGTTCGGGCGTCTGTCTCACCGTCGTCGACAAGGGCAAGGACTGGTTCGCCGTCGATCTGTCCGCAGAAACGGTTTCGCGCACGGCGCAAGGCCAGTGGAACGAGGGCGGACGGCTCAATCTCGAACGCTCGCTGAAACTGGGCGACGAGATGGGCGGGCATATCGTGACCGGCCATATCGACGGGATCGGCGAGGTCGTATCGGCCGAGCCCGTCGGCGATTCGACGGAAATGACGATCCGCGCGCCCGACGATCTGGCGAAGCTGATCGCGCCAAAGGGCTCGATCACGCTCGACGGCGTGTCGCTGACCGTGAACGAGGTGCGCGATACGGACGCTGGCTGCGAATTCACGATCAATCTGATTCCCCATACAGCCGAGGTGACGACTTTCGATACGGTCGCCGTCGGTCGGCCGGTCAATATCGAGATCGACATATTGGCGCGTTATCTGGCGAGAATGACCAGGAAGTAACACGCACGTGTGATTTTGGTATTGTCAATCACACCACAGTGTGAAATATGGCGGTTATGTCTACACCGCTTATCGACAATATCCGCAGTCTCGTGGCATCCGGCGAGGCCAGCAAGGCCGGTCTCGCGCGCGCCGCCGGGCTTCATCCGAACTCCCTGCGCAAGCTCGACGATGACGACTGGAATCCGACGGCCGAGACCCTGCTCAAGCTCGAACGCTATCTGGTGACCGGCGGCGGTCAGGCGCTGGCGAGCCCGGAAGAGATTATCGAAACGGCCCGCAACGGCCGGATGTTCATCCTGGTCGATGACGAGGATCGCGAGAATGAAGGCGATCTCGTCATTCCCGCGCAGATGGCGACGCCCGATGCGATCAACTTCATGGCCAAATATGGTCGCGGGCTGATCTGCCTCGCATTGACCAAGGGGCGAACCGAAGATCTCGGCCTCGACCTGATGAGCCGCCATAACGGCACCCGGCACGAGACCGCCTTTACCGTTTCGATCGAAGCGAAGGACGGCGTGACGACCGGCATCTCGGCAGCGGACCGGGCGCGCACCGTCTCGGTCGCGATCGACGGATCGAAGGGCAAGGACGAGATCGTGACGCCCGGCCATGTCTTCCCGCTCGTCGCGCGGCCCGGCGGCGTGCTGGTGCGCGCGGGCCATACCGAGGCGGCGGTCGATATCTCGCGGCTGGCGGGCCTCAACCCTTCGGGCGTGATCTGCGAGATCATGAACGAGGACGGCACCATGGCTCGTATGCCGGATCTGATGGCCTTCGCGCAGCTCCACAACCTCAAGATCGGCACGATCCGGGATCTGATCGCCTATCGTCGCAAGCATGATCATCTGGTCGAGAAGAAGGCCGAAGCCCCGTTCACGAGCCGCTGGGGCGGGGACTGGAAGGCGATGACCTTCTTCAACAAGGCGACCGGGACCGAGCAGGTCGCGCTCGTGAAAGGCAAGGTCGATCCGGAAAAACCCACGCTCGTCCGCATGCATGCGCTGTCCGCCTTTACCGATGTGTTCGGCGAGGAGGGCGCGCGCGGCCAGATGCTCTCGCGCTCGATGGAGATTATCGGTGAGGAAGGCGCGGGCGTCGTTGTCGTCATCAACCGGACGATGCAGGGGGCCTTCACCAAGGCGCTGCTGCTCAAGACCGGCAAGGAACGGCCGGATATGGAAGAGCTGCGCGATTATGGGGTTGGGGCACAGATCCTGACCGAGCTGGGCGTGCATGAGATGATCTTGCTCACCAATACGCATCACAGCCTGGTTGGGCTCGACGCTTACGGCCTGTCTATAGTCGGCGAGCGGGCCATCGATGTGGAGAACAGGTGATGGCCCACTTCCTGATCGTCGAAGCGCGATTCTACGACCAGTATAATGACTGGCTGATCGAAGGCGCGACCGCCGCGCTGGAGGCGGCCGGGCATGGCCACGAGACGATTACCGTTCCCGGCGCGCTCGAAATTCCCGGCGCCGTGGCGATGGCCGCCGAAACCGGCCGCTATGACGGATTCGTCGCCATCGGCGTCGTGATCCGCGGCGAGACATATCATTTCGAGATCGTCGCCGGGGAAAGCGCGCGCGGTCTGATGGCGCTGACCATGGACGGGCTCGCCATCGGCAATGGCATACTTACCGTGGAGAACGCCGAACAGGCGGAAGTGCGGGCGCGGCCTGACCGGAAGGACAAGGGTGGGGAGGCGGCCAAGGCGGCGATCGCGCTGTTCGACCTCGGACAGCGTTTTTCCTCCTCATGAAGGCGCTGCGGTTCAGCGCCATACTGTTCGCGCCGGCACCGACAGGCCCGTCCACGGACTAGCGGGCTTTAAAGCCTTAGAGTCGTTACCGGGCCTTGCCGATACCGGGAATCACAGCGCCGACGCGCGTTCGGTACTCGATATATTGTTCGCCGAGATGCGCGATCAGGTCGCGCTCTTCGTAGCGCACGCCGATCACGACATAGACTGTCATGCCCGCCGCGAAGAGCAGATGACCCTGGCTCATGTCCGGCGTTGCCCAGAACGCCAGCAATATGCCGGTATAGATGGGGTGCCGTACCAGCTTGTAGAAAAGCGGTGTGCGGAACTGCATCTCCGGCACGACCTTTCCGCGAAAATCGGCCCATGCCTGATGCAGGCCGAACAGCTCGAAATGACTGAGCAGCCAGGTCGCGATGAACAGTATGACCCAGCCCGCCACGAAGAGCGCCCATAAGAGTATCCGCAACCATTCCGCCTCTGCCGACCAGACCAACGGTGCAATGGGCCGCCAGAACAGGAAGATGGCGACGAGCACCGCCACCGTCGCCAGGACATAGAGGCTGCGTTCGATCGCGGCCGGCCAGAAGCGCGTCAACCAGCGCTTGAACGCCGGACGCGCCATGACGCTGTGCTGAATGCCGAACAACGCGATGAGGGCCAGATTGACGATGATCGCCGTGCCGAGACTCGCATCGGGCCCCACATCGATGCTGGGCAAGGTGGCGAGGCTGCTCAACCCGGTGAGGGCGGCCGCCTCGTCGAAGAGATTCCCGGTAAATGCAATCAGATAAAGGAATGACAGGAAGAACAGCAGGTAGCTGCCCACGGCGAAACCGAGGCGCAAAATGCCCATATTCCCCTCCCCAAATTGTTACGCTGGCGTATCATATTTGCGCCAGCGCGACAATTTGGGGATGCACGGTCGTTACTCGGCCGCCACGCTCTCCTCGGCGACAGCATAGTCGGTATAGCCCTGCGGCCCCGGCATATACCAGCTCGGCGCATAGTCCCACGCGCTCTTGTCCTCGGCGACGCCCTGCAAGGCGATATCCTTGCGGAAACGTTCGACGAGATCGGGGTTGGAGATGAAGGGGCGGCCGAATGCGATCGCATCGGCCTTGCCTGCATCGAGATCGGCCTGTGCTTCCGCCTTGCCAAAATCGGAATTGAGCACGAGCGGTCCCTTGAAGACCTTGCGGATCACAGGCGACACCTTGGGCTGATCGGTCTGGCCGAACGTGCCGTTCGGACCCGGCTCGCGCAGTTCCAGAAAGGCGATGCCGATATCGGTGAGCTTCTCCGCGGCCAGACCGAAAACCGTATCGGGATCGCTGTCATAGGCCCCCTGGGTTTCGCCATTGGGGGAGAGGCGGACGGCGGTGCGGTCCGCGCCAATTTCGGCGGCGACGGCGCGCGCGACTTCGTCCAGCAGGCGGGTGCGATTGTCGATCGATCCGCCATAGTCATCGTTGCGCAAATTGGTGTTTTCGCGCAGGAATTGATCGATCAGATAGCCGTTGGCGCTGTGGATCTGCACGCCGTCGAATCCGGCCGCCATCGCATTGGCGGCGGCCTTGCGGTAATCGTCGATGATGCCGGGGATTTCGCCGATATCGAGTGCGCGGGCCGCGGCATAATCCTTTTTGCTGCCGTCGGGCGCATAGGCGTGGCCGGGCGCTTTTGTCGCCGAAGCCGAAACCGGCTGATCGCCATCCAGATAATCGGGATGGACGAGGCGGCCCATATGCCAGAGTTGCAGGATGATCCGGCCGCCCGCGTCATGGACGCCGGCCGTCGTCTGTTTCCAGCCTTCGGTCTGCTCCTCGCTCCAGACGCCGGGTGCGGCGGGCCAACCCAGTCCCTGCTGGCTGATGCCCGTCGCCTCGGTGATGATCAGCCCCGCACCGGCGCGCTGCGTATAATATTCGGCCATCAGCGCATTGGGCACATGCCCGGGCGATGCGCGGCCGCGGGTCAGCGGCGCCATGAGGATGCGGTTGGGCGCTTCGATTGCGCCGAGCGTGATGGAGTCGAAGAGTGAAGGCATGGATGCGTTGTTCCCTGATGATTTGCGCCTGTTCGCAGACCTACACATAAGCCCAAAGACAGTTTCGGCCAGTGGCGCGCGGCCAAACTTTTCTAGGCCGTCGTAAAGTTTCCCGGCAGGGTTGGCCCGGCATTGGCCTGGGGCGGCAATACCCTTATACGGACAGCCATGGCCGAACCGCTCCGCTCCGATCCGACGCTCGACGAAATTCGCAGCCATCTCGCGCCCATTATCGCCGGACATGCGGCATTCGACGGCTGGACGGATGAGGCTGTGGAGCGCGCGGCCGGTGAGTTCGATATCGATGCCGACACCGCGCGCCTCGCTTTTCCCGATGGCGCGACAGACATGATCGATGCCTGGTTCGAACATGTCGACACAGAGATGGCCGCATCCTTCACCGCCGAGGAGCTGGAGGCGATGCCGGTGCACAAGCGCATCCGCGCCGCGATCCTCAAGCGGCTCGATATCGTGCGGCCGCACAAGGAGGCCTTGCGCCGCGCGATCGCCATTCTCGCCATGCCGCAGAATGTCCCCCTGGCCGGGCGGCTCGGCTGGCGCTCGGCGGATGCGATGTGGCGGCTGGCCGGCGATACCGCGACCGATTTCAATCACTATTCGAAGCGCACGATCCTTGCCGGCGTATACGGCTCCACGATCCTTGCCTGGATGGACGATGAGAGCGAAGCGGATGCCGATACGATCGCCTTTCTCGATCGCCGTCTCGGCAATGTCGCGCAGTTCGAAAAGCTGAAGAAGAAATTCCGCGGCGATCCCGATCGCCGCTTCAGCGTCAGCCGCTTCCTCGGGCGGCTGCGCTATCCGGGCCGCTAAGCGGCGGCGTTTGCACGTCCGCGTCAGCACAGGCGAATAGTACCCACATCGCGTTTGGGCCGTGCTTGTCGAAACCCGGTCCGTTTTCTAAGCCATAGGCGAACGCGCGCCGCATGGGATTCGGCGACACGGCATTCACGGGAGACAAGACATGGCGGGCAGCGTCAACAAGGTAATTCTGATCGGCAATCTCGGGCGCGATCCCGAAAGCCGGACGTTCAGCAATGGCGGCAAGGTCTGCAATTTGCGGATCGCAACGTCGGAAAACTGGAAGGACAAGCAGACCGGCGAACGCCGCGAGCGGACCGAGTGGCATAGCGTCGCGATCTTCTCCGAAGGGCTCGCCAATGTCGCCGAACGCTATCTGCGCAAGGGCAGCAAGGTCTATATCGAGGGCCAGCTCAGGACCCGCAAATGGCAGGACCAGTCCGGCAATGACCGCTATTCGACCGAGGTCGTGATCGACGGTTTCAACGGCAGCATGACGATGCTCGACGGCCGCGATAGCGGTGGGGGCGGAGGCGGCTCCGGCGGCGATAACTGGGGCGGTTCGGGCGGCAACGACGGCGGCGGTCAGTCATCCGGTTCGAAACCCGCGGGCGGCGCATTCGACGACGATCTGGACGACGACGTTCCGTTCTAAAGGTTAGAACGGCTTTCTTTGTCAGAATTTCCCCGGCGGGAAATTGCCGCACCGGGTTTTGATATTCAGAACATTGCTAGCGCTATGTCGCGGCACCGCCCTCCGATGGCATCCAACGACGCTTCGCGCCGCCGGAGCCTGTGCCATCTCCGCCCGCTCCCCCTCCCGACCTCCCAATCAGGGTACACTTGTGGGAGGTCGGGAGGGGGAGCGGGCCTGTGCCGCGCTCGACCGCAAGGTCGAGTCTGACAAAGTAATGCGCTAGCCCTCGCCCTTGGCCGCAAGCTGGTCGCGCAAGCCTTTGAGCGCGCCGAACGGCCCGGCTTCCTCTTCGCTGATGACCCCGGCCTCTTGCAGCGCCGCGTCCGCATTTGCGCTGCGCGGAAACGGATCGAGCGCGAGCGCCATGGTCTGGGCAACCGCTTCGCCGAGATCGATCGCGCCGTCGGAGTAGGTCAGCGTCTCGCATTCGTCGGCGCTGAGCTCTATCTCTTCCTCGTCCGCAGGCGCATGTTCAGGGACAAATCGCAGGTCGAACGCCTCCGATATAACGGCCGGCACCGCGTCTCCCGTCACGACGCAGCTCTGCACGATGTCCGCGTGCACGGCTCCTTTCGCGACGATCGCGTCGCCATCCCTATGGACACCGGCGTGTGCCGAGAGGCCGCCAACCGATTGCAGGCCGAACCGCTTTGCCAACGCAGCGCACTCCTCCTCGCTTGCGGCTATTTCGTGGGTCGCGGCGCCACCGCCGATCGTATCGATCGCAATGCGGCGCGAAAATTCGGGTTCTGCCGTCATGCGAGGTCCGGCAGCGTGCCGCCGGCGATGGCCTGAGCGCGCTCCTGCGCGAGCGCCGCAATGAATCGCCGCAGGCGCTCGGTGGTAAAACTGAGTTCGGCATCGCTCGGCTCTTCGCCGCGATACAGGTTGCGCCGCAGCGCTCCATCGGCATCGCCATCCGCGCCAAATCCATCGCGATAGGCGGTCAGGCGGCCGCCCAGCGCGCCCATCATCTTGCCGATATGCTTGCCGACCACGATATCGCCGACCCCCAGTTCGCGCAGCTGGCCGTCCATATCCTCGACGAACAGCTCTGTAAGCAGCGCGCTTTCCGCAGCATGCACTTCGCCTTCCGCCTCCAGGCGCAGCAATATGACGGCAAGGATTGCGGCGATCATGTCGAACCGGCCGTCCTTGGTATCGGGCACGCCGCCCTCGGCATACCATTGCGGGTCCCTGCCGCGTTCGACGATGCCGCGATAGAGCGGTATCATCGCGTCGCGCGGGCGGCGGCTGCCGAAAATCCGGTTGAGTAAGGACATGGCGTTTGTCTGTCGTTCCTTCGATGCGGCCTTGCTATCGCAGCCGCCTTCCGCATATTGAGCGCCGGATGTGAAGTTGCAATGCCGGCTGTACGGGTATTGCGCGTAAGGAGACTGAAATGGCCCGGAAAATGCGGCGTCTGCCCGCCCTTGCAAGCGTTGCGGCGCTGTTTGCGACAGGCATGCTCGCCAGCGGCTGTGCGCAGATTCGCACGCATCAGGGATATCTTGGCGAGGCGATCCTGATCGAGTCGATCCAGCCGGGCGTCGATAACCGCGCATCGGTGCAGGCGACCTTGGGTCGGCCGACTTTCACCAGCCAGTTCACGTCCGATAGCGAAACGCCGACCTGGTACTATATATCGCGGGATTCGCGCCAGCTGGCCTTTGCCCGGCCGCGACCCGTGGACCAGATGATCCTCGCCGTGCGCTTTGCGGGCGATGGCAATGTATCGGCGGTCGATGTCATGGGCGTCGATCAGGTTGCCTCGATCAGCCCATCGGGCGACGAAACGCCGACCCTCGGCCGCAGCCGCGGCTTTTTCGACGAGCTATTCGGCAATATCGGCCGCGTCGGCAGTGTGAGCCAGGGCGGCGGCACGGCCGACAATCCGGGCGGATAGTTTATCTTAGTCAGAATTTCCTTGCAGGAAATCGCGGTACCGGGGTTTTGTTTGTCAGAAACTTTCTGGCGAAAGTTCGCCGCACCGGCCCGCTCCCCCTCCCGACCTCCCACAGGGTACACTTATTGGGAGGTCGGGAGGGGGAGCGGGCTGGTGCGGCGCTCGACCGTGAGGTCGAATCTGATAATTTAACGCGCAATTCCGCCCGCCGCGAGTACCGCAAGCGTTACCAACTCGCTCGCCGTGGCCGACATTGTCGCGATCTGCACCGGGCTGGCCATGCCGACCAGCATCGGGCCCACGACCGCGTCGCCGCCGAGTTCGCGCAGCAGCTTGGCCGACAGGTTGGCCGATTGCAGGCCGGGCATGACGAGCACATTCGCCGGCTGCGACAACCGGCTGAACGGATAGCTTTTCATCAATTGCGGATTGAGCGCGACATCGGGCGCCATCTCGCCCTCATATTCGAAGCTCACCCCGCGCTCGTCGAGCAGCGCGACGGCCTCGCGGATATTCTCGAGCCAGTTGCCCGGCGGGTTGCCGAACGTCGAATAGGAGAGAAAGGCGACGCGCGGCTCATGGCCCATGCGCCTCGCCACGGCGGCCGTCTGTTCGGCGATATCGGCCAGCAATTCGGGCGAGGGCCGTTCGTTGATCGTCGTATCGGCCATGAAGACGTTATGGTTGCGCCCGACCAACATATGGATGCCGAACGGCCGGCGTCCGGCGATCGGGTCGATCACCTTCATCACCTGGCTCAGCGACTGGCTGAATTGCCGCGTGACGCCGGTGATCATCACATCGGCCTCGCCGAGCGCGAGCAGCAACGCGCCGAAGATATTGCGGTCATTATTGACCAGGCGCTCGCAGTCCCGGCGCAGGAAGCCGCGCCGCTGGAGCCGGTCGTACAGGAAGTCGACCATTTGCGGGACGAGCGGCGAATTGCGGCTGTTATGATATTCGAAACTATCCGGATCGTCGACACCAAGTTTGCGGAGACGGTCGGGCACATCGTCGCGGCCGACCAGAACCGGAATACCGTAGCCGCCGTCGCGGAACTGGATCGCGGCCCGCAGCACGACTTCCTCCTCGCCTTCGGCAAAGACCACCCGGCGGGGCTGGGCGCGCGCCTGCTCATAGGCGAGCGTCAGCACGGAGTTGGTCGGGTTGAGCCGCGATTTCAGTGTGTGCCGATAATCCTCCAGGTCCAATATCGGCTGGCGCGCGACGCCGGAATCCATGGCCGCCTGCGCCACGGCGGCCGGTACGATCTCCATAAGGCGCGGATCGAACGGCGCCGGTATGATATAGTCGGGCCCGAAGCTGTGCGACTTGCCATAAGCGGCCGCTACTTCTTCGGGCACCTGTTGGCGCGCCAGCTCGGCCAGCGCCTCGGCTGCGGCAATCTTCATCTCGTCGTTGATCGTCGTCGCGCGCACATCGAGCGCGCCGCGAAAGATAAACGGAAAGCCGAGCACATTATTGACCTGATTCGGATAATCCGAGCGGCCCGTGGCGATGATCGCATCGGGCCGGACGGCCTTGGCGTCTTCGGGCGTGATTTCGGGATCGGGGTTGGCCATGGCGAAGATGATCGGCTTGTCGCCCATCGATTTCACCATGTCCTGATCGACAACGCCGGCGACGGACAGGCCGAGAAAGATATCCGCGCCTTCCATGGCCTCGCGCAAGGTGCGTTTGTCGGTCGGCGCGGCATGGGCCGATTTCCACTGGTCCATTGCCTCTTCGCGGCCCTGGTAAATGACGCCCTTGGAATCGCACATCAACACGCGGTCGCTCGGTGCGCCCATCGCCTTGATCAGTTCGGTGCAGGCGATCGCCGCGGCGCCGGCGCCCGAGACGACCATATCGACATCGGTTATGTCGCGGCCCGTAAGGTGCAGCGCATTGATGATCCCGGCGGCCGCGATAATCGCCGTGCCATGCTGATCGTCATGGAAGACCGGGATGTTCATGCGCTCGCGCAGCGTCTGTTCGATGATGAAGCAGGCCGGCGCACCGATATCTTCCAGGTTGATGCCGCCGAAGCTCGGCTCCATGATCTCGACGGCGCTGATGAACTTGTCGACATCCTCCGTGGCGAGTTCGATATCGATCGCGTCGACATCGGCGAACCGTTTGAACAGGACCGCCTTGCCTTCCATTACCGGCTTGGAGGCAAGCGCGCCGAGATTGCCGAGACCGAGGATCGCCGTGCCATTCGAGATGACCGCGACGAGATTGCCCTTGGCGGTATAATCATAGGCGGTCGCCGGATCGTCCGCGATCGCCTTCACCGGCACCGCGACGCCCGGCGAGTAAGCGAGGCTCAGGTCGCGCTGCGTCGCCATCGGTTTGGTCGCGACGATCTCGATCTTGCCGGGGCGCTCATGGGAGTGGAACAGCAGTGCCTCGCGCTCCGAAAATTCGACATTGCTGTGATCGCTCATCGCGCGCCCCTGTGGATGACTCAGTGGATAATCGGGCGGTGCCGCCCAATCGCCTTTTGAGGCATGGCGGCGGCTGCGGCAAGACGCTATCCCGGGATTCGACATGGCGACCAGGGTGAAAAAGAAACGTGCGGCGAAGGCCGGGCCGACGCCGATGATGGAGCAGTATCTGGCGCTCAAGGAGAGCGTGCCGGATTGCCTGCTCTTCTATCGGATGGGCGATTTCTTCGAGCTGTTTTTCGATGATGCGAAAGCCGCCGCCGCGACGCTCGATATCGCGCTGACGGCGCGCGGCGAACATGAGGGCGAGCCGATCCCGATGTGCGGCGTCCCGGCGCACAGCCATGAGGCCTATCTCGCGCGGCTGATCAAGGCCGGCCATCGCGTCGCCATCGCCGAACAGACCGAATCGCCAGAGGAAGCGAAGAAACGGGCCGGGTCGAAGGCGCTTGTCGGCCGGGCGATCGTGCGCGTCGTCACGGCGGGCACGCTGACCGAGGAAACGCTGCTCGACGCAAAATCGGAGAATTGGCTGGTCGCCGCAGCCGAAACCGGCGATCGACTCGGCATAGCGGCGGCCGACATATCGACCGGTCGGTTCATCCTGTCGGCGGCCGCGCCCGATATGCTCGACGCGGAACTCGCCCGCCTGTCCGCGGCGGAACTCATCGTGCCGGAGAATTTTGCCAATGCACCAGGGCATGCGCAGCTCTGTCCGAAAAGCGATTTCAGCAGCATCGCGGCGGAGAAACGGCTAAAGGCGCTGTTCGGCGTGGCGACGCTCGACGGGTTCGGCGATTTCGACCGGGCGGAGCTGGCCGCGACCGGCGGACTGCTCGCCTATCTCGAGACGGCAGGACAGGGCAATCTGCCGTTCCTCCAACCGCCGCATCGCCACCGCACCGGCGATCATATGCTGATCGATTCCGCGACGCGGGAAAGTCTCGAGCTGACCCAGGCGGCCGGTGGCGGCCGCGCGGGCAGTTTGCTCGGCTGTGTCGACCGGACCGTCACTGGCGGCGGCGCCCGGTTGCTTGCCGCCGATATCGCTGCGCCGCTCACCGCGCGCGATGCGATTGCGGCTCGCCTCGATCTTGTCGAACTGTTCGAACGCGATGCCGGGCGCCGCGAAAACCTCCGGGCGGCGTTGAAGGCGCTGCCCGATCTCGGCCGTGCGCTGGGTCGGCTCGTCGCGGGCCGCGGCACGCCGCGCGATCTCGGCCTGCTGCGCGACGGACTGGGAGCGGCGCGCGATCTGCATGTCCGCCTGTCGAAGATCGATGCGCCGCCCGCCTTGCTTGCGGAGCTGCTGCCCGCGCTCACCGGCCATGGCCGGCTGACCGACCATCTCTCCCGCGCGCTCGTTCCCGAACCGCCGATCGATGCAGCAAAGGGCGGCTATGTCGCCGAGGGGTATGACGCGGCGCTCGACGATTTGCGCGAAACGGCGGGCGCCGGGCGCAAGGCAATTGCCGCTCTGGAGGCGCGCTATCGCGAATCCACCGGCATCCAGAGCCTCAAGATCAAGCATAACAATGTGCTCGGCTATCATATCGAAGTGCCCTCCAAACATGCCGACCCGCTGATGAGCGCGGACTCCGGCTTCACCCATCGCCAGACGCTGGCCGGCGTCGTGCGCTTCAATGCGCCCGATCTGCATGATGAGGCGCAGCGGGTCATTCAGGCCGGGGCGCATGCGCTGGCGGCCGAAGCGGCGCATCTCGAAGAGCTGATCGAAACCGTCCTTGCCGACAAGGAGCGGATCGCGGGAACGGCCGATGCCCTGGCGCGGCTCGATGTCGCGGCGGCGCTTGCCGAACAGGCGGTGCAATGCGGCTGGACGCGCCCGCGGCTCGCCGAGCACGCCTGTTTCCAGGTGGAAGGCGGCCGCCATCCGGTGGTCGAGCGGGCCGTCGAAGAGCAGGGCGACCGGTTCGTCGCAAATGACTGCCGCCTCGCGCCCGAAGAGCGGCTCTGGCTGGTCACGGGACCGAATATGGGCGGCAAATCGACCTTCCTGCGCCAGAATGCGCTGATCGCCGTGCTCGCCCAGGCAGGCAGCTATGTCCCCGCGGAATCAGCGGAACTCGGCATCGTCGACAAGCTGTTCAGCCGCGTCGGCGCTTCGGACAATCTGGCGCGCGGCCGGTCCACCTTCATGGTCGAAATGGTCGAAACGGCCGCGATCCTAGCCCAGGCGACGGAAAACAGCCTCGTGATCCTCGATGAAGTGGGGCGCGGAACATCCACCTATGACGGCCTCGCCATCGCCTGGGCGGTGGTCGAAACCGTGCACGATGCGAACCGCTGCCGCTGCCTGTTCGCTACCCATTATCACGAGCTGACGCGGCTGGCCGAACGGCTCGATGCGCTTTCCCTCCATCATGTGCGGGCGCGCGAATGGAAGGGCGATCTCGTACTGCTTCACGAACTGGCCGAGGGGCCAGCGGACCGCAGCTATGGCCTTGCCGTGGCGAAACTTGCGGGTTTGCCGAAGGATACGGTCGCCCGCGCGAAATCGGTTCTGGCCAAGCTGGAGGCCGGGCGCGCGTCCACCGGCGGGCTTGCCGCAGGCCTCGACGATCTGCCGCTCTTCACGGCCGAGATCGCGCAGGAGGACGACGCAGCCGATCCGCTGCGCGCGGCGCTGGAGGCGATTCACGCCGACGATCTCAGCCCGCGCGAGGCGCTCGATCTCGTCTATCGACTCAAACGACTGGCGGACGAAGACGGCGACGCCTAGATTGAGCGCATGGCCAGCGCCCCCATCCCGTCCCGTCGCGCGATTATCCACCGGCGCGAGATCGCCGCGCGGCTGCATGCGCTCGAGGCCGACGGGACGGCGGCATTGCGGCAAGCGGCCGTTGCCGAGCTGCGCGATGCGATGGACGCGGGATGCGCGGAAATCGCCGCGCGCCTCGCCGACAAACCGTCGCGCGGCTCGATCATTACCCGCAGCTATTCCTTCTTGTACGACCAGCTGCTCCGGCTCATCTACGATTTCACCGTCCAGCGTCTCTATTCGAACAGCAATCCTTCGGATGCCGAACGGCTGACGCTGATCGCGGTCGGCGGTTACGGGCGCAGCGAGCTCGCGCCCTTTTCCGATCTCGATATCGGTTTCCTGACGCCCTACAAGCAATCGGCCTGGTGCGAGCAGGTTATCGAATCCATTCTCTATACGCTGTGGGATCTCGGGCTGAAGGTCGGCCATTCGAGCCGGTCGCTCGACGATATGGTCCGCATGGCGAAATCCGATGTCACGATCCGCACCGCACTGCTCGAGGCGCGCTATCTGTGGGGCGACGAGCGGCTGTACGACGAGGCGACGCGGCGCTTCTACGCCGAGGTCGTAGAAGGCACGGCCCAGGCCTTCACCGCCGAAAAACTGGCCGAACGCGATCGCCGGCACGAGCGGATGGGCGACAGCCGCTATGTCGTCGAGCCCAATGTGAAGGACGGCAAGGGCGGTTTGCGCGACCTCCACACGCTGTTCTGGATCGGCCGCTATGTCCACAAGGTCCGCGATCTGGGCGAACTGGTCGAGCATGGTCTGCTCACTTCCGACGAGCTCAAGCAGTTCCGCAAAGCGCGCGACTTTCTGCTGGCGGTGCGTTGCCATCTTCATCTGATCGCCAATCGGCCCGAGGAACGGCTGACCTTCGATGTGCAACCCGAGATCGCCGAACGGATGAGCTATGCCGAGCGCACCGGGAAATCGGCCGTCGAGCGGTTCATGCAGCATTATTTCCTGATCGCGAAACAGGTCGGCGATCTCACCGGCGTCTTCCTCGCCCATCTCGACGAGCAATATGGCCCGCGCGGGCGGCGCTTCGTGATGCCGACGCTGCGGCGCAAGCCGCGCAAACTGAACGGCTTCACGCTCGATCGCGGGCGGCTCTCGATCCCCGACGAAACGTTTTTTGCCGAAGACCCGGTGCGCCTGATCGAACTGTTCGCACTGGCCGACAAGCATGAGCTCGAAATTCACCCGGTGGCGATGCGCCAGGCGGGCCGCGACGAGAAACTGGCGGCCAAGATTCGCAAGAATGCGCGCGCCAACGCGCTTTTCCTGGACGTTCTGACCAGCCCGCGCGATCCCGAAACCGTGCTGCGATGGATGAACGAGGCGGGAATTTTCGGCCGGTTCGTTCCCGATTTCGGCCGCGTCGTCGCGCAGATGCAGTTCGATATGTATCACCACTACACGGTCGACGAGCACACGATCCGCGCCATCGGGCTGTTGGCCAAAATTGAAAACGGACGGCTGAAAGACGATCATCCGCTGTCGCACGCCGTAATGGGAAAGCTCGTTTCGCGCCGCGTTCTCTATGTCGCCGTGCTGCTCCACGACATTGCCAAGGGCCGGGGCGGCGATCATTCGATCCTCGGCGCGGAGGTGGCCGAGAAATTATGTCCGCGGCTCGGGCTCGATGCGGGCGAAACGCAAACCGTTGCCTGGCTCGTGCGCTGGCATCTGCTGATGTCCGCGACGGCGTTCAAGCGCGATCTTGCCGATCCCAAGACGATCGAGGATTTCGTGCTGGCCGTGAAAAGCCCCGAACGGCTCAGGCTGCTGCTCGTGCTCACGGTGGTCGATATCCGAGCCGTCGGTCCGGGCGTCTGGAACGACTGGAAACGGCAGCTATTGTCCGATCTGTACGAGCTGGCGGAAGAGACGCTTCGTCTCGGCCACAAACATCATGGCCGCCGCTCGCGGATTGCCGAAGCGCAGGAGGCGCTGGCCGAGACGCTTGAATGGCCGAAAACGGACACCAAGCACCTCTTCAAGCGCATGCCCCGGGCCTATTGGATCGCCGAGAACGAGGCCACCGCGGCGGCCAATGCGCGGCAGATGGCGGACGCCGAGGCGCAGGACGAGAAACTGTCCATCGCGATGCAGCCAGATCCCGATCGCGGCGCGACCCTCGTCACTGTCTATACGGCCGACCATCCGGGCTTGTTTTACCGGCTGGCCGGCGCCGTCGACATGGCCGGCGCCAATGTCATCGATGCGCGTATCTACACGACGCGCGACGGCATGGCGCTCGACAATATCCTCGTCCAGGACCCGTTGGGCGGGACATTCGACGACCCCGGCCAGCTCCAGCGGCTGGAAACGGCGATCCGCGACGCGCTCGCGAACAAACACAAGATGCGCGAACGGCTCGAAGCGCGGCCGCTGCCCCGGACACGGGCCGAGGCCTTTCAGATTCAGCCGCTCGTGCTGATCGATAACAAGGCATCGAACCGCTACACGGTGATCGAGGTCAACGCGCTCGATCGCCCGGCGCTGCTCAACAGCCTGACCCATGCCCTGTTCCAGTCCAAGGCGACGATCCGCTCGGCCCATATCGCGACCTATGGCGAACGCGCGGTGGATACATTCTATCTGACCGACCTGTTCGGCGAGAAGGTCCTCGATCCGTCTCGGCTCAAAGCGCTGCAGAAACGGCTGCTGAAGGCCGCATCTGGGGCGAAAGAGAAGGAGAAGGCAGCGGCCTAAGCGGGTTGCGGCTCGGGCGGCCTATTCGGGCGGTCGCGTTTTTCCAGCTGTTCGCGGGGCGTTTCGGGCGGCGCGTAGCTGACCACGATATCGCCGGGCTCGACGACCGGCCGGGCGTCGGTCGAGTAGAAGAGCAGGCGCCGATCGGGTTTCAGCACGCAGATCAGGAGCGCCTCGGGATCGAGATTCTTCTTCAGGTCGTCGACCGTGAATTTTTCGGTGATCTTGGTCCGCGTAAAGACCCAGTCGGCATCTTCGGCCTTCAGCAGATCGTCGATCGTCGGGGCCGACCGCATCAACACCCGGCCGCGCGCATGATAGGGTGCCCGGTCGCGATCCGTGCCGATCTGGCTAACGGAATCATACCCCATCTCGGGCCCCAGATCATCGCAGATCAGAGCGTTATATGCATCATTGTCGGTCGCCGCGATCAGCTCCTGAAACTGGCCGAGATCGAGATGTTCCTGTGTGACTTCGTCGAGAATATCGCCGCGGTACACATCAAGCTCGCGCCGCCGCGCAGCGCGCAGGGCGTATTGCGACGGATCGGAGATGGTCACGGGGATATCCATCTTCTTCAGGAGTTCGCCAAAGTCGATCGTCCAGCGATTGGCGCCGACCAGCAGCACGCCATTGGACGGCCCCTGATCGAGGCCAAGCCGCGCGGCCCACCATTTGGCCGTAAATCCGTGGGCGAATATCGTCGCGATAACGACGCCGAAGGACAGCGGGATCAGCGCTTCGGCGTCCTCTACGCCGAAATCCACGAGGCGGATGGCGAACAGGCCCGTGATCGCCACGGCGACAATCCCGCGCGGTGCGATCCAGGCGATGAACAGCCGTTCGTTCCACGGCACGCTCGAAAACAATAGCGATATGAGTATCGTCAGCGGCCGCACGACGAACAGCAGCAACACTAGGAATCCGATAAACCGCAACACGCCTTCGATCGGATCGGGCGACGTCGTCTGGAAGCTGGCAATCACTTCCCAGTCGAGCGTTGCGGAGAGCAGGATGAAAACGCCGGAGATCAGCAGGACGGCAAGGTCTTCCTTGAACCGGCGGAGCGCATGGCTGGAAAACATCGGCCGGTTGGCCATGACGACACCCATCACAGTCACAGTGACGAGACCGGTTTCATGCTGGATGATGTCCGCGACGACGAAGCCGCCGATCACGAGGATCAGCAGCGTCGGCGCTTTCAGATATTCGGGCACATAACCGCGCGGGAAGAACCATGTGACGCCCCAGCCCAGCGCCGCGCCGAGCAAGGCGGCGATAAAGGTCGACGCGATAACATCGAAGCTGATCGCGGCGATGTTGGTGCCAACGCCACCATAGGTGATATAGGCGAAGATGAAGACGGCGAGTAAAGCGCCGATCGGATCGTTGACGATGCCTTCCCATTTCAGAATGTTGGACGCGCGCGGGCCGATGCGCAGCGTGCGCAGCATCGGTCCGATCACGGTCGGTCCCGTGACCACGAGGATGCCGCCGAACAGCGCCGACACTTCCCAGCTCAAGCCCGCGCCGTAGTGGCAGGCCAAGGTGCCGAGAAGCCAGCCGACGGGTACGCCGATAACGACCACCCGCATCACCGCCCATCCGGCCTGACGCAATTCGCGGAAATTGAGACTGAGCCCGCCCTCGAACAGGATCACTGCCACCGCAAGCTTGATAATGGGCTCCATCAGGGCCCCGAAATCTCTTTCGGGATTTATGAGGCCTCCGCGGAAAAACTCGTGCGGAATCAGTGCGCTTACCGGGCCGACCAGAATGCCGACGATCAGCATAAGCGCGATCGCGGGCCGGCCGGTTCGCCAGGCGATCCATTGCGCGCCGACGCCGGCAACGCCGATCACCGCGATCTTCACCATAAGGGAATCGAGCGCCATCAGCCGTCCATGCCGGGGAACGCGGGCCGCTTCAACATATTGTTACGATCCAAAGAAAAGAGCCCGCGCCGTTTTACGGGCACGGGCTCCTTTTTCCCCAAAAGGCGGGTTCGGCCTAGAAACGCGTACGAACGGTTACGCCATAGGTCCGCGGCTCGGCGAGAAACGCCGAATAGGTTTGCTGCGGAGCGATGAACGGCGTGTTGAACGCGACCTGGGTGTAATCCTCGTCGAACAGGTTCTGCGCCCAGACTTCCAGCGACCAGCGGTTGTCGGGTCCGCGGATACCGACACGGCCGTTCACGACGATGAACGATTCCTGCTCCTTGCCGAACAGCAGGTCGGAGCCAGTATTGTATCCGCTCGTCATACGCGTGTTCAGGTAGAAGAGACCGCTCAGACCGCTATTGCCGATCGGCGGCGTCCAGCTCATCGCGCCGGTTACCACGAGGTCAGGCGCGTTGGACAGCTGGTCGCCGGGCAACAGGCGCAGCGCCGGATCGAGCGGCGTGCCGTCGTCCTGGCCGATCAGGTCATTTTCATAGGCCGTATCGACATAGGTGAAGCCCGCGTTGAAGGCGAGATAGTCGGTCGGATTGATCGTCGCTTCGACCTCGATCCCCTGCGAGATCACGCCCGGCTCGACATCGCCGGGTGCGCAAGCGCCCGTCAGTCCGCCGGTATCCTGATCCGCGCCGCCAAGATCGGTGCCGCAGCTGTTGATATTCTGCACCAGGAAGACCGTACCGTTAAAGGTGTTCAGCTGGAAATTGCTGAATTCCTGCCGGAAGGCGGCGGCGCTGATCGTGAAATCGCGGCCCGTATATTTGGCACCGATTTCGAACGCGTCGACCGTTTCCTCGTCGAACTGCAGATTGGCCGGATTGTTGAGCACAGCCGGCCCGACGATGACCGACAGGTTCGTCTGTCCGGTAATGTCAGCCGGATTGTAGAACGCACCGGTCAGCGCCGAACGGTCAAGGTTGAAGCCGCCTGCCTTATAGCCGCGCGAATAGCTGGCATAGAGCAGGAGGTCGTCGACCGGACGATAGGAGAGAACCACGGTACCCGTGAACTCCTCTTCGCTACGCTCGTCGCTGATGTTGAGGGCGTTCAGTTCGGACGATGAGTTGCCCTGACAGGTCAGCGAAATCAGGCCCCCAGCGAGTCCAGCTAGCGCAGGAGTTCCCAGAAGCGGGGTCTGCAATGCGCGCTGCGTCGGGCAGAAGGTATTGGTGTTGTTGAAGTTCGCATCGAACGTCTTGGTCTCATTCGTATACCGCGCGCCAAGTGTCAGATCGAGGCGATCGGTGATGTGAATGATGTTATGCGTGAAAAATGCGAAATTCTCGCTGTTCTGTAGATACTGTGTACCGTTCGAACCGACGCTGTTGACCTGCGACAGGATGTCGAGGCCGCCCAGAATTGCGGGCGTTGCCGCGCCGAAAGCCGGCATAGTCCCAGGCGCAGTACCGTCCAGGATCGCGCGGCCCGTCGGGCTCAGACAGCCCTGACCGCCTGGCGAGACCAGCGCAGGATTGACAGCCAGAATGATCCGGCACGGCGCGAACGCACCATATTGGCTGCCGAATTGCAGATTGTCGGTGACCGTCAGGTCTTCGTTGGCGTAATAGGCGCCGATCAGCCAGTCGAGCACGCCGTTAAAGGCTTCGCCCTGCAGGCGTAGTTCCTGGCTGAAGGTTTCGAACCGCCGCGAACCGGCATTATCGCCGGGCGCACGGAAGAGGATATCGACGCCGGTATAATCGGTGTCGGACGCCTGGTTGTTATCATATTCGCGATAGGCGGTGATCGAGGTCAGCTGCGCGCCGCCGAAATCCCAATCCATTTGCAGCGAAAGGCCCCAGTCCTCCGTTTCGCCGGCATAGGAACGGCCGGCGGTCGGATAGATATTCCGGTCATAGGGGTCGTCGCTAAACGCGCGCGGGTCCTGGCCGAGCGCAAGCAGAACCGGAATGATCGGGTTTTGGGTGCTGACCAGCGAGCCATTGCCACCGGGTCCTGCAAAGGGATTCAGCGCAGCATTGAGCGTCGCGCCCGGTGAGATTTCCGGCGTTACGAAGACTGCCGCACAGCATTCCTCGTCCTTGTTCGAATAATCGCCGATAAGCCGGAGGCTAAGGTCCGGGTTTACTTCCCAGAGCAGCTGTCCGCGCAGCAGGTAGCGGTCCTGGTCGTTCACGGTACCGCCATTGACGCGGTCGGTATAGAAGCCGTCGCGTTCCAGATACACACCATCGATGCGCGCGGCGACACTATTGCTGATCGGGAAGTTCAGCCCGCCTTCGAGGCGGATGGTATCGAAATTGCCATAGGTGGCCGCGGCATAGCCTTCCAGATCGAAGCTCGGACCCTGGGTCACGATATTGATCAGGCCTGCCGATGCGTTGCGGCCGAACAGTGTTCCCTGCGGGCCGCGCAGCACTTCGACGCGCTCGACCGGGCCGAGTTCGTTGAGGCCGGCGCCGGAGCGCGACCGATAGACGCCGTCGATAAAGACCGCGACCGAGCTTTCGAGGCCCGGGTTGTCACCGACCGTGCCGATGCCGCGAATACGGGCCGAGCCGTTGGCTTCGTTGCCGGTCGAAGAAACGAGGAGCGACGGCGCGAGCTGGTTCAGCTGGCGGATATCGTTGGCGCCGGAATTCTGAAGGCTTTCCGCATTGACCGCGCTGACCGCGATCGGAACGTCCTGCAGCCGCTGTTCGCGGCCCTGGGCGACGACGACGATGACATTGTCGTTCGTAGACGCGTCGGCGACTTCGGTCGTACCTTCATTGTCCTGTGCAATGGCGGGAGTAGCGATCGCCGCAAGTCCGGCGGTCGCAAGCAATAGGGATTTACGCATGGGTTCGTCTCCAGTTCGCGAATTTTATTTTTTTGTTTTGGTTGAGGTCTTTCTAGAATTCTCGCTGGGAAACGCCAGCAAATCCAACGATCCGAACATGCGACACCGTATCAGTGATGCCTTTGGGCAACACAGATGAATCTGGCAGGATCGCCCTCTTCCGCCTAAAGTTGGGCATCAAGCACAGGAAAATTGCGGAGAGAAGTGTCATGGCGGTAACAGGTATGGGCGGGCTGTTTTTCCGGGCGCGGGATCCCGAAGCGCTAACCGGCTGGTATCGCGAACATTTCGGTTTTGGCGGCGGCGACAGCCTGTGGCAGCAGGAGGCGGGGCCGACGGTCTTTGCGCCGTTCAAGCAGGACAGCGACTATTTCGCCGACGACAAGGCGTTCATGATGAATTTCCGCGTCGACGATCTCGCCGGCATGACCGAGAAATTGCAGGCCGCGGGCATCGAGGTGTTGCGCAAGGACGAATGGGATATGGACGGCAGCTATGGCCGTTTCGCCCGGGTGCACGATCCGGAAGGCAATGCCATCGAGTTATGGGAGCCGCCTGCCGAGTTACCCGAAAGCTAGTTTAGGATCGCGCCAGCCTTGTATCGGCCGTTTTTTGCCCGCGCGATCCTCGCCTTCCGTTCAGCCGCTAATTTGGCAACGCCTTCATATACGGCCAGCCACGCCTCCAACCGGGCGATTTCGGCGCCCTGGCTTTCGAATCATCTCGGGGCGAGCACCATCAGCATCTGCCGCCCTTCCATCTTCGGATGGGCTTCGGTTTTTGCGGTTTCCTTGGTGTCTTCCTGAACCCGGCGCAGCAGGTCCATGCCGAGTTCGCGGTGCGAAAGCTCGCGGCCGCGGAAGCGCAGCGTGACCTTCACCTTATCGCCATCGTCGATGAACTGGTGCACCTTCTTCATCTTCACGTCATAGTCGTGATCGTCGATGTTCGGGCGCATCTTGATCTCTTTGATGTCCTGCGTCTTTTGCGATTTGCGCGCCGCATTGGCCTTTTTCTGGGCCTCGTATTTATATTTCCCGACATCGAGGAACTTTGCGACGGGCGGGTCGGCATTGGGGGAGACTTCGACAAGGTCGAGGCCGACATCGGCGGCCTGTTCGATTGCCTCGTTGGTCAGCAATACACCCAGATTTTCGCCATTCTCGTCGATCACGCGGACCTTGGGCGATTGAATGAACTGATTGTAGCGGGGGCCGTTCATCGGCGGTGCCGCGGGGCGGCGGGTCATCGGGGGGCGTATAGCTAAGTCTCCTTATGTGTTTGCGCATTGCTGCAAGATGGCACCAATATACGGTGCTTCGGCGCGGAATCAAAGATGCCGATTGCGGTGGTGTCGATTGAACAGGGCTATCGCTGGTCCGGCGGCGTCGCCTCTTCGGCCAGCATCGCAACCAGATCGTCGACGCTCATCACCTTCTGATGCTCGTCCGATCCGAGCCGGCGCAGCGCCACCGTGCCCTCGTCCTCTTCGCGCTTGCCGACCACCAGAAGGTTGGGAACCTTGGCGACGGAATGCTCGCGCACCTTATAGTTGATCTTTTCGTTGCGCAGATCGGCTTCGACGCGGATGCTGGCCGCTTCCAGTTTTTCCGTAACTTCGCGCGCGTAATCGTCGGCATCGGAGACGATCGTCGCGACGACGGCCTGCACCGGTGCGAGCCAGAGCGGCAGCTTGCCCGAATAATGTTCGATCAGGATGCCGATGAAACGCTCATAGGTGCCGATCACCGCGCGATGCAGCATGACCGGGCGGTGGCGCTCGCCATCCTCGCCGACATAGCTCGCGTCGAGCCGCTCGGGCAGCACGCGGTCCGACTGGATCGTGCCGACCTGCCATGTCCGCCCGATCGCATCCGTCAGATGCCATTCGAGCTTGGGGGCATAGAAGGCGCCCTCGCCGGGAAGCTCTTCCCAGCCATAATCCTCGGTCGCCATGCCGGCCTCGACGACGGCAGCGCGCAGCTCGGCCTCGGCTTTGTCCCAATCTTCGTCCGAGCCGAATCGCTCGTCCGGGCGCAGCGCGAGTTTGATTGCATAGCCCTCGAAACCGAAATCCTTGTAGACCCGGTCTGTCAGCTCGCAAAAGCGCCGGACCTCCTCAACGAGCTGATCTTCGCGCACGAAGATATGGCCGTCATCCTGCGTCATCTGCCGCACGCGGAGCAGGCCGTGCAGCGCGCCGTGCGGCTCATTGCGGTGGCAGCAGCCCATCTCGGCCATCAGGATAGGCAGGTCGCGATAGCTTTTGATCCCCTGCTTGAAGATCAGGACATGCGCCGGGCAGTTCATCGGCTTGAGCGCCATCATGTCGGCATCGCCCGACACCAGCGGCGCGTCGTCCTCGGTCGAGGGAATCTCGTCCGGCACGACAAACATGTTCTCGCGATATTTCCCCCAATGGCCGGATTGCTGCCATTGCTTCGCATCCATCAGCTGCGGCGTCTTGACCTCGGCATAGCCCGCCTCGTCGATCCGCCGCCGCATATAGGCTTCGAGTTCGCGCCAGATGATATAGCCATTGGGATGCCAGAACACGCTGCCCTGCGCCTCGGGCTGGAGATGGAACAGGTCCATTTCCTGGCCGAGCTTGCGGTGGTCGCGTTTCGCCGCTTCCTCGAGCCGGTGCAAATGCTGGGCGAGTTGTTTCCGGTTGAGCCAGCCCGTACCGTAGATGCGCGACAGCTGCGGGTTACGCTGGTCGCCACGCCAATAGGCGCCCGATACGCGCAGCAGCTTGAACGCTTTGGGATCGAGCTTGCCGGTCGAGGCGAGATGCGGCCCGCGGCACATGTCCATCCAGGAGCCCTCTTCATTCGGTGGGCCGGACCAGTAGACGCTCAGTTCTTCGTCATCGGGCAGCTCGGCGGCCCATTCCGCCTTGAACGTTTCGCCGTCCTTTTCCCAGCGCTCGATCAACGCGTCGCGCTGCCACACTTCGCGGCGCAGCGGCTTGTCCGCCGTGATGATCCGGCGCATCTCCTCTTCGATTGCCGGCAGGTCCTCGTCCGTGAAGGGGCGGTCCTTGGGCGCGAAGTCATAATAGAAGCCGTCATCGGTCGCCGGCCCGAATGTGATCTGCGTGCCGGGAAAAACGTTCTGTACTGCTTCGGCGAGCACATGCGCATAATCGTGCCGGGCGAGTTCGAGCGCCTCGGCCTCGTCGCGGCTCGTGATCAGCGCAAGCTCCGTATCGCTCTCCAGCGGGCGCATGATATCGCGCACCTCGCCATCGACTTTCGCGGCCAGTGCCGCCTTGGCGAGGCCTGGGCCGATATCCGCCGCAATCTCCGCCGGGGTCGTTCCGGACGCGACTTCGCGTACGGATCCGTCGGGCAGCGTGATGGCAATCATATCGGACATCGGGTGTTCGTGGCTCCAATGGCGTGTGTTGGTCGAGCGGCTGCCTTAGATGGGGGCTAGTCCATGTCAAGCAACCGAGGCCGGAAGAACTGCGCAGACAAAGTTGCAATTCACAACTGATATAGTCTAGCCCGTTGTCATGGCCGATTCATCCAAGCCCGCATGTCTCGTTATTGGAGCCGGAGACGACACCGGCAGCGCGATTGCCCGGGCCTTTGCGAGAGAAGGCTATCAGGCCTGTCTTGTCCGCCGGCCGCGCCATGGCGACGCGCTCGAAAAATTGGCAGACAGCATTAAGGCGGACGGCGGCATAGCCCACGCCATGCCCACCGATGCACGGGACGAAGATGCGATGGTCGCGCTGGTCGAGAAGATCGAAAGCGAGGTCGGGCCGATCGAAGTCGCCGTTTTCAATATCGGCGCGAACGTAAACTTTCCGATCGCCGAAACGACAGCGCGCGTCTATCGCAAGGTCTGGGAGATGGCGGCCTTTTCTGGTTTCCTGATGGGCCGGGAAACAGCAAAGCGAATGATGGAACGCGGCAAGGGAACGATCCTGTTTACCGGCGCGACGGCCAGCGTTCGCGGCGGCCCAGGCTATAGTGCCTTTGCCGGGGCGAAATTTGCTTTGCGCGCTTTGGCGCAGGCTATGGCGCGCGAGCTCGGGCCGCAGAATATTCATGTCGCCCATATCGTGATCGACGGGGCGATCGATTCCAATTTCATTCGCGAGAATGTGCCGGATGTGGATGCAAAGCGCGACGCGGACGCCATCCTCTCGCCCGATGCCATCGCGGCCAATTATGTAATGCTGCACAAACAAGCACGCAGCGCCTGGACCCATGAGCTGGACCTCAGGCCCTGGAAGGAGAATTGGTAGTTATGAGCATAACCGTCGATTTCATTTTCGATTTCGCAAGCCCGAACGGCTATCTCGTCCATCGCGCGCTGCCGCCGATTGCCGAGCGGACGGGCGCGACATTCAACTATATTCCCTGCCTGCTCGGCGGGATTTTCAAGGCGACCGGCAACCAGGCGCCGATGGTCGCCTATGCGCCGATCCCGAACAAGCTCGCTTATGAGCAGCTCGAATTCGGCCGATTCATTGCAAAGCACCAACTTACGGACTTCACTTTCAATCCGCATTTTCCGATCCACACCGTTCTGCTGCAACGCGGCGCGCTCGTCGCCGAACGCGACGGGCGGTTGATGGACTATATCGAGGCCGGGCTGCATCACATGTGGGAAGAGCCGAAGAAGATGGACGATCCGGACGTCTATGCCGAAGCGATGAGCGCTTCCGGTTTCGACGGCGCGGCACTGGTCGAGGGCGCGCAAGACGCCGCAATCAAGCAGAAGCTGATCGACAATACGAGCGCGGCGGTCGAGCGCGGCGCATTCGGCATCCCGACCTTCTATGTCGGCGACGAGATGTTCTTCGGCAAGGAACGGCTCGGCCAGGTCGAAGAGGCGATTGCCGCCGCAGCCTAGCTCAGCGGCGCGCTGGCAAAGAGCACGCCGAAGGCGCGGCACCAGATCACGACAGACCGGTGATTGCCGTCCAGCGCGCCGGCCGGGATCACATAGCTCTGATCGCCGCGGCTGCTCTGCAATCTGCCAAGATCGACATGGTTGGCGCGCCGCGCGTTGCGTTCGCTGCGGACACGCGGCGCATCGGTGATCCAGACGCGCAGATCGGGCCCGCCCGTCACCGAAAAATCCTCGAGCTGCACGACGAGATCGCCGTTCGCCTGGCGGACGATCCGCGCGGTGCCGCTTGACCGATGGGATCGGCCGACCCCCCGGAACTCGCCCGATGCGATCGTTTCCGCGCCGGTTTGCGCGATGGCTGCGGACGGCGTCGGGCCGACCGATGCCGGAACGGTGAGTGCCGCCACGGCCATAGCGGCAGCGGCACAATGTGCGAATGTGCGGGATAGGGGCATGGTCGATCCTTCATTGGCGCCGCGATACCTGCGGACTGACCGGGCTTCGCATCGCGGCCATTCACGGTTACAGCCATGCGCGAATCGCCTGCACCGGGAGAGGCCGCCGAATGACCGAACTGCGCTATCACGAGCGGGCCGATCGCCCGCGGCTCGCCTATCGCCATCGCGAAGGCATCGGGCCGACGCTCGTCTTCCTGCCCGGCTATATGTCCGACATGACCGGCTCCAAGGCGAACGCGGTCATGGCCTATGCCGAGGCGGAGAACCGCGCCTGCCTGTTGCTCGATTATGCCGGATGCGGATCGAGCGACGGCGATTTCGAGGCGCAGAAACTCACCGACTGGCGCGACGATGTCATGGATCTCGTCAATGCGCTCGTGCTCGGGCCGGTCGTGCTGATCGGTTCATCGATGGGCGGATGGCTGATGCTGCTCTGCGCGCTCGCCCATCCCGAGCGCATATCCGCGCTGGTCGGCATCGCGGCGGCGCCCGATTTCACGGATTGGGGGTTCACCCGGGACGAGAAGCTCACGATCCTGCGCGACGGGCGGCTCGAACAGCCGTCCGATTATGACGATTCCCCCTATGTCACGACGCGCGCCTTTTTCGAGAGCGGCGAGGCGAGCCGGTTGCTCGGCACGGAGATCGCGATCGATTGTCCGGTGCGGCTGATTCACGGCCAGCAGGATCGCGACGTCCCGTGGGAATATTCGGTTCGCCTCGCGCGCCAGCTGCGTTCAGCCGATGTCCATGTCACCCTCGTCAAAGATGCCGATCACCGGCTGTCGCGCATCGAAGACGTTGCGCGGCTTCTGGCCCAGATCGAATGGTTGCTCGAAAGCCTGAAGGCGTCCTGAAATGAGTTTTGTCCTGTTCCTCGCCGCGATGCAGGCGGCCCCGCCGCCCGTCGATCCGATCCTCATCCCGCGCCGCGAAGAAAGTGAGACGGACCAGTCCATTGCCATGGGCTCGGCCCAGCGGTTGCTGAATTGCATGCGGCTCGCCGAGCGCGATCCGAGCGCGGCGCTCGCCGAAGGCGCGCGCTGGGTGTTGATCGATGGCGGGATTGACGCCGAACTGTGCCTCGCCGTCGGTCATGAAAATACCGGCGACTGGGAGAGCGCGGAGGGCGCCTATCTGCGCGCGCACGGAGCGGCCGCGTCCGCGAGCGACACCCGCGCAATCGGGGTTCTCGCCAATGCCGGGCGCATGGCGCTGCGCAAGGGCGATGCGGCGACGGCGCGCGGCCGCTTCGATACCGTGCTCGCCGATCCGGATCTCAGCGACGATGTCCGCGGCAATGTGCTGCTCGAACGGGCGCAGGCGTATGTGCAACTGGAAGACGGCGCATCCGCGCAGACCGACCTTGTCACCGCACAGGCGCTGCTGCCGAACGACAGCATCGTCTGGCTTTTGTCCGCGACGCTGGCGCGGCGGCAGGGCGATTTCGATACGGCCGGCGATTTCATCGACCGCGCGCTCGAACTCGACCAGACCGACCCGGCGATCCTGCTTGAAGCCGGCAATATCGCGATCGGCCTCAACGCCTATGACATCGCCCGCCAGGCATGGACGCGCGCGATGACGGCCGAACCCGAAAGCCCGGCGGGACAGACCGCCGCGCGCAACATCGAACGGCTCGATGCGCTGCTCGCCGAGGCGCCGGGTGTCCCTGTTGAGCTGCCGGAGACGGAACCGGAGAGCCAAGGGGCTTCCGGCGAACCGGAGTCATAGTTTTTCGCCAGACTCGACCTGGCGCTCGAGCACCGCACCGGCCCACTCCCCCTCCCGGCCTCCCATTAAGTGTATCCTGTGGGAGGTCGGGAGGGGGAGTGGGCGGAGATGGCACAGGCTCCGGCGGCGCGAAGCGTCGTTGGATGCCATCGGAGGGCGGTGCCGCGCCTGTGGCGAAGCCGAAGGTCTGTCAGATCAACCCAGATAGAAATCGATCGTCGTGACGACGCGCACCAGCTTGTAGGGCGTATCGGCCACGCCATAGCCGCCGGCATCGCCGTCGCGCGCCGAGATCGAAAAATATCCCTGCGTCGCGCTGCGGATGCTGCCGACATTGGTGCCGCTATCCTCGGCGAACTGGTTGGCCGATGCGCGCGCATCCTGCGTCGCCTCGGCGACCATTTCGGGCTTGATCTCGTTGAGCCGGGTAAAAGTGTAGCTCATGCCCGATCCCTCTTCGAGCACGACGCCGCGCCGCACGAGATCGAATTGCCGGGCGACGGCGTTCTGCGCGCGCTCGATATCGGTCGTGCGCAGCTGCAGCCGCTGGCGGATCGTATAGGTCTGCTGGCCCATATTGTTGCTGTACTGGGAAACGTTGACGCCGGACGGTTGCAGCGCTTCGGCCTCGAACCCGAGTTCGCCGAAAAAGGCGCGGATCGCCTCGGTGTCGCGATCGATATCGGCCTGCGCTTCGCCGAGGTTCGACGAGCGCGCCGAATAGGAGATGGTCCAGGTGGCGAGATCGGCGGTGACTTCGCGCTCGGCGAGGCCGCGCACGGTGACCGAGCGCTCGGCCATCTGCGCGCGCAGCAAACCATCACCCAGCAGATAGCCGCCCGCGACGATGCTGACGCCGAGTATGCCAGTGGCGATCAGAAGAGTGCGCGTCGGCGGATTGCGCCACGTCCAGCTTTTGTTGTCATGAGTGTCTTCGGTCATCGGTCTTACCCCTTGTTGGGCGCCCGCCGGTGCTTTCGCTTGCTTCGGCGCGCGGCTATCGTGCGACCCGATACCGAATATCGCCATGTAGCATCGGAGATGAACCGTTGCTGACTTGCGACGAACCGTTGATCGAGATGAAGGGAAGGAATGCCGCCGATGAAGTATCTCCACACCATGATCCGGGTTTCGGATATCGATGCGACACTCGCCTTTTTCGATCTGCTGGGGCTGGAGGAGCAGAAGCGGTACGAAGTCGAAGCCGGCCGGTTCACGCTGGTCTTCCTTGCGGCGCCCGGCGACGAGGATGCGCAGGTCGAGTTGACCTATAACTGGCCCCCCGAGGATGGCGAGGCGGAACAGTATGACGGCGGCCGCAATTTCGGTCATCTCGCCTATGCCGTCGACGATATCTATGAGAGCTGCCAGCGATTGATGGATGGTGGCGTAACCATCAACCGCCCGCCGCGCGACGGGCGCATGGCCTTTGTGCGTACGCCCGACAATATCTCGATCGAACTGCTGCAGAAGGGCGCGGCCAAGCCGCCGGCCGAACCCTGGGCGTCTATGGAGAATGTCGGCGAATGGTAGGCGAAACTCAGGCCGCTGCGCGGGCCTTGCTGTCAATTTTCCGCGCTTTCCATTTGGAGACGACACGGTCCCGGCCCTGTTCCTTGGCTTCGTACAGGCAGCTGTCGGCGGCGCGATAGGCCTGGGTGAAGGTCTGACCGGGCAGGATCGATACCAGCCCGATACTCGCCGTCACCGGATCGCTCAGTTCCGGGACCATCTCATGGACGTTTTCGCGGATCGCCGCGCACAGCCGTTCGGCCGTGTCGAGGGGATCCGGACTGTGCACGAGCGCAACAAATTCCTCGCCGCCGATACGCCCGGCCGTCAGATTGCTCCAGTCGCGCATGATGGCGGCGACGGCCTGCAGCACGCGATCCCCCACATCATGACCATGTGCGTCGTTGATTCGTTTGAAATGATCGAGATCGAGCAGCGCAAAGCCGCGCGCGCCGAACGCCCCGGTGGCTTCGTCGAAGGCGGCGACTAGCGCCCGGCGGTTATCGAGGCCTGTCAGATAATCCGTGCTCGCCAGCTTCTCGAACGCCGCTTCGCTCTCACGTGCGCTGTCGCGCTGGTGGCGAATGATCATGAGCCGATCCGCGACGCCCAGCGCCGTGACCACCATTTCGAAGGCGAGCGTGCCGTAAATAATGAAATCGAGCCAGACCGGACCCTCGTAAAGATCCATGCCGCGCAGGATGCGCTCGCCCATCGAGAATATCAGCGCGCAACAGGCGATGAATACGAACCGCGCCGCCCGGCTGCCCCGGCCCAAAGCCTGCATGATACCGAGCGTGAAACAGATGAGCGCCGGGACGAAGGAGAGCAGGAAAATATTCTGGGCCACCGGCCGGATCGCTTCGCCGCCAAGTGTTACAACTAGCGTGACGACGGGGATGAGACAGGCGGAAAAGACCAGCCCCTTGCGCACGGCCGTCGAAAGCTTGTCCGGCTCGATAAAGCTGCGGAAGAACATGGCTGCCGAGGATATGGCCAGCGCGATGCTCCACAGGTTGAGCGTCCAGCGGAGATCGAGCGGCATCGTCGGAAAGAGGAAATGGATGAACCCGCCCGAAAACAAGACATAGCCGAGCGCGCCCGAAACCATGCCGATATGCCAGAGCGTGAATTTTTCGCGCAGGACGATGAAAAAGGCGAGATTGTAGACCATCGGCAGCAGCAGAACGCCGATGAAAATCGCGTAGAACAGGCTGGTATAATAGTGTTCGGTTTCGGTTTCGGCAGCGCTCTGGATGGCGAGGTTCGAGATATTGGCGGACAGCTCGGGGCGGTCGAAGGAGATCGCCATGCGCGTCACGGGCGCGCCCTCGCTTTCGATCGGCACCACGAAGCGCATCCCAGCACGCCAATTTTCGGTCGCGATGTCGGGACCATAGCGTTGGCCCGACCAGTTGCCGTCGCGGTCTTGCAGATACAGCGCGAAACTGTCGAAGCTCGACGGATCGACGATCAGCACCTGGTCCTGCGTGGGATCGACGACATCCGACACGTCGACAAAAGCCCAGATTCGCGGCCCGGCGATCGCATCGTCGGCCACAGTGCATCGGCCTTCGTCGCGAAGCGCTGCTTCGAGGCCCATGCTGACATCGGTCGCCAGCGTGCAGACACGCGAGCCGAGCGGCGTGGCGGAAGCTGGCGCCGTGGTCAGTACGAGCACCGTCAAGGCTGCCGCGAGGGCGCATAACCGGGGCAGGAGGCGCGGGAACACCATCACAGCATTTACGCTAACGGCAGCGTCTTGAATTGCGGTTAATGTTCGACTTCGATGCGAGAAATCGGTAAATCCGGGAAATGCTAGAAATTGTCCGTATTCCCGTCCTTTCCGATAATTATGTGTGGCTTGTGCATGAGCCGGACAGCGGGGAGACGATGGTCGTCGATCCGGCTGTCGCCGATCCGGTCCTTGCCGAGGCCGAAAATCGGGGCTGGCCGATCACCCAGATATGGAACACGCATTGGCATCCCGATCACACAGGCGGCAATGCAGACATCAAGGCGGCGACAGGCTGCACGATTACCGGTCCGGAGGCCGAAAAGGCGCGAATACCGACCTTGGACCGGATGGTGAAGGAGGGCGATACGGCGCGTCTCGGCAATGTAGAGGCGGATGTGATCGACGTACCGGCGCATACAGCGGGCCATATCGCCTATCATTTCCCGACTGAGAAGGCGGCTTTTGTCGGCGATACCTTGTTCGCCATGGGTTGCGGGCGGTTGTTCGAAGGCACGCCGCAGCAGATGTACACCAATATGCGCAAGCTTGAGGCGCTGCCCGACGATACGCTGGTCTATTGCGCGCACGAATATACCGAGGCCAATGGCCGTTATGCGGTGACCGCGGAACCCGACAATCAAGCGCTGGCCAAACGGATGGACGAGGTGGTCGCGATGCGCGCAAAAGGCAAGGCGACTGTGCCCACCACGATCGGCGAGGAGCGGGCGACCAATCCCTTCATGCGCGCTGCCTCGGCGGAGGAACTGGCCGAGCGCCGTGCAGCGAAAGATGCGTTCTAGGCGCGTTTGTGGTAGCGTCAGTTTTTCGGGGGCGAAAAGCGAAAGGAACTGTCATGGTTCGATTCTTACCTATGGCGCTCGCAATCCCCTTGCTGGCGGGATGCGCGGCGAATGCGATGGAAAGCAGCGAGGCCGGGGCCGAATCCCTGTCGGAACGCGATGAGCGCCGGATGACGGCCTTGCTCGACGGCAAGGCGCCAGGCGATCCGCAGCCCTGCATCAACACGCGTCCCAACACGCAATCGTCGATTATCGGCAATCAGATGATCCTGTATCGCGTGGGAGCGACCGTTTACCGCAACGATCTCGACGGCATCTGCCCGACCCTGCGCTCTACCAGCACGTTGGTGACCCAGCGCTACGGTTCGAGCCAGCTGTGCAGCGGCGAGGTTGTCCAGGTCCGCGATCCCTATAGCGGCACGTCGTTCGGCAGCTGCGTATTGGGCGAGTTCACGCCATACCGCGAAGAATAGCAGGTTATGCCGGCGCTTTATCAGTGCCGGTAGAGCGCGCTCAACCTGTCGCTGTAGACTTCCTTCAACACATGCCGCCGGATCGACTGTTTCGGCGTTAGCTGTTCGTTCTCGACCGTAAAGGGTTCGTCGGCCAAGATCGTGCGGCGGACTTTTTCCACCGTCGCCAGACCCTTGTTGACCCGGTCGACGGCCGCGGACACTGCTTTGTGGAATTCGGGGCTTTCGCGCAACGCGATTTCGTCGTTCGGCACGCCGTTCTCTGCGGCCCATTCTCGCACCCATTCCGGATCGGGCACGATGAGACCCACTAGATGCGGCCGCTTGTCGCCGAAGACCATGGCCTGCAGGATCTCGGGCTCGAGCGTCAGCATGCCTTCGACGCGCTGGGGTGCGACATTGTCGCCTTTGTCGTTGACGATCAGGTCTTTTTTGCGGTCGGTGATCGCGATCCGCCCGGCCTCGTCGATATGGCCGATATCGCCGGTATGCAGCCAGCCGTCCCTCAGCGCCTTCGCGGTCTCTTCCTCGTTGCGCCAATAGCCGTGCATGACGAGTTCGCCCTTAACCAGGATCTCTCCATCTTCGGCGATCTTCACCTCGGTTTTGGGGAGCGGCGGGCCGACCGTGTCCATCTTCAGGCCCGTTTTCGGCCGGTTGCAGGAAATCACCGGCGCCGCCTCTGTCTGGCCATAGCCTTGCAGCAGGGTCAGGCCGAGCGAATGGAAGAAGATGCCGATTTCCGGACTGAGCGGCGCACCGCCAGACACCAATGCCTTGAGTCGTCCGCCGAAACGCTTGCGGATCTTGGGGCGTAGGATGACGTCCAATAGGATATCCATCGGCTTGTCCTTGAGCGGAACGGACCCCTCATAGTCCTTTTCGCCGATATCGAGTGCTTTTTGCAGCATATAGTTGGGAAACTTGCCCTGTTTTTCGATCGTCTTGAGCAGGCGCTGGCGCAACACTTCGAACAGGCGCGGGACGACGACCATGATCGTCGGTCGGGTCTCGAGAATATCGGCCGCGAGCTTGTCCAGTCCGCGCGAATAATAGATTTGCGCGCCGAGCCCGATCGGAAAGAACTGACCGCCGCTATGTTCGTAGGCATGGCTGAGCGGCAGGAAGGACAGGAACGCCTCGTCTTTCCACCCGAAATCTTCCGAGATCACCGCGACGCAGCCCTCGCAGTTATGCAGGATCGCGCCATGATGCTGCATCACGCCGCGCGGCGCACCGCCCGTGCCGCTGGTATAGATGATACAGGCCGTATCTTCGCGTTCGAAGTCGCACGCCTCTATCCGCGCATCGATATCCGGCGTTTCCGCGCCAAGCAGCGACGACCAGTCGTGATACTGGATGTCCCCGCCCTGCCCGATGCGCATGGGCTCGATCCCGATGATCGACTTGCAATGCGTGGCGTTGAGGGCCGCGCTCGTCACGGTCTTGGCGAGTTGCTGGGTGGAGACGATCACCGCCCTGGATCGGCTGTCCTCGAGGATATGCGTGTGATCGCGCTCGGTATTGGTCGTGTAGGTCGGGACAGTGATGCAGCCGGCCGCCATGATGCCGAGGTCCGCAATGCACCATTCGGGGCGGTTTTCGGATACGAGCATGACGCGGTCGCCGCGCTGGAGTCCGAGCCGCTGCAAGGCGTCGGCCAGCGCGCAGACCTGCTCGGCCACTTCGTTCCAGCTCATCGATTCCCAGCCATTCTGGCCATGCCGCCAGAGGAACGGCGCGTCGCCCTTCTCGCGGACCCGGGTGAAGAACATTGTCAGAAGGTTGGGGAAGATTTCGAGCTGGCGCATGGTTTCTATCGTCCTGGGAATGGATTCATTCGGTGAGCGCGACGCCGGGGCTGCGCGGATCGGCCGCGCCCAGCCAGCCATCGCCGGTCCATTGGATGGCGTTGACCTTGGACGTCAGATTCGACGCGACGATCAGCCCGCTGCGTTGGGACAGTTCGGCCTGCATCTCGGCAAGATAGGTGTCCTGTTCGATCCGCAAACTGTCGCCGCCGAAATAGATATTGGGGAGCGCGATCGCTTCGTCGACCGGCAGTCCCCAGTCGAGAACGCCGATCAGCGTCTTGGCGACATGCATGATGATCCGCCGTCCGCCGGCCGAACCGAGCGCGAGGATCAATTGGCCGTCGGCATCATAGACGAGCGTTGGCGACATGGAGGATAGCGGTCGCTTGCCCGGTGCGACGGCATTGGCGACCGGCGCACCGTCGCGTTCGGGCGTGAAATCGAAATCGGTCAGTTCGTTGTTGAGGAAATAGCCATTGGCGACGAGCTGGCTGCCGAACGGCCCTTCGATCGTCGAGGTCATGGTGACGACATTGCCGCTGCTGTCGGCGGCGACGAAATGGGTGGTCCCGGCGATCTCGCCATCGCGCCCGGCGGTCCGCACCTCACTGCCGGGCGGCGTGCCGGCCTCATAGGTGCCAATCGCGCTGTCCGCCGATATCAGCGCCGAGCGTTCGGCGATATATGCGTCGTCGAGCAGGCCCTCGACCGGCACGGACACGAAATCCATATCGCCGAGATACATGGCCCGGTCGGCATAGGCGAGGCGCATCGCTTCACCGATCAGATGCCAGGCTTCTGGGCTTTGCGCGCCAAGGTCGCCCATGTCGAACCGCTCGAGAAGGGCGAGAATCTGGAGCACGGTCGTCGCGCCGGACGAGGGCGGACCCATGCCGCAGACTCGATAACTGCGATAGGCGCGGCAGACCGGTGCCCGCTCTATGGCGCGGTAGTTGGTGAAATCCTCGGTCGGAATGATCGTCTGATTATGCGCGCTATTGGCCGCGGCCGCCTGGATCGCCGCGACGTTCTCGCCGCTGTAAAAGGCGTCCGCACCTTCGCTCGCCAGCCGGCGGAGCAGATCGGCGAGCGCCGGGTTGCGGACGATGTCGCCTTCTTCCTTGGGTGCACCGTCTTCCCAATAGATGGCGCGGGTGTCGGGGAAGTCGTTCCAGATTTCCGAGAAGAAGCCGAGGAAGCGCGCCATGCGGGCGTTGACGGCATAGCCCTCTTCGGCATGCCGGATCGCCGGTTCGAACAGCCGTTCCCAGTCGAGCCGGCCCCAGCGCCCATGGGCTTCCGCCATCAGACGCATATTGCCGGGAATGCCGATCGATCGTCCGCCGGGGACCGCTTGCCGGAAGCCCATGGGCTCGCCTTCTTCGGTCAGGAATAGCTCGGGAGTAGCCGTGGAAGGCGCTGTCTCGCGCCCATCGATCGTCGTCGCGGTTCCGTTTGTCGCATCGTGGCGAACGAAAAAGCCACCGCCGCCGATGCCGGAGCTTTGCGGTTCGACCACGGTGAGTACCAGCATCATCGCCATGGCCGCATCGGTCGCCGATCCCCCGGCGCGCAATATTTCGCGCCCGGCTTCCGCGGCGCGCGGGTCGGCGGCGGAAACGACACCGGGCGCGCTTTGTGTTGCGGTCTCCCGCGATACCGTTTCGGGGGCCGCGCTGCTTTGCGCGCATGCGCCCACCGGGAGCATGAGAATGGCGAGCGACAGGGCGAATGATCGTATCATGAGCCGTCTTCTAACCGTGGAATGCGGGGCCGCCTAGCCCGTTCGTTCGCCGCTGCCCACGGCCTCGGCGATCGAGGCGAAGCCGTCGCGTTTCCGGAGCCTTTCCAGACCGCGCACGATTTCGCGCCCGAGACCCGGACCTTTATAGGCGAGCGCCGTGTAAAGCTGCACGAGCGAAGCCCCGGCGCGGATGCGTGCCCAGGCTTCCTTTGCGCTGTCGATACCGCCCACGGCAATGATCGGCATTGTGCCGCCGGTCGCGGATCGAAAGTCTTCCAGGCGCTGCCGGGCAAGCGCGGCTAGCGGGCGGCCCGACAGTCCGCCGCTTTCCGATGCATGGCCGGACTTTAGGCCCGGGCGCGCGATGGTCGTATTGCCGACAATCAGCGCATCGATCGCCCGCACTGTTGCGATCCGGGCGATGGCATCGACATCGGCCGTTTCGAGATCGGGCGCGACCTTCAAAAAGATGGGTGGACCGTCCGCCGGGCGCGCCGCTATCGCGCGTTCGAGCAGCGCATCGAGCGCGCCTTCGTCCTGCAGCGCGCGCAGCCCGGGCGTGTTGGGCGAGGAAATGTTGATCGTCAGATAATCGGCCAGCGGCGCCATCGCCCGCACGCCGGCCTCATAGTCGGCGATCCGGTCTTCGCTGTCCTTGTTCGCGCCGATATTGATGCCGACTATCCCGCGTGTCCGGTCGCGTTGCGCCAGCCGTTCGGCAGCGGCCGTCTGCCCCGCATTGTTGAAGCCCAGCCGGTTGATGACACCGTGATCGGCAACCAGCCGGAACATGCGCGGCTTGGGATTGCCCGGCTGCGGCAACGGTGTCAGCGTGCCGACTTCGGCGAAACCGAAGCCCAGCCCCAATATCTTCGCGGGCACTTCGGCATTCTTGTCGAAGCCCGCTGCCAGGCCGACCGGATTGGGAAAGTCGAGTCCCGCCACACGCATGGATAGTGCCGGTGGCGAAGGGGGCGGAGAGCCGATGGGCGCAGCCTTGAGGCCGGCAATCGTCAGGCTGTGCGCCCGCTCGGCGTCGAGCGCGAATATCAGCGGCCGGATAAAGGGGTAGATCGCCATGCGCGGCGCTATGGCAGCGCCGGACCGGCTGGTCAAAAGGCCGAACATCGTCCAGATAAGCCGCCAATCGATCAGAAATGGAGTTTGCCGATGTCCCGTTCGTTGCTCGTGTCCACCGCTGCGCTGTTTGCCGGATTGGGGGCGGTCGCCGTCGCGCCGCAACTGGCCGTTGCCCAGACCGGCGAGGTCGAAGCCGTCGAAAATGCCGATTCCGCGCTGGCGCAATTTTTCGAGGCGTTCGATCAGGCGGAGCTCGAATTCTCGCCGCTGGCCAAATCCTTCCGCGGCATACGGGACGAGGATTATGGCGAATGGGGCGATTTCAGCGATGCCGATGCGGTAGCCGAACAGGAGCGTTTGATCGTTGCCCGAGACCAGATGCGGGCACGTTTCTCGGAGGCCGATCTCAATGACCAGTCGCGGCTATCCTACCGGCTGTTCGAACGGATGGCCGAGCGCAGCACGGCCGCGTTCCAGTTTCGCGGCAACGATTTCGTCTTCGATCAGATGAACGGCGCGCAAAGCCAGCTGCCGGCCTTCCTGATCAACATCCATCGCGTGTCCGAGCCCGCGCATGCCGAGGCCTATGTCAGCCGCCTTCAGGGGCTGGGCCCGGCGATGGACCAGCTGATCGCCGAAGCCGAAGCGCGCGAGGCCAATGGCGTGCTGCCGCCAGACTGGGTGTTCCCCTATGTCATATCGGATGCGCGCAACGTGATCACCGGCGCGCCCTTTACCGAGGGCGAGGATGCGCCGCTCTACGCCGACCTGCAGAGCAAGGTGAACAGCCTCGAAATCAGCGACGAGGAGAAGGCAGACCTCATAGCTCGCGGCCGAACCGCGCTGCTCGAATCGGTGGGCCCAGCCTATGAACGACTGATCGCCATGCTCGAGCGGCAGCAGGCAAATGCGCCGGACGAGGACGGCATCTGGCGTTTCGCCAATGGCGCGGACTATTATAGCGAGCGGCTGCGTTACTATACGACGACGGACCTCACCGCCGAGCAGATCCATCAGATCGGGCTCGACGAGGTCGAGCGCATCCATGGCGAAATGCAGGCGATCATGGACCAGGTCGAGTTTGAAGGCTCCTTGCAGGAATTCTTCACCCATCTCCGCACGAGCGACGAATTCTTCTATCCGACCCGCGAAGCCTATCTGGCGGACGCCCGCGCGACGATGGCGGCGATGGAAGAAAGGCTGCCCGAATTTTTCGGCCGCCTGCCCCAGGCCGATGTCGTCGTCCAGCCGGTCGAGGCGTTTCGCGAGCAATCCGCGGGCAAGGCTTTCTACCAAAGCCCGACGCCGGACGGGTCTCGCCCCGGCACCTATTATGTGAACCTCTATAATCTGCGCGACATGTCGCGCACCGAGATGGAGGCGCTCGCCTATCATGAAGCCGCGCCCGGCCATCACCTCCAGCGCGGGCTCCAGGTCGAGACCGAGGGTATCCCGCCTTTCCGCCGCTTCGGCGGCTTTACCGCCTACACTGAGGGCTGGGGGCTGTATGCCGAGGAACTGGGCAAGGATATGGGCTTCTATACCGATCCGTATTCGGACTTCGGCCGGCTCGGCATGGAATTGTGGCGCGCCTGCCGGCTCGTCGTCGATACGGGGCTGCATCACATGCGCTGGTCGCGCGAGGATGCCATCCAGTATCTGAGCGAGAATACGCCCAACCCCGATGGCGATATCCGCAAGGCGATCGAACGCTATATCGTCTATCCGGGCCAGGCGACTGCCTATACGATTGGCAAACTCGAGATCATGCAATTGCGGCAGCGCGCGATGGACACGCTGGGCGACGATTTCGACTGGCGGGGTTTTCACGATTCGGTGCTCGCGCCTGGGCCGGTGCCGCTGGATATCCTCGCAGAGCAGGTCGATGGCTGGATCGCGAGCGTTCAAACGGGAGATTGATCCGGTTTGGGTCCTGGCATGTCGATTTGTCGATTCTGTCCAATACGCCTTACATAAAGCGGCGTAACGCGATTGTGCGACCCGAAGCTTCCCTACCCAGGGAGGCTTAAGACTAGCGGCCCCGACAGGAAACTGTCGCGGGCCGCTTTTTTTTGTCTGAAATTTGCGCTAACCCCTGTTCCAGAAGCAAAAAAACAACAAGCTTCGGGGCGCACAATTTGACCGATCTGTCGAAATTCTCGCTGGAATTCGCACCGCCACCTGACGATCTTCAGGATCTGGTTTCCTCTTTCTATCATTTTGCGACCGAGGTCGAGGAAAGCAAGCCGACCGAGCGCGCCGACCGGGCCCAGGTGCGTTTTCTGCTGCGCGGCAGCGGCGGTTACGAATTTTGCACCGGCGAATATTTCGACGCGGCGCCGGTCAGCATTATCGGTCCGACCACGGGGCCCACGGTCGGCCATATCAAGGGCGCGCCCGAGATTTTCGGGATCGGACTGCAGCCCGCCGGTTGGGGCAGCCTGATGGGCGCCGACGCGGAAAGCCATATCAACCGCCTGATCGATGCCGCATCGATGCTCGGCGACGGGGTGATGGACACGCATGCGGCCATCGCCGCCGCCGAAACCATCGCGGATAAGGTGGACATCGCGTCCGACTTCGCCCGCGAATTGATGAAAGACGCCGAATCCTCGCCGATCTGGTTTACCCGGGTGGTCGACGAATGGCTCACCGAAAGCGCTTCGCCCGACATCAACGACCTCATAGAACGCTCCGGCCTTTCGAAACGCCAGGTCGAACGGATGACCAAGCGTTTCTATGGCGCGCCGCCGAAACTGCTGGCCCGCAAATATCGCGCATTGCGTGCGGCGGCACTGCTGGTGCGAGAGGATGGCGATGACGATTCGGAGGCGCCCGAGGATGCCTTTTACGACCAATCGCACCTGATCCGGGAGATCAAGGAGTTTACCGGGGTTACGCCGGGCAAAATGAAGAAGACGCCCGAAACGCTGACCAAGGAAGTGCAGGCACGGCGCAAGAAACTGGCCGGCAAGGTCAGCAAGATCATCTCCGACACCTAAAATACCCTCGAACAAAGCCTTGATTTATGGCTGCTCTGCGCCCAAATCCCTAATCAGAACGAATCACTCCGATTAAGGATTGGGAATGCGCCTATCCAGTATGGCAGATTATGCCGTCGTCACGATGCAGGCAGCCGCGCAGCATTGCGGCGGCGCGCGCAGCAGCGCGACTCAGCTCGCGGCCGAAACCGGCATCCCTTTGCCGACGACGCAAAAGCTGGTCAGCCTCCTGTCGCGCAGCGGTTTGTTGAAATCGATCCGCGGCGCGGGCGGCGGCATTCAGCTCGCCCGCCCGGCCGCGGCGATCACCCTTGCCGATATCATCGAGGCCGTCGAAGGGCCGATCGCGATGACGGTCTGTGTCGAGAAGGGCAGCCATGACTGCGCACTCGAACCGACCTGCCAGGTCAAGCCGCATTGGGGTGTGGTCAACGACGCCGTTCGCGGCGCGCTCGACAATGTCAGCCTCGCCAGCCTCACCAATCCCGTACCCGCTCCCGTGACCGAAAGCGCCACAGTATGACCGACGAATCCCCAGTCCAGACCACGGACGTCGAAACCGACGATGTCCAGGATGAGAAATTCCGGAACGAAGAAGCCTTCGAGGCCGCCAAAAAGGCGGAAACCTATGAGTTCGGCTGGTCCTCTGACATCGAACAGGATTTTGCGCCCAAGGGCCTGAACGAAGATACGGTCCGCTTCATTTCTGCGAAGAAGAAAGAGCCGGAATGGATGCTCGAATGGCGATTGAAGGCGTTCCGCCGCTGGCAGGAGATGGAGAGTCCGGACTGGGCCAAGCTCAACATCCCGGAGATCGATTATCAGGACGCCTATTATTATGCCGAGCCCAAGGCGAAGCCGAAGCTCAACAGTCTCGACGAGGTCGATCCGGAAATCCTGCGGGTCTATGAAAAGCTCGGCATTCCGATCGAAGAGCAGAAGGTGCTTGCCGGGGTCGAGGGTGCGCGCAAGGTGGCGGTCGATGCCGTGTTCGACTCGGTCTCTGTCGCGACGACCTTCCGTGAGGAACTCTCGAAAGCCGGTGTCATTTTCCTGTCCATCTCCGAGGCGATCCGCGAACATCCCAAACTCGTGAAGAAATGGCTCGCCAAGGTCGTGCCGGTTCACGACAATTATTTCGCCGCGCTCAACTCGGCGGTCTTTTCGGACGGCACGTTCGTCTACATTCCCGAAGGCGTGCGCTGCCCGATGGAGCTCTCCACCTATTTCCGGATCAATGCCGAAAATACCGGCCAGTTCGAACGGACGCTGATCGTCGCCGAGAAGGGGAGCTATGTCTCCTATCTCGAAGGCTGCACCGCCCCGATGCGCGACGAGAACCAGCTGCATGCCGCGGTCGTCGAGCTGGTCGCGCTCGACGATGCCGAGATCAAATATTCGACTGTCCAGAACTGGTATCCGGGCGATGCCGAGGGCAAGGGCGGCATCTATAACTTCGTCACCAAGCGCGGGCTCTGCCAGGGCAAGAATTCGAAGATCAGCTGGACGCAGGTGGAGACGGGCAGCGCGATCACCTGGAAATATCCGAGCTGCGTCCTCAATGGCGAAAACAGCGTCGGCGAATTCTATTCGGTCGCGCTCACTAATAATTACCAGCAGGCCGATACCGGCACCAAAATGATCCATAATGCGCCGGGCACGCGCTCGACGATCATCTCGAAGGGGATCAGTGCCGGCAAGTCGGACAATACCTATCGCGGTCTCGTCCGCGTCGGCCCAAAGGCCGAGGGCGTCCGCAATTTCACGCAATGCGATTCGTTGCTGCTCGGCGATCGGTGCGGCGCCCACACCGTGCCCTATATCGAGGTGAAGAATCCGAGTGCGCAGATCGAGCATGAGGCGACGACCTCGAAGATCAGCGACGACCAGATGTTCTACGCGCAGCAGCGCGGCCTCGACGAGGAGGAAGCGGTGGCGCTGATCGTCAACGGTTTTGCGAAAGAGGTGCTCCAGCAGCTGCCGATGGAATTCGCCGTCGAGGCGCAGAAACTGCTCGGAATCAGCCTTGAGGGGAGCGTGGGGTGATGCGTCGTTTTGCGACACTCACCGCCTGTATCGCTCTGGCTGTGCCGGCCGCGGCCTATGCCCAGGCAGAGCCGGAGGAAGATGGCGCGGTCGATCTCGATGCGATCGATTCCCTGCTCGGCGATCAGGCCGTGACGGGGGACGAAGACATGGATGGCGAAGCTGCGGCAGACGATGCCGCGCTTCCCGATAGCGATGACGCAGCGACCGAAGGCGAGGGCGAGTCCGACACCACGGATGACGACGCGTCCGAAGACGATGAGGCATCCGATGAGGAAGAGACGCCCGAACCGTCCGATCTGACGATCGCCTTCAACGCCTATTCGCTCTGCTCGTCCGAAGCGGGCGCGGCGCTCGAGGAAACGGGTTTTGCGCTCGACCAGATCGGCAACGAGGCGCTGTTGCGATGCTCCGGTCAGCGCGCGGCCTATGTGAACGCCTTCTATTTCAGCCTGTTGCCGCGCTATCCCGATGCGCCCGAAGCCGAAGTGCGGGCCAGCGCCGAACGGCTGGTCACGCAATCGGATTCTGCGCTCGCGGCACTGGTCACCGATGAGGTAACCGCGTTGCGCGCAGAGCGCGAAGCCGAAGCGGACAGTGACATGGAAGCCGAGGAAACCGAGACGGCGGACGACGACAACCCCGAAAATCCCGACGGCGAAAGCGCCGAAGAAGAAATGGAACCCGATGCTTAAGATAGACAATCTCCACGCCGAAATCGGTGGCACCGAAATTCTGAAAGGCCTGAGCCTGGAAATCGCCGCGGGCGAGATCCACGCGATCATGGGGCCCAACGGTGCGGGCAAATCGACGCTCGCCTATGTGCTGGGCGGCCGCGATGGATATGAGGTAACCGCGGGTTCGGCCGCCTATAATGGCGAAGACCTGCTCGACATGGACCCGCATGAGCGGGCGGCAGCCGGGCTTTTCCTCGGCTTCCAATATCCGGTCGAGATACCCGGCGTGTCGAACGTCCAGTTCCTGCGGACCGCACTCAACGCGCAGCGCAAGGCGCGTGGCGAAGACGAGCTGTCGGGCGCCGATTTCCTGAAGCTGGCGCGCGAACAGGCAAGTGCGCTCAAGATGAACGCCGATATGCTCAAGCGCGCCGTCAATGTCGGCTTTTCCGGCGGCGAGAAGAAGCGCAACGAGATGGTTCAGATGGGAATTATCGATCCCAAGCTCGCGATCCTCGACGAAACCGATAGCGGCCTCGATATCGATGCGCTGCGCACGGTGGGCGAGGGGATCAACACGATCATGAGAAAGCCCGACAAGGCGGTGTTGCTGATCACCCATTATCAACGCCTGCTCGACGTGGTGAAGCCGGATTATGTCCATGTGCTCGCCGATGGTCGCATCGTGCGCACTGGCGATGCCGATCTTGCCCATCTGCTCGAAGAACAGGGCTATGAGGCGATTGCGGAAGCGGCATGACCGAGATTCTTCCCCTTCCCACCCGCCGCGACGAAGCCTGGCGCTATAGCGATATCGATGCGCTGGCGCCGGTCTGGCCCGATATCGCCGGCAAACGCGAGGAGATCGTTATTGCCGCTGGCGATTCGGCGAACCGCCAACTGGTCCTCGAGGCCGGCGAGCCCAATGTCGCGGTTGAAACGCTTGCGATCCGACTGGAAAAGAATGCGCGCTTTGCGCTGCATTGCCTCGCCATCGAGGCCGATTACGGCCGCATTGCCGTCGAAGTAACGCTGGCCGAAGGCGCGCATTTCGAGCTCGGCGGCGCGATCCTCGGCACCGGGGACCAGACGCTGGAGATCGTCACCGATATCCGTCATGTCGAGCCGGGCGGCACGAGCAACCAGGTCGTACGCAGCGTGCTCGGCGAAACGGCGACGGGGTCGTTTCTCGGCAAGGTCGGCGTTGCGCGCGATGCGCAGAAGATCGACGCCGCGCAATCGGTGAAAGCCATGCTGCTTGATCGCACGGCGACTGCCAATGCCAAGCCCGAGCTCGAAATCTTTGCCGACGATGTGAAATGCGCGCATGGCGCGACGGTCGGCGAGCTCGACAAACAGGCGCTCTTCTACCTGGCCTCGCGCGGTCTGCCGCCCGCCGAAGCGCGGCGGTTGATGCTGCAGGCGTTTATCGCAGACGCATTCGTGAGCCTCGAAAACGAAGCCGCGCACGACGCCATCGAAGCCAAGGCGCTGGCGGTTCTGGAGGCGATCACATGAACGTGATGACCGCTCCCTCTCCCGTCGATGTCCGCGCCGATTTCCCCGGGCTCGGGGAAGGCTGGCGCTATCTCGATACGGCAGCGACCGCGCAAAAGCCGCAGGCCGTGATCGATGCGATCGCGTCCGGCTATGGCGAGCGTTATGCGACGGTCCATCGCGGCGTCTATGCGCGCTCGGCCGATATGACCCTCGCCTATGAGGCTGCGCGGCGGCGGGTCGCGGACTTTATCGGCGCGGAATCGGACAGCGAAATCGTTTTCACGCGCGGTGCGACCGAGGCAATCAACCTCGTCGCGAACAGTTGGGGCGGCCAGAATCTGGGGGCGGGCGATCGCATCATGCTGTCTGAGCTCGAGCACCACTCCAATATCGTGCCCTGGCAGCTGATTGCCGAGCGCGTCGGCGCCGAGATCGACGTCGCGCCGCTCACCGAAGACGGCCGGATCGATCTCGACGCGATGGCCGAGATGCTGACCGAACGGCACAAACTGGTCGCGCTCGCGCATGTCTCCAACGTGCTCGGCTCGGTACTCGATGTGAGCCGCGCGGCTGACCTGGCGCATGGTGTCGGCGCGAAGCTGCTCCTCGACGGTTGTCAGGCCGTGCCGCGCCTGCCGGTCGATGTGCAGGCGCTCGGATGCGATTTCTACGTATTTTCCGCGCACAAGCTTTACGGCCCGACCGGGATCGGCGCGCTCTGGGCGCGAGGCGAGATACTGGACCTGATGCCGCCATGGGAAGGCGGCGGATCGATGATCGACAAGGTCAGTTTTGCCGGCACGACCTACGCGCCGGCGCCGCAGCGGTTTGAGGCGGGCACCCCGCACATCGTCGGCGCTCTCGGCTTGCATGCGGCCATCGACTATGTCTCGGAAATCGGCCTCGAAGCGATCCACGCGACCGAAGCAGAGCTGGTCGCCAAGACCCGCGATGCGCTGTCGCAGATCAACTCGGTGCGCCTGTTCGGGCCGGATGACAGCGCCGGCATCGTCAGCTTCGCCATCGAAGGCGTGCATCCGCACGATATCGGCACGATTCTCGACGAGGAGGGCGTGGCGATCCGCGCCGGCCATCATTGCGCCCAGCCGCTGATGGCCTATCTCGGTGTCGAAGCGACCGCGCGGGCGAGTTTCGGGGTTTACAATAGCAGCGAAGACGTGGCGGCGCTCCTCAAGGGCATCGAACGCGTCACGCGCATTTTCGGGTAGGAGTCTTCGAATGGACGAAGAACGCAAGATCAGGATCGAAGAAGTCGATGCCGTCGACGCGCCCGCCAAGGCGCGGGTCGACGACGCGGAAAAGGCCTATGTTGCGGCACCGTCCCCCACCGAGGCGGAAAGCGATTCGGCCAAGCTCGAACGCAAGAAGGATTATCTCGAAGGCTTTCTCGCGAGCCAGCCGGCAGACGAGGCCGAAAACGATGCAGGTAGCGGCGATCTGCGCGCCGATATCATCGCGGCGCTCAAGGAAATCTACGATCCGGAAATCCCGGTCAACATCTACGATCTCGGCCTGATTTATGGCGTCGAGGTGACCGATAATGGCGAGGCGGCGGTTGCGATGACGCTGACGACGCCGCACTGCCCGGTCGCCGAAACCATGCCCGGCGAGGTCGAGCTGCGCGTCGGTTCGGTGCCCGGTGTCGGCCATGCCGAAGTCAATCTGGTCTGGGATCCGCCCTGGGATCCGTCCAAGATGACCGACGAAGCGAAACTCGAACTGGGAATGTTGTGATGGCCACCAAAGTCCGCGAGATACCCGCCGCGCTCACGCTCACCGAATCCGCCGAAGCGCGGATTGCGAAACTGATGGCCAATGCGCCCGACGACGCGATCGGCGTCAAGCTCTCGACACCGCGGCGCGGCTGCTCGGGCCTTGCCTATTCGGTCGATTATATCGACGAAGCCAATCCGATGGACGAAAAGATCACAACGCCCGGCGGCGACTTCTACGTCGACGGCGCGTCCGTGCTCTATCTGGTAGGCTCGACGATGGACTGGAAGGAAGACGATTTCACCGCCGGTTTCGTCTTCGACAATCCCAACGCGACGGGCAGCTGCGGCTGCGGCGAAAGCTTCACCGTTTAGGCGCGTAGGCGGGACGCCCAGAACTGAACCTTTTGCATTCCGAGGCGGACTAACGGTCAGTCTCGAAGCTGTGCGAAAGGAAAATTGTGGCACGCAAATTCGATCTCCAGAGCGCGGCCTATATGCGCGATCCCTTTCCCACGCTCGCGGCGCTACGCGAGGCCGGTCCGGTCGTGCCGATCCGCATCCCATTGATGGGTCGCGTCTGGTGCGCCGCGACGCATGCGGCCGTTGCCGATATGCTCAAAGGTGCCGACAAGTTTGCCTCTGACGGTCGGAACGTGCCGGGCGGCGGATCGGCGATCCCGCGCTGGATGCCGAAAAGCTTCAAGCTGCTTGGCGAAAACATGCTGCTGATGGACGATCCCGATCATCGGCGGCTCCGGAAGCTCGTCGACGCCCCGTTTCTCGCGCGCAGCATCGATGCCTATAGGCCGGAAATCGTGCGGTTGGCGGACCAGCTGCTCGATCGCATGGAGGCGGACGGCGAGACGGATATCGTGCGCGGTTTCGCGCGTGCCTTGCCTCTGATCGTGATCTGCGAATTGCTGGGACTCGAAGGCGACAACCGGGACAGTTTCATGCGCTGGACCGATCGAATGACGAAATCGGTGGGCATCTGGACCATATTCCGCACGCTGCCCGCGCTCGGCAAGATGATCGCCTATATCCGCAGCGAGATTGCGGCCGCACGGGCCGGCGAGCGAGAGGGCCTGCTCGTCGACATGGTCGAAGCCGAAGCCGATGGCGACCGGATGAGCGAAGATGAACTCGTGGCGATGGTCGCGATCCTGTTCGTCGCCGGTCACGAAACGACGACGCATCTGATCTCGACCGGCATCGCCACGCTATGCGACGATCCGGATCAACTCGCGGCGCTCAGGGCCGATTGGTCGCTCGCGCCGCAGGCAGTCGAGGAACTGATGCGCTACAATTCGCCGGTCCAGATCACCAAACCGCGAATCGTGCGCGAGGATGTCGAATTCCATGGCGCGCGACTGAAACGCGGCGACAAGATCATCGCCTGTCTCGCATCGGCCAATAGCGATCCGGCGATCTTCGACGATGCCACACGCTTCGATATCCATCGCGAACGGCCCCAGCGCCATGTCGGCTTTGGCGGCGGCATTCATCTCTGCCTCGGCCTGCACCTCGCGCGCGCCGAGGGGCAGATCGCGTTGGAGCGGCTGTTCGCGCGGTGGCCGAATGTGCGGCCTGCCCAACCCGCGGCCGAACGCGAATGGATTACGCGGATCGGCATTCGCGGCTATCGCACGCTGCCGCTTGCCGGGATCGCGGCTCAGCTGGCCGATGCGGCCTAGAAACCCAGCGTAAAGCGGATCGCGCCACCCATATCATCGCCGATCGCGGCAAAATGCCCGGGATCGCGGCGGTAGAAGAGATGGCCGGTCAGCCAGCCCGTGCCGATGGCGCGCGAATAGGCTGCTTCCATGTCGATCTGTCGGCCTTCGGGGGCGAGGTTGAAGAAGCGGTTCTCGTAGCGGGTTTCCAGCGTCGCATAGTCGTAACCCGCGGGCAGGTTCAGCCGGAGCCCGCCACGATAGACGCGCAGCGGCTGGGCGATGCGCAGCGAGAGCCTGTCGCCGTCGCTCATGACACCCGCCTTGGAAATATCGGCGGAGGCGGCGAACGTGCGCAGCGTGCCGCCCCGCATCACGGCGTTCGAACCGTTGGCGAAGCTCCAGCCGTGGCGCATATCGCCGCCGACCGACCAGCCGTCCGGCCCGTTCCAGCGCAGCGCGACATCGGCGAAAAGCGATTGCCCGCCCTGTCCGCCGCCGAGCGCCTCGCTGAACCGCGCGCCCAAAAATGTCGCCGTCTCGTTCAAAATGCTGAGCCCGCCGTCGAGCCGAACACGCCCCCATTGCCGGTTCGCGGCGATGCCGATCCGCGTATAGCGCGATTCCAGCCATTCTTCGCGGGCGAGAAACAGCTCGGGATCGTGCCGGGAAAGGGCCTGGCCGCGTTCGGCCATCATCGTGACTCCAAGCCCGTTCCACTGGCGGTGTAGCGCGAAGCTCGTATCGGCCCGGCTGGCAAACCCGCTATCGCCCATCGCTTCGCGCGCGATCAGGAAGGCCGGGCGGACCCGTCCATTGAGCCGCGCGCCGACGCTGTCGCCGTCCTGCGAAAAAGCGAAGGCGACGCTCGTGTCGGCATCGAGCTGCGCCGCGACCATGCCGGCCGCGACGCGCGCGCGTTCCGCATCCTCGCCGCGCAGCGCGAGCCGGGCGATTCGCGCCTGGCTTGCCCGCGCATCGATAGTAAAGGCGAGAATCGCATTGCTGCCGGCGGGTGTGGCGAAGCTGCCGCCGCGATTGACGGCGAGGCTGTCGGCGAGTCGCGTCTGTGGTGCCGTGCGGCGTACCGTCTCGGCAAGATCGACGGCAAAGGCCCGGTCGAACCCGTCCAGGATAACGGCGCCGACGCCCTGTTGCCGGGCATCGCCCATCGGCGCGGACAGCGTCATGCTGTTCGCCATGCTGATCGGTTCGCTGGTGCCGGCAAGGCTCGTCTGCCCCTGCGGCCGGAAGGCTTCGGCCAGATCGAGAATGCCCTGGCCGTAAATCGCATCGTCGCCGTCAGCGCCACCGTCCCGCGCGCTCCGGAACAGCAAGGCGATGATCTCGGCGCCCGAAAGGTTGGGAAAGGCCGAAGCGAGCAGCGCCACCGCCGCGGTAATCTGCGGCGCGGAATAGGATGTGCCGCTATAGAGAAAATTCTGCCCGCGCTCATCGAAACTGCGGACGCGATCCCCGAGGGCAGCGAGATACATGTCCTGACCGATGCCCGCGCGGTTCGAAAAATCGCTGATCGCATCGTTGTGGTCGACCGATCCGGCGATGATGACATGGCCATTGGCTTCCTGCGTCAGCGCGACCTGCGCTAGCGCATCGGGATTGGCGCCCTCGGCGCCGCCGCCGTCATTGCCGGCCGATATCACGATCACGATTCCCGCATTGGCGGCGCGGGCCACGGCCTCGCGAAAACTGCGGCTCGTGCCGCTGCCGCCGAGCGAGATATTGATCGCCCGGGCATTATTCTGAATGGCGATGTCGATCGCAGTGGCAAGATCGCCGGTATTGTGGGTGCAGCCCCCATCGCCGCCGCCGGTCGCACAGCTGCCCGGCTCGTCCGTGCGCAGAACGAGCAGGGTGGCGTCGAACGCCATGCCGACGATGGAGCTGTCGTTACGGTTGGCCGCGATCACCGCACCGACCGAGGTGCCGTGGCCGCCTTCGTCATCGATCCCGCGATCGCCGGCGATGTCCCGGGACGCCGCGCTGATCCGGCCGGCGAATTCCGCGCTGTCGCTGGCGATCCCGCTGTCGAGCAGCGCCACCGTCACGCCGGCGCCGGTCGCGCCCTCGTCATAGGCGGCCTGCGCATTGGCGTGCGCGATCCCGTCCGACCTGTCGAATTCCAGCGTGTTCGTACCGATTGTCGGCGGAGGAGGCGGTGGTGGAGGAGCCGGTGGCGGTGGAGCTGGCGGTGTGTTCGTCGTTGGCGGTGCAGGTGTCGAGTTGATCCCGGTTCCACCACCGCCCCCGCCTCCGCATGCCGCGAGGGTCAGAAAAAAGGGAAGGCTGGTGGCAACGAGGAGCCGCGTTCTGTTTTTCATTATAACGAATCACCAGGTCAGGCGCCCCACGCCGATCCGGTGAGTAGGCGTTCGGCGCTTGCGATAGCTTTAATCTGAAATTCATTTTGCGCTAACCGTACGCCCGGACTAGGACCGCCAAATGCCGCCGATCTTGTCCCATATCGAGACCTGGATCTTCGATCTCGACAATACGCTCTATCCGGCCAGCGCGAAGCTGTTCGACCAGATCGACATCAAGATGGGCGATTATATTGCCCGGCTTCTCGACATCGACCGCACGGAAGCGCGCCGTATCCAGAAGCATTTCTTCCATACGCACGGCACGACGCTGTCGGGTCTGATGGAAGCGCATGGCGTGGAGCCCGGCCATTTCCTCGATTATGTGCACGATATCGACTTGGAAGTGATCGACGAGGATCGCGCGCTGGTCGCGGCGATAGGCGCGCTGCCCGGACGCAAATTCGTTTTCACCAATGGCGATGCACCCTATGCGCGCCGGGTGTTGGACAAGCTCGGGCTCGGCAAGAGCTTCGAGGCGATCCACGATATCCATGCCTGCGACTATGTCCCCAAGCCCCAGACACGCGGTTACGAATCGATGTGCCAGACATTCGATATCCAGCCCGACCGTGCACTGTTTGTTGAGGATATGGCGCGCAACCTGAAACCGGCCAAGGCAATGGGAATGGTAACGGTTTGGGTGAATAACGGATCGGAAAGCGGATCGCATAACCATGATTCGGCGTTTATCGATTATGAAATCGCGGCGGTCACACCCTGGCTCAGCGAGATAGTGGAGGCGGCATGAGCAAGAAGCTCGAAAAGGTCATCGAAGAAGGATGGGACCGGCGCGAAAGCGTCGATGCGAACACGGGCGGCGAATTGCGCGAGGCCGTCGATGCGGCGCTCGCCATGCTCGACAATGGCGAGGCGCGGGTTGCGACAAAGGCGGGGGAAGACGGCTGGGTCGTCCATCAATGGCTGAAAAAGGCCGTCCTGCTCTCCTTCCGCCTCAACGACATGCAACTCATCGAAGGATCCCATGGCGGCGGGCATTGGTGGGACAAGGTGCCGTCCAAATTCGCCGACTGGGACGAAGACGCGTTTCGCGGCGCCGGGTTTCGCGCGGTGCCCGGTTCGATCGTCCGGAGCGGTGCGCATATCGGCAAAGATGTCGTTCTGATGCCGAGCTTCGTGAATATCGGCGCGCATGTCGGCGACGGCACGATGGTCGATACCTGGGCCTCGATCGGCAGCTGTGCGCAGATCGGCGAGCATTGTCATATCTCGGCGGGCGCCGGGATCGGCGGTGTGCTCGAACCGCTCCAGGCCAATCCCACGATCATCGAGGATAACTGCTTTATCGGCGCGCGCTCCGAGGTGGTCGAAGGGGTCATCGTCGAAGAGGGCGCGGTACTCGGCATGGGCGTGTTCATCACCGCCTCCACCAAGATCATCGACCGTTACACCGGCGAGACCTTCACCGGACGGGTGCCCGCCTATTCGGTCGTCGTGTCCGGCTCGACGCCGAACCGCAATACGGTCGACGGCGATGCCGCGCCCAGCCTCTATTGTGCGGTCATCATCAAACGCGTGGACGAAAAGACGCGATCGAAGACGAGCGTCAACGATCTGCTGCGCGGCTAGCCGTGCAGGCTTGAAACGGTCCAGACGACGACGGCGACAAGCAGCGCGATCCAGAGGATGCGGCGCACGGAGAGAGGAAGCTTTGCCCAGCCCCGCGTGATGCGATCCCCGAACAGCCAGATGAGACCGCCCAATATCGCGAACCGCAAAAAGCGGCTGGCCGAGAACAATGTCAGAAATTCGGCGAAGGAATAGCCGCTGGCCCCGGCGACGAAATTGACGAGATAGCTGGGCAGCGGAGTCGTGCCCGAGAGAAATATCAGCGATGCACCGCGCTCGGCGAAATCGTCCATATAGGCATCGACCGTGTCGCCGACGCCCAGCCACTCGCTGACCGGCGCGGCGAAATAGGCGCCGAGCGCATACATGATCGCCCCGGCCACTGTGCTCCCGATCACCGTTATCAGCGTGAACAGCCAGATCCGGTCGCGTGCGGCAAGGCACAGCGCGATGAAGACGGCCTCGTACGGAAAAGGCACGAAGGTCGTTTCGGCGATTTCGAGCAGAAAGAGCGCGGGTAGCACCCAGAAGGAATGCGCCGCCGCGACGATGCGGTCGGTGAACCGCTGCGGCTCGGCCGTATCGGTCACTCCTCGCCGAGCGCGCCGGAGATCAGCGTTTCGGCGCGCTCGCCCGCCCAGTCCATGCCGCCGATGACGCGGAACAGCTCCCGGCCGTCAGCATCGTAGAGCACCGTGATCGGCAACGTATCGGCGGCCAATGCCATCATCATGGCGTTTTCCTCGTCGAGCCATTGTTCGAGATGATCGAAACTGTTCTCCGCGAAGAACGGTTCGACGACCTCCGCGCCCTGCAGGTCCTGGCTGACGGTCAACACCTTGAGCGCGCTTTCCTCGCGTTCGGCGAGCGCATCGAGCGTCGGCATCTCGCGGATACAGGGCGGGCACCAGGTCGCCCAGAGGTTTACGAGCAGCGGCTGCCCTTCGAAATCCGACAGGCGGATCGTCTCGCCTGCGGGATCGGAGAAAGCGAGATCGGGGGCAGGTGTGCCGCGATATTCGACGCTGACCCGCCCCATTTCCTCTGATCCGCCATAGCTCTCCATCTGCGTCCCGTTCGTCCCGGGCGCCGATACCGCTTCTTGCGGGGCTTCGTCGCTTTGCCTATCGCAGGCGGCCAAGAGCGGCGCGGAGCTAAGGAGCAGGGCGATCAACAAGCGCACAGGCAATTCCAATCAGATGTGGGGCGGGCGCTTCGCCGAAGGCCCGGCGTCCGTCATGCGCGAGATAAATGCGTCGATCCCGTTCGACAAGCGCTTGTGGCGGCAGGATATCGCCGCGAGCCGCGCCCATGTCGCCATGCTCGGCGCGCAAGGCATCGTGGATGCCGGCGATGTGAAAGCGATCGATGAGGGGCTGCAACGGATCGCCGCCGAATATGAAGCCGATGGCGTCCCGGAAGACCTCGATCTCGAAGACATCCATATGCATGTCGAAAACCGGTTGGCCGAGATTATCGGACCGGCGGCCGGGCGGCTGCACACCGCGCGTTCGCGTAACGATCAGGTCGCGACCGATTTCCGTCTCTGGGTGCGCGACGCGATCGAAGCGGTCGATGCCGGGCTTGCCGCTTTCCAGTCGGCGGTGGTGGAGCGTGCGGAGCAGCACGCCGATACGCTGATGCCGGGCTTCACCCATCTCCAGTCCGCCCAGCCGGTCACGCTCGGTCATCACCTGATGGCGTATTACGAGATGGCGCGCCGCGACCGCAGCCGCTTTGCCGATGCGCGCGCGCGTCTGAACGAAAGTCCGCTGGGCAGCGCGGCGCTGGCCGGCACGGGCTTTGCGATCGATCGCGATGCGACGGCCGACGCGTTGGACTTCGACCGGCCCACCGCCAATTCGCTCGACGCCGTATCGGACCGCGATTTCGCGCTCGAGTATCTGATGGCGGCGACTCAATGTTCGCTGCATCTTTCCCGCTTGGCCGAAGAATTCGTGATCTGGGCGAGCCAGCCCTTCGGCTTCGTCACGCTGCCCGACGCTTATTCGACGGGCTCGTCGATCATGCCGCAAAAGCGCAATCCGGACGCCGCCGAACTGGTGCGCGGCCATGCCGGGCGGATCGCCGGCTGCATGACGGCGCTGGTCATGACGATGAAGGGCCTGCCGCTCGCCTATGCCAAGGACACGCAGGACGACAAGCCACCGGTGTTCGAGGCGCATGATCTGCTCGCTTTGTCGCTTGCCGCTATGACGGGCATGGTCGAGACGACGACATTCGTGCCGGAACGCATGCGCGCGCTGGCCGAGGCCGGCCATGCCACGGCGACCGATCTTGCCGACTGGCTGGTGCGCGAGGCCGATATACCGTTTCGCGAGGCGCACCATATCGTCGGCAGCGCGGTCAAGCTGGCCGATGAGCGCGGCGTGTCGCTGGCCGAACTGCCGCTGGCGGCCCTTCAGGCCATTGATGGTCGGATCGGCGAAAGCGTATATGATGTACTGACGATCGACGCATCGGTCGCGAGCCGGTCCAGCCATGGCGGCACGGCGCCGGATCAGGTTCGCGCACGGATCGCCGAGGCGAAAGCGCTATTGGAGCAAGGCGAATGAGGAAAGCGATCCTGATCGGACTGGGCTGCATTGTGCTCGCCGCGTGCGGCGGCCGCGAACCGCTCCAGCCGGCGCAGGGCGAAGGCATGCCCGTGGCGCCGGCTATGGCCCAGACCGAACCGACGACCGACGACCTGCTCGAGCCGACGACGCAGCAGCGCCCCGAACGCGTCGACGAATTGCTGCGCCGCTCGCAGGAACGCGAAGACGACCCCTTCGACCTGCCGCCGCCGGGATGAGGCGATTCCAAACATTTTCCCCTCCCTTTCAAGGGAGGGGTGTAGGGGTGGGTGACGGAGAAGCCGGCTCGATGCCGACTTCGCAGTTCTTGATGCCAAAGGCGAAAAGAGCATTGAGCTCTTTTCGCCTTGCCCCACCCTTACATCCCTCCCCTGAAGGGGAGGGAGGAATTTAGCCTCATGGACCATTTCCAACTCCGCGACGGCATCCTGCATGCCGAGGATGTGCCGCTGGCGCGAATCGCCGAAGAGGTGGGCACGCCCGTCTATGTCTATTCGCGCGCGACGCTCGAACGTCATGCACGTGTCTTCCGCGACGCCCTGTCCGCCCTGCCACGCGTCCACATTGCCTTTGCGATCAAGGCCAACCCCAATCTCGCCGTGCTGCGCGTGCTTTCACGCGAAGGGTTCGGCGCCGACATCGTTTCGATCGGCGAAATGAAGCGCGCGCTGGCGGCGGGCGTACCGGCTGCCGATATCGTTTTTTCGGGTGTCGGAAAGACGCGCGCGGAGCTTAGCGAAGCGCTCGATGCGGGCGTCGGCCAGTTCAATATCGAACTGGAGGAGGAAGGCGTCGCGCTCGCGGAATTCGCGGCGAACAGGGGCGCGACCGCCACCGCCGTGCTGCGCGTGAACCCGGATGTCGATGCGGGCACGCATGCGAAGATCTCGACCGGCATGAAGGAAAATAAATTCGGCATCCCGATCGACGAGGCAGCAGAGATTTATGCGCGGCTGGCGGCGCTGGACGGACTGGCGATGCAGGGACTTGCCTTACATATCGGCAGCCAGATTTTCGATCTGGGGCCGATTGAGCGCGCGTATGCCAAGGTCGGCGCGCTCCTGCACGAACTGCGGGCGGCTGGCTTCGCAATGGATCGCGTCGATCTCGGCGGCGGTCTTGGCGTGCCCTATGAACGCGACAAAGTGCCGCCAACGCCGGCCGATTATGGCGCGATGGTCGCGCGCGTGACGAAAGACTGGGATGTCACGCTGATGTTCGAGCCCGGGCGTGTGATCGTCGGCAATGCGGGCGTCCTGCTGACGCGTGTGATCTGGGTAAAACCGGGCGTCGTCCGGCCTTTCGTTATCGTCGACGCGGCAATGAACGATCTGGCCCGCCCGGCCCTCTACGACGCCTGGCACGATTTCGAGGCGGTCGAGCCGACAGGCGAGCGCATGGAGGCGAATATCGCCGGCCCGGTCTGCGAGAGCGGCGATACCTTCGCCATGGGGCGCGATATCGATGCCGTACAGGCGGGTGACCTCGCCATCTTTCGTACCGCCGGCGCCTATGGCGCGACCATGGCGAGTACCTATAACAGCCGCGCATTGGTGCCTGAGGTGATGGTCGACGGCGATCGGTTTGCCGTTGTGGCCGAACGGGTTATGCCCGAACGGTTGATCGATGCCGAGCATGTGCCGGAATTTTTGCAAGACTGAGTCTTAGAGGACAATCACATCATGAAACCCGTTCGCAAAGCCGTTTTTCCCGTGGGCGGATTGGGCACCCGCTTTTTGCCGGCAACCAAGGCGATTCCGAAGGAGATGCTGCCGGTCGTCGACAAGCCGTTGATCCAGTATGCGGTTGAAGAGGCGCGGGAGGCGGGGATCGAGGAAATGATCTTCGTTACCGGCCGCGGCAAATCGGCGATCGAGGACCATTTCGATATCGCGCACGAGCTCGAAACGACGATGGCCGATCGCGGCAAGTCGCTGGACGCCATAAACGGCACGCGCTTTCGGCCCGGCGACGTCGCCTATGTCCGGCAGCAGGAGCCGATCGGGCTTGGCCATGCAATCTGGTGCGCGCGTTACATCGTCAACGACGAGCCTTTTGCGATCTTCCTGCCCGACGAGCTGATGCTCGGCGAACCGGGCTGCATGAAGCAGATGGTCGATGCCTATCACGAAATCGGCGGCAACATCGTGTGCGGCTATGAGGTGCCGGACGATCAGACGCACAATTACGGAGTGGTCGATCCCGGCGCGGAAAACGGTGCACTGGTCGAGGTCAAGGGTCTGGTCGAAAAGCCGCCCCAGGGAACCGCGCCGTCCAACCTGATGATTCCCGGCCGCTATATCCTCCAGCCCGAGGTCATGCGGGTGCTCGAAAATCAGGAACGCGGCGCGGGCAACGAGATCCAGTTGACCGACGCCATGGCGCAGATGATCGGCGATCAGCCCTTTCACGCCTATCGCTTTGGCGGCCGCCGCTTCGATTGCGGCAGCAAGGCGGGCTTTATCAACGCCAATATCGCGCTGGCACTGGACCATGACGATATCGCCGAAGACGTGCGGGCGTTTATCGCAGAGCTTTGATTTTTCAGGCTCAACTTTTCGGTCGAGCGGGCCGGTGCCGCGTTTTCTCGATAGCGAAATTCTGACAAGCAATACCCACCCGATCTCTTCCCCAACAAAGCCTGAACGCGGCCCGATAAAGCGCTTCGCCAGTCCCCATCGTCCTGCTATGATCTGCCACATGCAGAATCTGCCGATCTTCCTCCGCCTTCAAAATCGTCCGGTTATCCTGCTGGGCGAAGGCGAGGCGGCCGAGGCTAAGCGGCGGATTCTCGAACGGGCGGGCGCCGAAATCGTCGACGAGGACGAAACGGCGTCGCTGGCCGTCGTCGCGCTTGAAGACGATGCCGCGGCTAAAGCCGCCGTCGATAGGCTCAAGGCGCGGGGCATCCTCGTCAACGCCGTCGACCGGCCGAAACTGTGCGATTTCACCCTACCGGCAATTGTCGATCGCGATCCGGTGATCGTCGCTATCGGCACGGGCGGCGCATCGGCCGGCATGGCCAAATCGCTGCGTCAGCGGCTGGAGCAGATTTTGCCCGCCCGGCTCGGCGCCATCGCCCGGCGGTTGCGCGACAAGCGTCCGGACATCAAGGCGAAATGGCCGGACGGCGATGCGCGGCGCCGCGCCATCGATGCCGCGCTCGACGAAGGCGGCCCGCTCGATCCGCTGGTCCCGCATGTGCCGCGCGATGTCGATGCGTGGATCGACGGCGATGAAGAGGGGCCGGCAAGCAAGGACCAGTTCGAAATCGTACAGCTGCGGTCCGCGGACCCGCACGACCTGACGATCGGCGAGACCTTGCTGCTGGGGCGCGCGGATACGCTCTATCTGGCACCCGGTGTGCCCCAGGCCATATCGAATCGCGGGCGAGCGGATGCGCAACGCGTCAAGGCAAGCGCCATACCCGACGATCCGGCGCCGGGGCTGTCGGTGTTCGTCACGGTAACGCCGGTCGAGTGATTTCGACGCGGACGCGCCGAGTGCGCAAGCGATAGGCCTAGCTACGCCTCCAGCTCGACATCCCAATATAGCCAGTCGCGCCAGCTCTCGTGCAGATAATTGGGCGGGAATTGCTTGCCATGCTGTTGCAGCTGCCAGGTCGTCGGGCGGTGCGGCGGCACGGTCAGGCGCATATTGGCCTGTTTCGGCGTGCGCCCGCCTTTTTTGAGATTGCACGGCGCGCAGGCGGTCGCGACATTTTGCCACGTCGTTTTGCCGCCCAGCCGGCGCGGGACGACATGGTCGAACGTCAGATCCTCGGGCCGTCCGCAATATTGGCAGGTGAAGTGATCGCGCAGGAACAGGTTGAATCGGGTGAACGCGGGATATTCGGACGGCCGCACATATTGTTTGAGCGCGATGACGCTCGGAATTTTCATCGTCAGCGACGCGCTGTGCACTTCGCGTTCGTAATTCTCGACGACGTTGACGCGTTCGAGGAACATCGCCTTGATCGCCGTCTGCCAGGGCCACAGGCTCAGCGGATAATAGGATAAAGGCGTATAATCGGCGTTGAGCACAAGCGCCGGGCAGCTATCCGGATGGCGGATGAGATCGGGGTGGTACATGGGCCGACGCGTCTCCAGCTCTGCGAACCGCAAAGCCAGCGCCCTTCGACCTGTCGCACTCAGACCGAAAGAAACCGGCATTCCGGCTCTTCCATCTGTTGCCACGCCATTAGACAGATTAACGTGACGGGATGATGACAACACCAGCCGCGACTCACGGTCAAGAGCCGGTTTGAGGATTTTGAGGATGAGTGGCGCCTTCACGACACGTTTCGCCCCAAGCCCGACCGGGCGGCTCCATCTCGGCCATGCCTATTCGGCGCTGATGGCGTTCGATGCGGCGCTGGCCGCCGGCGGCAAATTCCTGCTGCGATTCGAGGATATCGATACGGGCCGGGTGCGCGACGAATATTATGCCGGAATCGAGGAGGATCTTCGCTGGCTGGGTATCGAATGGGACGATGCGCCGATGCGCCAGTCGGAGCGGTTCGATACTTATCGGGCCGCGCTCGACACATTGCGGGAGCGCGATCTCGTCTATCCCTGTTTTTGCACGCGCAAGGAGATTGCCGCCGAAATCGCCGCAAGCGCATCGGCGCCGCACGGACCCGACGGCCCGCTTTATCCCGGGACATGCCGCCGTCTCGGCGCTGCCGAGCGGGAGCGCAGGTTGGCCGACGAGCCCCATGCCTGGCGGATCGATATGGCGTGCGCGGCCGCAAGGGCGGGGCCGCTCTATTGGGAGGATGCCAAAGCGGGCCGCATTGAGGCGCAGCCCGAAATCCATGGCGATGTCGTGCTAGCGCGCAAGGACGTGCCGACATCCTATCATCTGGCCGTGACCATCGATGATGCGGCGCAAGGTATCACCGATATCATCCGCGGCTCCGACTTATTCGCCGCGACCCATGTCCACCGGCTGCTCCAATCGCTGCTCGACCTGCCGGTGCCGCGCTATCGCCATCATCGCCTGATCGCCGACGATACTGGCAAGCGGCTGGCCAAGCGCGACGATGCGCGATCGCTGGCCGCGCTGCGCGATGCGGGCGTCACGGCGCGGCGGATATGCAAGGCGCTGCGTGCCGATCCGCCCGATATCGACCTGCTTGACCCGGCCGAATGAGCGGATCAGCCTACCCCGGCCAAAGATCAGGTTGGATTTAGCGCGGCACAGGCTTACATTGCGGCCATGCAGATATTTCTCACTATTCTCCTGATCGCGGCCATGGCTGCGACCGTATTCTTCCTCATCCGCGGTATCGTCGCCTTTCTCAAGACGACCGAGGCGGACCTGATGGGCGAGGGCCCCAACCGATCCGGCATGAAGCAAAACAAGGCGATGCAGGGCCGCATCATCATGCAGGGCGTGGCCGTCGCGATTGTCGTGCTGCTCTTGCTGCTCACGCGCTGATAGGAGTTTCGTTTGTCAGACCTTCGCTTCGCTCAGGCGCGGCACCGGCCCGCTCCCCCTCCCGACCTCCCATCAAGTGTACCCTGTGGAAGGTCGGGAGGGGGAGTGGGCCGGTGCGGCGCTCGACCGATAGGTCGAGTCTGAAAGACGATGGTCAAGCTCACAAAGATCTACACGCGCACCGGCGATGACGGCCTGACCGGCCTGGTCGACGGCTCGCGCGTTTCCAAGGCCGACGCGCGTATGGCCGCGATCGGCGATGTCGATGAGGCGAACAGCGCGATTGGCGTCGTTATGGCGGCGAAGCCTGCCGAGCCCTATCGCGCGATGCTGGCGCGTATCCAGAACGAGCTGTTCGATCTGGGCGCCGACCTTGCGACCCCGGCAGCCGACGATGACGATTTTGCGCCGTCGGAAATGGTACTCCGGATCACGGCGGCCCAGGTGACGCGGCTGGAAACCGAGATCGACGATATGAACGAGCGACTGGAACCGCTGACCAGTTTCATCCTGCCGGGCGGCGATTCCGTGGCAGCCGGCGTCATGCTCGCCCGCGCCGTCGTCCGCCGGGCCGAGCGCATGGCCGTCGCTGCCAGTGCGGACAATCGGCTCAATCCGCAGGCGATGGCCTATATTAACCGGCTATCGGATCATCTGTTCGTCATGGCGCGCGCGATCAATGCGGCGGGCAGTGGCGATATTCTGTGGGAACCCGGGGCGACGAGTTGATTCGGCATGATCCGCCAGATAGATAACCCGTTCAGCCCATAAGCCAGAAGCGCCCATGCCTCTCTCCGACACCACGCTTCTGCTTGCCGATATCACGATCGCCAAAAATGCGATCGAGGCGCGTTATCGCATCGCCGACCTCTCTTTTGCGACAGCCATTTGGTATGACAGTGTCGATTTCGATGATCTGCGCGCGCGGTTCGGCGAGGCTTTTGTGGACCGGCTCGGCTTCCACATCGCCGCATTCGAAATGAACAAGATCGCCAGTCTCAAACCGGCGCGTATCGACTGGGGCGATTACGACCGCTTCGCCGATGCCGGGTTCAACCGGCTTTGGGCGACGATATTCGAAAATGTCTGGGCGCAATGGCGCTACGAGAACCGGATCACCGATTACCGTGTGCCGGAACTTCCCGAGCCAGCATCGCCGACTGCCGAGCCGCTGGCGCGGGATCTGGGGAACGAGCGCTTTCTCGCCTTTTGCGGGGGCGGCAAGGACAGCCTGTTGACGCTGACCCTGCTGGGCGACCTCGATGTCCGCTACGATAGCCTCGGCTATTCGGCGTCTTTTTACGGCACGGCGCCCGATCAGCACGCGCTCATCGACCGGTTGCTCGAGCATGGCAGGCCCGGACGGCGGCACAAGCAATGGGTCAGCGATCAGTTTCTTGACGTGCCGGTTCCCGATCTGCGCCCCGATTTCGGCGTCGAACATGTCACGGCCGCCGAAACCCCGAGTTCGATCTTCGCGGCGCTGCCGATCGTACTGACGCACGGTCACCGCTATATCTGCCTCGCGCATGAGCGCAGCGCCGACACCGGCCAGGTCGAATGGAATGGCGAGGATATCAACCATCAATGGGGCAAGTCCTTCGCCGCCGAAGAGTTGCTCAACGACTATATCCGCGCGCACCTGATCGCCGATTTCGATTATTTCAGCATTCTGAAACCGGTGTACGACGTCGTGATTTTCGCCGCGCTGACCGGCGCGCAGGATGCCGTGCCCGACACGCATAGCTGCAACATCGCCAAACCCTGGTGCCTGTCCTGCCCCAAATGCCTCTATGTCTGGCTCGGCTATGCTGCGTTTCTCGACCGCGACACGATGATCGCGACATTCGGCGACGTGAATCTGCTGGATCGCGACGACAATATCTTCACCTATCGCCAGCTCGTCGGGCTCGAAGATCAGCTGCCGTTCGAATGTATCGGCCAGGCGCGCGAGGCGGCGCTCTTCATGCGGCTGGCGGAACAGCGGGGCTGGTCCGGCTGTGTGACCGAAGCCTGTCGCGACGCGCTCGACGCGCTCGATCTCGAGGCGGTGGCACGCGACTATACCGCGCTCGATTTCGACCGGCCCAATATCCCCGCGCCGATCCGCGATGGGCTCAAGACCCTGTTCGAACAGTCCGCGGCTATCGCGCGCGAGCGGATTGCGGTACTTGACGGGAGCGAGAATCCGGCCCCTCAAAGCGGAGGCAGTTATGAGCCCATCCATGCTCGATCATAGCCTATCCCGCGACGATAAAGCGCAAGCCGATCTGGCGTCTTCGTACAAATCGGTCCGCCAACTGACGGAAGAACTCGCCGCGCCGCTGTCCGATGCCGACGCTACTGTCCAGTCGATGACCGATGCGTCGCCGGCCAAATGGCATCTCGCGCATGAGAGCTGGTTCTTCGAGACGTTCGTGCTGCGCGATCATGTCGACGGGTATGAATTGTTCGATGCCGAATGGCCGTTCCTGTTCAACAGCTATTACGAGGCCGAGGGCGAACGCCAGCTGCGCGCCCGGCGCGGGATGATCACGCGTCCGACGCTTGACGAGGTTCTGGCCTATCGCGCGCATGTCGACGAAGCGCTGCTCGCGACCTTGCCCGACCTGGAAGAGGATGTGCGCACGCTGATCGAACTCGGGCTCAACCATGAGCAGCAGCATCAGGAATTGCTGCTCATGGATATCCAGCATCTGTTCGCGCAAAACCCGCTTGAACCCGCCATGTTTGCCGCGCAATCGATCGATCCTGTGGACGCGGCGGGAGAGTATGGCTGGATCGAGGGGCATTGCGGGGAGGCCGAAATCGGCTCCGATGGCGCAGGCTTTGCCTTCGATTGCGAAGGGCCGCGTCATAAAGTCTATCTCAACCCCCATGCGCTGGCCGACAGGCTGGTCACGAATGCCGAATGGATCGCGTTCATCGAGGATGGTGGATATGCTAACCACGCGCTCTGGCTGTCCGAAGGCTGGACCTGGGTTCAGGAGAACCGGATCGCCGCGCCGCTCTACTGGCGCGAGCGCGAGGACGGGCAATGGTATCGCTTCGGCCTGGCGGGCGCGCAGGCGATCGATCCGCACGCGCCGGTCTGCCATGTCAGCTATTACGAAGCCGACGCTTTTGCCCGCTGGACGGGATATCGCTTGCCTACCGAAGCCGAATGGGAAGCCGCCGCTGCGCCGCTCGATAACCGAGCGGGCAACCAGCTCGGCGCTGCCGAGGAGCCGCGGCCAGAAGCGGTGCGCCCGGGCAAAGGCCTGCGCCAGATGTTCGGCGATGTCTGGGAGTGGACGGCCAGCGCCTATCAGCCGCATCCCGGTTTCCGCCCGGCCGAGGGCGCGGTCGGCGAATATAATGGCAAGTTCATGGTCGGCCAGTATGTGTTGAAAGGCGCGAGCTGCGCGACGCCGCGCGGCCATAGCCGGGCCAGCTACCGGAATTTCTTCTATCCGCACATGCGCTGGCAGTTCGCCGGCCTGCGCCTCGCACGGGATCTCTGACATGGCCGATACCGAAAACGATGCGGGCGTCGACCCCGCCTTCCGCCGGGATGTGCTTGCCGGGCTGGAGACGCGGCCGCGCGCGATCCCGGCGCGCTGGTTCTACGACCTGCGCGGCTCGGAACTGTTCGAAGAGATTACCGATCTACCCGAATATTATCCGACCCGGGTCGAGCGATCGATCCTCGGCGGCCAGTCGGCGGAAATCGGCGCGGCGATCGGCGCCGGGCAGGCGGTCGTGGAATTCGGGTCCGGCTCTTCGGCGAAAACGCCGCTCCTGTTGAACGCGATTCAACCCGCCGCCTATGTCCCGATCGATATCTCGGGCGAATTCTTGCGGGAGTCCGCGGAGGCCCTGAGTGCCGATTTTCCCGATCTGCCCGTTTATCCCGTCGAGGCCGACTTCACCCATCCCGTGCCGCTGCCCGATGCGATTGCGGGCCTGCCCAAACTCGGCTTCTTCCCGGGATCGACGATCGGCAACTTCACGCCGCCCGCAGCCGTCGACTTTCTGCGGGCGATGAAGGAGACGCTGGGGACGGGTTCGTGCCTGCTGATCGGCATGGACCGGGTGAAAGCCGAAGATGTGCTGGTCCGCGCCTATGACGATGCAGCGGGCGTGACGGCGGCGTTCAACCTCAACCTGCTCGAACGGATCAATCGGGAACTGGACAGTGATATCCCGCTCGACGCATTCCGGCACAAGGCGGTGTGGAACGACATGCTCGCGCGGATCGAGATGCATATCGAAGCCCAGCGCGATTTGGAATTCTCAGTCTCCGGGCGCAATTTCGCGATGGCCGAGGGCGAGACGATCCATACCGAAAACAGCCACAAATATGGTCCGCGCGATGCCCGCATCCTGCTGCGCGCGGGTGGCTGGACCGTGACGCGCGAATGGACGGATGCGGACAATCAATTTGCGTTGTTGTTAGCCGAGGCGCAGCCGGAAAAGACGGCGCCTTAGTTTGCCGCGCTCGACCGTAAGGTCGAGTCTGACAAATAGAATCCTCATAAATTACGGCTCCACCCACTCCACATTGGCCCGATATACGGTGATCCAGTGCGGGCTGCCGCGGCAGACGTTCATTTCGCGGCGTTCGATCAGGCGGAACATGCCCCCGTCCCAGACGAAGCGTTCCGCGGTTCCGCAATCGCCGATCCCGCGTCCCTTGGCATAGGTGCTGAGCTCGTTCGCATCCGCGTTCCAATAGACATTGACGAGCAGCGGGATTTCGCGGTTCTCGCCCCACGCGAAAACCCGGTCGAAACGTGCCGGCGTCACTGTGCCGTCGGTATTGCGGACATAGGCGATGTCGCTGAAATTATAGGCGCCGCTGCTGCAGGATATCAGGATCAAATCGCGCGCATCGGACAGGATGAAAGCTTCGTTGCGGCGGAGGCGGTCGTCGAAACCGTCGCATTCGCGCGCCTCGTGCAGCCGGTTCGCCTGATCGTCGGGCAAGGGCGTGGCGGTCTCGCCCGCCCGGTCGGCGACCGGCATGGCGCGGATAGTCGGAATGGTTGGCGGTGCGGGGATTTGCAAAGCCGGTTCGTCGCCGACTGCCGCCGAAGCGGTGACCGTTCCGGCGCGCTGCTGGCGGTCTTCGATAAAGAGCAGCGCCGCGTACGAACCGTCGAGCGAAACCCGCTCGATCATGCCGCCATCGGCATCGCGCAGTTCGGCATCGCCGCCGCGCGCCATCAGTCCGGCGATGCGGTGCGATTGATCGGGATCGAAATGGAACAGCTCGTCGCCCTCACCGCGTGTCGCCGTGCCGGCATATTCGCCATCGATAAGCAGCGTTACCGTCGACGGGCTCTCGTCCTCGAACGCGCGAATGCCGACGCGGTGATAGCCTTCGGCACCGCCGGCCCGGCGGATGGTTATCGAATAGCCGTTGCCAATTTCCCAGTCTTCTGTCGGTAGCGAGATCGCCTCGCAGGCCCAGCCATTGTCGCAGCCCACGGCCCAGTCGCCGAACAGCCGGACGGTTCCGGGCTCGGGTGAAGCCGGTTCGGCATTGGCGGATGCGGGGCTTTGCGATGCGGCGGCGAGCGCGAAGAGCAATTCGATCATGCGCAAAACTCTAGCCGATCCGCCGCCGTCGCGGTAGTGACCGGGGTCACACGGAAGGAAGGATAATCATGCAGGCAGTCGGCGTTATCGGGGCGGGGCAGATGGGCGCGGGCATCGCGCAAGTTTCGGCGCAGGCCGGCTATCGCGTCTACCTTTCGGACGTCAGCCTGGAGGTTGCGGAAAAGGCGCGCGACGGCATCGCCCGGCAGCTCGGCAAGCTGGTCGAGAAGGAGAAGCTCGAGGCCCAGGCGCGGGACGTGGCGCTGGAGCGGATCGAGCCGGTCGGCGAACTTGCGCCGATGGCGAATGCGGGCCTGATCATCGAGGCGGCGACTGAACGCGAGGACATCAAGCAAAAAATCTTCGAAGCGGTCGGCAAGATCTTGGGGCACGACGCCGTGCTCGCCTCCAATACGTCATCCATCTCGATCACGCGGCTCGCCCAGGCCTCGACCGATGCGGAACGCTTTATCGGCGTCCATTTCTTCAACCCCGTCCCGCTGATGGGCCTGATCGAGGTGATCCGCGGATTGGCGACGTCGGACAAGACCGTCGAGCGGGTCGAGAAATACGCAACCGCGCTCGGCAAGCGCACCGTCCACGCGAACGACGCGCCAGGCTTCATCGTCAACCGCGTGCTGTTGCCGATGCTCAACGAGGCCTGTTTCGCGCTCGGCGAGGGCGTGGCGGGGATCGAGGATATCGATGCCGCCTGCCAGCTCGGCCTCAACCATCCGATGGGCCCGTTGACGCTCGCCGACTTTATCGGACTCGATACCTGCCTGCACATCACCAACGTGCTCTACTCGGGCACCGGCGATCCGAAATTCCGCGCCGCGCCGCTCCTCGTCAAATATGTCGAGGCGGGCTGGCTGGGGCGCAAGACGGGCAAGGGCTTTTACGATTATTCGGGCGATACGCCGCAGCCGACGCGGTGATGGCCGGGGACGATCCCGCCACACAGGCGTTTTACGAAGAACGCTGGCACGGCGCGTACCGGGCGAGCCTCGATCTCGGCCCCAGCAAACAATTGCGAGCCTTTCTCGATCAGCTTGTCCCTGGCGCTACCATATTGGAACTCGGTACCGGCGGCGGTCGCGACGGGAAGGCGATAGCCGACGCAGGCTATCGCGTGGATATCACGGACGGCTGCGCGGCCATGGCGGAGGAAACCGCCAAGCGGATCGGCCATCCGGTGCGCGTGTTGCGGTTTCGCGATCTGAATGCCGAGCAGCTCTATGACGGCATCTGGGCGCAGGCCTGTCTGCTCCACGTCGAGCGCGCGGCGCTTCCCGAAATGATCGGGCGCGTCTATCGGGCACTCAAGCCCGGCGGCGTCTTTTTCGCCAGCTATAAGGCGGGTGAAGCCGAAGGTCGCGATCGCTGGGGCCGCTTATTCAACTATCCTGACCCTGATTGGCTGCACGCTGCCTATTTCGAAGCCGTGGACTGGGCGTCATTTGATCTCGGCACTGCTCCCGGCCATGGGTATAATGGCGAACAAATCGATTGGCACAGCGTGACGGTCGTTAAAGGGAAGGGGCACGATGACAGCCGACATTCGTGATTTCACGATCGATATTCCGCAGTCCGAATTGGACGATCTGAAAGACCGGCTTGCCCGGACGCGTTTCCCCGAGAAGGAAACGGTCGACGACTGGGACCAGGGCATTCCGCTCGCTTATGTCGAGGAGCTCGTCGCTGATTGGCGCGACAGCTACGACTGGCGTCGCTGCGAGGCCGCGCTTAACGCGCATCCCAATCATCTCGTCGAGATCGACGGCGTCGATATCCATTTCCTCCATATTCGCTCGCCCGAAGCCGATGCGCGGCCGCTGCTCCTCACCCATGGCTGGCCGGGATCGGTGGTGGAGTTTCTCGACTGTATCGGCCCCTTGAGCGATCCGGTCGCCCATGGCGGCAGGGCCGAAGACGCCTTCCATCTCGTTATCCCCTCGCTCCCCGGCTACGGGTTTTCAGGGAAACCGGCCGAGACCGGCTGGACAGTCGAGAAGATCGCGGAAAGCTGGCACGAACTGATGGCCGCGCTTGGCTATGACGCCTGGTTTGCGCAAGGCGGCGATTGGGGCGCGATGGTGACCTCGGCCATCGGCGCGCAGAATAAGGGCGGATGCAAAGGCATTCACGTCAATATGATCGTCGCCGCGCCCCCGCCCGAGGTGATGCAAAATCCGACAGAGGAAGAGCAGCAGGCGCTCGCGCGCCTCGCATTGTATCGTTCGAAAGGCGCCGGATATTCCAAGCAGCAAAGCACCAAGCCGCAAACGCTCGGCTATGCGCTCGCCGATTCCCCATCCGGCCAGATGGCGTGGATTATGGAAAAATTCTACGATTGGTCGGATTGCGACGGACACCCCGAAAAGGTCTTTTCGCGCGATCGGCTGCTCGACAATGTCATGCTCTACTGGCTGAACAATGCCGGCGCATCGTCCGGCCGCCTCTATTGGCACAGTTTCGGCAATCCCAATCTCGATCCCGTTACGATCCCGACCGGATGCAGCCTCTTCCCGCACGAGATTATGCGCGCCTCACGCCGCTGGGCGGAAACGCGGTTCAAGGATATCGTCTATTTCAACAGCGTGGAGCGCGGCGGCCATTTCGCGGCAATGGAACGGCCTGAATCGTTCGTTGAGGAGGTGCGTGCCTGTTTTGGAACGATGGAACTGTGATTTCCCCTCCCCTTGATGGGGAGGGGTTAGGGGTGGGGTGATCTATCAGTTCACGATTTCGCTTGAGGATGGCTCACCCCCACCCAACCCTCCCCCATCAAGGGGGAGGGCTTTGCGCTCCGTTCCTTTAGGTTTGTTTTCTGGAGTTTCCCCGCTAGCCTGCCGCTATGACAGACGAAATAGATACTGGGCACGGCCCCGATCCCGCGCAGCTCGCCAAGGCCGAAACCCTTGTCGAGGCTCTGCCCTATATGCAGCGCTTCGCCGGGGCGACGTTCGTCGTCAAATATGGCGGCCATGCGATGGGCGACGCCAAGGCGGCGCGCGAATTCGCGATGGACATCGTTCTGCTGAAGGCGGTCGGCATCAATCCGATCGTCGTGCATGGCGGCGGGCCGCAGATCGGCGCGATGCTCGAAAAGCTCGGCGTGGAAAGCGAATTCGTCGAAGGATTGCGCGTCACCGATGCGGAAACGGCGCGGATCGCCGAGATGGTCCTGTCGGGTGCGATCAACAAGGAGCTGGTGAGCTGGATCGACCAGGCCGGCGGTCGGGCGATCGGTATTTCCGGCAAGGATGGCGGGCTTGTGCGCGCGGAAAAGGTCACGCGCACGGTGCGCGATCCGGCAAGCCTCATAGAGAAAGTCGTCGATCTCGGCTTTGTCGGCGAACCGGCGGTAGTCGACCGGTCGGTGATCGATACGATTTCGGACGCGGGCATGATCCCGATCATCGCGCCGGTCGGCGTCGATGCGGACGGGCAGACCTACAATATCAACGCCGATACGATGGCGGGCGCGGTCGCAGGCGCGATGAACGCCGCGCGCCTGTTCCTGCTGACCGACGTGCCCGGTGTGCTGGATAAAGAGGGGGCGCTGCTCACCGATCTCTCGCCAGACATGATCGGACAGTTGAAGGCGGACGGCACGGCCTCGGGCGGCATGATTCCCAAGCTCGATACATGCGTAAAGGCGGTCGAGAGCGGCGTGGAAGCGGCCGTGATACTCGACGGGCGCGTTCCCCATGCGATGCTGCTCGAAATCTTCACGCGCAGCGGCGCGGGTACGATGGTGCGGACGATCTAAGTCCGGTATCCGGTCGCTCATAGTCAGTCTTTGGTGGATTGCCGTGTTGAATCGGTAAGGCGCAATCGCTAGATGCGATATTCAGCTCCCGAGGAGTAGTTTTCATGGTTTCCGCCCTGCTTGGCGTAGCGATTCTGCTGATCAACATCCTGATCTGGATGATCATCATCCAGGCCGTTTTCAGCTGGCTCGTCGCCTTCAACGTGATCAACACGCATAATAACGGCGTGCATCAATTCCTGTACCTGCTCGAACGTGTCACCGACCCCTTCTACCGGCCGGTCCGCGCGATCATGCCCGATTTCGGCGGGATCGATTTCTCCCCGATCGTCGTGATCCTGCTCTTGCATCTGTTCGCCCGCTTCCTGATGGGTCTGCAATTGCAAGCCGTCGCGATATAGGGTCGCCGAACAGGGGGGCGCATGACTGCAGAGATTATCGACGGCAAGGCCTTCGCCGCGCAATTGCGTGAGAAAGTCGCCGCGCATGTGCCGGACTTTGTCGAAGCCGCGGGCCGCAAGCCCGGGCTCGCCGTGGTGCTGGTCGGCGACGATCCGGCGAGCCAGGTCTATGTCGGCTCCAAGGGCAAGGCGACGGTGGCGGCGGGCATGGAAAGCTTCGAACACCGCCTGCCCGACACGACGACGCAGGATGAGCTGATCGCGGTCGTCGAGCGGTTGAATGCGGATGAAGCGGTGGACGGCATTCTGGTCCAGCTTCCCTTGCCTGACCATGTCGACGACAAGGCGGTAATCGCCGCGATCGATCCGGCCAAGGATGTGGACGGCTTTCACGTCGTCAATGCCGGCCGGCTGGCCGTCGGCGAGGATGCGCTGGTGCCCTGTACGCCGCTTGGTTGCCTGATGCTGCTGAAAGACAGGCTCGGCGATCTCTCCGGGCTCGATGCGGTGGTCGTGGGACGCTCCAATATCGTCGGCAAGCCGATGGCGCAGCTTTTGCTCAAGGAAAATTGCACGGTGACGCTCGCCCATAGCCGGACGCGCGACCTGCCCGATGTCGTCCGCCGTGCCGATATCGTTGTCGCCGCTGTCGGCCGCGCGGAAATGGTGAAGGGCGACTGGCTGAAACCCGGCGCAGTGGTGATTGATGTCGGGATCAACCGGCTGCCGCCGGCCGAAGAGGGCAAGAAGGGCAAGCTGGTCGGCGATGTCGCCTTTGCCGAAGCCGAACATGTGAAGGCGATTACGCCGGTGCCGGGCGGCGTCGGCCCGATGACGATTGCCGTCCTGCTACGCAACACTTTGGTTGCGGCGCGGGCGCGGGCGGGGCTCGATCCGGTGGACGGCCTGTGATCGAACTCTTCGTCTCGGCGCTCATCACCTTTTTCGTGGTTATCGATCCGCCGGGCTGCGCGCCTATCTTCGCCAGCCTGACCACCGGAGCTACACCCAAGCAGCGGCGGGGCATGGCCTATCGCGCGATTTTGATTGCGACGCTGATCCTCGTTTTCTTCGCGCTGTTCGGCGAGCAATTGCTCAGCGCGCTCGGAATCACGCTCGATGCGTTCCGGATTGCGGGCGGGATCATGCTGTTCCTGATCGCGCTCGAAATGGTGTTCGAAAAACGCACCCAGCGGCGCGAGGACCGAGCGCAGAAGATTATCGACGCGCCGGAGATCGAGGATGTGTCGGCCTTCCCGATGGCGATCCCGATGATCGCGGGGCCGGGTACGATTGCCGCGATCATGTTGCTCCAGGCGCGCAGCACGGGGGTCGAGGAAACGCTGGTGGTGCTCGGCGCGCTGGGCACGATACTGATATTGACCCTGATCGCGCTGCTCGCGGCCGGGCCGCTGATGCGGCTATTGGGTCAGCGAACCGAGGCGGTGATCACCCGCCTGCTCGGCGTCATCCTCGGCGCGCTCGCCACGCAGTTCATCATCAGCGGCACGATCGGTGCCTTCGGGATCAACGTACCCGCCACATCCTGAACGGCGAAACCTCGGGCAGTTCGACCGGCTCTATCCAGCCGGGCGGCGTGCCGGCCATCAGTCGCGCATACATGCTGTCGGCATCGTCGGAACCGTAGAGTTTTTCGCCCGAAGCGCCCGGGCAGAGCAACACATAATCGACATCGTAGCGGGCCACGGTCTCGGCCATCCGGTCGGCGTCTTCGCGGAAGGCGTGGAAGATATCGAGCATCGCCGGGCCGTTGCGGTGATAGGGGCCGGCGATTGCGTCATGATGCGTCATCACGATGAGACGCGGGCCGAGATCGACAGGTGCGAGCACCGTGCCGCGCGGCAAGTTGCCGATAGGGGCGAGCGCCGCCTGCGACGGGCAGGCCAGTTCGCCCTCCGCCGTGTCGGTTGCCGCCATCTCGTCTTCGGTTTCCGCCGCCTGCAATATCGTTGCCGAGGGGATGACGATCCACAGCCCGGTCATTACTGCGATGGCCGCGAGCGATCCGGCGATCCGTGGCAGCATATGCTCCGAACGCCGCCAGCGCGGCAGCAGGTGCCAGCCGACGATCGCCGCGCCGGGCGCTGCGATGAGCTGCGCCGCCGGGGCGATGCGGACCTGCCAGAAGAGCAGCAGGATCGCGAGCGCCATGATTCCGGTGAGCGCGAGCAGCGGAACCAACCGGTCGACGTCGCCGCGCGCCTGCCATGCAGCGACCATGTAACCGGCAAGCCCCGATAGCGGCAGCGCGATGATGATCAGCGCGCGGCCGATGGACTGGTGATAGAGCGGTCGGGCCTCGCGGACATTGTCGAGCCAGAGCGCTTGCAATTCCGGGCTGATGCCCTCGGGCCGGCTCAGGCACTCGGGCCAGATCACAGCGAATGCAATGGCGAGCAGGCCGCCCGCCAATGCGCCCGCGCCAAGCCGCGCGCGCCAGTCATGCAGCGGCAACACGGCCAGCAGTACGAGTAACGCGCCCGCGCCCGCTACTGCCGACAGCCAGACCGGCGAGAGCGCGTCGCAGACGGGCAAGCGATTGGCGTTGGAGGCGAAGAGCGCGAAGCCGAGTGCCGCGCCGCCGCCGAGCGATGCGCCATAGGCGGCGATGCGGGCGCTGTCGGCCCGGTCGCGCACCCAGTAGAGCGCGGTCGCCGCGCCAATCAGCGCGAGAAAGACGAGCATCTCCAGCCCGATGGTCAGCGATACGGCGGTCGCGATGCCGCTCGTCGCGCCGCCGCGTGCGCTCTTCGGGTCGACGAGCCCGGCCAGCGCCACGGCGAGCATGGCAAGCTGCCAGCCATGATGGTCGATGCGCAGCGGCATCCACATCGGCACGAGGATGCCTGCGCAAAAGGCCGCCAGCAGCGCCAGCGGCCATGCAATCGGATCGATAATCCGCCGTGCAGTCAGAGCGAGCGCGAACAGGCCTACGGCGAACGGCAGGAGCGGCGCGAACGCCACCGCCCAGCGCTCGGCCCATGCGGCTCCGAGCACTGGTTCAAGCAACAGGAACAGGCCTGCGATGGGCAGGTCGGGCAGGTGCGACCAGTGGATATTCGCGCCGATGGGCGGAGCCAGCCGATATTGGGTCAGATCGTACCAGGGCTGCCCGCCGAGCAGGGCGCGGACCTGGGCGAGGCGCAGATTATCGTCGGTATCGCCGAGCGCCAGTGCCGCAATATCCGGGAGTTTTGCAAAAATCATCAGCACGGCCACGGCCAGCCAAACGGCCAGCGTCCCGGCCTTCCAGTGCCTGGCCACCCAGTCCAGTTCCGAACTTTCGGTCATTCGCCCCCCGTCATCGGACTGTCCGCCCAGCTCCGTTCACGTCATTCGATCTGCGCCTATAGCCAAGAAAGATTAACCATCTTGTCTTAAGGCGCATATCCATGGTGTTGAACAGCATGTTTCCATCCAGCGATCTCGGCCGCCAGATCGTCCGCTACGCGATCAGCGGCGGCGGGCTGACACTCTTCTACTCAGTTATATATTGGGTGGCCGCGGTGCCGATGGCCATCGCGCCGTTGATCGCGAATACGGCTGCCTTTCTGGCGACCGTCATTATCGGTTTCGTCGTCCATTCGCGCTGGAGCTTTGCCGGCCATGGCCGGCGCGACCGGCCGGTGCGCGCGTCGATCCTGTTCCTGCTCGTCAATCTGGCGGGCTTTGCGCTCAACAGTTTCTGGGTCTGGCTGATCGCCGTGCACTGGGCGCTGTCGCCCTCGCTGCCGCTGCTGCCGATCATATTCGTGACGCCCTGGGTCAGCTTCTATCTCAACCGGCGCTGGACGTTTGGCGACTAGCTGAGCGTGAGTATCAGCCGATTCCGGGTTGGGCGACCGGTGCGACGCGCGTCGGCTTGGCCGCGGGCTTGTCGAGCGCATCGGCAATCCGGCCCGCCGCTTTCCAGAAGATCACGACCGCAATCGCCGCGACGATGCCATCCGACGCGTAGTGCCAGCCGAGATAGACCGACCCGACCCATATCAGCACGGCATAGGCGGCCATGATATAGCCGAGCCAGCGATTGAGCTGGAACGCGCCGAGCGCGAACAGCACGGCGAGGGCATTGTGGACGGACGGCATGGCCGAGATGCCGCCGCCTATGGCCAGCGTGTCGCTGCCGAATGTCTCGAGCAAATGGTGCATGTTGTAGAGCGCGACCAGATTGCCGCCGCCCGCGCCGAGCATCTCGTCATGCGCGCGCAAGGTCGCCATCATCTGGGCATAGCTTTCATGCGGTCCCACAAGCGCGTTGTAGAAGCAGGGACCGGCCGATGGCATCAGGAAGGCGAGAAAGACGCCGAGCCCGATCCACACAAAGATATAGGTCAGCAGATATTGCGTCCGCAGCCGGTATCTGTCGGGTCCAAGAAAGCCGCACACGATGATGCCGAGCGCCATCGCCACGAACCAGCTATGATAGGCGGTATCGATGAGCCAGGTCGCGGTCGGCGATCCGAACAGATTGTGGAAGAACAGCCACCCATCCTGGCCGAAAAACAACCAGCGATCGGCATCGGCGAGCCAGGGATCGTGCGCGAAAGGCTGGATGACCAATATCTGCTGCTTGAATGCGTTGAACGCGGAGATCAGCAAAGCGAACATTAATAGCGGCCAGAGCAGGATGACGGCGCCTTCGCCTCTGAACCGTTTGACGAGACCGCGATAGACGACAAGGAGTGCCGACTCCCCCTCGCCGTTTCTGGGGCGGCCCTGCCAGAGAATGAGCAGCAAGGTACTGAGGATCAGGAACAGCCAGACGGCGGCCATGCCGAACAGGTAGATGCGGAACAGCTCGAACAGCTGTTGTGGATCGACATATCCGCTCGCGAGCACGGCGAGGAAGAAGATACCCGTCGCGCCGAGGCCCAAAGCCGCTACCCGCGTTTCGCCGCCGAACATGGAAGAGGTGCTGGTCAAGTCATTGTCTCCGCTGGCTGAAGCGATATCAGCGGGCGCTTGTTTTTTGGTTAACGGATTGCAACGCCAAAGCTCGTCGCGCTCACTGCCGGACAGCGGTCAGCTGACGGCAACCGCGGGTTTGCGGCTCCAGCCCCGATTGCGGTCGTAAATGGCGTACATCGCAAGGTAGCAGAGCCAGGCCACCACGCCGCCGACAATGCCATCCACGGCATAGTGCCAGCCAAGTGCGATGGAGAGCAGGAAGGTGAGAATCGCGGCCATGACCATCGGAATCGTCAGGCGCGGCTTGAAGATCCGGATTGCCATGATCATCCAAACCGTCGTCGTGATATGCAGCGATGGCATGGCCGATATTCCGGCCCCGGCGCCAAATCCCCTGTTGCTGTATATCGTCCACAGATAGTCGGCGATCTCGCGGGTGTCCGAGACCGCGCGCAGCCCGGCGAAACGGTCGCCATAGCCCATATCCGCGTAGAATATCGGGCCGGTTGCCGGAAGCAGTATGTGGAGTACGGGGCCGACGACAGACCAGAGCAGGAAATAGGTCAGCATCATCGCCGATTTTTTCGCGGACGGCGGCGCGGACAATACAATCAATAGCGTGAGGATCATCATCACGATCCAGCCGCGATGATAGAAGAGCGTCATGGCCGAGGTGTTGAGCCATGTGAGGAAGACCCAGGGATCGTTTCCGAAGAACAGCCAGTAATCGAGATCCGCCAGCAACGGATCGGCCCAGAAGGGCACGAGATAGTTGAGCAGCGGTTTCGTCCACATGAACGTCGTCATGTTCAGTGCGGCAATGAAGATGCCGAACGCGCCGAGCGCGAAGCCGCGCCAATCCTCGATGATCGTTTCGCGAATGCGTTTGACCGGGGCCTTTTCCCCGGCAGCGGCCATAACGCAAAAACCGTAGATGCCAGCGATCATGGCGGCGGCGATCATCCAATATGGCACGACGCCGACGGCCGCCATGATGCCGGTGTAGCTGGGGATCAGGAGCATGGCGATCGCGCCGGAGAGCATCGTTATTGCGATGCTCGGCACAATCCAGTCACGATCACGCATCGCCCCAATCTCCATCAAACCGCCGGTGGAGCCACCTCTATTCGGGCGATGGAAAAATTTGGTTAACCGTGCGGCAACGGCTTCGCATCGGACTCGGCGAACAGCCATCCGCCGATCAGTCCGGCGAGGAGGGCGCCGGTAAATTGCGCGATCAGGAACGGCCCGATATCGGCCGGCGCGATGCCGGCGAAGGTATCGGAAAGGCCGCGCGCGATCGTGATTGCCGGATTGGCGAAGCTGGTCGAACTCGTGAACCAGTAACCCGCGCTGATGAAGAGGCCGACGGCAGGCGCGACCCAACTCGGGCGGTAGCGGATCGCGCCGAGGATCGTGAAAATGAGCCCGAAGGTCGCGATCGCTTCGCCGGCCCATTGGCCGGTGCCCGTGCGGGTCTTGGTCGAGAATTGCAGGATATCGAGATCGAACATCAGATGCGCGGCCCAGACGCCGATGATGCCGCCGACGAGTTGCGCGAGGACGTAGAGCGTCGCTTCTCTCGCAGGCAGTTCGCGACGAATGAAAGCGACGAGCGTCACCGCCGGGTTGAAATGCGCGCCGGACAGCGGGGCGAGGGTCAGGATGATCACGAACAGGATCGCGCCGGTCGCCAGCGTGTTGGCGAGCAGCGCGATGGCGACATTACCGCCCGACAGGTTCTCGCCCATGATGCCCGAACCGATTACGACGCAGAACAGGAAGAAGGAGCCGATGGCTTCGGCGGTAAGGCGGCGGGCGAGGCCGGGATGCTGGGCGGCGCGCGGCTGCTCGTCGCGGATCATGTCTTCAGACAATCGTCGACCCTTCACTCTTCCCGATGGCGGCCAGCTTGTGCTGAAGGCTCATTGCGTCGATCGAATCGATCGGCAGCGCCGTGAACAGGGCGATGCGGTTGCGCAGGAAATGCAACGCTTGCTCGAAGGCTTCGCGCTGGCCCTCGCCCTCCACGGCAGCCGGGTCCTCTATACCCCAATGCGCACTCATCGGCTGGCCGGGCCAGACGGGGCAGGTTTCCCCGGCGGCATTGTCGCAGACGGTGAACACGAAATCGAGCTGGGGGGCGTCCGGCGCGGCGAATTCGTCCCAGCTTTTCGAGCGGAAACCCTCGGTCTTGAAACCCGCGCGCTCGAGTGTCGCAAGCGCCATCGGATGGACCGTGCCTTTCGGCTGGCTGCCCGCCGAAAAGGCGCGGAACCGGCCCTGGCCCTCGCGGTTCAGCAACGCCTCGGCCAGGATCGACCGGGCGGAGTTGCCTGTGCACAGGAACAGGATGTTGAAAATGGTGTCGGACATGGTCGGCGGCTAGCCGCAGCAGCGAGTGGCGGACTTTGCCATATCCGCAGCCGCTAGCCCGGCCACCGCTTCGGGCGACGGGCCGCTGCCATAATGGGTCGCTTGCCCGTGGGTCAGGAAGGTTTCCCACGCGACACCATCGGGATCGGCGATCCAGCTTTTTTCCGATTGCGCATAACAGCAGGTCGTTTCGCCCTCTTCGAGCACCGGCCGTCCGGCCTTTTCGAGCCGCGCATAGACGTTCGCCAGTTCGTCGGCGTCTTCCGCTTGAATGCCGAGATGACTGATGCCGGTTTGCGCATGCTGGCCGGTCGAAATCGCGAAATTGACGCGCGGATCGTCGAGCATCCATTTCGCATAGTCGGGCTTGGTAACGTTCGGCTCGGTGTCGAACAGCGCGGAGTAGAAGGCGATCGAGGCATCGAGATTGTCGACGCCCATATGGACATGCAGGCGTTTCATGAGGCGATCCTTTCGAGTGTGTCGGTGAGTTCGGTGACGCAACCTTTCCCGCCGCAGCAATTTTCCATCAGATAGCCGACGAGCCGGTTCATCGCGGCATAATCGGCGCGATAGATGAGCGATCGTCCGTCGCGCGTCCGGCTGATCAGGCCGGAGCGTTCGAGATGGGCGAGATGGAAGGAGAGGGACGAATTGGGAACGCCAAGCCGCTCCGCGATCTCGCCCGCCGTCATGCCGGCATCGCCGCGCTGGACGAGCATGCGGAACAGGGCGAGCCGGTTGGTCTGGGCGAGCGCGCCCAGCGCTTCGACCGCCTGCCGTTCGCGCACAATGTCTGCTTCACCATTCATACTTCGATATTTCCAGAATTATCGAAATATGTCAAGAGCGATCTTGTTCTCCGGCCCACGCCGATGCATCACTGTGCGAAGAAAAAGGGGGATCGCATGGACAATTACATTTTCGGCCTGTTCGCCACCAACGAATTGCTGGTCACGCCGGCATCGCAGCTCGAGGGGATGTTGCCGGCCCATGTGCAGCTCTGGCTGGTTTGGCTGCTGGCGATCGGCGCGACATCGCTGATCTGGTCATTCTGGAAAGTCGAAGCGCGCTATGTCGCGCTCGCCTTCATCCTGACCTTCGCCGCATCGTTCGTCGTCGGCCAGATCTGGGGTCCCGATGCCGTGCTCTACGTGTCGCTGTCGCTATTCCATGTGATGTTCTGGACGCCGGTCCTCGCCTTGCTGATCCAGCGCCGCGCCAATGCCAATTTTTCGAGCCTCTACGGCATCTGGCTGTGGCTCGCGATGGCGACGATGGCGATCTCGCTGGTGTTCGATTATCGCGACGTGATCGCTTATCTGCTGATGTAGGTTGGATGAGTTTGTCAGACTCAACCTGACGGTTGAGCGCGGCGCCGGGTTAGTTTGTCAGAACATTGCTATCGCAATGTCGCAGCACCAGCCCTCTCCCCCTCCCGACCTCCCAACCTCCCAACAGGGTACTATCAAGTGGGAGGTCGGGAGGGGGAGAGGGCCGGTGCTGCGACATTGCGATAGCAATGTTCTGACAAACTAACCCGGCGCCGCGCTCAACCGTCAGGTTGAGTCTGAC
>JBCBSD010000014.1:0-89007 GCA_039819365.1 Pseudomonadota bacterium
CACGAAGATGCCGGAAAGGTCGCGCCCGTCGTTGGTGCTCTCCTCGACGCGTAACGTCATATTGCTGCCGAGATTGTTGAATTCGCCGACATTGATCGACGCGCCGAGCGCGCCCGAACGCAGCTCGAACTGGAGATTTTCGTAGGAATAGCGGGCGATCGGCTGAAAATAGCTGACGATCAGCAGGTTGAGGAGCACAAAGCCGACGGTGAAGAGATAGGGTACGAACAGCAGCCGCCGATAGCCGATCCCGCAGGCCTTGAACACGTCGAGTTCCGACGACAGAGCGAGCTTGCGGAAGGCGAGTAATATGCCCAGCAACAGCCCGACCGGAATCGCCAGCGACAGATATTCGGGCACCAGATTGGCCAGCATCTGCCAGACGACATTTACCGGCCCGCCCTCGCGCGCGACAAAATCGAACAGGCGCAGCATCTTGTCTAGGACGAGCAGCATCGCCGCAATGACCAGCGTCGCAACCAGCGGGACGATGATCAGCCGGAACATGTAGCGGTCGATGGCATTGAAAATTTGCAAAGTTCAGACGCTCCGTGACCATAATTTGGCCGCAAGCATTGGCGATATCTGATGGAAATAGGGGATTAGTTTGAATTTTGCCATGCCCGATATGGGCAAACCGGCATGGCACGTCCCGTTGGAGTATGTTTTAGATGCTGAAGAGCAAATTTTATACCGCTGCCGTCGCCCTGTCCCTGGCGGCCATTACCAGTGCCGTCCATGCCGGAACGCGCGTACCGAACGACCTGTCGCAGTGCCGCACCGGCACCTCGGGTTCGGCCGCGCTCGTCCAGGTCGTCGGGTTTCGCGATTCGAACGGCCGCGTCCGCGTGCAATCCTATCGCGGAGACGATAGCTGGCTTGAGCGCGGACAATGGCTGCACCGGGTCGATATTCCGGTTCGGCCGCGCAACCGCAACATGACAGTCTGCCTTCCGCTGCCCGGCCCCGGTACCTACGGGATCGCCGTGCGGCACGACAGCAACGGCAATAACCGGTCCGACCGGCGCGACGGCGGTGGTTTTTCGAACAATCCGGATCTGTCCTTCCCGTTCAATCTCGAACCCGATGTCGACGAAGTGACGTTTCGCGCCGGTGCAGGGATTACCCGCGTGACGGTCGTGCTCAACTATATGCAGGGTACGGCGATAGAGCCGATCAGCTAGCCGATGGTCTGTGTCGCCCTTCTCTCCAATCCCCGCTCGACGGGGAATGTCGCGAAGCTGCCGCAGATACGAAAATTCTGTGCGCAGCGGCGGGATATTTTTCACTATGAAGTGGAGGATGTGAGCCAGATCGGCGACGCGTTGCAGACCATCGCCCGGGTGCGGCCGCAGATATTGGTGATCAATGGCGGCGACGGAACGGTCCAGGCCGCGCTGACCGAATTGCATCACGGACGCCATTTCGCCGACGAGCCGCCACCGGTGGCCGTGCTGCCCAATGGCAAGACCAATCTCATCGCGCTGGACCTTGGCGCGGAGGGCGATCCTATCGAAGCGCTCGAGCGGATCATGGAAATCGTGAGCACGGACCTTTCCGATCATATCGTCAGCCGCGAGCTTATCTCGCTGAGCGGCGGAGGTTCGGACGACCGGCCGGTGCTCGGTATGTTCCTGGGCGGGGCGGGCCTTGCCGATTCGATCCTCTATTGCCGGCACAAAATCTATCCGCTTGGGCTGCCCAATGGTTTCAGCCATGTGATCACTGCAATCGCCGTGGTGTTATCGGCGCTGTTCGGCATTAAGGCGCGTTTCCTTCCGCCCCAGGCCCGGCAGATCAGCGTGTCCGTCATCCATCAGGGCGAGATCCAGGGCAAATTCGCACTGCTCATGGTGACGACGCTGGAACGTCTGTTGCTCAAAAGCCAGACCGCGCTCGGTTCTCCGGCCGCCGGTTCCCTGAAGCTCATGATGGTCGAACAGAAACCGCTGACATTGTTGCGGGCCTTTTGGGCGAGCATGTTCGGCAAGCTCGACAGGATACAGCTTTCCGGCGTTCATCTGAGCCATGGTAACGAAATCCGGATCGAGGGCGATCGGTCGAGCGTGATCCTCGACGGCGAACTCTTCGAGGCGATGGACCAGCGGCCGATCGTCCTGACACCGACTATGCCGGTGCCGTTTCTCTCTCTGGCGGCGTGACCGAGCTTCGCGATCTGGTAAGAGCGGAGCTGATGACTCCGGTCGATCCGCGCGTCGCCGCGTTCGCGCGCCATGTCGCGGGCCTGTTCGGCGATTCCGCGCGTGCGGTCCTGTTTTACGGATCGTGCCTCAGAACCACCGAGCTCGACGGGCAGATGCTCGATTTCTACGTTATCGTATCCGATTATCGCGCCGCCTATGCCAAGCGCTGGCTGGCGACGGCGAACCGGCTCCTGCCGCCCAACGTATTTCCCGTGCAGCATGGCGGCCTTCAGGCCAAATATGCAGTGCTCAGCGAGAGCGATTTCGATCGGCTGGCCTCGTCGCGGACCCGCAATGTTTCGGTCTGGGCGCGCTTTGCGCAGCCGACGCGGCTCGTGTGGAGCCGGGACGCGGACGCCGCCGATCGGGCGGTTCGTGCCGTCGCGCAGGCCGCGCCTGCGCTGCTCGATGCGGCGCTGCCGATGCTGGACGAAACCATCGAACCACTCGATCTGTGGCGCGGCGCTTTCGCGCTGACCTATTCGGCCGAGCTGCGCGCCGAACGTACGGGCCGCGCGGCCTCGGTCGTGGATTTCGACCCCGAACGCTATCGCGGCTTTACCGGTCCGGCGCTGGCGGCGCTCGGCATCGAGATGCACGCGCAGCACGACACGGTCGCGAACCCACGCTACGGGATGCGCGGCGCGCGCTGGCAATGGACGCGCCGCCGCATCGAGGGAAAGCTCCTGACCATCGCCCGCCTTGCCAAGGCGAGCGCGACCTATGCCGGCGGCGTCGATTATCTCGCCTGGAAGATTAATCGCCATGCGGGCACCGAGATCACCGTCAGGCCCTGGCAGCGGCGCTGGCCATTGATCGGCGCGCTTTTCCTGCTGCCGCGCCTGATCGTCCGGGGTGCGGTGCGTTAAGCGGATTGCGGTGCCGCTCAGGCCGTTTCGATACGTTTGGCCGGGACTGCAGCGTCCACGGCTTCGGCGAGCGCGTTGATCGTGAACGGCTTGCGCAGGATCGCGTGACCGGCGAACCGTTCGCCGTCGATCGCGTCCCGCGCATATCCGGTCACGAAAATCACCGGCAGGTCAGGGCGGCTGGCGACGATCGTCTCGGCCAGCTCCGGTCCCGTCATTTCCGGCATGACCACATCGGTCAACAGCAGATCGACGTCGGGCTGCGCCTCAAGCATGGCCAGCGCTTCGGGTCCACTGGCGCAGGCGAAAACAGCATGTCCGAGCTCCTCGAGCGCTGCGGCTGTCGATTTTCGCACGCGGTCATCGTCTTCGACCATGAGGATCGTGCGAGCCCGCTGGTTGCGCGCAATCCGGTCGTCAGCATCGCCATGCTGTACCGCCTCGGCGATATGGCCGCAAAAGCGCGGCAGGAAGAGCGATACCGTGGTTCCGGTGCCGACCGTTGAATCGATCCAGATATCGCCGCCGGATTGGCGGACGAAGCCGAATATCTGGCTGAGGCCAAGGCCCGTGCCCTTGCCGACCGGCTTGGTCGTGAAAAAGGGTTCGAACACATGGTCCATCGTGTCCGCGTCCATGCCGCTGCCCGTGTCGGTGACCGCGACACATACATAATCGCCGGCCGCGATTTCACCGATCTCTTCGGCGTCGAGCGCGCGATTACGGACATTGATGCTCAGATCGCCTCCCCCGTCCATCGCGTCGCGCGCATTGACCGCAAGATTGAGCACCGCGTTTTCGAACTGATGCGGGTCCACCCAGATCGGCCATATATCGTCTTCCGCGTTAATCGACACCGACACCTGCTCGCCGATCGCGCGGTGGAGAATATCGGCCATGAAATCGATTTGCGCGACCGGGTCGATGCCCTTCGGAAGGAAGGGTTCGGCGCGGGCGAAGGTGAGCAGCCGCCGGGTCAACGTCGCCGCCCGGTTCGCCCCTTCAAGCGCATTATCGATATGATCGGACGCGCGCTCCGGGTCCGCCTCGATCTTCCGCTTCGCCATGTCGAGTCCCCCGATCACGACGGCGAGCATATTGTTGAAATCATGGGCGATGCCGCCGGTCAGCTGACCGACTGCTTCGAGTTTCTGGGCTTGCTGGAGCTTCTGTTCGGCCGCTTCCCGGTCGGCCGCCTCGGCGCGGAGCTCCGCATTCAGCAGTTCGAGCTCCGCCGTCCGCGCGGCGACCGCGTCTTCCAGTTCCTGCGCGCGCTGATCGGCGTCGGATCGCTGGCGAAACGCGTTGAATGTCGTGTAGGCGAGGACGAGCGCCGCGATCGCCAAAATTATACCCGCAAGCGTCAACAGCGTCGCAAGCAGACGCGCGCGCTCGTTGGTTTCGACACGCGCGGCCGAACGGCCGCTCAGTAGCGCGCGCTCGCTTTGCGCGATCTCCTCGAGAATGCGGCTCACGGTCACGCCGTTCTGGCTATTGGCGATGCTGTTGTAGCGGGCGAGCGCGTCGAAATTCTGACCGGCCGATGCCAGTCGCGCGGCGACGGCGAGTTCGCCGCCATAGTCGCGAAACACCGTTTCGAGTTGCTCGGCCCGGGCCGCCTGTTCGGGATTGTTGCGCACGATCCGCTGGAGGCGCTGGACGTTGCGCGCCGCCGCGCGACGCTCGTTGCGATAGATGGTCGCTGGCGCACTGTCGCCGTTGATGATGAACCGGCCGAGCGCCACTTCCGCGCGCGCGATCGATTCTTCGATGCTGCGCGCGGCCATGATTGTTTCGAAACTCTGACGCTCGCTCAGCGCCGCAGCATCCCGTTCATTGTTGGACTCGATGACGAGATAGATCAGCGCGCTGAAAAGCAGGGCGAGCGCAAGCGCCGCTGCGCTGGCGAATCCGCGACCCCAAATCTCCTTGACGGAAGATCCGGTCAGGCCGCTCTGTCCTTCTCGGTCCGTCATAACTGGAAAGCTATATAGCGCTCAAGCGGGCGCGAATAGCGGCGGTTTGCCGTTCGTCCTCTGATTCGGTTCGGTTGGACGCGGGTTTGCGTTATTGAATCGCGCCCGTGGCCTTGCCGGCCGCCTCGAACATGCCGAGAATCTGCTCGACCTGTTCGGCGGTATGTTCGGCGCATAGCGAGCAACGGAGCAGATAGACGCCGACCGGGGTTGCCGGCGGGCGGGCCATGTTGACGTACAGACCTTGTTCCAGAAGCGCCTGCCACATGCGCACTGCTTTCTCCTGATCCGGCAGCAATACAGCGAGGATTGCGCTTTCCGGTTCTTCCGTCGCAAGTTCGAAGCCGAGATCGCGCAGACCCCGGTGCAGCCGCTTGCTGTTTTCCCACAAGTGCGCGCGTTTGTTCCCGGCATGCATGAGCTTGCGGATCGAGGTTGTAGCCGTTGCTACCACCGAGGGCGGCAGTGATGCCGTGAAGGTGTAGGGCCGGCAGACGAGCCGCAGGAAATCTGTCTGCGGATGGTTCGACACGCAAAAGCCGCCGACCGTGCCGACGCTTTTCGAGAAGGTGCCGATGATGAAATCGACCTGGTCGATCACGCCCTGGGCCTCGGCGACGCCGCGGCCATGTTCGCCGAAAAAGCCCATCGAATGCGCTTCGTCGACCAGCACCATCGCGCCATATTTCTTGGCGATCGGCACCATCTCGTCGAGCGGGGCGATATCGCCGAGCATCGAATAGACGCCCTCGAGAACGACCAGCTTGCCCGCTTCGGGCGGCAGTTTTGCGAGCCGCCTCTCGAGATTTTCGACATTGTTGTGACGGAACCGCACGATATCGGCATTGCCGAGAAAGCAGCCGTCATAAATTGAGGCATGGCTGTCCGCGTCGAGGATCACATAATCGCCGCGCCCGGCCAATGTGGATACGATGCCGAGATTGGCCTGGTATCCGGTGGAGAAGACCATCGCATGGTCCATATCGTAAAATTCTTCGAGCGCTTCCTCGCAGGCCTTATGACCCTGATAGGTTCCGTTGAGAACGCGGCTGCCAGTCGTTCCCGAGCCGAACTTTTCCAGCGCGTCCTTGCCCGCGGCGATGACGTCCGGATCGAAAGTCATGCCCATATAATTATAGGTGCCGAGCAAGATCGTGTCCTTGCCCTCGATCACGGCCTCGGTCGGCGATTTCACCTCATCCATGACGATCGCGAAAGGGTCGCGCACACCGGCGGCGAGCAGATTATCGCGCTCTTTCACCAGCGGGTCGAATTTGGCGAACAGATCGGCGGCCTGCGGCGCGCCCGTTTCCGGCGCGATGGCCTCGGATGTGGTGGCGTTCATTATTTCAACTCCTCGACCGCGTCGACGAGCTGGCCGACGGTCTCGATCTCGGCCTGCTGGTTCATCGTGATCACGATGTCGAATTCGTCCTCGATAGACGCCACGAAATCCATGACGGTCAGGCTGTCCCATTCGAGATCGCCCGCGAATGTCGTGGATTCGGCCAGTTCGACGCCCTTGGCGTTGAACGGTTCAATAAGCGTCTTCACCGAGGCGAAGGTCGTCGCGCGGTCTGTCATCATGCGTCCCTAATTTGTATCGGAAAGGCTTGGCAAGGGAATGCGGCGGTAAAACGGCAAAGGATTGTCGAATTGCGCGTTGCCGCCATGCTATGTTCCGTTGTGAATCGGCCTGTGAACGCGGTTTTCAGGCTATTCGAGCCAGCCTTGGTCGCGATACCAGCGCGCGGTGTCTGCAAGGCCGGTCTCGTGCGGGGTCCGGGGCGACCATAAGGTTTCAGGCGGTCGTAGCGCCGGGTTTACGACCCAGTCCGGATGGCAGAAATAGCGCGCGCGATCTGGCGTGAGCTTGGCGTCGCCGCCACGAAAAAGCCCGTCCAGCCGCGCGCCGATCCGCACGAGCGGAGCCGGCATCGATACCGTCCGGACCGTTTTTCCGACGGCGCGGCCCAGCGCCTGGCCGAATTCAACATGGCTGAGGCCGTTCGACGTGCCGTCATCGGGTTCGTAGGTCGCACCGATAGCGGGTTCCGCCTCAATCGTCGCGAGGATGAGCGCACACAGGTCGCGTACATGGATGAGCGAGGTGCGGCCCTTGGGCGGCAGGACAACCAGGCCGCGTTTGGCCATCGCAAACAGATCGAGCGTTTCGCCGTCGCCGGGGCCGTAGACCGCCGGCGGCCGGATAATCGTCCAGTCGAGATCGGACTCGCGGACGACCGCTTCGGATTCGGCTTTGGACCAGCCATAGTCGGACAGTTCCGGCTCGCGTGCCGCCAGCGAAGAGATATGGATGAAACGCCTGATACCGGCCTCGCGCGCCGCCGCGATCATGTGCCGCGTGCCCTCAATATTGGCTGCGGCGAAATCGGCTCGGTCGGGCGCGCGGATGGCACCGGCGATATGGATCACGGCATCGGCGCCTTGTGCGAGTACATCGAGGCTCGGCCGATCGCTTAGCCGCCCCGCCACCCATTCTATGCCCTCGCATGTTGGCCGATCCTTGCGGGTCAGTGCGCGCACCACATGGCCCGCCTTAAGCGCCATCTGCAGCAGATGACCGCCGACAAAGCCGGTTCCGCCGGTAACCGCGAGCATGCTCACAGCAGGACCATATGGTTGCGGTGGACGAGGGCAGGGCGGGGTGCATAGCCGAGGATTGGCTCAAGCTCGGTTGTTCTGCACCCCTTGATCCGCTCTGCGGCGACGCTGTCATATTCGGCCAGCCCGCGTGCGATAGTTTTGCCTTTGGCATCGACGATATCGATCACGTCTCCGCGATCGAATGGGCCCGTCAGGCTATTGACGCCAGCGGGCAACAGGCTGTTGCCATCCCTCAGCGCCTGCGCCGCGCCGCTATCGATCACCACGCTGCCTGTGGCCGTCAGGCGGCCCGCCATCCAGGATTCCCGTGCCGATGGCGTACCCTCCGCAGCGAATATCGTGCCGCGGCCGGTTTCGGCAAAGGCGCTCAACGGGCTGTCTTGCTCGCCCGAAACGATCGCAAGCGGGATGCCGGCTGTCGTCGCGATCCGGGCGGCCTCGATCTTCGATGTCATGCCGCCCGAACCCATATCCGACGCGCCTTCCGCCATCGTGGTCATGCGTTCGTCGATCGTCTCGACCGAGCGGATCAGTTCGGCGGTCGCGTCGCGCTTCGGATCGGCCGTGTAGAGCCCGGCGACATTAGAGAGCAGAATGATCCCGTTGGCCCGCGCGGCCTGGCCGATTCTCGCCGCCAGCCGGTCATTGTCGCCGAAGCGGATTTCCTCGGTGGCGACCGAATCATTCTCGTTGATCAGCGGGATCGCGTCGAGCCGCAGCAACCGGTCGAGCGTCGCCGCGGCGTTCAGATAGCGGCGCCGATCTTCGAGATCGCCGAGCGTCACCAATATTTGCGCGGCCGTCAGATTTTGCGCGCCGAGGAGCGCCGCCCAGCATTGTGACAACGCGATTTGCCCGGCAGCCGCTGCGGCCTGCGCGTCGTCCAGGCTTTTCCGCCCGCCACGTTTCAGCCCGAGACGGCGCGCGCCAAGCGCGATCGCTCCGGAGGATACGAGGATGATTTTCTGTCCTGTGCGCTGGCGTTCGGCGATGTCGGCGACAAGCGTCGCCAGCCAGTCCTCGCGAACCGTCCCGTCCTCGGCGACCAGCAGCGACGAGCCGATCTTGACGACGAGGCGCGGGCATTCGGACGGCGAGAACGCGGCTAAAGCGGCGACCATGTCTCTTCGCCCTCGGCATTCGCGTCTTCCTCCGGCTGCGGCGACCCAAGCGCTTCGATGACCTGATCGAGCACCGCTTCGAGCCCGTCTCCGGTTGCGCCCGATAGCGGCAGGACGGTCCCGCCCGTCGCTTCCGCCAGCTCGCCGCCAATCGCGTCCATCAGTTCTTCGTCGAGCAGATCGGCCTTGTTGAGGGCGACGATTTCCGGCTTGTCAGCAAGCCCCGCCCCATATTCCTTCAACTCCTCGCGCACCGTCCGCCATGCGGCCACCGGGTCCTCGCCGGTCGCGTCGACCAGGTGCAGCAGCACGCGGCAGCGCTCGACATGGCCGAGAAACCGGTCGCCGATCCCCGCGCCTTCGGCAGCGCCCTCGATCAGGCCCGGAATATCAGCCATTACGAAATCGCGGCCCTTATGCTCGACAACGCCGAGCTTGGGATGGATCGTCGTGAACGGATAGGCGCCGACCTTGGCCTTGGCGTTCGAAACGGCGTTGAGGAATGTCGATTTGCCGGCATTGGGCAGGCCCAGCAGCCCGGCGTCCGCGATCAGCTTCAGCCGCAGCCAGACCCACATTTCCTCGCCCGGTTCGCCCGGCTGGTGCTGGCGCGGCGCGCGGTTGGTCGAGCTTTTATAGGAGAGGTTGCCGCGCCCCCCGATCCCGCCTTCGAGCATCGTCTTGCGCTGGCCGACTTTCGTGAAATCGGCAATCACCACTTCCTTGTCTTCGGTCAGGATCTGCGTGCCGACGGGCACTTTGATGACGAGATCCTTGCCGCCCGCGCCGGTCTGCTGCTTGCCCGCGCCGCCCTTGCCGCGCGGGGCCTTGAAATGCTGGGCGTAGCGGAAATCGATCAGCGTATTCAGGCCGTCGACCGCCTCGAAAACGATATCGCCGCCCTTGCCGCCATCGCCGCCGTCGGGGCCGCCATATTCGATATATTTTTCGCGCCGGAAGCTGACGGCTCCCGGGCCGCCCGCGCCAGAGCGTATGTAAATCTTGGCCTGATCGAGAAAATGCATGGCGACTGTGTAGGGACTGGGGGCAGGCGTCGCTAGTCTTGTTCGGCGCTAGTATCGGCACCGCAATATTCGATCTCGACCGTCTGGCGCAGCTCCAGCGAACAGATGGCATCCCCTTCCATGGCGCAGACTGTCCCGCCGGGTTCCGATCGGCATATCCATTCGTCCGGCTCGATTGCGGCCGTCGTCAGGCGGCTGTCCGGAAAGTCTCCGCACGCACGCGCGGCGCGCCTGTTGCCACGGCCGATCGCGTCCTCCCGTGCCGCGGCCTCGCTCGCCGCGGGCCCGCCGCTCGGCACGAACAGGCGCAGGCGCCGCTCGGCGGGCGCCCATTCCTCCCCGCTGCGGACTTCCCGCGCGGTGATCAGATCGGCCGCCGCCGTGCGATAGCTGCCGTCCGGATAATCCTCGACGAACTGCCGTAGCGCCTGGCAATCCCCGGCCGGCAGCGCGGCCCAGGCGAGACGCTCGTCCCGGTCCGGCCTCCCGCCAAGGCCCGCCGAGCCGCAGGCGTCCGATATCGATGTCGACATGGCGCACAGGGACGACCGGCTCGAAAAGACATCCAGTGCCGCGAATGCAAGGCCGGCGATCACGACCAGGGCCGCCACATTGGTGGCGAGCCGACGCATCCGACCGCGCCGCAGGATGGGTTCGATTTCGGCTTCGCGGCCTTCCAGCTTGGCCCGGATCGCCTCAACCAGCGCCTCGATCGCCGGATGTTTGCCGCCCCGCTTCCAGCGCGTGAGGTCGAGCGCCTGAATTTCGCCGAATCCGAGCGGCGAATCCACATTGTCGATCCGCACGGGGACGAGGCGGCCGTCCGCCAAAGCCCGGGTCGCCTCGTCGCGCACGAACCCGCCCGTATGGCCGACGCTTTCTTCGCTCCAGACGGCCACGACGGTTTTGGCTTCCGATAACGCTTTCTCGATGCGCGCGCGCCAATTGTCGCCGCCGGCCAGTTCCTGATCCCACCATACGGTGAGATCATGGCTTTCCAGCGCCTCGACAAGCTTTCTGACCCGCTCGATATCGGTTCGGCGATAGGAGACGAAGACGTCGGCGATGGGCTTTCTCCTTGTTTCTGCGCGGCGTTCAGCCTTCGGGGCCGGCGAGATTTTCCCGCGCGACCGAGAGCAGATTTTCGGCGCCCTGGTCGATCAATCCTGCCTGACGATCGGCTTCGATCCGCTCGATAACATCGCCCCAGCCGACATTGGGATAGGACATATCCGCCAGACTGCCATAGACCAGCCAACCGATCCGCCGGGTTTCGAGCGACGCCGGATATTGTGCGACGAGCCCGTCGGCGAAGGTCCGCGCTTCTTCCAGCAAGGGCACGGTGCCGGACCGCTCATTGGCGCGGAACGCGAGTTCCCCGCCGCCCAGAAGCGCTTCGGCGAGCCGCACATGACCGTCCGGATTGGCGGGATCCCGCTCATAGATCTGGCGCGAGACCGCCAGCGATTCCCGGGCCAGAGCCGTCGCATCTTCGATCATGTCCAGATCGTCCGCCTGACTGGCCACCCGGATCAGCCGTTCGGCAAGCCCGATCAGCTGGCCGATCGGATTTCTTCCCGGAACGCGATAGGCCGCGATCATCGGCAGGGCCTCGCGATAGTTCAGGATCGCGGCGCGGTAATCGGATCGTGTCCAGTCGATCGCCGCTTTGACCTCGAGCGTGTCTACAAACTCCTGCTGACGCTGGATCGATCCCGGTTCGTCCGCCAGGATTTCCCGCCTCAAGGCTATGGCGCGGGCGATTTGACTGCTCGCGGTTTCGATATCCTGCCGATAGCCCGCAAGCTGCGCGGCGAGCGTCAAATAGTCGGCCTCGACGGCCTTGAAGTTGAGTTGGCCGTTCGACTGGATGACGCTGCGATTGGCTTCGAGCAGCGGGCCGAGTTCATCGATATAGACGGCCGCCGCGTCGAGACCGGTGTTGAGCGTTTCTATTCTGGCGAGTGCGTACAGCGTTCCAATCAAACCGATCAGTGTCTCGATATCATCCGGGTCCTGTTCGTGCCCTTCGCGCAGCGTTGCGAGATTTTGCCGAAACCCCTCCATTGCGGCGTTCTCGTCCCTGGCGCGAATCGCCTCGGTGGGCACCGAATCCAGGATCGAGGCGATCCAGGGATCGCCTTCGGCTTCGCGCGCCCGTTCGATCGCGATCGACATATCGTCAAACCGCTGGACAGCGCCGTACAGGATCATCAGCCTGACCCAGTCCCACGCCACATCGGGATCGAGCGCCACGACGCTTTCGTAAAGCTCGATGACCGGCCCCTCGCTCTCCTGCCCGGTCTTATAGGCTTCGTAGTAGATTTCCGCCGTGCTGCGGTAGCGGGCGGCCCGTTCGATATTCTCGCCCCGGTCGATGGCCGCGTTGAGATCTTCGAGTATCGATCGTGCGCCCGGCCAGTCGCCCGCGTTGAAGCGGCGCAGCGCTTCGAGTCCCTCGGGCGTCGAGGCGACATCGGTCACGGCCGATCTGAACAGTTCGATCTGCCGCGCATAGGCTTCGTCTTGCTCGGCCAGCGTTTCGACGTAATTGCGTTGGGCTTCGGCAAGCGTGGCGGCCAGGCGTTCGGCTTCGGCCTGAGCCGCCTGTGCCTGGGCGGCGTTGCTTTGTGCGCGCTGTCGTGCGGCCTGGAAGTCGGCTTCCAGCCTCGCTATCTGCCGCCGCTGGGCCGTACTGCGTTCGTCAGCGCGGCGTTCCGAGGCCGCGCGCGTGGCCGAGGCAGCGTAGAGCGCCTGGGCTATGGCCGTATCGACAGCGCCGGACCTTTGTTGCGCATGAACCGGGCTGTCGGGCACGAGCATCGCCCCCGGTACGGCCAGCGCGAGAGCGAGCCGCGCAAGAGATATCCGGATCATGATTCAGCATCCGCCATGCTATTCCCCCATTGGCGGTCGTCGCGCGTCGATACGGACCATGATAGGGGACGGCGCGCTGGCGCTGCAAGGCCGGCCCCCAACCGGCCTCAGCCGCTCGTCCCGCTATCGTCCGCGCCGCGGATCACCGCGGTACAGCTGCCCGGATTACATTCGACAGTGTCCTCGATCATTTCCGCAACGCCGAGCGCTTCGTCGCAATTCTCCGATCCGTCGAGCGCGAAAATCACCGGCGGCACGGGCTGCATGGTCGCGACGATCTCGAGATATTGGCCGACTGTGCCCCGCGAGAGTGTTTCGCCGTTCCATGACAGCTGCTCGTCGGCAGCCATGGCAATTTCGTTCGTGACCGGGTCGACCGCATTGGATGCTCCATCCTGCGGCCATCGGGTCAGAACCTGGCAGTTCGTATCCGATACGGTCAGGCTGGCGGTATCGATCTCTATCTCTTCGGAGCTATCGCCGGTTTCCGCTTCCGCTTCTGGTTCGCCGGGAGCCTGGCCGTTCTGCCCGCATGCGGCTAGCGTCAAGCACGCGGCCAGACCCGCATATGTCGTCAGGATATTGCGCATCGTTCCTCACCTGTCATTTGCAAAGCCGTAGGATTCGCGCGAAGCGCTTAACTGTTCCGCCGCCATGTCGCGCGCGGTTTCGCGCGGCAGGCCCAGCGATTTGGCGAGCGGTCCGCCGAGCAGCGCGTCGCCCAGCGCCCACAGGACGAGGCCGAGCGTATCCTTGTGCATGGACATATCGTCGTGACCCTCGCCCAGCTTGTCGACCAGCTTGTCGATCGTCTCGACGATCGGGTCGAGCGCGTCCTCGTTGCCGGTGAGGATCATCCAGCTGGCGAGCGCGCCCGCGCCTTCCTTGTCGAACGCGTCGAAGGTCAGGTCGACGATTTCGCGCGGTTCGCCCTCTCCCGCGCGGGCCTTGAGCACTACCTTGCCGATCGTGTCGCACACATTTTCCGCCAGCGACCGGGCGAGTTCACGCTGAAGCCCGGAGGCCGATCCGAAATGATGGAGCAGATTGGCATGGGTGCGCCCGATCCGGCCCGCGACCGCTTTCAGCGTTACGGCCTGCGGCCCCGCCTCGATCAGAATCTCGCGCGCGGCCTGCAAAGCTGCGGTCCGGCTCTCTTCCGGGGTGAGGCGTTTTTTCACTATTGACATTAATGTAAGTAACCCTCAAATATTTGATAAATCGCAATGGAGTCGCACCATGGCCAAAGACAAGACACCTGTCGACCTCGAGATAACCCCGCGCGACCGCCGTTTCGGGCGCGAGACGAAGCAGGATCGCTGGTGGTTCAATAACGATCCGGTCGGCACCGCCTTCTTCAACGCATTGTCGGTTACCTTCCCGCGCGGCGAAGCCTATTTCGTCGAAGCGGTAAAGGCGCATCGGGACGGTGTGCCGCCGAAACTGGAGCGTGAAATCCGCGCCTTCGTCCAGCAGGAAGTGATGCACAGCCGCGAGCATGTCGCGTTCAACCGCAAGGTCGCCGAGACCGGTTACGATATCAGCCCTTTGGAAAAAGTGGTCGAGGAATCGCTGGAAAAAACGAAGGACCGGCCGGCAATCGTCGATCTCGCCGTTACCATGGCGCTCGAACATTATACCGCGTTGCTCGCTCAGCAGATCCTGCACAACGCCAAGGCGTTCGAGAGCGCCGACAAGGAATGGGCGGATCTGTGGCGCTGGCACGCGATCGAGGAGATCGAGCATAAGGGCGTCGCATACGACACCTGGCTCCACGCGACGAAAGAATGGTCGCGCTGGCAACGCTGGAAGCTCAAATCACGCGTCATGCTGCTCGTCACCATGATGTTCTGGCCCAGGCGGGTGCGCGGCATGAAGACCCTGCTTGCGCAGGACGGGATCACCGGCCCGCGCGCCATGGGGCGCATCCTGTGGTTCATGTTCGGCACACCCGGCATGCTCCGCAAGGCGTTGCCGCAATGGCTCGCCTATTTCCTCCCGGGCTTCCATCCCTGGAACCACGACGACCGCGAACTGATCCGCCTGGCGGACAGCGATTATAGCGATGCGGTGATGCCCGAAGGTCAGGCCGGAGATGCCGTCACTGCCTGATGGCGCGAGCCAGACTGGCTGAAACCTTTTCGCACGTTGCCCGTATTAAAGGGGAACACATACCGAAAAGGATATCTCCCATGACCGCATTGCTGCCCGATAACCCTGTCCCCGCGCTCTCGCTTCCACTCGTCGGCGGCGGGACTTTCGATCTTACCGAAAGCGATGCGGAGAATTTCACGCTGCTGGTATTCTATCGCGGGCTGCATTGCCCGATCTGCAAGATGCAGCTCAACGATTTGCAGGATCATCTGGGCAAGCTTCAGGAGCGCGGCGTAAGGACCGTGGCGGTCAGCATGGACAGCGAAGAACGGGCCGAACAGTCGAAAGACGATTGGGGTCTGGGCAAACTCGACATGGCCTATGGCATGGACGAAGCGACGGCGCGCAGCTTCGGGCTCTACATCTCGACCGCCATTTCGGACACGGAGCCCGATACGTTCAGCGAGCCGGGCTTGATGCTCGTTCGCCCTGACGGAAATCTCTACATGGCATCCGTCCAGAGCATTCCTTTCACGCGGCCGCCGCTCGATCAATTGCTGACGGGTATCGATTACGCGCTGAACAAGGATTATCCGGCGCGCGGCACGAAGCCCGCCTGAGCGCGCCGCGACGGGGCTGTCACCCACACCGCAACCGGCGCGAGTGACAGTGAATCATGCCGCCAGGCTTCGGGTCATATCCGGTTGGTCGAGTTGTTCGGCTTCGTCGAGTTCGAACATGACGCAGTCGACATCCCGGTTGCGTGCCCTGGAAAAGCGCGGCTCGATCCGGCCGGTCCGCCGGAATCCCAGCTTTTCCAGCACCCGGCCCGATGCCGGATTATCAACGAAATGGCCTGCTACTATGCGCGAATAGCCGAGCGACGACCGGGCCGCGGCCAGCGCGGCTCGCCCGGCTTCCGTCGCATAGCCGCGGCCCCAGCTGTCGGGCCGTATCCAATAGCCGAGCTCCGGTGCGCCTTCGGCATCCATGAAGCCGATCCCGCCGATCATCCGCACCGGGTCGACCGTGCGATCGATGATCTGGAAGCTGGGATAATCGGCAGCCGGTTCGCGAGCGAGATACTCCTCCGCATCCTCGAGCCGGTAGGGCCAGGGCATGCGCGCCGTATTCCGGGCGATGCGCTCATCGGCGATCGCTTCGGTCAGGGCAGGGGCCTCTTCTATCCAACCGGGCCGCAACAGCAGTCTCTTGGTAACCGCGAACATGTCTCTCTCCATGCCGCCCCCGGTGCGCCCTGTACGCGCATTCGGTGACGGTTATATGAGGGAGACCATAAAAAAGGGAGATCGGGTCAGCCCGTCTCCCTCGTTCGGCCCCGTTTCCGGAACCATCGGGCCGCCCTCCCTGAGGACAGCCCTTTATCGACTGTCCTTTATTCGGCCGCTTGCGCCATCTCCACGCCCACATAGGTGCGGTTGTTGCGACCCTTTTTGAATCGGACGGTGCCGTCACAGAGCGCAAAAATCGTGTGATCGCGGCCGAGACCGACATTGTCCGCCGGAATCCATTTTGTGCCGCGCTGACGCACGATAATATTGCCGGCCACGACGCTTTCGCCGCCGAACTTCTTGACGCCCAGGAATTTCGGGTTGGAGTCGCGACCGTTGCGCGACGAACCGCCTGCTTTCTTATGTGCCATGGTTACGCGTCCTTATCGTCTGTCTTAGGCGCTGCCTTTTTGGCCGGGGCCTTCTTGGCGGGCGCTTTCTTGGCCGGAGCTTTCTTCGCAGCCGTTTTCGTGGTCGCAGCCTTTTTGGCCGGAGCCTTCTTGGCGGGCGCTTTTTTCGCCGGTGCGGCCTTCGCCGTCTCGCCGTCTTCGGTCTTTGCCGCGGCTTGCTTGGCCGGAGCCTTCTTCTTCGCACCGCCGATGCCCGTGATCTTGATCTGGGTCAGCAGCTGGCGATGGCCGTTCTTGCGGCGATAATTGTGGCGTCGCTTCTTCTTGAAGACGATGACCTTCTCGCTCTTGCCCTGTTCGACGATCTCGCCGGACACGCTAAGGTTTTTCGTGTCCTTCAGCTCGGCGCCTTCGCCGGCCATCAGAACATCGTCAAACGAGACCGAATCGCCGGCTTCGCCAGCGATCTTCTCGACCGTGATTACATCACCTTCAGCGACGCGATATTGTTTGCCGCCCGTGCGCACGACTGCGAACATGGTACCAACTTTCATCAATTCTGCGATCCGCACAGGCACAAGGCCACGGCCAAGCCCCCGCGCGGGAAAGCGCGCCAAATATGGGATGCTGGCCGTTATGTCAACCGATAGCGGGCGTTAAATCAGGCCGCTTCGACACTTTCTTCGACGGAATCGCGATCGAGGAATTCGCGCACCAGCGTAATGAACTCCTGCGCGTGGCTCAGCATGAACAGATGACCGCCATCTTCGATGATCACCAGCTCGCTGCCGGGTATGAGCGTGTTGAGGATCTGGCCGTTGATCGGCTGCACGATCGGGTCGCGATCGCCGGTCATGATCAGCGTGGGCTTACGCAGGAAGGGCAGGGCAGGGGCGCTGGTCCAGCCCAGCATCGCGAAGAGCTGGTAGAAATAACCGACCTTGGACGGCGGCTTGATCCGGTGGATATGCCCGTCCGAACCCTCCGTCGATCCGCCGTAGAGCGTCTCGAAATGCGTCTCCATGAATTTGGGATCGATATAGCGCCGCGGATCGGCCATTTTCGACAGCGCGGAGAATTTTCCCGGCACCATCAGCATGCCGGCCGTGGTCGCGACCAGGATCAGCCGGTTCGTGCGGTTGCCATGCTGGAGCGCGAAATGCTGCGCCATGCCGCCGCCCCAGCTTACGCCCATGACGTCGACAACCGGCATTTCGTAGCGCTCGAGAATTTGGCTCGTGATCCAGGACATGATGAACGGGTTGTAGGGGATCGCCGGTTCGGGCGATTCGCCGACGCCCGGCATGTCGAACGTCAGAAAATCGCGATCGTCGAGCATCGTCGGCAGCGGCGCGGCGACTTCGGTGTTGGCGCCGATCCCGTTGAAAAACAGCAGCGGCGGCTTGCCGTTCGGCGGTCCCGAATAGCGCCAATAGGCGACCTGCAACTGGCGTCCGCCGACCGTTTCGAGAGTGTAGACGGGCGCTTCCATATGGGGCGATTGGGACATGTATGACTTTCTTCAAAAATTCCGGTCGGTTCGGGTGAAGGCCGGTCCTATTCTAGCACATAGGTGCCGGGTGCGGGATCGGAGGCCTTGTTCGCCTTGCTGCCAAGCTTGGCTGGTGCCGGTTTCTCGTCGCCGGAGCGGCTTTGCAGCCATTCCATCCAATAGGGCCACCAGCTGTCCTTCACCTCTTCGGTGCTCTCCATCCACTTGTCGACAGACGCAGGTGGCTTGGTTTTCTTCTTGGACTTGAAATATTTGGCTTTCGGATTGCCGGGCGGATTGAGGATCGCCTGCATATGGCCCGATTGCGACAGTATGAATTCGATATTCTTCGAGCCGAACAGCTGGGTCGAGCGATAGCAGGCGCGCCATGGCGTGATATGGTCGGTCACGCCGCCCAGAATGAACATGTCGCTCTTCACCTTTTTCAGGTCGAGCGTGTGACCGGCCACATCGTATGTGCCCGGCTCGGCATAGGCATTGGCCTCGAACAGATCGAGGAAATCCCCCATCAGCGTCGCCGACAGGTTGGTCGCGTCGGCATTCCAGAACAATACGTCGAATGCCGGCGGGTCTTCGCCCATCAGATAATTGTTAATGACATAGTTCCAGATCAGGTCGTTCGGCCGGAGCCAGGCGAAACCGCGCGCCAGCGAGCTGGCCTCGATCACGCCCTGTCGCTTCGCTCGCTGTTTGGCGAGCGCGATCCCGTTTTCCGAGATCAGCGAACTCGCCTCGGTATCTCCCGGCTTGGGCTCGAGCACGCAGACCATCATCGTCGCCGCGCCGATCCGATCGTCTTTTTCGGCCGCGAGCTTGGAGAGCAGCACCGACATGGTCTGGCCGCCCGAGCAGCCGCCCGAGACGTTGACAGTGTCCGATCCCGTAATCTCCTGCACCGCGTCGAGCGCGCGGACACAGGCATCGACATATTCGTCCATGCCCCAGGCGCCCATCTCCTCGGTGGGATTGCGCCAGCTGATGACAAAAGTCTGGATGCCGTTGTCGACCTGGAATTTCACCACGCTTTTTTCGGGCGAGAGGTCGTTGATGTACATTTTGTTGATCTGCGGCGGGATTGTCAGCTGCGGGATCTCGTACACGTCCTCTGTGGATGGCTGATACTGGATCAGTTCGAACATATCGTCGCGATAAACGACCGCGCCGGGCGTGGTGGCGATATTCTCCCCCAGTTCGAACGGCTTCTTGTCGACCTGGCTAACCATGAAGTCGTTATTGACCATGTCCTCATAGGCGTTTTTCAGGCCCTTGATCAGCGAGAGGCCGCCGCTGTCGATCGCGCGCTTCTGCGCCATCGGGTTGCCGGCGAAACTGTTGGTCGGCGCGAGCGCGTCGATCACGATCTGGGAAATAAAGCTTGCCCGGTCCTTTTCCAGCGCGTCGAGCTCCAGATCCTCGATCCACTGCTTGGTGCCTTTTTCGACGGCCAGGAAATATTGCATCCCGGCCTTGTAGAAAGGGTTGAAGCTGAAGGCTGGGTCCATGAACCGTTTGTCGCGCGGATTGGGCGCGAGTTCCGACTTGCCCGTCATGATCTGCACGACGTCTTCGGAAAAGCTCTGTGCGTGTTTGAACGCCCGCCCGGGGTCGCTGGCGGTTTCGCGGAGCAGCATCGCGATTGCGCCGACAAAATCCTCGCGCGCCAGGCCGACCAGCGGCCCCAGCGCCATGGTGACTTCCGGCTCGCCTTCGAGCGTGGGTCCGTCCTGCGCCATTCGTCTTCCCTCCGGTGTTTTCTTTGGAGCGTGGCGCGGGAGAGACGGAAATGTCAACAATCTTGCCCGTTCCGTTTCGGGAAGGGCCGGAATTGGAGGGCGTTTGCGCCGACAAGTTGACAAAGTAGGCACACAGGCTGGCCTGCGAAAAAGGCCGGACCGGGTATGAATCGTCGAATTTCCCGGAAAATCGGCCTGCTCCGCCAACTATAGCATGGACGCCATCCTGTAGGACAGGAAATAGGATCGGGTATCGCAACGCCGGCTGCCCGGCGCTAATGCAGCTTGGCGATCTTCAGCTTGTCTTGCCTGGCGCGTTTTTGGACGGATTCCTCGCTGCGCGTCAACGCTTTGGCGATCTGTCTGCGCGAAGCCCCGTTCTTCGCAAGCCGATGGAGCTTTTGGATCTCATCGCTGGTCCAGGGTTGCTTATGTCGTTCGAAACGCTTCTCGGCCATGAATGCTATTCGCATGAGATCGCGCGCATGCGCAATGGCGCCTTCAACTTTCCGTCGCGTTGCGGCACATCGGAACCATGGCCCTTTCGATATCCAATCGCGACGCGCGGAGACTTTGGCTCGACGCACAGAGGCTATCGGCCACGCCGACCGGGCCGCTCGATGCGATGGCAATCATCCGCGATCTCGGTTTCGTGCAGCTCGATACGATCCAGGCGGTGGCCCGGGCGCATCACCATATCCTGTGGTCGCGCAACCAGAATTACCGCGAACCGATGCTCGACCGGTTGCTGGCAGACGATCGCGCGATCTTCGAACATTTTACGCATGACGCGTCGGTGTTGCCGATCGAGTTCTTTCCCTATTGGCAGCGGCAGTTCCGGCGGCTGGGCGAGAAGACGGCGCGCTGGGAAGAAACCAGGGCCATGCCGGATGCGGCGGGGCGTGCGGCGATCCGCGCGCGCATCGAAGCCGAAGGGCCGCTATCGACCCATGCCTTCGACAGCAAAGCGCCCGACAAGGCGATGTGGGTGAGGCCGCCGCACAAGATGGCGCTCGATCATATGTGGTATGCTGGCGAGCTGGCGACCGCGCATCGCGTGAATTTCACCAAATATTACGATCTCGGCGAACGGGTGATTCCCGACCATTTGCGTGAGGCCGAGATCGCCGATGAGGCGCAGATCGACTGGTTGTGCCGATCCGCGCTCGATCGGCTGGCATTCGGGAGCGAGGGCGACGTCATGCGCTTTTGGGACGCGGCGGCGCTCGAAGAGGTCAAGGCCTGGCGCCGGAAGCGGGGTGGCGAATTAGTCGACGTCGAAATCGCCTGCGCCGATGGTACGACGCTCAAGGCGCTCGCTCCGCCCGATATCGAACAGCGGCTGGATGGCCTGCCCGCGCCGACCTCGCGGCTGCGTATCCTCAACCCCTTCGATCCTGCAATACGCGACAGGAAGCGGCTGGAACGCCTGTTCGGCTTCGATTTTCGGATCGAGATTTTCGTGCCCGCGGCACAGCGCAAATGGGGCTATTATGTCATGCCCATTCTCGAAGGCGACCGGTTCGTCGGGCGGATCGAGGCCAAGGCGGATCGCAAATCGGGGGCGCTGACCGTCCATAATGTCTGGCCCGAACCCCGCGTCAAATGGGGTGCAGCCCGCTGGGGCAAGCTTGATGCGGAACTTGACCGGCTGGGCCGCTTCGTCGGATGCCGGACCGTGATCCGGGAGAACGGAGCGGACAATGGCTGAGCTTGATATTCGATTGCCCGAAGGCTTGCGCCGGGCCGGTCCGGCGGACTGGCGGACCATCGGTGACATCACCGGCGATGCGTTTCAGGACGATCCCGTGTCGAGCTGGATTTTCGGTAACAAGCGCGCCATGCCCGCGATATTCGGGCGGCAGGCGCGGCATATCTATCTGCCGCGCGGGGTCTGCCATATCGCCGACGACGGGGGCGCGACGATGTGGATGCTGCCCGGCGCGAGCAAGGCCGCATCGCTGCTCGCTACCCTGGATATCGGATTTCACATGGCCCGCCTTGCCGGTGTCGCTGCGGTCCGAAGAGGCATGGCCGCAGAGGCGGAGATGACCCGCAAACGTCCGAAAGAGCCCCACGCCTATCTTTTCACGATCGGCGTGCATTCGTCAGCGCAAGGCAAGGGCGTCGGCCGGGCACTGTTGGCGCCGATGCTCGACGCCTGCGACCGGGCGGGGCTGCCGGCCTATCTCGAAAACTCGAATCCGCGCAATCACAGCTTCTACGCGGGCCATGGCTTCGCTCATAGGGAGCAGTTCGAGCCGGCCCCCGGTGCGCCGCCGCTCGAGGCGATGTGGCGCGAGCCGCGCTAAACCGGAACCATCCGGCCGCTGTATCGTTTCGGGATAGGAACGACCCTTGAAATTGCGGTTGTATTAAATTTCGCCGAATTACGGTAGCGTTGCACCCAACAGATAAAGCGATCCGGAGCAACCGGGCGTGCAGAGGAGAGAATCATGCAGCAATTGAGCCCGATGGATGCGGCCTTCGTCTATATGGAGACGCCGTCCACGCCGATGCATATAGGCAGCCTCGCGATCTACGATCCGTCGACATCGCCGAATGGCAAGCTGCGTTTCAAGGAGGTTCTGAGCTTCATCGAATCGCGCCTCGACGGCGCCTGGGCCTTTCGCCGCCGGCTCGTGCGCGTGCCCTTCGATCTCGATCACCCCTATTGGATCGAGGACCCCGAATTCGACCTCGAATATCATGTGCGTCATATCGCCTTGCCCGAGCCCGGGGATTGGCGGCAGCTCTGCATCCAGGCCGCGCGTCTGCATTCGCGGGCGCTCGATCTCAACAAGCCGCTCTGGGAGTTCACGGTCATCGAGGGGCTCGACAATATCGAGGGGCTGCCGGAGGGCTGTATCGCGATCCTCTCCAAGGTCCACCACGCCGCGATCGACGGTATGTCGGGCGTCGAGATCACAACCGCAGTCCACGACGTTACGCCGGACATGCCGGAGCGCGAGTTCGACATGAAGTGGAGGCCCGACAGCAAACCGGCCGATGCCGAGCTGCTGATCCGGGCACAGGTCAACGCCGTGCGCCAGCCGTTCAAGGCGGCCGAAATCATGGCGCGAAGCATTCCGGGGCTCGCCAAGGCGAGCGCGGGCCTGCTGACCCGCGATCTGAAGCTGCCGACAAGCGGCACCGCGCCCAATACGCTGTTCAACCAGACGGTGTCTTCGCATCGCGTGTTCGACGGCGTTCGCTTCGATCTCGACGAGATCAAGGCGGTCAAGGCCGAGATGGACGGCGCGACCGTCAACGATGTCGTGCTCTCCGTGTTCGGCGGCGGTTTGCGTAAGTATCTGTTGTCGAAGAACGATCTGCCCAAGGACGATATGACGGCCATGGCGCCGATCTCGGTCCGGTCCGATGATCAGAAAAAGGATCTCGGCAACCAGGTTTCGGCGATGATCGTCGGGCTGGGCACCCATATCGAAGACCCGGTCGAGCGGCTCGAATATGTCCATGACACGGCGCGGAATTCGAAAGAGCTGACCAGCGCGATCGGCGCGCGCAACCTATCCCGCATGAGCGGAATGACGCCCGGGGCGCTGATGGGCCTGGGCGCCCGTCTATACGCCCGCGCGGGCCTCGCGAACGCCCATGCCCCGGCCTATAATTGCGTCGTCACCAATGTGCCCGGGCCGCCGATGGATATCTATTTTGCCGGCGCGCGGCTGGTCGAACAGTACGGCGTGGGTCCGATTTTCGACGGGATGGGGCTGATCAACATCGTCTACAGCTCGGGTGGCACCTTGACGCTGTCCTTCACGGCCGACCGCGATGCGGTCAGCGATCCGGAGAATTACGCCGCTGCGCTGCGCGATTCCTTCGAGGAACTGAAAGCGGCGATGGCCAAGCGCGCGAAGAAGCCGGCCAAGAAGAAGACCGCCGCGAAGAAACCGGCCAAGAAGAAAGCGAAGGCGAGCTAGTTCTTCGCGGGGAAGATGGCGCTTTCGATACCCTTGGCCTCGAACGGCTCCCATTCGCCAATGGGCTGAGCCAGCCGGTTGGCGATCAGGTATAACACCGTGCCGTTGACGCCGAGGCCGCAATGGCTGCCGTAGACGGGCAGGTTTTCCGAATGGTCGCTCTCGGTCACCCGGCAATTCTGCCAGGGAACGACGCCGTCCGCTTTCGAATAGACGGCCGTTGTCGGCACTTTCGGCGCGGCCGCGATCTCGGCCATCTGCTCGCGCACCTTGTCGCTGCTGACCCGATCCCCGGTGGCCGCTTCATAGACGCGCCATACGGTCGTCGATTGCGCCCGGCCGCGTAGCGGCGAGCCCAGCGTGATGACCTGACGGACCTTTTCGGGAACTCTCTGGCCGAGCTGCGCGGACATCGATCCGCCGAGACTCCAGCCCACCAGGCTCACTTTCTGACCCGTTTCTTCGTGAATCTCGTGCAGCTTGTCGATCAGATGCTCGCCGTCCACGCCGACCGCACGGGGGCCCAAATTGCGGCCCAGATCCCAGCAATAGGTGTCGTAGCCAAGCCGGTCGAGATAGCGGCGGATGATCTTGGTTGAACGGCCGCTGGCCATGAAACCGGGCAAAACCATGACCGGATGTCCGTCCCCGCGCGGGGCGGAATAGAGCAGCGGCGAGGAGAGCGGCAGGGTCGCCATCTCGAAAACCGCGCGATGCAGTTCGGAATAGGCCAAAAGGCGCGAAGGTTTGGGGACCGTGTGCGGCGGTTCCACCGATGCTGCTGCTGTTGCCAAGTCTATCTGCTCCTACCGTTCATGTGGTTTCTTATGTTTTCCTGTCGCTTCCACATGTCGGCAGGATTTAATGTCGGTGTTCGGGGCGTAGCGTGTAGCGGCCCTGCTCGATGCCGTCGAATATCCCCGAAATCGCCGGATGATCCACGGGTTCTTCGCTTTCGTCGTGCAGCAGGTTCTGCTGGCTGACATAGGCGACATAGCTGCTCTCCGCATTTTCAGCGAGCAGGTGATAAAAGGGCTGGTCCTTGCGGGGGCGGATATCCTCGGGAATCGCCTCGTACCAGTCGTCGCTATTGGCGAAAACCGGGTCGATATCGAAGATCACGCCGCGAAAATCGAACATCCGATGCTTCACGATATCGCCGATCGTGAAGGATGCATGGGCGACGGGAGGCGCGTCTTTCGCAAGCTCGCTGCGCTCGCGCGGGGAGGGAATATCCGGATCCATTACCAAATAATGTAGGATCGCCCGACTCTCGTGGCAAGCACCGTCTTGGCAAGCGCTGTGAGGTAAGCTAGAGCGCGCCGCTCGAACGGCCCGCCCGGCACAGGATGCCGGTGCACCAGAACTCATGCGGAGAGGTGCCGGAGTGGTCGAACGGGGCGGTCTCGAAAACCGTTGTGCCTTTAGGGGTACCGTGGGTTCGAATCCCACCCTCTCCGCCAGAGACCCGTTTTCTCCCGTTCGCGCCTGTCCGCCCCTATTGACATTTTCCCCAGAATTCTAAGGGTTATTGGCCTTAGAGGATCAATCACGTTCGCACCAAGCCGATGAATAGGCATGGACATTTTGTGGTATTGATCCTGAAAAACGTGGTATTTTGGAGAAAGGTCATGCTGACGGACGTCAAGGTTCGGACCGCTAAGCCCAGGGCCAAACCATACAAGCTGGGAGATAGTCACCGGTTCTATCTGCTGGTCACGCCGAGCGGTTCGAAACTCTGGCGTATGAACTATCAGTATGATTCGAAACAAAAGACGCTGGCTATCGGGTCTTACCCGCTGCTTAGCCTCAAAGAGGCCCGGCAAAAGCGTGACGAAGCGCGCAAACTGCTGATGGAAGGCAGAGATCCCAACATTGAAAAGCGTTTGAAGAAGGAAGCGCGCCTGGCCTCGGCGCGGAACACATTTGAGAAAATCGCGCGCGAATGGCATGCGCTTTCCAAGTCTCAATGGGCTAAAAAACACGCTGCGGATGTCATACGCAGCCTGGAGCGAGACGTGTTCCCGAACATGGGTAACCTACCCATCGCGGTCATCAAGGCGCCAAGAGTGCTGGAAGTGTTGCGTGCTATTGAAGATCGCGGTGCGATCGAAACGGCAAAACGCGTCCGACAGCGTATCTCCGCCGTGTTCGTTTACGCCATCGCTGCCGGTATCGCGGACAACGACCCGGCGGCGAGTATCGGAGCTGCGCTCAAGCCGCTCCCAAGAAAGGGTCGGCAGCCCGCCATCACGGAGATTGATGCACTCAGGCAAATGCTGATTGATGCCGAACAGGGCTATGCCCGACCGGTGACGCGTCTTGCGCTGCGCCTGCTGGCGTTGACGGCCGTTCGCCCCGGAGAGCTCAGGCATGCAGAGTGGAGTGAGTTTGAAGATATTGAGGGTCGCGAGCCGTTGTGGCGCATTCCGGCGTCGCGGATGAAAGGTGGTCAGGAGCGAAAAAGGGAAATCGACGGCGATCATCTGGTGCCATTGTCGACGCAAAGCGTGGACGTGTTGAACGCGCTTCATCCAGTGACCGGTTCAGGCCAGCTGTTGTTCCCGAGTGCGCGCCAAATACTCCGTCCGATGAGCGAAAACGCGATCGGCTATCTCCTCAATCGTGCAGGCTATCATGGCCGTCACGTGCCGCATGGCTGGCGGGCGGCTTTTTCGACGATCATGAATGAATGGGCCAAGAGGCACGGTCGTGCGGACGATCGCGAGGTAATCGATCTGATGTTGGCCCATGTGCCGAAAGATAAGGTGGAGGGAGCCTATAACCGTGCCGCCTACCTGCCACGCCGGCGTGAACTAGCTCAAATTTGGGGCGATATGCTGATGGCGGAAATGCCCGGTGCAAATACGCTTGTCGTAAGGGCAAGTCGAGTTGGTCGGAAAGATCCGGCCGACGTCGTAGGACTTGGCTGACTGTCCGTTATGCCATCTCGCGCGTCTTTATAGACGAGGACTAATTCCGGAAGTGCACTTTCGATACGTCAGATAAGGAAAGAGGAGTTGCGTTGATCCGATATGGGTGTGACGAACTCAACGCGACCGATCCTAAGTTCGATTGGAAATGTCCGGCACGAGGTGGTGCAGGAAAACACAGTTCCCCGTGGCCAATGTCCCTATTGGGACGGCCAAGGTCACAACGGGGAAGGTGCGGTTTGCGAAAAGACACCGAAAAGGGGAGCATGCCTCCAAGGTCCCTCTCAGCTCGCGGGCATGCAATGCATCGGATCGGCTCGCAAACCGCATCGATATTATGAATTTCCTGCATGAACGATTTCACCGTTGTTCGCAGGTTCGTCGATTCTGCCCAGAATGTGGATACCCCATCCGAACTCTCCGATTTGATGGAAGCGATATGCGCCGATCTCGGCGTTCGCCATTTTGCGCTTATCCATCACACCGATCTGCGGTTGACGCAGCCCGGCATCATCAACATCAACAATTATCCGCCGGTCTGGGCTGATTATTTCATCGAGCGTCAGTTCTATCGCATCGATCCGGTCCTGCAGGCCTGTATGCGCACATCGATGGCCTTTCGGTGGTCGGATCTATCGAAGCATATTCGGCTCAATGCCCGCCATCGGGCCGTGCTGGACGGTGCCGCGCGCGAAGGTCTGTCCGAGGGCATGACCGTGCCTGCTGTGGTGGCGGGCGAGCACTATGGCTCCTGTTCTTTCGCGGCGCCGCGCTGCTCGAAGAAATTTGCACGCCATGTGTTGAGCGCGAATTTGATCGGCACCTTCAGCTTCGAGGCCGCGCGCCGGGTCGTTCGCGTCCAGCCTATCGATCCGCCGCGGCTCAGCCCGCGCCAGCGCGACTGCATCCTGCTTGCCGGCCAGGGCAAGAGCAATTGGGACATCGGGAAGATTCTCGGGATCAGCGAGGCGACCGTCAAATACTACATGGCCATCGCCAGGGAGCGCTATGATGTCGGTTCGCGCGAGCAACTTGTTGTCCGCGCGCTGCTCGAGGGCGAGATCAGCTTTGCCGAGATGATGCCCGCGCAATACATCCAGTTGGACGGGTCGTCCTAGCCCCGCCGCTTTGCTCTCCTGCGTCCGATGTCAACGGACGGGAGAGCGGCGATGATCACGATCATTCATGGCAAGCGCGAGGCGGCCCATGCCGAACTGCTCGATAGCATGTTCGCCGATCGCAAAACGCTGTTCGTCGACCTGCTCGGTTGGGATATTCCCTCCCATGACGGTCGCCACGAGGTTGACGAGTTCGACCATGACGGCACCGTCTATATCGTCGCGACCGACGGCAAAAGCGCGCATCAAGGCTCGCTGCGCCTGCTGCCGACCGTGCGGTCGCATCTGCTCGATACGCATTTCGCGTCGCTCTGTGCGGGCGGCGCACCGGCAGATGCCGCGACCTATGAGGTCACGCGGCTGTGCCTGCCGAGCCGACTCGGCGCCAAGCGCCGCTTGCTTGTGCGCAACGAACTGATCGCGGCGATGGTCGATCACGCGCTTGCGGCCGGGATCAAGCGCCTCGTGGGTGTGACCAATGTGGGCTTTCGCAAGGAGATATTGGCGATGGGCTGGCTCGCCGAGCCGCTCGGACCGGAAGGACAGTTGAGCGGCGCGCGTCTCGGCGCCTTCGCGCTCCATATCGGTCCCGACACGCCCGAGCGCTTGAGCTGGTCGGGCATCTATCCAGTCGAACGGCTCGCCAATCCCGTCCGAACTAGGACAGCGGGAGCAAGGTCATGACCGCCGTCGATATCTGCGCGGCCTGCCACCGCTTGTCGGAGACCGGTTATGCCATCGTGCCCCAGGCGCTTACGTCTTCGAAAATCGCCGAGCTCGAAAACGATCTAGCGCGACGCTTTGAGGCGACGTCGCATTGTGAGGGCGATTTTTACGGACCCCGCACCAAGCGGTTTGGCAGCTTGTTAATCCGCTCTTCCCATGCGGAGGCGTTGGTCCGCCATCCGGTCATGCTCGAAATCGCCCAACGCGTGCTGGGTCCGCATTGCGACCGGATCGCACTCAATCTGACCCAGGCCGTCGAAATCCATCCCGGCGCGCCCGCGCAGTTTCCGCATCGCGACCAGGATATGTGGGCCGGGCCGAAAGGCGAGCAAGAATATCTGATCAATGTCATCTGGCCGCTGACGCCGTTTCGCGCCGAAAATGGCGGCACGCGACTGTGGTCCGGCAGCCATCGGAATTTTGACGATCAAATGCTGTCCGAAGATGAGGTGATCGTGCCCGAGCTCGATCCCGGCGATGCGCTCGTGTTCTTGGGCTCGACGCTGCATGGGGGCGGCACCAATGCGAGCGGTCTGCCACGGCGCGGGATCATTATCAGCTATTGCCTGGGCTGGCTCAAGCCGTTCGAGCTGCAATGGCTCGTCTATCCGCCGCATGTCGCCAAACGCTTCGATCCCGAGCTCGCCGCCTTGGTCGGCTATGCCCAGCATCGCCCCAATCTCGGCAACGTCGAGGGCCGGTGTCCGTCGATCCTGCTGCGCGATGACATCCCTGAGCATATCGCGGCGGCTGATGCCTTACGGCCCGATCAGGCCGATATGCTGGCCGATTATGTCGCTGAGCGCCGCGGATGAGCGAGTACGCGCAATTGAAGGCTGAGCTGCGTTTGCCCGACTGGCGCGATCCGGCGGCCTATGCGGGCATCGTCGACGCGGGACGCTCGGCGCTGGTCTGGGAGCTTTTGCGGCGCGACCCTGAGTATCGAGGTGACATGTCACCGCCTGCAAATCGCCTAAGCGATGGTGTCGAGATTGTTCCTTTGGCCGATCCAGAAACGATCGCGCAGTACGGATTGCTTTTTCGCTGAAGATCCCCGTTTGGGGTTTGCCGACGCGCTTCTGTTATGGTCAGCCGCGTTCGATCCGGGCGTGTTGCCTGTGTCGGCCGAGCCCGCCGCAGAAGACGGATGGGATTTTCGCAAGCCGCCGGCTCGGCGCGTGGTCGTCGGATATGGAACCCAAGCTCAGCATATTTCCATCGCTATCGGGATGTCCTGGTTGCGCATGGATGTCGTGAGGGGCGACGCGTTGGCGGGACCGGTCCGGCTTGCCTTTCATTTGCGCGATGATGATGCGCTCACTTTCAAGATCGACAGCCTGTCGCAATGGATGCGCCTGAGCGGAAAGGTTGGCGGAGCACGATGGCGGTTGCGGTCGGACCGGCGGCTTACGCGACTGGTCGAGGCGTTGCGCGTCGGCGATGCGATCGCCGATGGGGCGACCCTGCGCGAAATTGCCGCCGTTTTGCGAGCCGACAAAGCGGGAATGCTGGACTGGCCCGGCGCGGGCGACTCAATCAAATCCTGGGTGCGGCGGCGAGTGGATTTGGCGTGGAGGCTTCGTGTCGCCGGTCCGAGCGCAGTTTTGCATCATTCAGTGTGAATGCCGCAGTATTCCTGAAGGGGCTGAGCACTTCAACTCTCGTCATCGATCGGCTTGACCAGATCGCCCGGCATTGCGTCGACGGCTTCAGCAAGCAGATACAACGAGATCACTGTCGGATTGCGTTTACCTCTTTCGAGCCAACCAATATAGCTTTGCGAAAAGCCAGATCGTTCAGCCGCGACTTCTTGCGTCAGGCCTTTTTTCTGCCTCAACTTTGCAAAGTTAGTCCCGACGACCTTACGCATATCCATGCGGGCCATCGTCGAGGAATTGCTTCGCCGCCGTTATTCATTATATTGAATAATCATGGAGAAGTGTTCGCAGTCGCAGAGCGGCCCGCTATTTCCGACAGTTCGCGATCTGGCGCCGAATTGTCCCTATGTCACCGAATATGACCGCCAGCATTTCTTCACCTATGCGCGGCTCGCAACCGCCCACAACGAAGAGTGGGAGTGGCGGCAGGGCGCGACCGAGATCCTCCGTCTCGATATCGAAAAGGACGAAGACGCCGTCGAGCGCTGTTACCTCTCGCATGTCGAACGGGCCTTGTGGATTGCTGATGAAGGCTTTGAACAGCTGTTGATTGCGGCCGGAGCGATCCCGGCCAATTAATGTCGCGTGCGCGATGCCCGTGTACTACAATATGTGGCCGGGCTGCCGCATCTGACCGACGTTGTTCGATGAGCGCAAGATTCTACTGTCCCCCGACCGCGCCTGTGCGTCTTATGCTAAAACCAGCTTTATTCCCGCCACGAAAGGACCCGCGTGGAGCCTGAGCTTGTCAGCGAAGAAACGGCCTTCGGGCGCCGCTGGCGTCCGGCGTTGATGGCCTTCTTCCTGCGCCGGGTGCGCGATCATGCCGAGGCCGAGGATCTGACCCAGGAAGTGTTCGTGCGCCTTATCGCCAAGGATCATGCCGAGAGCGATCGGCCGGACGCCTATGTGTTCCAGGTTGCCGCCAATCTGCTGCGCGACCGAGCCCGGCGCGCCAAGGTGCGCGCCGATTATCGCGATATGGCGCGCGCTGTCGAAGATCAGGGACTCGATCCGATCGACCCGCACCAGGTGATCGAGGGCAGGGCGGCAGTCGCGACCTTACTCAAAGGGCTCGATGCGCTGCCCGAGCGCACGCGGGTGATCTTCACCCTCTACCGGATCGAGGATGTCGATCTCGACAGCATCGCCGAAAGCTTTGGCATCTCGAAGAGCGCGGTAAAGAAACATGTCCATAAGGCTATGGCCTTTTTGATGACCCGGATGAGGAATGTGCGATGAACGGTAACGAAGAACCGGTCGTCGATCGCGACGAGGCCGCTGCTGGCTGGTGCGTCCGGCTGGCCGAGGGGCCACTCGAGGTTGACGAACAGACCAACTTCGACGCCTGGGTCGCCGAGGCTGACAATCACACCGCTCTCAAGGAGGCCATCGCTGTCTGGACTGGAACCGAGACCGCGATGCGCGAACCCGAAGGCATTGCGATACGTGCCGAGGCGCTCGAGGCGTTCCGCTATGCGAGCCGTCGGCGTTGGGCACGACGCGCGGTCCGCCATTGGCGCGTGCCGATGGGCATTGCCGCGCTTTTGATTATCGCCGTCATCACGAGCTTGCTGTTCCTCTCCGACCCCGTCGAAACCTATGAGACCGGGATCGGCGAGCGGCAGGTGGCCGTGCTCGACGATGGCTCGAGCGTTTCGCTCGATGCCGCGACCCAGGTCGAGGTGCAGCTCGGCGACGAGCGGCGCGAGGTTCGCTTGCTCGCCGGCCGCGCCAAATTCGATGTCGCGCCCGATCCGCTTCGGCCGTTCAGCGTAGTCGCGGGTGACAAGATTGTCGTTGCAACCGGTACCGCGTTCAGTGTCGAGCTTATCGGGGAGGAATTGCGTGTTGTGGTCTATGAAGGCGCCGTCGATGTTCTGGAGCAGGGCGCGGGTGCCGAAGCCGAGCCGGTTAGCATAGACGCGCAGGATGGCCGCGCACCGGCCCGCGCTCTCCGTCCCGGTCAGCAGCTCGTCGCGTCGATTGATCCAGGCGAAGTCGATGTCGCCGCCATCTCTCCGGCCGATATGCAGCGTTCACTCTCCTGGGAGGCGGGACAGCTGAGCTTCGACAATGAGCCGCTCGCCGCTGCTGCCGAGCGCATGAACCGCTATGCCGATACCCGCCTCGTAATCGCCGATGCGGCGACCGGGGATTTGCGCGTAAACGGTGTGTTTGATGCTGGAGATACGGCGGCGTTCGTCGAGGGTATGAGCGTCATCCATGGTCTCCGGACGCGTCGCGAAGAAGGGCGCGTGACGCTGAGCCGGCCGTGACAGAGGCAAAAGTTACGAAAAAATTGCTGTCCGATTACCGATTGAATGCGTCTTGCTCTCCTAAAGGCGACGGAACTGCGCCTGAAAACTGGGGGAGGACAATAACTATGGGACGGACTCTATTTGCGGCGGCGACTTGCATGCGGCTTATGACGGGAGGCGCGCTTGCAGCGGTCGCGTGTACGCTGACTGCCGCGCCGTACGCTGCGCATGCTCAAGCCCCGGCCTATAGTTTCGACCAGCCCGCTCAGCCGATGGCCGACGCGTTACGCGCCTTCGCCCGCGCGTCGGGTCAGCAGATCACATTCGATGAAGCGGCCGTGCGTGGCAAGCGCGCGCCGGCGCTGCGCGGGCGTTACGCACCGGGCGTGGCGCTGGGGCGATTGCTTGCCGGCTCCGGCCTTGAGGCCACGCGCGGAAGCTCAGGCGTGTATATTGTGCGTGCCGCCGTTGTGTCAAACAGCGTTGGTGGGCTTGGCGATGCAGATGAACGCGTCCGACAAAATGAACGGTTGCTGGAGGCTTCGCGCGGAGTTCCGATTGTTGTGACAGGCACGAATATTCGCGGAATTGCGCCAGAAAGCTCGCCAGTACTTGTTTATGATCGCGATCAAATACGGGACTCTGGCGTGGCCACAGCTCAGCAATTCATCGAACGCCTACCGCAACACTTTGAGGGCGGCGCCAACGAAAAACTAGGTATAATAGCTGACGCATCAGCCGGAGCGAATATATCAAGAGGATCAAGTGTAAACCTTAGGGGCTTAGGAGCGGGTAGTACGTTGGTGCTCATTAATGGTCGGCGCATGGCGCCAACTTCCAACATCGGGGGATTTGTTGATATATCAACTATTCCGGCTTCGGCGATTGAACGGATAGAAATACTTACAGACGGTGCTTCGTCAATATATGGTGGAGATGCAGTAGCGGGCGTCGCTAATTTTGTGCTGCGCGAAGATTTTGATGGCGTGGAAGCGTCACTTCGATACGGACTAGCGACGGAGGGCAATCTGGATGAGTATCGAGCTAGCCTAACCGCTGGAACTAGCTGGAATACTGGCAACGCCTTGCTAGTGTATGAATTCTACGATCGCGACAATCTTAGTGCTGGAGATCGTGATTTCTCTTCGAACGTTCCCTTACCTAACGATCTCTTACCTACTCAGCGCCGCCACAGCGTGATCGCCAATCTGCGGCAAGACGTGTCTGATTTGGTATCCGTCGACACAGACTTTCTGTACTCAAATAGAGAGTCGAACGAAGACATTTCTTGCCTAACTACCATACCATGCCAAGAACAGACACCAGTTGAAACGGAGAGCTGGCGAATTGGAGCAGGCATCGACTGGAACCTATCAGACGGATGGGTCGTCGAGACGTCCGGATACTTTTCCAGGCTGACAAATGAGAGGCGAAGAACCGACCCAGGAACACTGTTGTCTGAGCAAACAACTGACTCAGAAATCTGGGCCGTAGACGTGCTATTGACCGGTGGGATTTTGGACTTACCCGCAGAAACTGTCAGAATTGCCCTAGGAGCTCATTACCGACACGAGAATTTCGAGGGTATCTTCAATTCGTTCACGCGTTCCACGGAACTTATCAGCGGCGAGGAGCGCGATGTGTTTGCCGCATTTGGTGAGATATTTATTCCGATATTCGGCCCAAACAATCGAAGGCCAGCCGTTGAGAGATTGGAGATCAGTCTTTCCGGGAGGATCGAAGACTATAGTGATTTTGGAACAAATTTTAGTCCGAAGATTGGCCTCATTTGGTCTCCCATTCCAGGTCTTCGGCTTCGTGGATCTTATGGCACGTCTTTCAATCCGCCTCCGCTTGGCCGAGTTGGTGCCAATGACGGTACTGCAACACTCTTACCCAATAGTTTTTTCAGCAATATTCTGGGCGTCCCCGCTCCCCCGGAAATTGTAGATTCGGTTGTACTCTTCGAAGGTGGTACTGCAGCCAACCTAGATGCCGAGACCTCAACATCTTTCACCGTAGGTTTTGATTATCGCGCGAATTGGGGGACAACCGAATTTTCGATTTCCTCTACGTATTTCGATATAGATTTTGAGGATCGACTTGGTTCAACTCCGACGCCTGACAACGTCAACGCTTTGGTTGCTCAGAACATTGCATTTGGGAATCCGAATTTATTTCCTCCGGGCACTATCATTTTTAATCCGAGCAGCAGTGAGATTCAAGGTACTTTAAGCAGGATCTTCACTATCCAAAATCCGTTCGGTTTAGACCCTCTCGATTCAACCATCTTAAACAGGATACCGGTGGTGCGAAACCTGGCCCGTACCGTGGTAAGGGGAATCGACTTGAACACGAGGGTATCATTCGATCTTCTGGATGGGCGGGGGGTTATTGGGCTTAATGGTTCCTATCTGATCGACCAGAAGCAACAGGGTTCTGTTACGACTGCCTTGGTGGAGCAGGTGAGCACTTTCCTTAATCCGGTAGATCTCAGAATTCGTTCGCAGCTTGGATTTTCCAACGATCTGCTTTCGTTGAATGCTTACGTAAATTTTGTGGATGATTACCGTGTTGATTCGACTGCCGGTTCTGACCGAATTAGCGCGTTTACTACGGTCGATATGACACTTCGATTTAATTTGGATAACATGACGGGAAACAGCCTTCTTTCGGGAACTCGGCTAGGCATATCTGTGTTGAATCTGTTCAATGAAGAGCCTCCTGTGGCTCCTGTATTGGCTAACTCTTTTCTTGTTGGTTATGATCCGACAAACGCATCGCCGCTTGGTCGGTTCATATCGTTTGAACTGACCAAGAGGTTTTAGTGCATCATTTTTGCAGAAAACTGGGTAGGTCTGCGGTTTAACTTCGATCTATGTACAATTTATCAAGCCTTTTTAGGCATTTGATGCGAAAAATGACTCTTGTAGCGGGGATTGTTTCCTTGGCAGCACTGCACTCATATTCGTATGATGCACAAGCCGCCGAACTGGCACTCGAAGACATAATTGAGACAGAATATTTCGTAGATCTGCGAACCGCAATACCGATCGCGGGCCGAGGCAATTTCCTATATAACTTTCGCGGCGATCGTGCGCTGTTTCTAACGAGAAAGGCACATCTGCGGTCCGATGCGGTAGTGTACCGCCTGTTCATGGCGCACGTAAACTCCGGACGCACTCAAGTTCAGGTCGAAGAACTAGTCTCGGCTGCGTCTCACAACAACAATCCCGCGATATTTCAAGTTCGGTGGATCGATAACCACACTGTCAGTTTTATTGCGCAGGATACAGAAGGCCGAAGCCAAATATTCTCGGCCGACACTACCGGGGATTTGACGAGCTATCACAGAACCGGCCGAGAGATATTCGGCTATGGTATGAACTCTTCGGGTGATTTGGTTTTTGGCGTTCGGACTGAAACAACGAGCGTACGTGATAATGCTGGAGGCTACGTTGTTGATACTGAAACTTTTGACGATATTGCCGGAATAAGACGACACCCTTCGCAGCGCGGGATCAATTACTTCGTTGTAACGACAGACGGAGCCAGAGCGCTACCATGTCCCTCTCAGCCGAACAGTTCGATCGTACCCTATATCTCTGTCGCTCCGAGCGGACGGTTTGCCGTCATACAATCAGCTCCACAAATTACTCCACCTGAGTGGGCAGCACTGCCGCTTAGCCCCCAAGCGGTCCCTTTTTCGCCTCCTCATTCTGCTCACGCGGAGCTTATGTTGGTAGACCTTAACTCAGGTCGGTGTCGTTCCTTAACGGGAGCGCCGATGGCGAATGCGCTGGATCGAAATCAAGTTCTTTGGGACGATGCAAACTCTCGCTTGTTCGTCTTCAATCAATTTCTCTCGGCTCAAAATGCCGCTAGCATTGGTTATCCTGAACCTCAAGATCCTGTCATCGCTGAGTACTCGCTGGAGCAACGAAGAGTTGTAAGAGTAGTAGATACGGTTTCAGGACGGAGTTCGCAAAACACCGATTTAGGAGACTATGATCATTCATGGGATCGTTTGGATGGCGATGACTTGGTCACTACAAACGGTGGATCGCGCACGTTGTACAGATTGATCAACGATCAATGGCGAAAGGTCGGAAGCAGTCTGACAGCTCAGCCAGCCTACAGACCGTTTCTAATTGAGATCGAACAGGACATTTCTCGGGTGCCAAGGTTGATAGCTCGGATTCCATCGCTTGATGATGCGTTGGCGATATACACACCTAACCCGGAAACGAGACGGGCGTTTCTGGCTGCTCAGCGTTATGAATGGACAGATGCGGACGGACGTTCGTGGGAAGCTGGGTTGATACTTCCCGAAGCTCATCGAGAGGGGCAGAGGCTACCTCTAGTGATATATTCACATACTTACCGCCAGGATGATTTTATCGTGACTGGGACTCGAGGAGCGTCTTCGGGGTTTTCAGCTCAAGCATTCGCAAATGCGGGATTTGCGGTGTTGATTATTGGACGAGCCAGCGTTCCCGTTTCCAGGGAACAGGAGTTCTCTGCCGCTTCTGAAGGATATCGATCAGTTATTGATCGCTTATCAGAAGATGGTGTCATTGACCGAGAGAGAGTTGGGATAGTCGCATGGAGCCGGAGTGGGTTCTGGCTACAATATGCTTTAGCTGAGCACCCCAACCTATTTGGGACAGCATTGGTAGCTGACGCCAGTTCATTCGGGACATTCAACTTTCTCTATTTTCATAACTGGCGTAGTGTTTATCAAAGGGATTACTTGACTAATAACGGTTTACCACCCTTCGGAACCGGTTTGAATGACTGGATTCGATTTGATCCGGTAACTTCGGCTCGACCTTTTTCGTTGCCACTGCGTATTGAGCATTATGGATATGGGTTTCCAACTTGGTGGGAACCATATTTGGAAATGACGTCCCAGGGCGAGCCTGTGGAGTATTTTCACCTGCCTACAGCAGCACACACTCCACTCAGACCTAGCCACCAGCTTATCGTCCAAAGTGCGGCTTTAGATTGGTTCCGGTTTTGGCTTCTAAGTGAAGAAAATGATAATCCACTTGATTCCGAGCAATACGAGCGATGGCGTGAAATGCGCAACGATCGCTGCGCGCGGGCAGATCTGAGGCGGCTCATTTATTGCGAGTACGCTCACAATGATGACGAACTGGATGAAGCCATCCGCGAGGCAGGTCTCGGAGTGATCGACTAACCGGCGGTGAGCCGATCTTTAGGCTGGCCCAATGGCAGATTTTTGCTTCTCGAACGTCCTGGTAACTGCAGGCGAAGCTGAGCTGTAACAAGCGGGAAAGAGATGCGGTTCGCCACTGTTTGAACCGAGAGGCTGCGTCGGTGCGAAAGGTCCCTTCATCGCATGTATGTCTCCGAGGCTAGCGAGCGAAGTGTATCTCCTCTCTGTTTCTGGAAGGCTCAATCCGGCAGCATTTTGAGTGGACGGGATGGATGATCGACACTTGTTCTTACTCGCTTTCAAGGGCGTGGCCGTTATCAGCCAGCAGGCACGCTTTAGGCCAGCTCGCTTCGCAAGCCGCACCTGTAGTTCGATCGGCTGCTTGAGGGATGAACGACGTCCCGCATTCGGTCCTCGTGCACCCCGACCAGAGCTGCTTGCTGTTCGTCGATTTCGTCACGCCATTGAAGGATGATGCGGACATCGATCGACAATCGGCGTCGCGGCGGGCTTATCTCGAACTGTTGCAGGTGGCGACGAAACTCTCCGTGCCGATATTCGCGAGTGCAAGGCTGGGAGACATGACGGCTGCATCCGACGAGGCTTTGGACGGCTATCTTTCGCGAGAAAACCGCCTGTCGCGTTCGGCCATCAACCCTTGGAAGGACAAGCGGCTGCGTAATTGGATATTCGACCTGGATCGCAATCGCTTGGTGTTGGCGGGCGGCTATTCTGAAGGCTCGTTGATGCAGGGCGCCCTGAGTGCGCTCCAAGATATGTATGACGTCTATGTGCTGTTCGATCTGTCGGATCGGCGGCTGGTGTCGGAAGGATCGCCCATGGCGCAGCGGATGATCCAACATGGCGTCGTGCCGCTGACCACGCGGCAATTGCTGCTCGAATGGGCCGCAGCGGCGAACGGCGAGGACGAGGTGTCTTCCGAATAGTCTGGGCGCCCACCCGGCTGCGCCGGTCGCCGGGCTCTCGTAAACCGAGCCCGCTCGTGCGGTCTCGGCCATCCGGCTTCCATCCCTGGCGCTGGCCGGACCTGACGGTCCGTCATAAGGACGCCCGCGACGCGGGCGGCGCTGTTTGTTGGTTCCCCGGTCGGGTGGGGAGCGGCCGGCCCTTCTAGCTCCGAGCGGTCACGGCGCAACCGCTTCGGCTTTGCGTCCGTCTAGGTCGATTTTCTTCTCCTACCGAAACGGTTGCGCCGCGCCCTGAAAGCTCGGGGCTTCGGGCCTTTTCGCCGCCCCCCACCCTCCGGGGGAACCGCGGCGGAGAGGAGAAGGGACGATGGCGAAGGCGGATCGACAGACGATCTATCAAAGCGTCACGCAGCGCATCGTGGGCGAACTGGAGGCGGGCCGCGTTCCGTGGGTCCAGCCTTGGGGGACGCCCGATGTCGCAACGCCGCTCGGCCTGCCGGGCAACGGCGCGACCGGCAACCATTATTCGGGCATCAATATCCTCATCCTGTGGGGCGCGGCCATCGAAGAACAGCGCCGCACCCAGAACTGGCTGACCTTCAAACAGGCGCTGTCGCTCGGGGGCTGCGTCCGCAAGGGCGAGAAGGGCACGAGCGTTGTCTATGCCGACCGCTTCGTGCCCAAGAAGGAGCGCGCCAAAGCCGAGAAACGCGGCGACGAGCCGCAGGCCATTCCCTTCCTCAAACGCTATACCGTGTTCAATGCCGACCAGTGCGACGGTCTGCCCAACGACCTGTCCGCCGCCGCCCCGCCGCTGCCCGAATGCGAGGCGGTTCCGACCGCCGAGTCGCTGATTGCCGCGACGGGTGCGGATTTTCGCATCGGTGGCGCGCGCGCCTTCTATGTGCAAGCAGACGATTATGTGCAGGTGCCGCCGCAACCCGCGTTCTTCCAGCAGATCGATTATTATCGCACCTGTTTCCACGAGCTTGGCCACTGGACCGGCCATGACAGCCGCTTGGCGCGCGAGTTCAAGGGCCGGTTCGGCTCCAAGCCCTATGCGCGTGAGGAGCTTGTCGCGGAAATGGCCAGCGCGTTCGTCTGCGCTTCGCTCGGCATCGTGCCGACTGTGCGTCATGCCGATTATATCGGCGAATGGCTGGACGTGCTGCGCGAGGACGAACGCGCCATATTCCACGCCGCCAGCCAAGCCTCCAAGGCCGCTGACTTCATTCTCGCCTGCCAGCAGGCCGAAACCAATCTGAGCGCAGCGGCATGAGCGCCGCGCGCAACCCACTCGCCAGCGAGCGCACCGAGGCCGGTGAGCAGACGCTGGTTTCGGGCGTCCGCCCGGTGACGCTCGCTGACCGGCTCGCCGTCCGCGCCGCCGCGCCCATCACCCCCAAACGCAATCCGAACGCCGAACAGAAGCCGTGCGACCACGGCCTGTTCGACACGTCCGCGCGCGATCAGCTGGACCTGATCGACGCAATTCGCGCTGCCCAAAAGACGACAACGTGCGGCGCATCCACCCCCACGGAGTAAGCCCCATGCAACTAAATCATATCCCGCTCGATCACTTGAAAGTCTCGCCGCTCAATATGCGGCACTCGCGCCGCAAGCCGAAGGTCGATGACATTCTACCCTCGATCCGCCAGCGCGGCATTATCCAGCCGCTCTTGGTCAAGCCCAATGGCAAACCTGATCATTATGACATCTATGCCGGGCGGCGGCGGTTCTTCGCGATGAAGGCCATCGCCAAGGAAGGCGACAGCAATCCGGTTCTGCCCTGCCTCGTTCTCGACAAGAATGACGATGCCGATGCGGTGGAAGCCTCGATCCTCGAAAACACCGCGCGGCTCGAACCCGACGACATGGAGCAATATGAGGCGTTCAAACGGCTGGCCGACAAGGGGCGCAGCGTCGCCGAGATCGCCGACACGTTCGGCGTCACCGAGTTGATGGTGAAGCGGCGGCTGGCGCTCGCCAACCTCTTGCCCGCTATCCGCAAAGCCTATGCGAGCGAAGATATCGACGGGCGCACCATTACCGCGCTGACCCTTGCCACCAAGGAACAGCAAGCCGAATGGTTGGACCTGTTCCAGTCCAAGGAGGCCCGCGCCCCGCGCGGCAGCCAACTCAAGGCGTGGCTGTGCGGCGGGGAGCATATCACCACCGACAAGGCGATCTTCCCGGTCGAAGATTATTCGGGCGCGATCCTGTTCGACCTGTTTGGCGACGACGGGGTGTTCGCCGATGCCGACCTGTTCTGGTCGTACCAGAACGCCGCTATCGCCGCCCTGCGCGATGATTATGTCGCAAAAGGCTGGGCCGATTGCACCGTGCTCGACCGGGGGCAGTATTTTGCCCGCTGGGATCATGTGAAAGCCAGCAAGAAGGACGGCGGCATGGTCTTTATCGAGGTGCGCGACAGCGGCGAGGTCACCGCGCATGAAGGCTATATCAGCGAGGCCGAACATCGGCGGCGGCAGAAATGGGCGGCAGGCAAGGACGATGCGGCTGCGGCCACCGCCAGGCCGGAACTGACCGGACCGGCGCAGAACTATGTCGAACTGCATCGCCACGCCGCCGTGCGCGCGGCGCTCTTATCCGCGCCCGCTGTCGCGCTGCGCCTGACTGTGGCGCACATGATCGGCGGCTCGGCGCTTTGGCAAACCAAGCCCGAACCGCAAGCCACCCGCAAGGAAGCGACCGCCGACAGCGTGGCGGCTTCCAAGGCACAGGCCGCATTCGATGCCGAACGCCGCGACGTGCTGGCATTGCTGGGACTGGAAACCGAAGGCCGTGCGGTCACCTTCTCGAACGGTGATGATTGGCGCGTTGCCGAAACCTTCGCCAAGCTGCTCACGCTGTCGGACGAGGAAGTGATGCGGGTGCTGACACTCGTCATCGCCGAAACGCTCGAAAGCGGCACCTGCGTTATCGAGCAGGTCGGTTGTCATCTGGCGGTTGATATGAGCGCCAGTTATGAACCCGACGAGGCGCTTTTTGATCTCATCCGCTCGAAACCGCTGGTCAACGCCATGCTGGCCGACATCGGCGGCAAGAGCGTGGCCGATGCCAATGTCAGCGCGACCGCCAAGGTGCAGAAGGGGATTATCAGCGATTTCCTGACCGGCTCAAACGACCGCAAGAAGGTCAAGGATTGGCTGCCGGGCTATTTTCGCTTTCCGCTCGAAAGCTACACGCCGGGCGGCGCGGGCAGGCCGTCCGACAAGGCGGCGAAAGCGGCGCAGGTGATGGCGTCGGTGGCCGAATAGGCAGGCGCAGAACACGGCGCTGTGATCAGCGCCGCGTTCCCGCCTCTATAACGCTGTCAGCGATCTGCTCGTTTGAATCGATTTTGAGCGACGGGTTGATGAGAACCCGCCCGCCTCCCAACGCCCGCCGTTCCGGCGGGCGTTCCGTGTGCGCAGCCTGGATGTCTATGTAGGAGTGGCGTCTTGGTGATCGCCGCGCGCGACGATCTGGAGCGCGTTATCCGGGAGCGGACGCTAAAGCGAGACCTATCGTATCCTCGGACATCTGGCACAATCATTGAGAAACGCCTCAAAATGACAGTAGCTAAGGCGTGGCCTGGCCGGAAAATCCTACCTAAGAGCTAGGTTAAGAGCGCGAGAGTACTCCTCAATTGAACCGTCGTTCCACAGTTTCGTGGTTGTTCGCTCGGATGCGATCAATTTCAATCCCATGGCCTTGTGCAGCTCATCCAATGCCTTGAGATCGGCTAGGGTTCTAGGATGATTTGGCCGCCCTCTGCGTCTGGCTCGAGCAAGTCGCGTTCGCTCCGATGCTTGAATGTAAAGCGAAACTAGTGAGTCGCAGCGAGTCGTCATCTCTGCCACTTCTGCCGGAGATCTGAGTCCGCTTACTACCAATGATAATGTCCCATACCGCCTTACTATCTCAGCGGGTACACGTTGAGGCTCGCTTAAGAGAACTTCCTTTGCGTATCGGTCTATGGACTTCTCGCTACCGGCACTTGTCCAGAATTCCCGCATGACTGAGCTCGCCTCAATATGCCGATAGCCTAGCAGCTTAGATAGTATTTGGGCTCCCAATGTCTTTCCGGCACAGGTATGACCGCAAAGGAGAACGACTTTACTCATCCTCGATGATCCTAATAACTCGCCCGTGATTGACCGGCCGAACCCACTTGATGCTCGCGCCCATGGATTTAGAAACCTCTTTGTCTCCAAAAAAATATATCGATGGCCCCATGCTGCTCAAGCCAATGCCGTACGCGCCCGCCCTGCGTAGCTTACCGGCCAAGTCCGAAAGCTCTACACCATGGCAGTTCCACTCTGCCTTCTTCCATGCACCCTCCTGAAGCGCGTCGACTGCTGCGGCGAACGTATCTCTATCACCGTCAAGCGCCCCGGCTACCAATCCAAAAATTATCTCGTACAACGCTTTCCGAACTTCACTGGTTGCCAAGGGAAGCACCTGATCAAACAGATCACGCTCCACTTTGATATCAATCGCTGGCACGCCCTCCGGCGATAGAACTCCAAAGGTCCAGTCGGGCATTTCAATTCGTGTAAGTTTTCGAGGAGCTCCTGCTTTACTACGATCGCGAGATGGCCCTGGATCTGAGGTTTTGCGGTGGCCCAAGTCCACGACGAGTCCTCCATCAAAGTATGTGTTAACGCCGACACCCGAAGTTCCGCCACGGCCGGAGGCAGCGACTAATTCCGATCGCGCAACATCAATTTCCCACGAGATCGCGCATGCTTCCAGCATAGCCAGCCGAAGAGCCGTTCCTGCGCCGAAACCTCTATGTGACGGCAAGTTCCCCGACACCTCGATGCTAACGGTTGGCTGACCACGGGTAGTAGCAAACTTCGTCAACATGTTCTTCAAAGCGACAAGCTCGTCGGACGAAACGGAGTGGATCCTGCCGTCTACAATTTCTAACTCGGACGCCGGCCGTGCTTCCACAACGAGTGTGTATCCGTCGACAGACCAACCAGCGCCACCGTTGAGCCTATATCCCTCGTTTGAAAGATCTATAAGTCCGGCATGGAAGCGACCGAATGTCGTTACTTCGACGGCCATATGATTAGCAGCCAGTGCCTTGCCGCCAACATTCTAGTTCCTCGTCAGGCACGCTTTGGATTGTGCGCGTCCCGGGATTTTCCCACATGGCTTCAAAGTGACGCTGGTAGACATTGAACATGGTGTTCCCCATTGAACCGTGGCCTGGCGCTTCGGACTTAATAAGGAAGGTTGGGGTTTCCCTATCTTCAACGTCTAGCAGATAGGGGCCCACGAACAGGTTGGCATCGACGCGAAACAGGTTAATCGTGGGCAGGATATTGTACAACCGGATGTCGAGCCCATTCTCTGGTGTTTCAGTCATGGCACCGTCATCGATTGCCTTGCAGTAGTCACCATAAACATCTGCCCATTCCGCAACATCGCGCCGTATTGCCCCAACGGGTGAATGCTCTTCTTGTTCACGAAGCGCTGCTACGCTGATATGATCCTCGGGCAGCGGAAAAGCCGGATCAAGAAGAGCGATGCGTATCCGTGTCCTGGCGGCAGCTGCAAGCAGCGTGGCCGTATGTTGTTTGCGGAAACGGCTCAGCTTCAATGAGAAGATGTCAAGCTGATTTTGAATTCCAAGAAGCGCTTCATCATAGAGCTGAAAGAAGGCGTCGCCGCGGCCGCCAAATAGGTAAAGCCCTTCGTTCCGGTCGACGATATAGCGCCCTGCTTGGACATGTGTAGAAAGTGACTTGAGAGTCTGCATCGACATCCCCGTCAGTAGATCGCCGACCTGATCGTGCGTCTCATACCAAATGGGCTCAACGCCCGCTGCTCGAAGGGCATCCTTGTCCGCTTCTCCATTCTTTAGCAGCGCAAAGTGCCGGCCCGCTGTCCCATCATATTCTTCATTTACGCCGATTACTTGAGCCATGAACTTGGCATCCGTCATACTAAAGCCAACAAACAGCAGTGTATGGGACTTTAGGATCGTTCTCAGCGTGGCGAGGGCAGCAGAGTAGATTTCCTTAGAGACGCCATCGCCGTATAAGTGTCCATACTGCTCTGGTGCGAGAATTATCTTGTTTGCGTTGTCGATTTGGCCGTGCAGATGCCACACCGTTGGCCGAGGCGCGTTTCCTTGGCGGATTGTCTCTACCTGCTCGGCTTTTGCTTCAATATCCCAAACTCGAAAATCGGCCCTGTCAGGACATGTCCATTGGAGAGATCTGTCATAATTAGTGGTTACAACAAGATTGCTGCCGAGTGCCCAGACCATTCTTAGGACAGAAAGCGATTCAGGATCGACGTCGTCAAACGTGCGATCAAAGACCTCTTTTAGATAATCGACCCATATCGGCTGAGATAGATTCTCTTTCGCACTCTTCGCTGCGCCCAGCAGGTCGCCCGTTTCCACAAGGCTACTAACCAATCTAGCTTCGGGTTCTTTCCCTTCAGCTTCCAACCTGGTTGCGGCCCCATCCAAGAGATTAGGCCAATTCGGAAAAATGCGCTTTCCGGTTCTGTCCAGAATTCCTTGCGAAAGTCCTGCCCCAACGAAAGGAATAACCTTACGCTGACTCAGCGCCACCTCAAGACTGTGCGGTATTCGCATCTCATCCCCCATTGATTCATCAACACCCTAGGGTGAGATTTAAGGGTTGGGGAGGGATAAGTTTGATCCTTCGTCAACTGATGGAAAAACAATCGAGTGCCAATTCTATGAAAGTCGATAATCAGCGAGTTGGTGATAAAATGCTATTCACCGTTGTGTAACTATACTTCGCGCTGTTGGAGTCATTGGATGGCGTTTGCACCCTGTGGACGTCAGTTCCAATATCTCGGATTTTTTTGAATAAACAGGTCCCGACCAATTGACGCCGGCCGCTGACCGCAATTCCGTCTCTCTGGGGCCGGCAGCTAGACCGACCGACCGGCTCCGATGTGGCAGTAGATCCACCCTTACAGTTCTCTATTTGAGCCGGGGTGCAAACGCTTCCCGTGCCATGCTGGTAGACACAGGCCTTCCAAGCCCGCGCTCATGTCCCCACACGAAATCCGGGTCTGGCGTGCCATCGGCTCCCCTTTTTTGGTCTATCGGAGTCCAATCCCTGCTTCTGCTACTGGACCTATGGCGAACGCCTGTCGCCCGAAACCGCGCTTCGTGCGATTTATTCCCCGGCGCTTCGCGCCTCCTCGCGGCCGGGCTGCGCCCTTCAATAAATCGCTTCCGCGCAGTGCTCCACTTGCGTTGCGCCCCTGCGGGTTCGAGCGCCCGCCGCCCGCCATGGCCGGTCCCGCGTCAGCAGGGAATGGTCCCCGCCGACAGACAACGAAGGAGACTGAAAGATGGCACAAGCACTTGGATATGTAACGCAGACGGAGCAAGGCGGCTTCGAAGGCACGCTCGCAACGATGAGCCTCAAGAAGCGCATCCGCATCCTGCCCAACACCGCCAAGGAAACCGAGGCGCAGCCCGATTACCGGATCTACACCGAAGATCGGGTCGAAATCGGCGGCGGATGGAACCGGGTCGGACGCAACAGCGGTAACGAATATGTTTCGCTGACCTTCGCCGCACCGGAGTTCGGACCCAGCAAGGTCTACGCCAATCTTGGCCGCGCTGCCGGACAGGACGACGAAGATGTCATGGCGATCCTCTGGAATCCGACGGGCTAAAGCCGGTTCCCGGCCCTCGCGCCAACCGGCGCGGGGGCATCTTTTTGCCTCTCAAAGTCGCGCCCGTGTCGTTTTCGCGGGTCGCTATTTTCGACACTCCGCAACACGCCGTCGCAGCGCGATGATTGACCGCTCCTGGCCGATACTGGCCGCTTTGTCGGAATGTTGCCATGACCCAAGATGATGATAGCGACGTAGCCCGCGCCGAACGCGCACGGCGCGCGCATCCCTTTCTCAATACAAGCCAGGCGGCGCATTATCTCGGTATCTCGCAGCGGCTGCTGGAGAAATTGCGCGCACGCGGCGAAGGCCCGGCCTATCGCCGTCACAGCCGTTTCGTTCAGTATCATGTCGACGATCTGATCGCCTGGTCGGAGTCGACCGGAAGCAAAGGCGGCGAGTAATGACCCGCCGTCTGTCCGATCTCCCGCTGTTCGCTTGGAGCCAGGAGCTGCGCGCAAACCACGCCAAGCGGCGCAGGCTCCGGCGGCGCGCGGCATGGCTCGCTTCGCTCGCCGCCGCGCTGACTGTCACTATCGCCGTCCCGCCGCGCCCGCTGCTGGTCTGGAATGCGAGCGCCAGCGCGCCGATTGGGCTGTACTGGATTGGCTCGAAAGATGAACTGCATCGCGGCGATATGGTGGTCGCATGGGTGCCCAAAAGCCATCGAATGCTCGCAGCCAGACGGCAGTATCTGCCTTTGAATGTCCCCATTGTGAAACGCATCGCCGCGCTTCCGGGCGATCGGATCTGCGCCTTCGGACGCCTCGTTTTCGTCAACTATGAGCGTGTCGCGACGCGCCGATCGCACGATCGAGCCGGCCGAAAACTCCCTTGGTGGAGAGGCTGCATGAGAGTGCGAGACGGCGCATCTCTGCTTCTCATGGATCACCCGGACTCGTTCGATGGTCGCTACTTTGGGCCCACATCACGCGGCGATCTGATCGGAAAGGCGAGCCTGATATGGCGAAGATAACGGCCTTCGCAGCTGCTATTGCCCTGTCGATGGCCAGTCCCGCCGCTGCTGATTCTATCGATCGCTGGGACCGCCACATTGCCGAAGCCTCGGCGCGATTTGCGATCCCCACCGACTGGATCAAGCGCGTCATGCGAGCTGAAAGCGCCGGACGGACGCATCTCGATGGACGCCCGATCACGAGCCGTGCGGGCGCGATGGGCCTGATGCAACTCATGCCGCCCACTTGGGCTGCGCTACGCAACCGGATCAATCTGGGATCCGATCCGCACGATCCACGCGACAATATCCTCGCCGGAACAGCCTATTTGCGGGCCATGTATGATCGCTTTGGCTATCCCGGAATGTTCGCCGCCTACAATGCCGGACCCGGTCGCTACGCCCAATATCTGCGCGGGGAGCGATCGCTTCCAGCAGAAACAGTCGCCTATCTGGCTGATGTCGGCGGCGTTCCAACGCTTCCGGAAAGCGCTGCGACGACGATGGAACGGCCAATAAATGCGATCTTCTTTGCGCTCGAAGAGCGCAATCAAAGCACACCAACGACGAGCGATAATCGACGGCGATCATCCTTGTTCGTGCCGCTCATGCGTTCGGCGGACTCCGAGGATTGAGCGCGCGGTTTTGCAGGCAATTGAAGAGAAATGGGCGGAAAAGGAGGCAGGTCACGATAGCAAGATAAAGGCACTGTCTCGCAAGGCTCGCCAAGTCATTGTCTGCACATCCTTTTTTAGCGAGACAGGAGATTGGTGGTGCGAGATATCGAGTTCGGAATTGGCGGATTTCTGCGGGTTTTGACGCGCATTTGCGAGACGGATTGACGCGGCTTGACGGCGTCGATTTCCTCTCCCCGAAAGGACCACCATGACCGACGAAAGCTTCGAGCCGCGGATCGGTCGGATGCGCGCCAAGGGCGCCAAACGCCGCTATATCGGCCTGGTCGTCGCCGCCGCGCGGCGAGCGGGCAGACGCACCGGTGTCCGCAGTCGCCGCTTCGATGGTAGTAGGATCGGGCGTGGCGCCGGCATCGGGCGCGTGCTCGGATCGCGCGATCGCTATGCGCATTTCCGGGCGCGGCGTGTCATCATCAAGACACGGCTGGTCAAGCTTGCCGGCAAGGGGATGGGGGCGGCCAAGGCGCATCTGCGCTATATCGAGCGCGATGGCGTGACGCGTGAAGGCGAACCGGGCCAGCTCTATGCGGCAGACAAAGACACTGCCGATGGCAAGGCGTTTATCGAGCGCTGCGACAATGACCGTCACCAATTCCGTTTCATCGTCTCAGCCGAGGACGGCGACCAGTATCGCGACTTGAAGCCGTTCGTACGCAAACTGATGACGCAAATCGAAGAGGATCTCGACACGAAGCTCGACTGGGTGGCGGTCGATCATTTCAACACCGGTCATCCGCACAGTCATATCATGCTGCGCGGCGTCGACGATCACGGAGACAATCTCGTCATCGCCCGCGAATACATCAGCCACGGCATGCGCGAGCGCGCGATGGAAATCGCGACGCTCGATCTGGGGCCGCGCACCGATCTCGAAATCGAGGAGCGATTGCGCCACGATATCGGCGAGGAACGGTTGACCGTGATCGACCAACGATTGCTGCACGATATGGACGGGCAGCGGACCGTATCGACGATCGACCGTGATCCGTTTCGGCAGAGCCTGCGCACAGGCCGGTTACAGAAGCTGGGCAAGCTAGGTCTCGCCGAAGACATCGGCGATGGGCGTTGGCGGCTTGCCGACGGACTCGATGGGACGCTGCGCCGGATGGGCGAGCGCGGCGACGTCATCCGCACCATGCAGCGCGCGTTGACCGCCGCCAGGCTCGACCGAACGCCGGCAGAGCGGGCGATCTTCGATCCCGCAGCGAAGGATGCGGAGCCGGTCATTGGGCGCGTCGTCATGCGCGGCCTCGCCGACGAGCTGCATGACCGGCATTATCTGATCGTCGATGGGGTCGATGGGCGGACCCACTATGTCGGCATCGGGAAAGGCGATGCGGTCGAGCCGCTCGCGGATGGCGCGATCGTTCGCGTTACACCGCGCCATTCCGGCGTTCGCAAGGTTGATCGGACGATCATGGAGGTCGCGGCGGCCAATGATGGCCGCTACAGCGTCGATGCGCATCTCAAAAACGACCCTTCGGCCAGCGAGGAATTTGCGCAGACTCATGTTCGGCGGCTCGAAGCGATGCGGCGGTCGATGCGGAGCTTTGAGCGCGAGGCCGGCGGTAGTTGGCGCATCGCCGACAATCATCTTGATAAGGCCGCCGCTTACGAAGCGCGCCGAATGCGCGATCGGCCGGTAGCGGTCGAGGCGCTATCTCCGGTCCCGCTTCGAGATCTGCCGGAGGCCGACGCCGCGACCTGGCTCGATAGCGAGCTGCTCGCCAAAGATCGGGCGCCCGTTCGGGATGCCGGTTTCGGGAGCGACGTCAGAGCTGCAACGGCAGTGCGGAAGCAATGGTTAGTCGACGAGGGATTGGCGGAACAGCGCGGTGGCGAGATCGTTTATCGGAAGGGCATGATCGAGACTCTGCGGCGTCGTGAGTTGTTGCGTGTGGCGAGCAATCTCTCCGATGAGCTCGGGCTTCGTTTTGTCGAAGCAAAGGCCGGCGATCGGATCGAAGGGACGTTGCTCAAAAGAGTCGATTTGAAAAGCGGGCGCTATGCGCTGGTCGCGAAATCGAAGGAATTTACGCTCGCACCTTGGCGGCCGGTGCTTGAGCGTCACGTTGGTAAGGCGGTTTCGGGAGTTATGCGTGCTGATCGGATAAGCTGGACACTGCAACGCGGACGTGGTGGGCCGACGATTGTGTAGGTCGGCTTTGCGCCTTTATTCTGTTGAAAAACTCGGGCTAGGCAGCAGTCCTGCGACTTTTCGGCAAGAATGATTCACGAAATCCTCTGCGGTTGAATCATTCTTGCGCCGCCCGCCGGACCGGCATCCCAAAGTTACGCGCGGAAACCACTGGTGGAGTTTTTCAACAGAATACGCCTTCGTCTCGGACGTTCAAGCCTCCCTCTGCTATACCCGATAGCGGACATTCCATAGAGCATCGCGAAATGCGGTGGATTGACCAACCCCCCAAGGCAGTTGATTTTCGAATGCTGATAGCCGAACAACGTCGTCGAGAAACGACGCCAATACCCTCAAAGACGCTACAGTTTACACCACGATGACCAGATCTAGAAATGATGGATAAAGCCTCGCCAATTAATTGGACAAATACTTCGGTCAAAGCTTTCGCAAAGAACGCGGACCCCTTGCATGCGATCCAAAAAGCCGCGCGGGCGCTCGTCTTGAGAGCGAGAGAGAAGGGCTGGGAAGGCCCGCCATTCAACCCTCTCCACATCGCGGAAATGTTAGAGGTTCAGATCGAAGCAAACTCGAGCGTTGCAGATGCGCGACTAGTAGCGACGGAGAATGGCCCAAAAATTGAATTCAACCCTCAGCAACCGCGGGAGAGAGTTCGCTTTTCGATTGCCCACGAAATCGCCCATCTCCTCTTCCCGGATTGGTCAGAGCAGATTCGTAATCGCGGAAGCGGTGAAACATCAGACGATTGGCAGTTAGAAATGCTGTGCAACCTCGCCGCCTCGGAATTTGTGCTTCCAATCGGCAGTTTGTCGGCAGCAGCCAGCATTCCGCCAATCGAAGATCTGATGCACCAGCGCCGAGCATATGATGTCTCGGCTGAGGCCTTTCTCATCCGTCTGGCCAAAGTCTCCAATCAGCCAATTGGTATTTTTGTTTCTTCGCCCATGGTCGCCGACGATGGCAAGCGGCACTACAAGATCGATTACTTCGTCAGTTCCCCAACTGCGCCGAAGATTCGGGCATCGGGAATGGCAATCCCCGACGAAAGCGTGGTGCATTCTTGCACCGCTATAGGGCATACGGATCGTGCGCTGGAAAGCTGGATCATTGGTTCTCCAGCCCAAATCGAATGCGTGGGCCTGACGGCATATCCTGGAAGCGTTTACCCCAGGGTGGCGGGATTGGTGAGATTTGACCACTCCCAAGAACATCATCTGCCGATACGCCTTTTGCACGGTAATGTTCTAGAGCCTCGCGACGGTGGAAATAAAATCATTTGTCAATTGGTCAATGACAAAGCAACCAAATGGGGTGGTGGTGTCGCGCGCAAGATCGCAAAACGTTTTCCCGAGGCGGAAGATCAGTTTACAAAGGCGCTCATACAAATTCCGCACAATAAACGTCTGGGTCGAGTGATTTTCAGCAAAGCAAGCGAGGACATAACTATAGCAAGTCTGATTGGCCAAGAAGGTTTCGGCCCATCACTGTTTCCCAGAATCAGATATGCTGCGGTACAAAGCTGCCTGGAAGAAGTCGCTGACCGCGCCGTGAGCGTTGGGGCAAGTATACATATGCCCAAAATTGGCACGGGCTCTGCGGGTGCCGATTGGTCGACGATAGAAGAGATGCTCGATGACGTGATGGTGCGAGCTGGCCTGTTTGTAACCGTCTACGATGTTCCGCCTAAGCGCGTCCAGCTAGAGTTGATCTAATTGGCTGTCGGGAACGCAAGCCTTCGTATCGTCCTACTTTCCGGTCCGATTTGTTCCGGTAAATCCGCCTTAGTGCGGCAGCTCGAGGCAAAGCACAGCGCAAGAATCATAAAAACGCGAGAGCTCATTCTCCAGAAAGCTCCCAAGACCAAACCAGAACGTAGGGCCTTGCAAAGGGCTGGGCAGAAGCTTGATCGCGAAGATGGTGGCGTGTGGGTCGGTGAAGCGCTTCAGCGCACGATCGACACATTTGGAACCGGGCAAACGCCGAGGGGTCTTTACGTTGTCGACTCCGTCCGAATACCGGGTCAGATCGACGCTATCCGAAAGGCATACGGCGCTGAGGTTCATCACATTCATCTAACCGCCACAGAGGACGAGCTGCGTAAGCGCTACGAAACGCGGAGCAGGGAAGACGACGAGGCGGTAGGCTATGACGAACTGAAGCGAAATCGCACAGAAAGGGAAATCGAGAAACTCGCCGATTTGGCAGATATCGTGGTGTCAACAGACCGCTGCAGTGAAGAGGCCGTTCTCGTTCGCGCCACTGCTCTACTTAACCTCTACCCACGATCGAACGAAGCCCTCGTCGATGTCTTGATCGGAGGTCAGTATGGTAGCGAAGGCAAAGGTAATATCGTCGGGCACATCGCACCTGAATATGATGTGCTCGTGCGCGTCGGGGGGCCAAACGCCGGTCATCAGGTATATGCCGAGCCCAGTCCTGAGAAATATTACCATTTGCCCTCGGGTACGCGCCGCGCTCCAAATGCTCACCTGCTTCTCGGTCCAGGCGCAGTCATCTATCCGCAGAAGCTCCTCGAAGAGATCGCTGCGCACAAGATTTCATCGGATAGACTCACGATCGATGCACAGGCGATGATCATCACGGACGAAGACCGGAGCGAGGAGGCAGATCGATTTAAGAGTATTAGTTCAACCGCTCAGGGCGTCGGGATCGCATCTGCGCGAAAGATGACTGGCAGGTCAGATTACAAAGATGGTCGGTCGAGCTTTCTGGCAAAGGATTGCATAGACCTCCAATTGTATATTGGGAGCGCTCGCAAAATCCTCGGCGACGCCATAGTCGAAAGAAAGCGGATTCTCCTAGAGGGCACACAAGGCACGTCGTTGAGTTTGCACCATGGCAATTATCCACATGTGACAACACGCGACACGACTGTTTCGGGCTGCCTGGCCGACGCTGGCATCGCGCCTTCGAATGTTCGCAGAATCATAATGGTCTGTCGCACCTACCCGATTCGTGTAGGCGGACCTTCCGGCCCAATGGATCATGAAGTTAGCATGCAAGACATACACGGGCGCAGTGATATCCCGCTGGCCGAGTTAGAGCGGACCGAAAGGACCACGACGACAAATCGTCCACGGCGGATCGCAGAGTTTGACTGGCTACAATTTCGAGACTCCGTTCAGCTGAACGGGCCGACGGATATTGCTCTGACATTTGTCGATTACTTTGATCTGGATAACCGAACCGCCTATCGGTTTGAGCAGCTCTCGGCTGAGACAATTAGCTTTGTCGAAGAGATCGAGCGTGTTTCCGGTCGCCCAGTTTCACTGCTTTCGACAGATTTCAACTGGCGGAACGTGATTGATCGGAGGACTTGGTGACCGAGGGGGAGCTAGAGGAACTGATCTCAGATTGCCCCACTCTTTACCACATGGCTGAGAGGGGCTCTTGGCTATCTATCAAAGAGCATGGTCTATTGAGTACGTCTGCGTTGCTGGATCGGTACAAGGTGCAGCCGCCAGAACGCGACGCGATAGAAAAACAGCATCGTCCAGCTAGCGTCGAAATTCAGAGGAACGGGCTACCGCGAGCTGTTGTTCGAGATCAGATCCCAATGAGCGATAACGGCCTTAGACGCTGCCTGCCTGCACACCTCACGCCAACGGATTGGTATGAACTCCTCAATGCAAAAGCATTCTTCTGGTTATCACAGGATCGGCTGCACAGATTGACGAATGCCAAGGCGTATCGCGACCAGGAGCATGACGTACTTGAGGTGGATACAAAATCATTGATTGAGGCTCACCGGGACGCGATCTGGCTGTGCCCAATGAATAGTGGTTGCACCAAGCCGATGCCGCACCCGCGGGATGAAACGATCTTCACACGCATCTTGGATTACCCTTATGCTTACTGGCGGAACCGGCGTCCTCGTCGAGAGCGGGTCGTTGAATTAGCCGTCGATCACTCTGTGCCGGATATTCGCGACCATGTGAAAAGAGTTGTCGCAAAGCGAGGTACTGAGATCGTGGGCATCATAAACTGATGTGGCTTCTCACCGAAAACTGCGCCAGGTCTTGATGAGCCGAAAGCCGACGGACCGCTATCGCTTATTCAACGCAGTAGAAAACCGCAAAATTGCTTCGACACTTTTCCCTTTCGGAACATGAAATGCCCCTTACTATAATTAATACGGGATTAGTTTTTGGATAGCGTTTACACTGGATCATATGAACAGTTGTGAGGGTTTATTCTATTCTGCGATAACTGCTCGCCAACAAGCGGTGAGCCAGAATAAAAAGGACAGGCATTGCTAAGCCGGTTTGCGAAACTGATGTTCACCAGTACGGCCATTGCGCCTGTGGCACTAGTCTATGCCTGGCTGGCATTTGTTGACGGCGACACCGCACTCATGTGGACGCTGATCGCTAGCTGCACTCTACTATTCGCGATCATGCATGGCCTATTGCTCTATAGCCGCAAGCATCTCGAAAAATCTACGTTCAAAGCGACTTCTATAGAGGCAGCTGATCGTGAAAACATTGCTTTCCTGTTGCTATATATTCTTCCATTGTTTGCGACAGATATCTCCAACCTCAACTGGCAAATCCTTGTTCCGACGCTAGTGATCTTCTCGGTGGTGGTGAGCACCGGCTACGGCTACCATTTCAACCCCCTGCTCGGACTGAGCGGATGGCATTTCTACAAGGTCGGGACTGAGGAAGGCGTAACCTACGTTCTGATAACGAAAAAAGAGCTTAGATCGGCTAAGCAGTGCCTGACGGTGGGACAGCTTACCGAATATATCGTAATCGATACTGATAAGGGAGGCGGTTCAGTATGAATCTCTTGGCACTTTGCCGTGATGCAAACGGCATCACAATCAAACGCATTCCACTGGAGGGTGCTCTGCAAAATCCTGTGATGCAGATCTTCCATGACCAAGAGGCGCAGTTTCGTGCTAATCGTCCGAATGAGGTCGCATTTGACGGTGATTGGAACCCTGACGATGACGAACTTCTTGTGCTAGATGCCACGGCTGAAGCAGATGCGATGGTCGCTGCAGCATCGGGCAATTTGCTGGCTTTGCCAGCGATAAACTCGGGCAATTTTAACGACGAGAATATCAAGGCGCTTTTCGTTGGCGCGAATGCTGATGGAAGCCTCCGCTTGCTCGTCCAGCGATTTACGTCCGCTCAAATTTTGAGCCGCCGGTTCGCACTTTTAGCAAATAACAACCAGTTCAACCAAATCACCGATCCGGCATTTAGTCTGGCAACGTCGCTGACATGCATCGTTGAAGGCGGTCAAATCAAGTTCGAGAGCTATCACAAGCTGCGCACCGTTTTCGATGTCACTGAATTATTCGCGGAAGCGACAAACGAGGACATTGACGATTTCGCCGGTCACGTTTCGATTGCCATAGCGGATGTGCCCGCTCTCAAAGCACTGGTCACTCAGACCGAGCGGAAACTAATCCATAAGCTCGCCAGCACTGGAATACTGGACGCACACACCCCTCAGCAGATCCAGTCAAAAGCCAACGCAACCGGATTGGTCGTGAATCTCGCAAACGGCCAGATTGTTTTCCCGGCTGACAAGCAGGAAATCCGACGCCTTTTGCGGTTCCTCGACGATAGCCTCTATGAAGCGCCATTGAGCGGCCGCCGCTACGTCACCAATTCTAAACGTGCAATCTAGCAGTCCTCTGGAACAGCCTCCGACACCGACGACAACTCGTACAAGCTAAGCGATTGGGTCGATCCCGTCACATTTAAAACAGTTTGGGGTACAAATGCAGCCAGCAATGAATGGGAGTAGGGGCAAATGTTGGCCACGTCATCCAATCGACCGAATGAAAGCCATTGATGGCCGTGCCAGAAAGCGAACAGTCAGCAAACGACCCAAATTCCAGATCTAATAATATTGTTTCACCATTCCATGCTCGCTTAGGTTCTCAGGCCGATACGGCCCGGACCTCGCTACATACGGAACACTGGTTGCCTGAAAACGTTCTTTGACAGACGGATGGAGGCTCACATCGTTTCGAACCTTACGAACTTTGCGACGCCATGTGAGACTGCTGCCTGTCAACTTCCGCAACCACTTGGGCTGCATATTGAGAACTCCGATACGCTCGTCATGCTGCACCGCGGTGGGATCCGGCGATGTCATCAACAATTCGTGGCGAATGCGTATCTGACCCGGCATCGCGGCCTCCAGTTCTTTAATCATCCACTGTAGGGCGATGTCGGATAGTCTGGATTCCTCTTCGGGATAACTCCCTCCGATGTCGGAATGGTTCCCGGCAAACCAGACTTGCTTGAGCCAGTCGGTTCGACCCCGATCGAGATGCCAACGATAGTCTTCAAGTCTCGCCCACCCGACCCGGGGAAATTTGGCACGATCTTCATCGATGGAAAGTGCGTGGCGGAGATAAGGCACTTCCCGATCAATGTAGCGGTCGTAATTTTTGCCGCTCCACCACGCGAAATGACCGTTGCTGATCGCAGCTGGCAAATCCAAAGGGTTCCACCACCGTAGGCGACGATCAGGGTCTTCCAGAAAATACTTGAACTGACTTCGCAGCGATTTGAGAAACCAATAAGCCAGCGAGAGCGGCAACACAGCTATCAGGGCGGCGAACCACCAGGGGAATGTTGTAGCCGCAAATACCGCCACGGCTGCCAAGGCGGCAAAACCCAAGAATGCGAAAATAGTTGCAGTCCGGCTGCCGAGCGCGGCAACCGTGTCGAAGGCGCCAACGAAATGGGGTTGGACATTGCCCTGCCCCTCGCCATCAGCGCCCACGCCCTCCGATCCGTACTGCTTGCGGAACCGGCTTGCCTTTTCCTCGCGCTCATCTTCGTATTTTTCGCGCTTCGCGCCCGCTCCATGATTATAGACATAGCGGACCGCATCGCTCGCGATCTTGCGAACTGCGGGTCCATAGCGAGGTACCGGATTGCCATTGGAATCATGCGTCGGCACGCCGCAGAGGTTGAGCACGTTCGCCAACGACCGGACGGTGTAGGCTCCACGACTGAAACCGAAGAGACAGATCCGGTCACCGGGCTCGTATTGCGAGATGATCGCTTGATAACAGTCGATGACATTCTCATCGATGCCGGTGCCGACAGCAGCTGCCAAGATATTCCGAATTCTGCGGAAGGTCAGACCGCCAACCTCGCCGGTGCCGAGACCGGGATCATAGAACGCATATTGCTCGCTCGGTTTTATCGGCGAGTCCGGTCCAGGGCGCATCGCCCGATACATTTTGTATATGTTGGAAAGTCGCTGGTCGGGTCGCAACCCTCCTATCTGACCGGTCCCGTCCGAAAAGATCAGGATATTCTTGCCATTTTTACGGACTTCACTCGCCATCCGCTTGATTTACCGCATGGGAGTTCCGGTGGCGAACCAAACTGTCCCCAGTCGCTTTGCCCTTGTGAGTATCGAGCCAACAAGACCACCCAAAGGACGGACTCCGATTTCGGCAATGGGCTGCCCTTATAGAGAGTAATCTGGTGGCTGTGGCTGAAAGCGGTCATTCCAAAATCGGCCCAATAACGGTCTCAGCGACAAGTCAATCGATTAGCTTTCCCTCGTCTCAAATCGACCGGAGATTTCGACGATCTTTTCCATCACCCAATCAAACTCCGGAGCATCCCCAAGGACCATATCGGCCATACGCGTATAATCGGCGCGAAGTGCATCGCGTAGCTCATCGTCTGGTACGATCTGGAAGTTTCCCGCTTCAGCTTCATCGAACTTCGCCCAGCCGCTTGGAAAGGCGAGGCGGCTATGGCGGATGACATCGGCTCGCAGTTCTGAATTGCCAAGCGCCCGTTCGGCCAGCGGATCATCGGCCATCATGGCAACGTCGTAATAGTGACGCGATTCCCGGTTCGCATCGCGATAGACGACCCCGCGATCGCGATAATGGCATTGGCGGCTGTGAAGGATGAGCAGCTTGTCGAGAAAGGTGCGTTCGGCGTCGATCGTTTGAACGCGCTCGACCGTGAAGTCGTAATCTGGAACCGCATCGGTCAAGTAGGGGGCCAGGCTCCCCAAATGGGCAGGCAGTGTTGCGCTGCGAGCGCCGCATTCGAGCCGCACCTCCGGGACGACATAGTCCGAACCCTTGTCCACCGCGCTTTCATATTGGATCAGCAGTGTCTGGCCCCGCTGTCCGGGATCGGGGTCGATGACGACCTTGGCACCATAAGGCTCAAAAATATCGGTAAGGCGCGGGAGAAGCGCTGCCTGTATATGATCGGCTGCCGCCTCGACGAGCGCCTCGACCAGTCGCTCTCTCGCTTTTCTCGACAAATCGGCCTCGGGGTTCATGGGATCATCATCGCCAGTGAAGCCGAGCTGCTCGCGGACGATGACGAGATCGATATCTTCGGAAAACCGCTTGGTCAGGCCATAGACCTTGCTGAGCGACGTGCCGCCCTTGAAGACGAGATCTTTGGTATCGGGCGCGATGTCGTTGAACAGCGCATCGAGCGCCGCGCAGACCCACAGATCCTTCTCGACGAACAGGCTGGTCGTCGGCCAATGGGTCGTCGTTTGCGCATAGATCGCGCGCCGGTCCTGCGGCGCGAGGCTCAGTAGTTCGCCGAATGCCGGTTTCACGCGGCGATCCGTCCCGCGATATCGGCGGCCCAGGCCGTCATCGCAGGGCGCGCCTTGACGAGATCATCCTTGACCCTGGGTGGCAGCTTGCGGCGCAGCTTGCGGACAATATCGTCGCCTCCGGCCATATCGCGTCCGAGCCAATGCAAAGCGCGCACGACATCGCCGGCGGGCTTGTCCTTGAGCGCCATCAGCTTGGGGCCGGCATGGCGTAGGCGGAGCGTTCGGCCATCGAGGTCGATGGTCCGGCTCGCGCCGTCGGTCAGATAGTCGGTCTTGGACGGCACCGCGGTGGTGAGACCGAGGCGGTTAGCGCTGACCAGCGGATTGGGAACGATCGTCACATTGTCGCGCCGGGCGATCGCATCGGCGACCGCATCGATATCCGGCGCGGCCGGACGGCCCAGCATCGGGTGCTTGCGCGGAATATCGTAAAAGCCGCGACCGATCCGGCGCAGCTTGCCGTCTTTAGCAAGGCGCGACAGCGCCTGGTCGATCGCCGCGCGGCTGCCAAGATCGTAAAAGTCCTTGGGCGTGAACACGCGCGCATCGCGCGCCGAAGCGCCGCGCGCGCGCCGCAGAATGCGATCAGAGATAGCGGTCATCCGAATCACTCCTTTCTGTCAGAAAATATAGGTGTTTTTTCTGACAAAACAATGAATAATTTCCTAAGCCGATTCCCGCAGTTCTGGCGGCATTCGGCGAATAGGCGGTTCGGTGCGGTCAGCAAGCGCTACGCCCCTCCATCATAAAGAGCGATCTTCCTGACACCGCCATTGCCGGGAGGATCCTATGACGCCCACCAAGCTGCTGATCGGCCAGATTTTCTTGGTTTTCGCGATCGTATTCGCCGGCATCTGGTCCGCGACCCAATGGGCCGCCGCCATGCTCGGCCATCAGCCGCAGCTCGGAACGCCCTGGTTCACGCTGTTCGACACACCTTTCTACAAGCCCTGGTCGATCTTCCCCTGGTGGTATCACTACGAAGCCTATGCGCGGTCCGTCTTTGACAGGGCTGGCGCGCTTGCCGGGGCCAGCGGCTTTCTCGGTTGCGCCGCGGCGATCGCCGGTTCGATCTGGCGCGCTCGCCAGGCGCGGCATGTCACCACCTATGGCTCGGCGCGCTGGGCGACGCATAAAGAAGCCGCGTGCGCGGGCCTGTTCGACGATGCCGGCGTGTTTTTGGGGCGGCATGATGGTCGCTATCTGCGGCATGACGGTCCCGAGCATGTCATGGCCTTCGCGCCGACGCGGAGTGGCAAGGGCGTCGGACTGGTGGTCCCGACCCTGCTCGGCTGGACGGGCTCGGCGGTCATTCACGACATCAAGGGCGAGAATTGGGAACTGACCGCCGGATGGCGCTCGCGCTTCTCGCATTGCCTCTTGTTCAACCCAACCGATCCGCGATCGGCCCGATACAACCCGATCCTGGAAGTGCGCCGCGGGCCCGAGGAAGTCCGCGACGTGCAGAACATTGCCGATATCCTGATCGATCCCGAAGGCGCGCTCGAACGCCGCAACCATTGGGAGAAAACCGCCCACGCCTTGCTGGTCGGTGCAATCCTGCACGTCCTCTATGCCGAGGACGAGAAGACACTCGCGCGCGTCGCGACCATACTTTCCGATCCCCAGCGCAGCTTCGCCTCGACCTTGCGGCGGATGATGGCGACCAACCATCTGGGCTCCGAAGACGCTCCCAAGCCCCATCCCGTGGTCGCTTCAGCCGCGCGGGAGCTCTTGAACAAGTCGGAAAACGAACGCTCGGGCGTGCTCTCGACCGCGATGAGCTTTTTGGCGCTCTATCGCGATCCAACCGTCGCCACGGTCACCAGCGCGTGCGACTGGCGGATCGCCGATCTCGTCGAGGACGATACGCCCGTGTCGCTCTACCTCGTGATCCCGCCGTCAGACATCAGCCGCACAAAGCCGCTGGTGCGCCTCGTCCTCAACCAGATCGGCCGGCGTCTGACCGAGACGCTCGACGGCGAGCGCCGCCAGCGGTTGCTCTTGATGCTCGACGAGTTTCCGGCGCTGGGCCGGCTCGACTTCTTCGAGACCGCGCTCGCCTTCATGGCCGGATACGGCATCCGCGCCTTTTTGATCGCCCAGAGCCTCAACCAGATCGAAAAGGCCTATGGCGAGCACAATGCCATTCTCGACAATTGTCATGTGCGCGTGGCGTTCGCGACCAATGACGAGCGCACGGCGCGGCGGGTATCCGATGCGCTTGGCACGGCGACCGAACAGCGCGCGATGCGCAACTATGCCGGGCACCGGCTCGCGCCCTGGCTCGCGCATGTCATGGTCAGCCGGCAGGAGACCGCACGGCCACTTTTGACCACCGGCGAGGTCATGCAACTGCCGGCGGACGAAGAGCTGGTCATGGTCGCCGGGACGCCACCGATCCGCGCCCAAAAACTGCGTTACTATGAGGATCGAAACTTCCAGGCTCGGGTGGTTCCCGCTCCGGGCCTGCTCCGGGACAACTCCGGGACAACTCCAGCCATCTCCGCCTATCCTGACCGCCCTGCGCTGCGACCGAATGAATGGGAAGGTGTGAAAGCCGCACCCGATATGCGGCTCGCCGGCAAACGCGATGACGACGCAGGTGAGGACGAGGGCGGACTCCAGCAGCAGCGTCATCCCGGCATCGGCGAAGAGACCAAAACCCAAGGCGTCGAGCCGGCGCAAGCCGATCCGCTCGGGCTCGACGAAGAATCCGATCCGGCAACCGATGCCCGCGCCATGCGATACGCCCGCACGGTCATCCGCGCCCATACGATTAACGAAGCGGCGGCGCGCGATCCGCTGCCGAGCTTTTGAGGGCGGGTATGCGCGACAAGGTCCGTCACCAGCTGTTCCTCCCCGCCGAACTTTCCGAGCGGTTGGAAAAACTCGCCGCCAAGCCCGGGGCATCCAAATCCTCGATCCTTGCCGATGCGCTGACCGCCTGGCTGGGCCGGCAGGCGGCGAGCGAATTGGAAAGCAAATTTGCGCACCGGCTCGACCGGATGACGCTGGCGCTGGGCCGGATCGAGCGCGACGGCCATGTGCTCCTGGAATCGCTGGCGCTGTTTATCCGCTACGAGCTCGCGGTCACGCCGCCGCTCGCCGAGAATGACAGCGCCGGCCGCGCCCAGGCGCGCGCGCGGTTCGACGCCTTTGTCGCGCGGGTCGGCGAGGCGATGGCGAGCGGCGAGCGCAACCTTGCGCCGCCGACGCCCGGAGAAGCGTCGTGAGCGGTGAAGAAAAACTCTCCGATGCGCGCCGCCGCGCAATGCTTCGCACAGCGATGGGGCCGACCATCGCCGCGGCGCTTGCCGATCCGGCAGTCATCGAGATCATGGTCAATCCCGACGGCGCGCTGAGGCTCGACAAATTGGGCGAGGGCCGGATCGAAACCGATACGATCTACGATCCCGCCCAGACCGAACGGATCATCCGGCTGGTCGCCAGCCACGCCCATGGCGAGGTCCATGCCGGCGCGCCGATCGTCTCGGCCGAACTGCCGCCGCATGGCGAGGGCGCGGGCGAACGGTTCGAAGGCGTGCTCCCACCGGTGAGCGAAGCGCCGTGCTTTGCGATCAGAAAACCCGCGGCCAAGATCTACACGCTCGACGATTATATCGAGGCCGGGATTATGGACGAACTCGCCGCAGCAGCCTTGCGCGCGGGCGTCCATAACCGCTGGAACATTTTGGTCGCGGGCGGCACCTCGTCTGGGAAGACCACGCTCGCCAATGCGCTGCTCGCTGAGATGGCAAGCCTCGATGAACGCGTCATCCTGATCGAGGATACGCGCGAGCTCCAATGCGCGGCGCCCGATACGGTGGCGCTGCGCACCCGCCCCGGCGCGGTGACTATCGCCGACCTTGTCCGCTCGACGCTCAGGCTGCGCCCCGACCGGATCATCGTCGGCGAGGTAAGGGGCCGCGAGGCGCTCGACATGCTCAAGGCCTGGAACACCGGTCATCCGGGCGGCATTGCTACCGTTCACGCGAACAGCGCGGTCTCCGCGCTCTACCGGCTCGAACAATTGGTCGAGGAGGCGGTGGCGAGCGTTCCCAAGCGCCTGATTGCCGAAGCGATCGACGCCATCGTCTTTATCGCCGGACGCGGCCTGGCGCGCCGCATCGAGACCATCGCGCGCGTCGACGCCCTCAATCCCGACGGCAGCTACGCGCTTGCCGATATCGCGCGCGCAGACATCGCCCATTCCGAAGGAGATTCATCATGACCGTCCGACCCTTGTCCAACCGCAGCATATTCCTGATCGGCGTTGCGATCGGCCTGGCGCTGACCATCGCTGCCGCAACCGCCCAGGCCGCCGGATCGGGCATGCCCTGGGAGGCGCCGCTCCAGCAAGTGCTCGAATCCGTCCAGGGTCCGGTCGCCAAGATCGTCGCGGTGATCATTATCATCGTCACGGGACTGACCCTGGCGTTCGGCGAGACGGCGGGCGGGTTTCGGCGGCTGATCCAGATCATTTTCGGCCTGTCGATCGCCTTTGCCGCGTCGAGCTTCTTCCTCTCCTTCTTTAGCTTTGGCGGCGGAGCGCTGGTTTAATGGCGGGTCAACACATCGAAGGCTTCGAAGCACCGATCCATCGCGCATTGGTCGAACCGATCCTCTTGGGCGGCGCACCGCGGGCGATCGCGATATTGAACGGCACGCTCGCCGCCGCGCTCGGCCTGGGCCTTCAGCAATGGATTGCCGGACTGATCGTTTGGGCACTCGGCCACACGCTCGCCGTCTTCGCCGCCAAGCGCGATCCCGATTTCGCAGCCGTACTGGCACGCCATCTCCGGCAGAAAGGCCATTGGGCGTGCTGATGCTCCACGAATATCGCCGCCGCGCCGACCGGCTCGCCGACCATCTGCCCTGGGCGGCTTTGGTCGCGCCCGGCGTGGTGCTCAACAAGGATGGCAGTTTCCAGCGGACGGCGCGGTTCCGCGGGCCGGACCTTGAAAGCGCGACCGAGGCCGAACTCGTCGCGACCTGCGCGCGCGCGAACAATGTATTGAAACGCTTCGGATCGGGTTGGGCGCTGTTTATCGAAGCCGAACGGCGCGAGGCGCTCGGCTATCCGACGAGCGATTTCCCCGACGCAGCGTCCTGGCTGGTCGACGAGGAACGCCGCGCGGATTTTGAAAGTGCGGGCGCGCATTTTGAGAGCCGATACTATCTGACGCTCGTCTATATGCCGGCCGCCGATCAGGCCGACCGGGCGGGGCGCGCGCTGGTCGAACGGAGCGACGACACCAAGGGCCGCGACTGGCGGCAGGCACTGGCGGGGTTCGAGGCCGAGACGACACGCGCCTTCGATCTCTTCGCCGGTTTTATGCCCGAACTCGTGTCGCTCGATGACGAAGCGGTGCTGACCTATCTGCACGGCTGTATCTCGACGCAGCGGCATCGCATCGCCTTGCCAGATAACCCCATGTATCTGGACGGGTTGCTCGCCGATACGGTCCTGACCGGCGGGCTCGAACCCAGGCTCGGCGAGCAGCATCTGCGCACGCTGACGATTTTGGGTTTTCCCAATGTCAGCCGGCCGGCGATCCTGGATGCGCTCAATGCGCAAGGCTTCGCCTATCGCTGGATGACGCGTTTTATCGCGCTCGACCGTGCGGACGCCAATCGCGCGCTGACCAAATTGCGCCGTCAATGGTTCAACAAGAGGAAGTCGGTGACGGCGCTTTTGCGCGAGGTCGTCACCAATCAGCCTGTCGTCCTTCACGACAGCGATGCCGACAACAAGACCGAGGATGCCGATCTCGCGCTCCAGGAACTCGGCGCCGATATGGTCGGATTCGGCTACCTGACGACGACGATCACCGTCGCTGATTCAGATCGCGCCCGGGTCGAGGAAAAGCTCCGCGCGGTCGAGCGGATCGTCAATGGCTTGGGGTTCACGACGATGCGCGAGGGCGTCAACGCGGTCGAGGCCTGGCTCTCCTCTCTCCCGGGCCATCTCTACGCCAATATCCGGCAACCGCTCGTCCATACATTGAACCTCGCGCATCTGATGCCGATTTCGTCGGTCTGGGCCGGGCCGGCGAAAAACGCGCATCTCGACGGCCCGCCTTTGCTTCATGCGCTGACTTCGGGATCGACGCCGTTCCGCCTGTCGACCCATATCGGCGATGTCGGCCATATGCTGGTCGTTGGACCGACCGGGGCGGGCAAATCGGTGCTGCTGGCGCTGCTCGCGCTCCAGTTCCGGCGCTATCCGGATTCGCAGGTTGTTCTGTTTGACAAGGGGTTTTCGGCGCGCGCGGCGGTGCTGGCCATGGACGGCGCGCATCATGCGCTGGGTCTCGGCGGCGAGGGCGAGGACTCACAAATCGCCTTTCAGCCCTTGCGCGATATCGACCGCGCAGAGACCCGCGCCTGGGCCAGCGAATGGATCGGTGCGCTGCTCCAACATGAAAATGTCCCGCTCACGCCAGAGATCAAGGACAGCCTCTGGTCGGCGCTCTCCAATCTTGCGACCGCGCCGATCGAAGAGCGCACATTGACCGGGTTGTCGCTGCTCTTGCAATCCTCGGCGCTGCGTCAGGCGCTGGCGCCTTACACGCTCGAAGGCCCTTATGGCCGGCTGCTCGACGCCGCTGAAGACGACCTGGCCTTTGCCGATGTGCAATGTTTCGAGACCGAGGCGCTGATGGGCCAGGCGGGCGTCGTCGCGCCGGTGCTGACCTATTTGTTTCATCGTCTCGAAGAGCGGTTCACCGGCCGTCCGACATTGCTGATCCTGGACGAAGCCTGGATCTTTCTCGATCATCCGCTCTTCGCCGCGCGCATCCGTGAATGGCTCAAGGTGCTGCGCAAGAAAAATGTCGCGGTGGTGTTCGCGACGCAAAGCCTCGCCGATATCGCCGACAGCGCGATCGCCCCGGCGATCATCGAGAGCTGCCCGCAACGCATCCTGCTCCCCAACGACCGTGCGATCGAGCCGCAGGCCCGCGCCGCCTATGAGCGGTTCGGATTGAACGAAGCACAAGTCGCGCTGGTCGCCCAGGCAACGCCCAAGCGTCACTATTATCTCCAATCCGCGCGCGGCAACCGGCTGTTCGAACTCGGGCTCGGTCCCATAGCGCTGGCGCTGTCCGGCGCGTCCGATCCCGACAGCCAGAAGCGGATCGATGCAATCCTCGCCGAGCATGGCGCCGACGGTTTCGCTCAACATTTCCTGAGATCCGCCGACCTCGATTGGGCCGCCGACCTGCTCGCTGATTTTTCCGTTCCCCCACCCCCTGAAGAAGGACCCTCCCCATGAAGAAGATACTCATTGCATCGCTTGTAGGCGCCGCCTCTCTCGGAACGGGCAGCGCGGCGCTGTTGCTGCCGGCCGCGCCGGCCCAGGCGATCCCGGTGTTCGACGCCAACAATTACGCGCAGAACGTGATGACCGCGGCGCGCACGCTTCAGCAGATCAACCAGCAGATCCAGCAGCTTCAAAATGAAGCGCAGATGCTCGCCAATCAGGCGCGCAACCTGACGCAAATCGACTTTCCCGAACTCGACCGGCTGCGTGAGAAATTGCAGGAGATCGACCGGTTGATGGGCGAGGCGCAGGGCATCGATTTCCGGCTCGACACGCTCGACCAGCGCTTCCGCCAGCTCTTTCCCGACGCCTTCGACGATGCGCTGACCTCTGATCGGCGTATCGCCAATGCGCGGGCCAGGCTCGATGCAGCTATGGCCGGGTTCCGCCAGGCGATGGGCGTGCAATCGCAGATCGTCGCCAATGTCCAGGAAGATGCTCAGGCCTTGGATGCCATCATCGCGCGCAGCCAGGGCGCCGAGGGCAGTTTGCAAGCTCAGCAGGCGACCAACCAGCTCTTGGCGCTCACCGCGAAGCAGCAATTCCAGTTGCAGCAATTGATGGCCGCACAGTTTCGCAGCGAGGCGGTCGAAGCCGCGCGCCGGGTCCAAGAGAGCAATGAGGCGCGCGCGGCGACACGGCGGTTCCTTGGCGAGGGCCGCGCCTACACGCCGCGCGACTGACCGGGCCCTTTGGGGCGGCGCGCGGTTCCCTCCCTCCGCCGCGCCGCCTCGCCCGCGCGGTCCGGCCGGTGCCGCCCCTGACCGGTCCGGACTCCGCGGCATCACCTCCAAGTTCAGCAAGGATTGCAACCCAGCAGCATGAACGACCTCAACATCATCGACCGCTTCATGGACGCCTTTATCCGCTATATCGACAGCGGGTTCGGGCTGTTGGGCGGCGATGTCGCCTTCCTGACCACCATCCTGATCGGCATCGATATCACGCTGGCCGGGCTATTCTGGGCAATGGGCGGCGAGCAGGATGTGCTCGGCAAATTCCTCAAAAAGATCCTCTATGTCGGCGCCTTTGCGCTGATCCTCAACAATTTCAACGCGCTCGCCGAGATCATTTTTCGCTCCTTTGCCGGGCTCGGTCTTGTCGCCGGCGGCGGCACGCTCTCGGCGGACGACTTGCTGATGCCCGGCCGGCTTGCTGGCACCGGCTTCGAGGCGGCCTGGCCCTTGCTCGACCAGGCGAGCCAAATGCTGGGCTTTACGACCTTTTTCGATAATTTTCTCACCATCATGGTGCTGCTGATCGCCTGGGTGGTCGTGATCCTCGCTTTCTTCATCCTCGCGGTCCAGCTCTTCATCACCATATTGGAGTTCAAGCTGACGACGCTCGCGGGCTTCGTGCTTGTGCCCTTTGCGCTCTGGAACCGGACGAGCTTTCTCGCCGAGCGCGTGCTTGGCAATGTCGTCGCCTCGGGCGTCAAGGTCATGGTGCTTGCCGTGATCGTCGGCATCGGCTCGGGCTTCTTCGCCGAGTTCATTGCCGCGCTTCAGGGCCAGGAGCCCGATATCGGTCAGGCCATGAGCCTGGTACTAGCCTCGATCGCGCTGTTCGGGCTTGGCATCTTCGGTCCCGGCATCGCTTCCGGACTTGTTGCTGGCGCACCGCAACTGGGCGCGGGCGCCGCGGTCGGTACCGCGATTGGCGCCGGCGCCGCATTGGCAGTCGGCGGCGGGGCGGCGGTTGCGGCGACCCGCGCGGCAGTGGGTGCAGGCCTCGGCGCCGTCCGCGCCGGGACAGCGATGGGATCGGCGGCGTCGGCATCGGCCAAGCTGGGCCGCGAGACCGGCGGATCGAGCATCGGCGGCATGGCGACGGCGGCCAAGGGCGCGATGGCGCAGGGCGTCGAGAGCAGGCTGGGCCTCAAAGCCGCCGCATCGCGTGGCCGCCATGCGGCTTGGGCTGCGAGCACGCCCGGTGCGGGGTCGGCCGCTGCATCAGGCGGAGCAAGCAGTGGCGGCAACGCCGCGCCCGCCTGGGCGCGCCAGCTGCGCTCCGAACAGACATCGCGCCATCGCCGGCAGGTTGCGGTGCAAGCCATGCGCGATGGCGACCGTGGCGGCGCGTCTGCCGCTCCAGATATCAGCGAGAAGGATTAAGACATGCGATTCAAACGCGCGGTCCAGCGCTACGGCACGACCCCCGAACCCGAAACGCCTTATCAGAAGGCGGGCCAGCTCTGGGACGAGCGTATCGGCTCGGCGCGCGTCCAGGCGCGCAACTGGAGGCTGATGGCGTTCGGCGGGCTGTTCCTGACCGCCGGGCTGGCGAGTGCGCTTGTCTGGCAATCGCTGCAAAGTCGGGTCGTGCCCTATGTGGTCGAGGTCGACCGGTTGGGTGAGGCGAGGGCGGTCGCACCGGTTGAGGCCGATTACGACCCGACCGATCCACAGATCGCCTGGCATCTCGCCAACTTCATCGAGAATGTGCGTTCGGTCTCGCTCGATCCGGTGCTGATGCGCGAGGCCTGGCTCGAAGCCTATGATTTTGCGACGCGCCGGGCGGCCACGTTTCTCGACGACTATGCGCGCCGCGCAGATCCGTTCGCCCAAGTCGGCGAGCGCACGGTCTCGATACAAGTAACGAGCGTCGTGCGCGCCTCGGACGAAAGCTTCCAGGTCAAATGGACCGAGAGTGTTTTTGAGCGCGGCAGCCTCGCCGACACGTCCCAATGGACCGCGATGCTGACGGTTCGGCAACAGCCGCCGCGCGACGCCGAGACGCTCCGCAAAAACCCGCTCGGCCTCTATGTCGAGGCGATCGACTGGAGCCGCGAGCTCGAGACCGCGGCGCCGGCACCGCCGGCGTCGCGGACATCCGAGCCTTATCCCGAACTCGACGCGCTGCCGCCGGCCAACATCCCGCGCGGCTCGCCGCTCGATCCCAACCTTGCCGAAGAACCATCCGCTGAGGAGACCCAGCCATGATCCGTATGTTTGTCATCCTATGCTTGGCGTTGCTCGGCGCCTGTGCCGGGCAGGTAGGAGCGCCCGCGACCGCGTCCGCAGTTTCGGAAGAATTTCGTCCGGCCATTCGCGCCGCAGACCCGCCCGCTTCTATCCAGGTCGTCGAAATACCAACCCCGATGCCGGTAGCGATGATGGATGCGACGCCCGAAGAACCGGAGCCGCGCGATACGCAGGCGCCCCGTGCGCGCGTCGAAGCCGCCAATCGCGAGGCGCTGCGCGAACCTTCAGGCGATGGTTATCGCAATGCCGTCCAGATCTATCCCTATGCCGAAGGCGCGCTTTACCGGCTCTATGCCGCGCCCGAGCGCGTCACCGATATCATGCTCCAGCCCGGTGAAAGCGTGATGTCGGTCGCGGCGGGTGATACGGTGCGCTGGACGGTCGGCGATACGGCAAGCGGCTCGGGCGATACGCGCCGCGTCCACATATTGGTCAAGCCGTTCGCGCCGGGCCTCGCCACCAATCTCGTCATCACCACCGATCGGCGCGCCTATCACCTGCAATTGGAGAGCACCGAGGCGACCGCGATGGCAGCGATCCGCTGGACCTATCCGCAGGACGAGTTGATCGCCTTGCGGCGGACCGCCGCCGAGGCCGAGCGCATAGCGCCGGTCGCCAGCGGCTTGGCGATCGACGACTTGAATTTCTCCTATCGGATCGAAGGCGACGATCCGCCCTGGCGGCCGCTGCGCGCGTTCGATGACGGTCGCCAGGTGTTTGTGGAGTTTCCCACGCACATTGCGACCGGAGCGGCGCCGCCACTCTTCGTGCTCGGCGCCGAGGGCGATGCCGAGCTCGTCAATTACCGGGTGCGCGGGCGCTTCTATATCGTCGACCGGCTGTTCCAGGCGGCTGAGCTCCGTCTCGGCGCGCGCGACCAGCAGGTCGTGCGGATCGTCAAACGCGATCGTCGGAGGCGGCGATGACCGATCCCGCCAAGCTGCCGGTCGGCGAGTCTGATCCGGATACGCCGCGCGCACGGCCCAAGGCCGATCCGGATACGCTTGTGCTGCGCGGCACTCCAGGCCGCATTGTCCGGTTCCGCCGCGGCGCGATCATCGCCATTGCCGCCTTCGGTTCGGCGGCGATTATCGGCGTTGCCTGGATGGCGCTGGAACCGGCATCGCTCAGCGTGTTCAACGCGCAAGAAGAGGTCGCGCTTTCCGCGCCGCCCGATACGCTGGCCGATCTGCCGTCCGATTATGGCGAGGTGCCGCAACTGGGGCCGCCACTGCCCGGTGATCTTGGCCGGCCGATCCTCGAACAACAGCGCGAGCTGGGGCTGGGCCCCGATCAAATCGACGCGGAAGCCGCGCGGGTGGCGCAGGAGGCCGAGGCCGAGCGCCAGCGTATCGCCGCCGAAGCGTTGGCGGCGAGAGAATCCGGCATAATGATGTCATTGGCGAGCGGGTTAGGCGCGCCCACCACCGGCAGCGCTGCTACACCTCCGGCCGCACCCGGCTCGATCGCATCGTCTGTTTCGAGCAATGCCGATATCGTCCAGCCCGATTCCAACCGCCAGACTCGCTCGGAAGCATTCCTGGCCGACGCTGATGAAGAGCCCGATATCAGCGCGCACAGACTGGTGCCGCCGGCCTCGTCTCATATGCTTACTGCGGGTAGCGTGATCGCCGCGAGCTTGCTGACCGGGCTCAATTCCGATCTGCCTGGGTTCGTGACCGCGCAGGTGACGAACCATGTCTATGATAGTGCGACCGGGCGGACTTTGCTGATCCCGCAAGGCTCGCGCTTGATCGGCCGCTATGACAGCGTGGTGGCGTTCGGACAGGATCGGGCGCTGATCGCCTGGCAGCGGTTACTATTGCCGGACGGATCGTCGATCCGGCTCGACAACCTTCCCGCGACCGATGCTTCGGGGCAAGCGGGCCTTGCCGACCGCGTCGACAATCATGGTTGGCGACTCGTGCGCGGGGTCGCGCTCTCGACCCTGCTTGGGGTCGGCACCGAGCTTACGGTTGATGGAGAGAGCGAACTCGTCCGCGCGTTTCGCGAATCCGCGCAGCAGAACACATCACGCGCCGGCGAGCGCATCGTCGAGCGCGAGCTCGATGTCCAACCCACCATCACCGTGCGTCCTGGATGGCCGCTGCGCGTGATCGTCCATCGCGATTTGGTGCTGCGGCCGTGGCAGGCGAGGGGAGACTGACATGGCCGATATCAAATTGCCCAAGCTGCCGCCGCGCAAACCGGTCAAGCTGACGATCACGATCGACCCCGAGCTCGATGCGGCGCTTTCAGATTACGCGGCGATCTATGCCGAGACCTATGGAGCCGAAGAGAAGGTTGCCGAGCTTATTCCCTATATGCTCTCGGCCTATCTCGCCGCGGATCGGGGATTTGCGAAGGCGAGGGCGGCCCTGATAAAATCGAGGGGCGAATGACCTCCGAAGACGGGGAACTGCCTGAGCGGCTGATCAAGCTGCCCGAAGTCATGGACCGGGTCGGGCTTGGGAAAACCATGATCTATAAGAAGATCAAAGAAGGCACCTTTCCGGCGCCGTATAAGCCATCTTCCTTTGCCTCTCGATGGAGCGAGCAGGAGATCTGCGATTGGATCGAGGACGTGAAAGGCTTCCGGCCCCCGCAAGTCCTTTCAAGGTAAAGCAAAATTTTTTCGTGGCATATTTCATGGCATTTCAGAGCATGTCCCGAAAACAATGTAATTATCTCAGATAGTTAAATCGCGAGTTCGAATGCTGCGCTATCTGTCTAACCACCTCTTCGAAGCCTCTGCAAATCAGTGCCTTCGTGAGTTGTGATCTACGGCCTGCCAGTACTTAATCCCACATCGCTGCTGAAACGACTGTTTTGCGCCTCTAATGCCGAGCGTCCAACACCAGTTACCCGCATCACAGAAATGAACATTACGAACGATAATGCCCATTGAATAGTTCCGGCTCACCAGATTTCAAAATACGAGGGCGGCGGCGTACCCAACCGCCGGATTGTCGACGCCTTGTTCGAGCGTGGCCGATAGTAATTCTGTTCAGAAAGCATAGAGAAGAGTCCGCGCCGAACGCGGATCCTTCTCTATGCAATGATTACGAAATATTGCTCAGCAGCAGGGTAGGCCACAGGAACGCGCCAGTGCGTGCGCGGCTTCCGGTGCCGCTGCATAGGCGGCGGTGCCCGACATAAAGAGGGCGAATAATGCGACGGATAATTTTTTCATCCTGTATCTCCTAGGGTGGCTTGGAACTATCGCTTTACCCTCCGTATCGTGGTCCAGAGTCAATAGCGCGCATCTCTTTTTCGTGTGTCCGCTTGGTTCGGTTCCGTCGGCATTGACACCGTACCGTGGTACGGAGCCTATAGGTAAATTGAACCGGGAGCGGACAAGATAGTGCGATGACTGACCTCACGATCGGAAAAGTAGCGCGAGAAGCGGGCGTCAATGTGGAAACGATCCGCTTTTACGAAAGGCGCGGACTGATCGAGCAGCCGCCGCGTCCCGATAGATCCTTTCGGCAATATTCGTCCGAGCACATCATGCGCGTTCGGTTTATCCGTCAGGCACAGGCGCTGGGTTTCTCTTTGCAGGAGATCGCCGACCTTCTCGAACTGCGCGCCGATTCGTCATCAAACTGTGGTGACGTTCATTCACGCGCGACAGCGAAAAAGGAAGAAGTGCGCGGCAAGATCGAAAAGCTCAAACGCATCGAGAAGGCTCTGGACAAGCTGATCGCCGAATGTCCGCAGAAAGGCGAGATCGGTCGCTGCCCAATTCTCTCTGCTCTCGACGGCGAAAAATAACACCGCACATCCGAACCATTTTCTGACGAAGCCCCGAGAAGAAAGGCCTCTATCATCCCCACTCCCCGTCAAGTCAGCCTCAAGGCGTGTTAGAGATTTATGATCGCCTGCGCAGCCTATCTCGATTCATGCATCGGCAGCGAGAAGAAGGCCAGTACTGTGCGACTTGAGGGGCAGTCGGCAATATGCACCGTTGTAGCGGTGTCCATTACGTTGTTGACTGGTCTTTCCCAGCTTGTACGATTTGAATCGTGAAGCAGCTCGCCCTGACTATCTTGGCACTATTCGCCGTTGCCGGTCTCAATACTCCGGTTGCGGCCGTTTCGGCCTCTTCCTGTATGATGACGGAAATGTCTGATGATATGGACAGTGATCAGGACCATATGGATTGTTGCACGGCTGATTGCAGGACGGCTTGTCACGGTCCCGTGGCAGCGATCAACGGAAACGGTGCCGACATCGAGTGGTCCATGGCTGTGCCGGCTTCCGGCGTCCCAATTTCGTCGTTGCGTCCCTTCGCTCCCGAATTGATCGACCCCCCTCCCCGAATCGCCTCTGTCTAGCTGAGCGCCTGCCGCTGTAAGCGGCGGGCACCTTCATGCCGCGATCAGCGATGTAGCGCGATCGAATGCGTGCCGCCAATGGCGCGCATCGACGCGGGATCGTGATCGAAGCGGTCTGGATAGAGGTAAGTCATGAAAAATCGGATTGTTTCTGCGGCGATCGCCGTGCTCGGACTGGTGTCCGCCTGGACGCTTGCCGTACCTTTCGCGTACGCCCAGTCCGCCGAGCCATTGACCGTAGACGAGGCATTGCGCCTGTCGCTGTCGGACCAGCCCGGTCTCGATGCCTTCGGGCGCACTTCGCGCGCCTTCGAGGAGGCCGCCGTCGCCGCCGGGCAATTGCCGGATTTCCGGCTTTCAGGCGGCGTACGCAATTTTCCGGTGACGGGCAGCGATGCGTTCAGTTTAGACGCAGAACGCATGACGACGCGGTTTATTGGGCTGGGGCGGCGGCAGACGCCAGCTGCCCGGCGCCGCGCCGATGCCGCACGGTTGCTTGCCGAAGCCTCGGCCGCCGAGGCCGAGGGCGCATTGGTGGAACGCCGGATAGAGCGCGACGTGCTGCTCGCCTGGATCGCGATCGTCGAGGCGCGTGAGCGCCAGGCGGTGCTGCAAAATCTGATCGACGAGCGGCAGGGGCGCTATGCAGCCGCCGAAGCGGGTGTGCCGACGGGCCGGGCGAGCGCTGCCGATGCGATCGCCGCGCGCGCCGATATCGCCGCTATCCGGGCCGAACTCGCTGATGCGCGCGGCGAAGAGATGGCGGCGCGTTCGATGCTGAGCCGCTGGATCGGCGAAGCCGCCGAGCGGCCTCTGACGGACAACCTTCCGATCTGCCGCGTCGCGTCCCCTGCGCGGGCGCGCCAGACGATCGACGAGCATCCGCAGCTCGCCCTGGCCCGGCAACGCACGACCGTCGCCGATCGGACGATCGATGTCGCGCGCGCCGATCGCCAGCCCGAATGGGGCTGGTCGGTCATGTACGGCAATAGGGGCCGAGGACGATCCGACATGGTCGGTGTCGAACTTTCGATCGATCTGCCGCTGAACCGAGCCAATCTCCAAAACAGGCGTGTCGCCGAAGCGCGCGAACTGGCGGCGGCCTCGCGCGACCGGCTCGAGGATCGCCAGCGCGAGCTGATTGCCCAACTCGACCAGGCGCTGGCGCGTTTCTCGGCAGCCGAGGCGCGGCTGCGGACGACGGCCGATGAAACCTATCCGGCGCTGCGCGCCGCCGAACAGGCGCAGGAAGCGCGACTGGAGGGCGGAGGTGGCTCGCTCGAAAGCGTTCTGATCGCCAGCGACCGCACGACGCGGATCGTGCTCGAACTGGTCGAGCAGCGCGCGGCGCTCGCTCGGGCAAGCGCTGATCTCTATTACTTTACCGAGGAGTGCGACATATGAGACGGCTCCGCCTACCCGCCAATCTGCGCGGAATCGACAAACGCACATGGCAGATCCTCGGCCTGATCGCCGGCGGCGCGCTGATCGCGGCGGTGCTGCTCTACTGGCTGGTCTTTCGCAATACCGATACGGCCGGTGGCGACGATGCCTGTCCGAACAGCGAAGTGCTCTACTGGTATGACCCGATGGTCCCCGACCAGCGGTTCGACGCGCCCGGCCAGTCGCCCTTCATGGATATGGCGCTGGTCGCCAAATGCGCTGACGAGGCGGCAGGGGGCGTGCAGGTTTCACCGGCGATGATGCAGAATCTCGGCATCCGCGTCGTCGAGGCCGAGATGCGCGACCTCGCGCCCACCGTCCCTGCTGTCGGCCGGGTCGAGATCGACGAGCGGCTGATCGCAGAAGTCCAGACCCTGACGCCGGGTTTCGTCGAACATCTCGCGGTGCGCGCCGAGGGCGAGCCGATCGGTCGCGGCAGCCTCGTCGCGCGCGTCTATTCGCCCGAGCTGCTCACCGCGCAAAACGAATATAGATCGGTGCTAAACATGCCTCAGGACGTAGCGCCGGCCAGCCTGCGCAACGCATCGCGGGCTCGGCTCTCGCTGCTCGGCATGCCCGACAGCCAGATCCGGCGGCTCGAAAGCGGCGGCACACCACAGCGGACCTTCCCCGTCTATGCGCCGACCTCGGGTGTGGTGACGCGGATCGGCGCGCGGCCGGGGGCACAGGTTGCGCTCGGTCAGTCGATCGTGACGATCGCGGGTCTCTCGCGCGTCTGGGTCGTCGCCGAGGTCCCCGAAGCGGCGCTCGGCGACGTCCGCACCGGCCTGCCCGTCGAAATCCGTTTTCCTGCCTATCCGGAAGATGTTCGCGAGAGCGTGATCGACTATGTCTATCCCTCGCTCGATCAGGAAGCCCGCACAGCGAGGGTCCGCATCACGCTGGCCAATCCCGGCGAGCGGCTGCTCGAAGGCATGTTCGCCAATATCACGATCCAGGGCACCGGCGGCATGGCGCTTACCGTGCCGAGCGAGGCGGTCATCGACACCGGCCGGCGCACCGTCGTCATCGTCAGGCGCGAGGGCGGCTTCGTGCCCGTCGAAGTGCGACGGGGGCGCGAGACCGGAGAATGGACGGAAGTCCTCGAAGGAATCGAAGTCGGCGACGCGGTCGTCGCATCAGGCCAGTTCTTGATTGATTCCGAAGCCTCGCTGTCGGGTGTGATCGAACGGCTCGACGCCGCGCCGCCTAACCCGCCGACCGATGACGAATTGGCCTCAGCGACGGGCCGCATCCGCTCGATCGATACCGAGCAGCGCATGCTCACCATCGAGCATGGCCCGGTACCAGAGATGAACTGGCCGCCGATGACGATGGGCTTCGCGGTCGAGGGGCCTCGTCAGCTGCGGGGGCTGCGGCCGGGTAACCGGGTCGAGTTCCGATTCCAGCGCCGCCAACAGGGTGACCGCTACGTCATCGACAGCATCACCAAGGTTTCCGACCAGTGATTGAGGCGATCATCCGCTGGTCGGCGGCCAACCGGCTGATGGTGTTGCTCGGCGTCGCCTTCCTGACGGTCGCGGGTACCTATGCGGTGACGCGCACGCCGCTCGATGCGATTCCCGATCTGTCCGACGTTCAGGTGATCGTCCGCACGCCGTTCCCGGGCCAGGCGCCCGATATCGTCGAAGCGCAGGTCACCTATCCGCTTGCCTCGACGATGCTCGCGGCGCCGCAGGTCAAGGACGTGCGTGGCTTCTCCTTTTTCGGCGACAGCTATGTGACGGTGATTTTCGAGGATGGGACCGACCTCTATTGGGCGCGATCGCGCACGCTCGAATATCTGAGCCAGGCCACCGACCGGCTGCCCGAAGGCGTGACGCCGACCTTGGGCCCCGATGCGACCGGTGTCGGCTGGGCCTATCAATATGCGCTCGTCGATCGCACGGGGCAGCATGATCTCGGCGAGCTGCGCGAGCTCCAGGACTGGTATCTGCGCTTCCAGCTGCAGGAGATCGAGGGCGTGTCCGAGGTCGCCAGCGTCGGCGGGATGGTGCGCTCCTATCAGGTCCAGGTCGATCCTGAACGCTTGCAGATATACCGCGTCTCGGTCGGCGAGGTTATCGACGCGATCGACGAGGCCAACCGCGAAAGCGGCGGTTCGGTGATCGAACAGGGCGGCGCCGAGTTCATGGTCAGGGTCGGCGGCTATCTCGAAAGCCTCGACCATTTCCGCAACATCCCTCTATCGGTCAGTGGCGAGGGAACGCCGGTGACAGTCGGCGATGTCGCGCGCGTCCAGCTCGCGCCCGATTTCCGGCGCGGCATCGCCGAGCTTAACGGCGAGGGCGAGGTGGTCGGCGGCGTCATCGTCGTGCGCCAGGGCGCCGACACGCAATCGGTCATCGAGGCGGTCAAGGAGCGGCTCGAAGCGCTGAGCGACGGCCTGCCGCCGGGCGTTGAGATCGTTACCGTCTATGACCGTTCGGCGCTGATCGAGCGTGCGGTCGAAAATCTCTGGGAAAAGCTTGCCGAGGAATTCATCGTCGTCGCGCTCGTGGTCGGGCTGTTCCTGCTCCATTTCCGTTCCTCGCTCGTCGCACTCGTGACACTGCCGATCGGCGTGCTCACCGCCTTCATCGTCATGTATCTGCAGGGCGTGAACGCCAACATCATGTCGCTGGGCGGGATCGCGATCGCGATCGGGGCGATGGTCGATGCGGCGATCGTGATGATTGAGAATGCGCACAAGAAGCTCGAACGTGCGCGCGATACGGATGGCGAGATCGGCGAGGAACGGCGGCGCGAAATATTGACCGAGGCCGCGGTCGAGGTCGGCCCGGCGTTGTTCTTCTCGCTCATGGTAATAACCCTTTCCTTCCTGCCGGTCTTTACGCTCGAAGCGCAGGAAGGCCGGCTCTTCCGACCGCTCGCGCTGACCAAGACCTATGCAATGGCGGCCGCCGCCGGTCTCTCGATCACGCTCGTGCCGGTGCTGATGATCCTGTTCATCAAGGGCCGGATCAGGCCCGAGGTGCAGAATCCGGTCAATCGCTGGTTGATCGCCGCCTACAGGCCCGGGCTTCAATGGGTTTTGCGGCGGCCGAAGGCGACGCTGGTCATCGCGCTCGCCGCGCTCGCCATCTCGATCGTGCCGGCCAGCCGGCTCGGCGGCGAGTTTATGCCGCCGATGGAGGAGGGCGACCTCCTCTACATGCCGACCGCGCTGCCCGGCCTTTCGGCGGCGCGTGCGTCCGAGCTGTTGCAGATCACCGACCGGATCATCATGACCGTGCCCGAGGTCGAGACCGTATTCGGCAAGGCGGGCCGCGCCGACACCGCGACCGATCCGGCGCCGCTCGAAATGTTCGAGACGACAATTCAGCTCAGGCCGCGCGACGAATGGCGCGCGGGCGTCACTCTCGACGATATCGTCGAGGAACTCGATTCACGGCTGCAGATCCCCGGCCTCGCTAATGTGTGGGTTCAGCCGATCCGCAACCGGATCGACATGCTTGCGACGGGCATCAAGAGTCCGGTCGGCGTCAAGATCACCGGACCCGATCTCGAAACGCTCGAACGGCTCGGCACCGAGGTCGAGCAGGCCGTGCGGCCGATCGCCGGCACGACATCGGCGGTCTCGGACCGAATCGGCGGAGGGCGCTATGTCGATATCGATATCGATCGGCTTGCCGCCGCGCGCTACGGCCTTTCCATAGCCGACGTCCAGCGCACCGCCGCCACGGCCATCGGCGGGACGCAGGTCGGCGAGCAGATCGACGGGCTGGCGCGCTTTCCGATCAATGTCCGCTTTCCACGCGAAATGCGCGATAGCGTCGCCGAGATCGGCCGGCTACCGATCGTCGCGCCGAGCGGCGCCGTCGTGCCGCTCTCGGCAGTCGCCGATATCGAGATCGTCGCCGGTCCGGCGATGATCAAGAGCGAGAACGCCCGGCCGGCGGTCTTTACCTATATCGACGTGCGTGATCGCGACCTTGTCGGTTATGTCAGCGAGGCGCGCGAGACGGTTGCCCAGACGGTCGATCTGCCGCCCGGCTATTCGATCTCGTGGTCGGGACAGTTCGAGTATGCCGAGCGCGCGGGCGAGCGGCTGATCTGGGTGGTTCCGGCGACGATCGGGATCATCTTCCTGCTGCTGTTTCTCGCCTTTGGTCGGTTGCGCCAGCCGCTGATTATCTTGTCGACGCTGCCCTTCGCACTGGTCGGCGGTATCTGGCTCGTCTGGCTGCTCGGCCATGCGGTATCGGTGGCGACGATGGTCGGCTTTATCGCGCTGGCTGGTCTTGCCGCCGAGTTCGGCGTCGTCATGCTCGTCTATCTCGACCGTGCAATCGAGGAGCGGATCGACCAGGGCCGGTTCGATAACGCATCGGATCTCGACGCGGCGCTTGTTATCGGCGCCGCGCTGCGCGTGCGTCCGAAAGCGATGACCGTCGCCGTCATCCTGGCCGGCCTATTCCCGCTTCTGATCAGCACCGGTACCGGATCGGAGGTCATGCAGCGTCTCGCCGCGCCGATGGTCGGAGGCATGATCACCGCACCGCTGCTGTCGCTGTTCGTGCTGCCGGCGCTCTACAAGTTGCTCGGAAGGCGACGCTTCATTCGCGAGGAATTGAACGAGGACGTGGCTTCGGGCGGCCACCCCGAAATGGCTTAGCGAACCACCCGAACCAGAAGGAGAGAGAATGATGAATATGGGTTGCGATGGAATGATTGGAGGAGGAGGCATGATGATGCTCGGAATGGGCCTGGTCTGGCTGCTCGTCATAGTGGCGCTGCTGCTCGGCATTGCCGCATTGATCAAATATCTGCGGTCCTGAACGATGGTCGACCGGAATGCGCTGAATTCGCAGAGATTGGGTCGCCGCGAACTGCTTCGCTACGGCGTGCGGACGCTGAGCGCTACTGCGCTGGGGGTGCCGCTGTTCGGGGCGACGGCCTGCGATGGCACCGAGCGCCGAACCGGGCCGGAGAGGCAGCCGGATCGCCCCGCCGGTGCCACTGGACCGGTGCGCGACGTGCGCCTTGTAGCCGAACTCGGCGAAGTCGAGGTCGGACCGGGTACGATCTACGGGACCTGGCTCTACAATGGCCGGTTCCCCGGGCCTGAAATTCGGGTTCGCGAAGGCGAAAGGCTGCGCATTCGTGTCGACAACCGCCTGCCCGATACCGGCACCACCGTGCATTGGCACGGCATCCCGTTGCCCAACGCCATGGACGGTGTCCCCGGCCTGACCCAGGATCCCATCCCGCCGGGCGGGTCGATGGTCTATGACTATCCGGCGACCCCGGCCGGCAGCTACATGTATCACAGCCATCTCGGGCTCCAGCTCGACCGGGGACTGGTCGGGCCACTGATCATCGAGGAGCGCACGCCGCATGTGGCTTACGACCGCGAACACGTGCTGGTGTTCGACGACTTCCTCCCCGACGCGCCTCGCCCGCTCGAAGAGCTTGCTGCCGTTGCCGGCCGGTCGGAGCGGGGTATGATGGGTCGGCGCGGCGGGAATGGGGGAATGATGGACCGCCGTGACAGGCGTGGAGGCATGATGGACGGCATGGCCGGTATCGTCCCGCCCTATGTCGGCTTGCTGATCAACGGCCGGCTGCCTTCCGACCCTTCCGAATTCGCGCTGAGACGGGGCGAACGCGTGCGGCTGCGGCTGATCAACCCGAGCAGCGCCACAACCTACCGGATCGCGCTAGCCGGCCATCGTATGACGGTCAGCCATGCCGACGGCCGACCGGTCGAGCCGGTGGCCGTCGACAGCCTGTTGCTCGGCATGGGCGAACGTTACGACATCATCGTCGAAGCAGACAATCCCGGCGTTTGGCCACTCGTCGCTGCGCCGGTCGAAGGTGACGCACCGCCGGCGCGTGCCTTGTTCCGCTATGCCGATGCCGCCGCGACGGCGCCGCGCGATGGACTGCCCGAGGGGCTGCGCGGCGGACGCCGGCTGGGTTACGCCGATCTGCAATCAATCGAGACGCTGCCCGGCGAGCGATCGCCGGATCGCCGCTTCGATCTGCGGCTGTCGGGCGGCATGATGATGAGGCCCGATGTCTGGACGATCGGCGGTGAAACCTGGCCCGATGCTCCGCCGCTCGAAATCCGCGAAGGCGAGCTGGTCCGCGTCGCCATGTCGAATATGAGCATGATGCTCCACCCGATGCATCTCCACGGCCATTTCTTCCGCGTTGGCCAAGCTCTCAAGGACACCGTGATCGTCGAAGCACATATGGGCCGCATCGCGTTCGATTTTGTCGCCGACAATCCGGGGCGATGGCTGTTTCACTGCCATAATCTCTATCACATGGAAGCGGGCATGGCCCGGGAGTTCCGCTATGTCTGACGAGAAGGAAAACGATCCGAGGCGAAGCGTCCGGTGGTCATCGTCACCGGCTCGAGCGGTTATATCAGACCGGCGGCAGCTAGGCCCGAACGACCGTTTCCTCGGATTGCCAAACTGACAGCGGACAGTTCTCTGTCGGCCCCAAGTGACCGTCGCTCTGGTGTAAACGACGAGTCACGCAGGAATGTTCGCCGCGGATGGAGAGTCGCCGTTCTAATGGTCTCGTTTGCGCCATCGTGTATGGTGGCGTGATGACAGATTGTGGGTGCGGACCGACCGCCGTGGAGACTGCGGCGCAGCGAAATAGCCTCTGGATTGCGCTTTGGTTGAACGCCGTGATGTTTGCGGTGGAAGTCGTGACCGGGTTATTGGCCAACTCCGCTGGCCTTCTCGCCGATGGCCTGGACATGCTCACCGACGCGACTGCCTATGCCATTGCCTTGGCCGCCATTGGTCGAAGCGGAGGGTTCAAGGCGAACGCGGCTACGTTGAGCGGTGCATTACTCCTTGTCGTCGGCCTCGGTATGGTCATTGAAGTTGCCCGCCGCCTCGTTTGGGGCGGCGAGCCCGAAGGCAGCTGGATGATGGCCGTGGCGTTCGTCGCGCTCGCGGTGAATGTCTTCGTGCTGCGTCTGTTGAGCAAGCAACGGAAGGATGAAGTTCATATCCGGGCCGCTTGGATCTTCACGCGAGTCGATGTGATCGCCAACGCGTCTGTTATCATCGCGGGTCTCGCAGTCCTGCTTACCGGCATACGCTACTTCGATTTGGTCGTAGGCGGCGCAATCGGCCTCTACGTGGTGAAGGAAGCATTGGAGATTCTAAGGGAAGCCAAGGTCGCACGTTTGTCCAATTAAAGGCCGAATTTACCGCTCGCGTCTTAAGGGTGTCCAAAGATGGAAAACGGACAGTCGGCATTCGGAGGAAGACTTTGACACGGGCCTCCGCCTCCCTCGGATGATCAGTCGGGCAATCCGACCTCATGTCCGAATAGCGCATCGATGATTGGACATTCCGGGACATCGCCGCCTTCGCATTGAGCCGAAACATCAGCAAGCGTGCGTTCAAGCTTTTTCAAATCAGCGATTTTCTGCCGGACGCTCGCCAAATGGTCTCGCGTCAGATCCAAAACCTCGCCGCAGCTATAGTCGTGAGAATCGACAAGGCTGAGCAGGCTTTTTAGCTCCTCGATCGAGAAGCCGAGATCGCGACCGCGCAGGATGAAGCTGAGCCGCGCGCGGTCGTCGCGTGAATAGAGCCTGTGCCCTGCTGGCGTACGCTCGGGGGGCTTCAAGAGCCCGATATTTTCGTAATAGCGGATCGTCTCGATGTTGCAGCCCGACCGATCGGCCAGCTCGCCCCGCTTTATCATTCGTGATGCTGCCATGCGCCGTGTACCTATTTAGCTCTTGAACCTGTACTCACTACAGAGCTTATACCTGTTCTTATGAGCGATCAAACCAAAGCGAATAAGGAGCGATTTTGGGCGGCAGGCGGCGCGTTTGGCGCTTTGCTGGCTTCGTCCTGCTGCATCGCGCCCCTTATGCTCGTCACGCTCGGCATCAGCGGTGCGTGGATCGGCAATCTGACCATGCTCGAACCCTATAAATGGGTGTTTATTGCCATCGCCATAGCCTTTCTCGGCCTGGGTTTCTGGCAAGTCTATTTTCGCCAGGACGAAACTTGCGAGGACGGGACATATTGTGCGCGGCCCGAAGCCAGTCTGATTGTGAAAAGCGCCCTGTGGCTGGCGGCGGCATTGGTCGCCGCTTCGGCAACGGTCGATTGGTGGGCGCCGCTATTCTACTAGGAGTTAGACAGATGAAGAAAACAATGATCGCCGCTCTTTCGGCATTAGCTATCGGCGGAGCAGGGATCGGGGCAGCCGCGCTGATGTCGGATTCCTCCGGCGAGAGGGTCGCGCAAAGCCCAGCTACGCTGCAAACGGCCAGTTTCTCCGTGGAAAATATGACCTGTGCGACCTGCCCGATCACCGTGCAGCGCACGATGGAAGGCGTTGCGGGCGTCCATGATGTGACAATCGATTACGAGACAAAAACGGCAACCGCGCGCTTCGATCCTGCGCAAACGACCGCCGGAGCCATCGCTACGGCTTCGACCAACGCCGGTTATCCGGCAGACCGCAATGACGAGGGTCGCCTGTGAACGACAAAGCTCTACTCAAAACGGGTCTGATTGGCGCGATGATCGCAGCTATTTGCTGTTTCACGCCGCTGCTGGTTATCGTTCTGGGGGCGGTTGGCCTTTCCGCCTGGCTCCTATGGTTCGACTATGCGATATTTGCGGCGCTCATCGCTTTTCTTGGCCTTATCGCCTTCGCGCTTATGCAGCGCCGGAAGACTGGATAAACCATGCAGCTTAGATCGACGCTCACTTGCCCGCATTGCGAGCACAGCGAAACCGAAACCATGCCGACCGACGCCTGCTGGTTCTTCTACGACTGCAACGATTGCGGTTTGAAACTCCGTCCCAACAAGGGCGACTGCTGCGTCTTCTGCTCATTCGGCACCGTTCCCTGCCCACCGATTCAGGAAGCGCGCGCCAATGGCACAGACGCGGAATGCTGCGGAGGCCAATGACATGAGCAAACGAGAATTCGATCTTATCGTGCTCGGCGTCGGCATGGCTGCGGTCAATGCTGCCAACAAGTGCGCGGCGAGCGGCTGGTCGGTCGCGGTTGTTGATGAACTGCCCTATGGCGGAACCTGCGCATTGCGCGGCTGCGATCCGAAAAAGATGCTGCGGCGCGGCGCGGAAATCATCGATGCGGCCCGCCTGATGAACGGCAAAGGCATCGAGCCGAGCGATCTTGCGATCAACTGGCCCGATCTGGTCGCCTTCACCAAGACGTTTACCGGCAAAATGCCCGGAAAGATAGAAAGCGGCCTGGAAAGCAACGGCGTCACCACCCTCCACGGGACGGCGCGCTTCGTCGGTGAGGACACCATCGAGATCGAAGGCGAAGGACGTTTCAAGGGAAAGCATTTCCTGATTGCGACGGGTGCCAAGCCTCGCCCGATCGATGTTCCCGGAACTGAATTTCTGACGGACAGCACCGAATTTATGCAGCTTGAGATATTGCCCAGGCGCGTTTTGTTTATCGGTGGCGGTTTTATCTCATTCGAGTTCGGCCATATCGCCGCTCGGACGGGCAGCGAAGTATGCATCATCGACCGGGGCGATAGACCACTTAAGGGCTTCGATGCCGATCTCGTTGAGAAGCTCGTCGGCCACAGTAACGAAATCGGGGTCGAATTACGCCGGAACACCGCGCTCAAATCGATCAAGAAAGACGGGGCGGACTTTCTCGTCACGGTAGAGACGGACGGCAAAATGCAAGATTTGCGCGCCGACCTCGTCGTCCACGGGGCTGGCCGCGTTCCGGCGATCGATGACCTCGATCTGGCCGCAGCCAATGTGAAGGCCAGGGACAAGGGCGTTGCGGTCAATGCCTATCTGCAAAGCGAGTCCAACCCTTGCGTTTACGCCGCCGGTGACGCGGCCGACACCCAAGGCACACCGCTTACGCCTGTCGCTGTATTCGAGGGCAAGGTTGCCGCATCCAACATGCTCAAGGGCAATCAGACCAAACCCGATTATCGGGATGTGCCGAGCGCGGTGTTTACAATCCCTGAGTTGACCCGTGTGGGTATGCTTGAAGACGAGGCAAAAGCCTCCGGTCACAGTGTGCGCGTCGTGGAAAACGATACGGGCGATTGGTATTCGAATCTTCGCGTCGGTGAGACCTGTGCAGCCACCAAGATCATCATCGATGAGAATAAGGACACGATCCTAGGCGCGCATTTGCTCGGCCCCGAATATGGCGAGATCATCAATTTCTTCAGCCTTGCCATGCGGCTGGGGCTGACAACCCGCGATCTCAAGAAGATGGTCGCGGCCTATCCGAGCGTCGGATCGGATCTTGGATCGATGCTGTAAGATGGCGGCGCTTCATCACGGACTGCGCAAATCGCCCATCGGGGGAGCCAATGGCTACCACTGACTTGAAACTCTCGGCACCCGGCGAAATTCCAAAACCGGGGCCGATAGGGCGCCTGTTGCGCTTGTCGCTTGGATTGCTGTGCCTCTATTATGTCTTTGGACTTGTAAATGTCTGGGACGCGCTGCTCACCGCCGAGGGTCATATCCGCCCATTGCTATGGAACGGCATTTTACCGGGGCTTTTCTTAGTGAGCTATATCGTAAATATCGGATTCTCACGAAATTGGAAAAAGTGGCCGGCGATCGTGAGCATCGTGATTTTAGCGGGCGTAGCTGTCTATAGCTGGTCCATCACCGGCAGCATTGAAGGGCAGTGGTCCGCAGGCCTGTTATGGATCTGGCTCGCCTATGTGTTCGGTCATCTCGGATCAGCCTTTGTGCTAGCCGCTGTTCTGGCTACGCCGGGATGCGAGATGCGCGCGTTTCATCACGCATGGAGCATTCTGACCGGACAGCACACGAAAGAGCACCACTGTCCCATCGGCCCGCTAGGCCCAGTTGATCGATGGGAACGAAAGAAGTTTTCTCGCGAGAACTGATGGCTCCAGTGCATCGAAAGTCCGCTTGGAGCGTGAAGCAGTAATTGAAAAGAACCAAGGTTTAACGTCCGTAATGGAGCGAAAGCGGTTTCATCGCGAAGAAAAAATTTGGTATCGTATTAAACATGGCATTCGACTAACTTAAAGAAAATTAATTGTTCTATTTCAAAAACTTGATTGCCAAATTCGAATCCCACCCTCTCCGCCAAAAATATTAAGTTAAATCAACATCTTAGTGAGTTTTACAGTTGGCCGCCAGCTAAGTCGCGATTGATCCGCGCTAGCCGGATGTCTGTCAGCCCCAGCATTATGTCGGCTTTGCGCCCAAAGCAGACATTCCAGCCCGTTGGAATACACTGCAGCCGCTAGTCGATGTCGGTCTCCAAGCCGATTCCGATGGAACGGCCGCGACGGAGCGACGATCATCCGACAGGCGATAGGTCACCCCATCCAATCATAGATGGCGTACGGATGCCGATCTGAGCCATCTACCAACCCAGCGTCCAGCTCGACCCAGTGCGCATTCGCAAAGGCTTCGACGTGCAGCGCGTGCAAATAGACAAAGATGAACTTTCTGGGATGCGCGAAGAGCGCCTCTTCGATTTTCGTCACGAATTCCTGGAATATCGGCTGATGGACCGGATTGTTGGCAAAGCACACGATCGAACCAAGCGGAAACGCGAATTCGCGCAGATCTGCATGATACAGTGTAAACCGAACATCGGGCGTGTGCTCTTGGAATATCTCCATGTTTCGCGATGCAACGCGGTGCAGACCTTCGTCGATTTCAACGCCTATAACGTCTGGGAAACCTGCCAATGCGGCGGCCATAAGCACTCTGCCCTTACCGGAGCCGATATCGATAAGCTGGAACTCGTCGATATTTCCGATAGCTGCCCGCGAGATCAAAAAATCGAACCACTGCGGGTCGAGGGCTTCGTAAGGGGTGGCGCCCTTCAACGAGCCTGCCGGATTTGTCATCTCGTCGAGCTCCACCACGCCGCTCGTGTCGACGCCATATTGGCGATCGAAGCTATCGTCATGGACATAGCTGTGATCCAGCAGGCGACCGGTTACCAGAAGCCCGACATTGAAGATTATCAGCTTGATAGTTCCGCCCATGCCGTTTCGGGCGAATGATCGCCGAACGCGCGATAGTATTGATTGCGCCATAGTCTTATGTCCCTCGAGAGGGCGCAAAGCCTTGTCCGGGCTGCGCCGATTCATAGTGGTCATCTCTGGTCAAGGGGCGAGACCTTCTAATAGCTGGCGAAAACCCGCCTGCCGCCCGTCCGGTCGAACAAGATCACATCATAGGCTTGGCGACGTTCGCCCATTTCCATGCCCGGGGAGCCGAGCGGCATGCCGGGTACGGCAAGGCCAATGGCGTCGGGCCGTTCGGCGAGAAGACGCCGGATTTCGCGCGCCGGGACATGGCCTTCGATGACATAGCCATCGATTTCGGCGGTATGACAGGAGCGCAAATCAGCGGGAACGCCATGCCGCGCGGCAATAGGGGTCGTATCGTCAACATCGACGGCACGGACTTGAAAACCCGCTTCGCGAACATGATCGATCCATAGGTTGCAGCAGCCGCAGCTCGGCGTTTTATGGACGACGATCTCGGCAGGCGTCGCCTGCGCGCTACAGGCGATGAGAGCCGCAGGCACCACGGCCAGAAAGTTGCGGCGATTCCAAAATGTCATTGCAAGTCTCCTTGAGGTTGAATGATCAAGTTACGAATTTTCATTCACCGGTTTCCGGATTGCGGTCGGTCTGGACGCGAAGTGGATCAGTGAGCGTGCCGGCGACGTCGCTGGACTGACTGGTCAGATAATCGGCGGCTTGCCGCGCCATTCTCTGTTCGATGTCGCCGCCCCAGCGCGCCTCATGGCTTTCCAGACGTGCCATCGCCTGGCTTTGGTCGAACAGGTAGAGCAGCGTGTCGCTGGCGACGGGATAGGCGGCGCCAGATCCGCCGCCATGTTCGACAACCACGGCCGCCGCATAGCGAGGCCGATCGGCCGGCGCGTAACAGATGAACAGCCCATGGTCGCGCAGTTCCCAGGGCAGCGAGGCGTTGGACCGCACGCCTCTGCGCCGCTCGGCCATGGTGATACGCCGGACCTGGGCGGTGCCGGTCTTGCCGGCGAGTTCGACACCGTCGAGAGGAAGTCTGGCGCGCCGTGCGGTGCCGCGACCGTTGACCACGTCGCGCATGCCTTGACGCACGATCGCAAGATGATCGGCATCGAAGCCCAGCGCAGCTGCCTGGCTAGCCTCGCCCGCCAACAAATGTGGCGTTGCATCCCGGCCTGTAGCGAGCCGGGCCGACATCACGGCGAGCTGCAGCGGATTTGTGAGCATATAGCCCTGGCCGATCGTCGCATTGACGGTGTCGTAGACCTGCCACTCCTCGCCGTAGCGCTGCCGTTTCCAGGCCGGGTCGGGAACCGTGCCGAAATATTGATAGGGGACCGGCAACTCGTCGAAGCGCGCGCCAAGTCCCAGCTGTCGAGCCGTGTCGGCGATCGGCTGCATGCCGATACGGACGCCCATGAGATAGAAATAGATATCGCAGCTTTCGGCGATCGCGCGGTTCATATTGACCGTTCCGTGCCCGCTGCGCCGCCAGCAATGGAAAATGCCCCCGGCAATGTTGACGCGGCCGGTGCATGTCGCGGTCTCTTCGGGGCCGACGCCTTCGCGCAAAAGCGCGAGCGCGTTCATCGGTTTGACCGTCGAACCTGGCGGATAGAGACCCTGCAGCGTCTTGTTTCTGAGTGGCACATGATCGTCTGCTGACAGCATGTTCCATTCGGTATGGCTGATGCCGTCCGAAAAACTGTTGGGGTCGTAGGCCGGCATCGAGGCCATCGCGAGAATGCCGCCGGTCTGGGTATTCATCACGACGACCGATCCCGACTCAGGCCCCAGCCTGCGTGCGGCATAGGATTGGAGACCGGCATCCACCGTCAACTGCACTGTATTGCCGCTGACATCGGGCCGCGTTTCGAGTTCGCGGACCAGTTCACCGCGCGCGGTCACTTCGGCGCGGCGCGCCCCGGGTTCGCCGCGCAAATGCTCTTCCATCGTCTTTTCGAGCATGTCCTTGCCGACCTTGAAGCCCGGCACCATCAAGATCGGATCGCGCGTTTCTTCATATTCCTCGCGGCTCGGCGTGCCGACATAGCCGGCCAAGTGCGCGACCGCGGGCCCGTCCGGATAATGGCGCGCATAGCTCTGAATCGGCGAAACACCGGGAAGTTCGGGAAGGCGGACATTGACGGCGGCGAACTTCTCCCATTCCACGCCGGTCGCCACTTGCACGGGCTGATAGCCCGCAGCCTGTTCGAGATCGGCGTCGATCCGCGCGACGTCATCTTCGGAAAGGTCCAGCAATGCGCTGAGCGCTGCAATGACACGATCAGATTCGCGCAATAGATCCGGGATCAGGTCGATGCGAAAGTCGGAGCGGTTCA